>JBGTIH010000048.1:0-81565 GCA_041745765.1 Pyrinomonadaceae bacterium | reverse complement strand
CGCGCTTGAAACAATAAAAATGGTTCAGCCAAAAGCAGAGATAATTTTAATAGAAAAGGTCAAAGCAGCCATCGGACGAATAGGCAGCATTCATCGGCACAACATTTCTATTTCTTCTGCTTAATTTGGCGAAGGTATTGTAAGCATTATATTTTTAATAATTGTTTTAATTATCTTCGTTTTTTTCGCGTTGATTTTCGGATTATTTTGGATTTACACGGCAAAAAAGAATCCCGATTCACTTTGGAAAGTCAATCATTCTGCAAGCGTCATAAAAGATGCGATTCTCGCAATTTTTGGAGTTTTCGTTGTTCTGATATTTCTAAGTTTTCTATCATTTATTTTTGATGCCGTTGCATATATGCTCAAATAATTTCTTGTTTAGATTTTAATGGAACACACACAACCCGAACAATTAAGTTTTGATTTCGAGAGCGATCAGCCGCATATTGTGCGCCGATCGCGCGATCAGATCAACCTCGAACTCGGCGAATTTGCCGGTCCGCTCGATCTGCTTCTTTTTCTCATTAAACAAGAGCAAGCAAATATTTTTGACATTCCGATTGCGCGTATTACGGATGAATATTTGAAATATATTCGCCTGATGAAAAGTATGGACGTGTCGCTCGCGGCTGATTTTATCGTGATGGCGGCGACTCTTATCGAGATAAAATCGAAAATGCTGCTTCCGCGCGATCCGGTTTCGGACGCGGAAGAAGAATTTGAAGACCCGCGCGAAGAACTCGTCAATCAGCTGCTCGAACACGAAAAATTCAAACGTGCTTCCGAAATGCTCTACGAGCGTTCGACCGTCGAACAGGCGACATTTTCACGCGGAAAGATCGAAACCGACGAAAACAATCTGGAAGTCAGCGCGACCGTGTTTGATCTATTAAAGGTTTTTCAAAAAATTATGGAGCGCCATAAGGAAGAAGTTCAGATGGAAATCGCCCGCGAAGAAATGTCGCTTGCCGATATGCTGAAAAATCTGAAGGAGCGGATTTTCAGTAGAAAAGATGTTAATCTGCTCGATATTTTCAAGGAAATGAGATCGAAAAACGAACTCGTACTGGCATTCATCGCCGTTCTCGAAATCGTCCGTACCGAAAGCGTACGGCTCGTGCAGGATAAGGTTTTCGGCGATATTATACTGAAGAAGATTTAAACCGCGAAAAACGCGAAAGACGCGAAAAAAAATTAGTATTGCGAACGGCACGTGAGCAGCGTTTCAATTGAACAAACCGATTAAAAAATATATTCGCTTTTGGCGTTTTTCGCGTTTTTCGCGGTAAAAATAATATGGAATTAGAAGTCGAAGAAAAACAACCGCGCAGTATCGGCGAATTGGTGGCGATTTGCGAAGCTCTGATTTTTGTTTCGGATGAACCGGTTTCCGCAAAAATTCTGGCGGAAGTTCTCACGGAAGAAAAAGACGCGATCGAATCCGCGATCGAACAATTGCAAGCTGAATACGAACAGCGCGAAAGCGGTCTGCGCCTCAGAGAAATCGGCGGCGGCTGGCAGTTTTCGACGCGCACCGAATTTCACGAAGAAGTGCGCCAATTCCTAAAAACGCGTCCGAGCGCGAAACTATCGCTCGCTTCCCTTGAAACGCTCGCCGTCATCGCTTATCGCCAACCCGTAACCGTTCCCGAAATCCTCGATATTCGCGGCGTTCAATCGGCTTCTTCGATCAAAACGCTGCTCGATAAACGTCTGATTATTGCCAAAGGCAGAAAGGAAACCGTCGGACGACCGATGATGTACGGAACTTCCAAAGATTTCCTTATCCAATTCGGTCTAAAAGATTTATCGGAATTGCCTTCGATTGAAGATTTCGAAGATTTAGCCGGCGTCGTTTAATAAAAATGTTTAATCTCGTCGAATATTCAGTCGCCTGATTTCCGCTTTTAAGGCTTAGAAATTCAGCCGTTTTGGTCATAGAGAATATTTTGTGATATTTTTCACACAATCTGAATCCAATCCATTTATACGCGCGAAAACCAGTTTGTAGCAAGCATTTTAGAAGCTATTTTTTTAATGAATCGCTGAAATTTATTATCGGGATTTTAAGGCAGTAGTTCGTCTTTTTTTAATGAACAGTACAGAAAAAAAGACCTGTCAAAAAAAGATTTTTATCAAGGAGAAGATACAATGTTAAATAGATCAGATTATTCAATTTTAGGTGCGGCTTTTATTTCGTTTCTGTTTTCGGTCAGTCTTTGGTTCGGCGTGTTCGGAGATCAGCAGCAATTAGCCGGAATTTTTGTCGGAGTTTGGGTGCCTTCGATTTTAGCCTTAGGCATATATTTTAAATTGAACGCGGGAGGCAAATAAGTATGCAGCTTATCATCTTTATCGTCGGCTTAATTGCCAGCATACTTGTCATTTACGGGATTTTCTCGCAAGTGCCGGGAGAAATCCGCAAGCCGGCAAAAGTTACTTATCGAGAATCGGCACAGAAAGAGTAATCCCGCAAAACAGCATTATTAATTTTGCGAGATAAATAAATAAAATTTACATCCGTGCCAAAGCGTGTCCATTTGTGGTTAAATAATCTCTTATGGAAAGATTGAACAAACTCATTGCCCAAGCCGGAATCGCTTCAAGACGCGGCGCGGACGCGCTGATCGCCGACGGAAAGGTTTCCGTCAACGGTGAAATCGTGACCGAATTAGGCACGAAAGCCGACACGGAAAAAGATCATATAAAAGTCAACGGAAGATTGATCAACCGTATTTTAGAGCAGCGCGAAAATGTCTATATTCTGCTCAATAAACCGAAAGGCTATCTCTCGAGCGCGGCTGACCCCGAAGGCAGAAAGCTCGTTGTTGATCTCGTTCCGCCGAAATTCGGCAAACTTCATCCGGTCGGGCGGCTTGATTACAACACCGAAGGCTTGATTATTTTGACGAATGACGGGCAATTTACCAATCTTGTCGCTTCGTCAAAAACCGTTCCGAAGGTTTATGACGTAAAAGTCAAAGGTTTACCCAATGAAAACGCGATCAATAAACTGCGGCGCGGAATCAGGCTCGAAGACGGTTTCCGAACCGCGCCCGCCAAAATTACCGAACTCAAATCAACGCCGAAAAATGGCTGGTATGAAGTCGTTCTGCACGAAGGACATAATCAGCAAATCAGGAAAATGTTCGACGGTGTCGGTCATTCGGTCGTCAAACTTCGCCGCACAGCTATCGGACACATCAATGACGATTTCTTAAAACCCGGCGAATTTCGTCTGCTTTCGCCGCAGGAAGTTCAAGGTTTTCATTTAAAAAAAGAGGCGAACAAAAAACCTAAAATAACGAAAAAAGATTAATTTTGCCGCGTTTGAAAAGTCAAGACGGTTTGCAGAATAATCAAAATTAAAACACTGGCGAGCAGAACAAACATTCCGAGGCGCAGATCATTTTCGTAATAATTCGAGATAAATCCGATGATCCACGTCGTAAAAGCCGCGCCGAGTGTGCCGAAAATAAAAAGCGGCATAGCGCGTCGGCTGGCTGATGCGCCGAATATTTTTGTAAAACGCGCCAGATTTGTGGCAAAGATCGCAGAAGTTCCGAAACCGGCGATTGACGCGCCGATACCTAAATAAAATAAACTTTCGGCAAAAAGCAAGATCAGCATTCCGAGCAAAATCGTCAACAGACTTGAAAAAAGCATTTTGTTTTCGTCCAAGAAGCGCGTAAAAACAGGCGCGGCTCCGCGACCGATGACGAAAAACAAAAAATATAAAAATATCGGCGGAAACATTGATTCAATCGTTGCATCTTCAATTCTGTTCGTATAAGTTTTCAGCCAGCCGCCCATCGCGCTTTCAAATCCGACGTGAATAAAATTAAACGCGGCAATCGCCCAAGCAATCGGATTCGTCCAAATCGGTTTTGAAAAATCCGCTTCGTTGTCCGCATTTTTCAGAGGTTTTTGTTCGATGTTTTTCGGTAAAAACAAAAGTCCGGCGGAGATTGAAAAAAGTAAAACGGCAAGAATTGCGGTCGGCAGAAAAATATTATTTCCGAATTTCAGATAATCAACAAATGGCTGGCTGAGAATCGCGCCGACACCCCAGAAAAAATTCAGAAAATTCAATGCGGAAGTTCCGCGCAGAGGATTCATTTCGACAATCAGCATATTAATCGCCGGCAAGGTCAGACCGATTCCCGCGCCATTGATAAAAAAACCGAAAAGACACAGTTCGAAACTGCCGGAATTCAAGATCAAAACACCGATTGCCATCAAAATACAGCCGATCAAACTTGCAGGTATAAATTTATTTTTTTTGCCGAACCAATTCGTCAGAAATGTTCCGATCAAAGAACCTGTAAATTGTGCAATAAAGAAGTTTGCCGATTGCCCGTCGTTAAGATTCAGTCTTTGCGAAAGAACGGGCAAAACTTGTCCGATCAAAACGGTGGCGATGCCCGAAACAAAAAATCCGGCGTGAAGCAGAATCTTTAGAGCGCGAATTGCTTTCGGGTTTTGTTCCGGCATAAATGTAAAAGGTAAAAGCTAAAAGATGAAAAGTAAAAGGCAAATAATGAAAAGTAAAAATTTTTTCGGGTTTTTAGTTTTTCCGATCTTTTTATCAATAATTAACAGACAGAACAAATCAAAATAATAGACTTTTTATCTTAAAAGCTTTTCTCTGCGAACTTTGCGTCTTCGCGAGAAGTTATTTTTTTTCACGCAAAGACGCAGAGTTCGCAGAGAATTTAACTTTAATAAGTTGAATTTCTCCTGAGTATTAAATTTTCTGTGTTTTAAAGATTGCGTGATAGAACGGCTTTATTTGAGTTTTCCCGAAATAAATCAGATAATCGGCTTAAATTTATTTCTAAGCGAGGTGTTTCAGATATGGATTTTTATTTTCTGCTTTTTTCGCTCTTTTTTCCGAGAATCACGATGATCGTTTATTTGATTCAGGGCTGGTTTCCACAAAACAGCGTCCCACAAATTTTCGATATTCTGCTCGGAATTTTTGTGCCGCGCATTTTGATTTTAATTTATATTTATCAAAATATGGGTTACGAAAATATCTGGTTCGTCGCGCATCTTGTTGTATTATTAATAACTTACTTCGGCGGCGGCAGAGAAACTAACCGTCGAATTCAGCGCAGACGCGAATAGAGTTTAAAAGTGAAAAAGTTTTGTAATTTCTTGAAGCAAAATTTTTTCGGTTTTATGAAGGCTGAAAAGGAGTTTCGTATAACTCCTGATAAACCCAGCCTAAAAATCTGGCTTCCGCCGTGCAGAGAGCTTCGAGCCAACAGCTTGAAAGATACAGACGGCGTTCGGTTTTTGAAGGAATTTTTTCGGATTCTGCAACGTGCGATGCGCCTTCGCGTGTCTTCAATTTATAGCTTTCGGTTATTTGTTCGCCTGTTTGTTTCGCTTCGCCGAGTGCCTGAATTACATCGGAAATCCAGGCATTTAATTTACTTTGCGAATCATTTTCCGCCAGAGCTTGAAAAACTCCGATGGCAAAACGCGATTCGGCATTTTCAAACGGATACGGTTCTGCGCCGTGTTCGGCATCATCGGCTTGTTTCCACCTGAACAGTTCTTCGACGTTTTTATGCCGGACAAGCGCGACTTTCGGGTCATATTTTAAAAACCATTCGATCAAATCTGCCACAGATTTTGCATTTATATCACCGTTTTCCGTTTTCTCGATCTTCGGCGGATAATTTGAAGTTTCACTCATAATTTTAAGTTTCTGATTTTAACTCAAAACTTGAGCGAATAACAATCAACTGTCGAAAATTTGAAAATTGGAGTAACGGAAAAACCGGCGTGTTCGCAACAATTTTTATTTGACAAAAACTTTGTTTGTTAAATAGTGTTAAATTAGCTTGATTAAATTTCAAATAGAAAGAAAATATGAAGATCAAAGCATTAAATTGTCCGAATTGCGGCGCATCAGTTGCTGATAACTCCAATTATTGTAGCTTTTGCGCGTCGCGTCTGAAAACGATGGCGTGTCGCGCGTGTTTCGGCACGATCTTTCAGGGCAATAGCTTTTGTCCGCTGTGCGGCGCGAAAGCGTTTGAGGCTAAGACGTTTGACGAAAAAAACACGGGCGATTGTCCGCGCTGCAAGACCAAACTCCAACTATTGCATGTGCAGGATTTAGCAATTTGCGAATGCGAAAAATGCGAGGGCGTGTGGCTCGATACGAATACCTTTGAAGAAATCTGCTCGAATCACGAAAAACAAGCCGCCGTTTTGCAGAAACTCGACGAGATTTTAACGCATAAAAAACATCTCGAAGTAAGATACGTGCCTTGCCCAGAATGCAAAAATCTGATGAACCGCAGCAACTTTGCCAGAGTTTCCGGCATAATCATTGACACATGCAAACCGCACGGAATCTGGTTTGATGCCGAAGAATTGCCGAGAATAATCGAATTTATCCGCAAAGGCGGAATTGACCGCGCTAGAGAAAAAGAAAAAATGCAAATCCAAGCCGAAAGAGAAAAACTTCGCTACGATAAATTCAAATATTCGGTCGAACAGCACCGCCACAACAACATTAAAGATAATTGGGATTCGGGAAAAAGCTCGACGATCAGAGAATTTATTAATTTTTTGTTTGATTAAAACAAATCTAAAGGCAAAAACTCGATACGATTTTTATATTCGGTTTCATCGGAACAAATAATGATAATTTCGAGTTCATCAATTGCATCTCCAAACGGCATATTTTTCGGAACAATAATCAAACCGAAAATTTCCTCATTATTTTTCAATTTTTTGTAAGCGGCATCCGTCAAAGTGTTGACATCGTGAGTCAGAATTACACGCAAATTTTCCAAAGCCCATTCGAGATGAGCTTCGTCTGATTCTTCCTTTTTTCAAAGCTGACCGGCAGTTATAAAATCAAGTTCGGGTATTCGCTGAGTTAATCCGCGCAAATTTTGTGATTGAAATCGTGATCAATAAAAATCCGTATCATAGAGTAAGGAGTAAATCAGATTTTCCGGGAAATTTTATTCGCCGTGATTTTGCCGGAATTTTATTTCTTTCCGGCGCGTTAAAAGCTTTTTACGCAAATCTTTCCGATTTTCTTGGTAATTCGGCAATGATTCTATTTTTTTTTGAATTTCTTGAGCTTCTTTTTCGCGTTTTGCCAGATAATTATCAATCTTTTTTTTGTTTTTCAAGTAATAAGAAATTATTGAATAAATATCGGCAACAGTGTATTCATCTGAAGGAAAAGAATCGAATATTTCTTCGGGACATATCCCGCGATTGTGCGCGTTGACAATCATATCAATCAGCAAACGTGTACCTTTGACGCGAATCGAACCGTCTTTCCAAAGCGAGAGAGGAATTTTTTGTGTTGTTTCTAATATCATATAAATTTCAGCAGATTACTGAATAAATGCACATTTTTAATGATAATTGAGCTCGGTTGTTTTGTTAAGTTAAATCTACGCGATTGTAGCCGAGATTTGTTATTCTAAATTTGTGAATAATCGTTACAGCCGCCAGAATTTATTTCAGGAAATCGGAAAAAGCGGACAGGAAAAATTAAAAAGCGCACGCGTTTTGCTCATCGGCTGCGGTGCTTTGGGCGCGTCGCACGCGGAGATTTTGGCGCGTGCCGGAATCGGTTTTTTAAGAATCGTTGACCGCGATTTTGTCGAATTTTCAAATCTGCAAAGACAGACGCTTTTTTCCGAAAAAGACGCAAACGAACGTCTCCCGAAAGCGATTGCGGCGCAAAACCGAATCGCGGAAATCAATTCCGAAATTGAAGTCGAAGCGATTGTCGCGGACGTAAATAACTCGAATATCGAATCGTTTGTTGAGGGCGTTGATCTTGTTTTGGACGGCACGGACAATTTTCAGATTCGCTATTTGCTTAATGATGCTTGCGTAAAATTAAATAAAACTTGGATTTACGGCGCGGCGGTTTCATCCTATGGAACGACGATGACAATTTTTCCGAATGAAACGCCATGTCTGCGCTGTATTTTTGAAGAAATGCCGTCAACCGGAAGCGCGCCGACCTGCGACACGGCGGGCGTGATTCAGCCGATAATTACGAGTATTTCAGCAATTCAAACGACCGAAGCGTTGAAAATCTTAACCGGAAATTTTGACAAACTTCACAAGTCCTTAATTCAAATTGACGTTTGGCAAAATGATTGGCGGAAAATCAAAGTTGGAAAACCGAATACCGATTGCGAAACGTGCGCGAAAAGAAATTTTGAATTTCTCGAAGCGGAAAACGCCGGTTTTTTCACCGCGCTCTGCGGACGCGATGCCGTTCAAATTCAGCCGCCATACGCTGCGGAAATTAATTTAACTCTTTTAGCGGAAAAGTTGAAAAATACGGGCGAAATTAAAATCAATGAATATCTTCTGCGTCTGACAATTGAAGATTTTGAGCTAACCGTTTTCAAAGATGCCCGCGCAATAATTCGCGGAACTGACGATATTTCCGTTGCACGTTCGATTTATGCCAAATACGTGGGGACTTAATCATCAATTGAAAATGAAAAATGGAAAATGAAAAATGCACAAAACATTCAAAACTCGCGTTTAATCTATAAGTTAAAGACGAATGTAAGATTTTCATAATTTCTCGTTACTTGTTCTCATTTTTTTATGAGAAAGTTGTGAATTATGATGGTTTTGCCCCCGAAAAAAGAAGATTCCATTGGCTTACTTGAACAGGAAATTGTTAGAATAACCGAACGAAAAGATTTAATTATAGAAACAGAGCAATATTTTTGAGGAGAAATTTTAATGGCTAACAGAACAGCAGTTTTAGAAACGAACAAGGGAACGATCAAGTTTGAACTTTTAGAGACGGACGCGCCGAAAACGACGGAGAATTTTCGTGTTTTGGCGGAAAAAGGTTATTATGACGGCGTGATTTTTCACCGCGTAATCGAAAATTTTATGATTCAGGGCGGCGATCCTCTGGGCGAAGGTTACGGCGGCGAATCGGCTTGGGGCGGAAAATTTGACGACGAAATTGATAAAAGCTCCGAACTTTATCAAGGAACTTACGATAAAGGCACGGTAGCGATGGCAAATTCGGGACCGAACACGAACGGCTCGCAGTTTTTTATAATGCACATTGATTATCCGCTGCCGCCGAGCTATACGAAATTCGGAAAAGTTATCGAAGGTCAGGAAGTAATTGACGAAATCGCGCAGGTCCAAACAAATTCGCGCGACAAACCCGTTGACGCGGTCGTCATGGAAAAGGTTTATATTGAGGAATAACGGATAACAGATAATTGATAATATTTAAGAAAACAATTTTCCATTTTCCATTTTTTTATGCGCGGCATAATACAGAGAGTTTCGCGGGCAAAAGTTACGGTTTCGGGTGAAACGGTCGGCGAGATCGGCAGAGGGATTTTGATTCTTTTGGGAGTTTCGCGCGAAGATTCGGAAAAAGAAGCCGAATATATTCTGGAAAAAACTTTGAATCTGCGAATCTTTGAAGACGCGGAAGACAAAATGAATCTTTCCCTGCTCGACATCAAAGGCGAATTATTGGTCGTTTCGCAATTTACGCTTTACGGCGATGCGCGGAAAGGTCGGCGACCTTCGTTTATCAAAGCCGGTTTGCCCGACGAGGCAAACGCGCTTTATGAATATTTTGTCAGTCAGGCGCGGAAACAAATCGAAAAGGTCGAAACCGGACGTTTTCAAGCGATGATGGATGTCGAACTCGTCAATGACGGTCCCGTGACGATTATGCTTGACAGCGAAAAGATTTTTTAATATTTAAACATTTTATGAAACAGAAAATTACAATTTTACTTATAATTTTAACGGCAGTTTTTGTCAGTGCTTGTAATCAGACACAAACTTCAAATTCCAATTCAAAAACAGCGGACACTCCGGCGGAAGTCAAAAAAGGCGTTGCGCCGGTTGCCGATGATGAGATCGCGGTGATAGAAATGGAAAACGCCGCCGCATTCGGCACGATTAAGATCGAGCTTTATTCAAATATCGCGCCGCAGATGGTTGCGCGGTTTAAGGAACTTGCCCGCGATGGCGTTTATAATGGCACGACTTTTCACCGCATCAATCAATCGGTAATTCAGGGCGGTGATCCTTTGTCCAAAGACAACGATCCGAGCAATGACGGCACGGGCGGCTCGGACAAACCGGACGTTCCAGCGGAATTTTCTGACATTCCTTATGACACGGGAATCGTCGGCGCGGCTCGCGGACAGAGTGAAAATTCCGCGAATTCGCAGTTTTTTATTACGCTTAAACGCGAACCCGGATTCGATAATAAATACACGATTTTCGGCAAAGTCATCGAAGGAATGAACAACGTCCGCACCATCGCCGGAGTTACGCCAAAGCAGGGCGAACGACCGATGGAAAATGTTGTAGTTAAAAGCGTGACAATTCAGCCGAAATAAAAAAAGTTTAATATACTTTACTTTATGCTCGCGTAGCTCAGTGGATAGAGTGCTTCCCTCCGAAGGAAGAAGTCGCAGGTTCGAATCCCGCCGCGAGTATTTTAAAATACTTGAAAATCACCAGCCGCGATAATCAGAGATTAAAACACGCCAGAAAAGTGCGCGAGGGCAAAATTAAAGATGCGATTTTTGTCGAAGGCATTCGGCTTGCTGAAGAAACTCTGCGCTCCGACATTTCGATTAAGGAAGTTTTTTATACCGAAAATTTTGCCGAAAATGAACGCGGAATAAAGTTATTAAACAGATTCTCAAATTTAAAAATCGAAACTTTTGAAGTTTCCGAGCAAATCTTAAATTCTCTTTCCGACACGAAAACTTCTCAAGGCGTTGTTTTGATCGCCAAAAAACCTCAAACCGGAAAAGAAAAAATCGAAGCGAGTTTAACAAAAAAATTTCCGCTCGTTTTGCTTCTTCACGAAATCAATAATCCGAGCAATTTAGGCGCGATCCTGCGAACGGCGGAAGCTGCCGGAGTTTGCGGCGTTATTTTAACGCAAAATTCGGCAAACGCTTTTTCGCCAAAGACTTTGCGGGCTTCGATGGGCGCGGCTTTTCGCGTTTCAGTTTGGGAAAATGCGGAGTTTTCAGAAGTTTTGAGTTGGGCAAAAGAAAATAATCTTCAAACAATCTGCGCCGATATCAATGCGGAAAAAAATTATACAGAAATTGATTGGAAAAAGCCGCGACTTTTAATTTTTGGCTCGGAAGCGCACGGTTTGAGTTTTTTGGAGAGAAACGAAATCACCGAAAGTTTGATAATTCCGATGGAAAACGACGTCGAAAGCCTGAATCTGGCGGTTTCCTGCGGAATAATTTTATTCGAAGCAAAACGGCAGAGATTTAACTGATTGGAGCGCAAGCGGCTCGCTTGCATGAGCGCGTGAGCGCGAAAAATCTTTTAAATACAATAAAGTTTATTCTAAACAAACGCAGTTCCGCCGCTTCGCGACGGCGCAAGCGAGCCGCTTGCGCTCCAGTCCTTTTTTTATTGATTATTTCCCATGCTGTTAGCATTTGTATTTTCTACCGCACCGTTTGATTGATCATCAGCACTCGCCCTTGCTTTTTTCACTTCCTCGGAAAACATTTTTTGCGCGTTCGGATTTTCAATAATGGCAAGATATGCGGCAATATCATTGGCTAAAACATCGGCATTTGAAAAGTCGGTTTTAGCTAATTTGTTTCTCGATTCTTCAAATGCTTTTTTAGCTTCGGGATATTTTTCGGTCAGCATATAGGCGCGTCCCAAAAGGAAATAATCTTCGGCATCGCGCGGATCTGCCCCGTATTGTGCAACATAAACCTCCGGATTATCATCAACTAATCGTCTAGAATTTTCTAATGAAGTCATTGAAATATCCTTAGTCTTTTCAGGCGGCGGCGGCGGAACAGCGGCGGTCGGGGTGGCAGTTTGCATAAAAATCCAAATCGCGCCCGCGCCGATAATCATTCCGATTAAAAGCGTGAAAACGCCGACCAGTAATTTGCTCAAACCCGTGTTTTCTTCGACCTCAACAACTTGTTGATACGCTTTGCTTTCATATTCTTTCACGGTCGGCGGCGAAGGTTGGGCGGCAACTTCAACAGGTTTTTCAAAGACTTGAGGTTCTTCGACGGTTTCTTCAGGCTGTGTATAGGAAATATCTTCCTGAAATTCAGAAGCCGTTTCAGGATTCGCAATTTCTTCTTGATGTTCATAAATCGGCTCAGGTTCTAAAGTCCTTTGCTGATTGCCTGAGGGAATTTGAGCAACATCCAATTCTATCGGCGGTAGATTTTCCGAAACAGGCATTGTTAATTGTTGTGTCGGAATTTCCTCATCTAATTCAAGTATATCCGAGGATTCGCCGGCATTTGCCATTTTTCTGGAAGTTGCAATGGTTGATTCTTCAATATCATATCTGACCGGAGGCTGCCCATTTCCGGCAACGACATTTGAAACTTTGGCGATAACAGCGGTCAAATTATCTTCTGCGCCGCGTTCGTAGCAAATGTCCTTCATTCTCCGGCAAAGCTCCGCCGGAGTTTCATCGGAAGCTAATAATTCGCGCAGTTCAAAATCGTCTATGTGGCGGGTGATGCCGTCCGAACAAAGCAGGAAAACGGTATTCGGCTCAAACATAATCGTTTTCATATCAACTTCGACAATATTATCTGCGCCGAGAGCGCGGGAAATTATATTCCGGCTCGGATGATTGGCGGCTTGGGTAACCGTCATTCGTCCGGCACGAACTTCTTCTTCGACGACCGAATGATCGTGAGTTTCACGATAAAGATTTCCTTTTTCATCAAGGCGGTAAAGCCTCGAATCGCCGACGTGTCCGATTGTTCCGATATTTCCCGACAGATGAAGCGCAACAATCGTTGTTGCCATCGTCGCCAGTTGCGGCAAATCTCTCGACATTTGATAAATCGCCGAATTGGCGCGTTCAACCGCAAGCTTCATTAATTCTTCGGCATCTTCATTCGGTTTCAGATTGCTAAACGCTTCGCCCAAAATTTCCATCGCCATCTGTGAAGCGACATCTCCGGCTTGCGCGCCGCCCACGCCGTCGGCAACGGCGAAAAGACCTTTTAAGTTCAATTCCAAATATGAATCTTCATTTTGCGGACGCTTTTTGCTGAGCCCGCGGTCAGAAATTGAAGCCGAATCAATTTTAAAATTATTTTC
Organism: Pyrinomonadaceae bacterium; assembly: GCA_041745765.1. Classification (GTDB taxonomy): domain Bacteria; phylum Acidobacteriota; class Blastocatellia; order Pyrinomonadales; family Pyrinomonadaceae; genus JAHCHG01. Next base: position 68,425 of record JBGTIH010000048.1, on the reverse strand, counting down.
CCTCATCTGACATTCTCCGAAAGTTGTTTTGTGTTATTGTGAAAAACCTGTGTTACAGAATAGAACTTTAATTACAGAAAACCAAGTGTTTATAGAATTTTTTTTGCTTTTTACGAAACTGTAAAATCACCGTTTGCCGGATTATTTTCTCTGTCAATCGCGTTTCGATGCGAAAAAGCCATCAGCATTCCGAGCATTACGAAACTCGTAATCAAACTGAAACCGCCGTGACTGACGAACGGCAGAGTGATTCCGGTCATCGGCAGCGCGCGCGTAATTCCGCCCATATTGACGAGTGCCTGAAATCCGATAAATGCCGCAAGTCCGATCGCGCACAGTTTGCTGAACATATCACGCGCATCGAGCGCGGTTCTGACTCCGGCATTTACAAAAATTAAAAGTGCGAAAATAATAATCAGACCGCCGAAAAGTCCAAGTTCTTCGGCAAGCGCGGCGTAAATATAATCGGAATCGGCAACCGGAATAAGTTCGACAAAGCCCAAACCCAAGCCTCTTCCGGTCGTTCCGCCGGAAGCTAATCCGAAGGTAGCTTGCGCCGGCTGAAACGCCAAAATATCAAACCACGCGTCAACATTTATCGAGCGTTGCAGATTCGGGTCGGCTTCAAGCATCTGCGGCAATTTCGGGTCTTTTTCAACCAGTTTTTTATAATAATTGTCGTAATCGTTTTTCCACCAACTTGTTTCCGGTGTCGGCGGATTAAAACCGTCGAGCCAGAGATGAAATCGCTGCTGAATTCTGTCCGGCAGAACGGTTTTAACTGGCGTAGCAAGCGTCGGCAAAAGCGGAATTTTTTCCTGCGTTTTAACCGGCAAAGCACCGACAACCAGAATGCTGACGAGCAAAGCGACGCTTCCGACAAGAACGAATCTCTGCGGAAGCCGCCGCACGGCGATCAAAAAAAGCGTTGCATAAACCGAACTGAAAACCATCATTTGCCCGAAATCTTTCAGCACGAAAAACGGAACAAACGGCAAAATCGCCATAAAGACAAGCGGAACGACATCTTTCGCGCGCGGAATCCCCCAGTATGTCCGCGCCAGATTTTTATATAATACCGACAGAATCGCCGCAAAACCGATCAGAAACGGAATTTTTGAAGGCTCCCACGGAGTCATATTTCCGATAGATTTTCCCGCGCTCGACGTAACTGCCGCAATTAGAAGCGGCACAAGAGTCAGCAAAACGAGCAGAAATCCGTTTTTCTGCAATAGATTTAAAACATCGTCGCGCCTTGTTAAAATTAACGCGCCGATAAAACAAGCGAAGGCAAACAAAGGAATTATCGTCTTCCCGGAAAGAAAAACGTCCGAAATGTCTTCATTCGATTGGCGCGGCGTTCGTTCGGAAAGATCAACCGGTGAAGGCGGAGTTGCGGGCAAACCCATCATTTGTTTCTTTTCCGCCGAATAATTTTCCTGTATGTAATTTAATTGCAGAGTTTTGATTTTTTCCTGCCGCGCTTCGGCTTTATCCTTGCGCGAAGTATATTCGGGATCGGAAAAAAGTCTGTATTGAACCGTCAAACCAATTGAAAAAAGCAAAACCGCCGAAGTGTAAAGCGTCCAATTTCCCTTATATTTCGCAAACCGCGACAGAAAGATCGGCAGAAATGCCAAAATTAAAAGCAAAACGATATTTCGCCCCCCGGTCAGCCAAGAAGTTTCATAACCGCGAATCAACGCGCCGTAATAAATAGAATAATGAGCGATTGCCGTGATGACGGCAACTAAGATCAAAATAAAAAAATGTGTTGATGCGCGGCTTTTCATAAATTAAAAGTCCAAAGTTCAAAGTTTAAAGTTCAAGAATCAACGCTTTTTCGGTGGTGTTTTTTTCGGTTTCGTTTCTACGGGTTTCTTTTTCGGCGTGTATTTTTCGCCCAAAAGTCCTAATTCTGCGGCTTTCATCACAACTCTTGAAGCAATCGGCGCGGCAATCGTCGCCCCGTAACCGCCGCCTTCGACGACGACCGCGATTGCTACCTGCGGATTTTCAAGCGGAGCAAACGAAATATACCAACTGTCATTTCTTTTATACCGCTGTGCTTCTTTATATTCTTCGATTTCGCCGGTTGCATTCTTGCGTTTTTTTGTAATTGTTTTCAGCAAACCTGTTTTTTCGTCGTAAAGCGGCACGATTTTTTCCGCCGTTCCGGTTTTTCCGCCCGTGCGAATTCCCGCTTGGCGAACATTTGCAAATACTCTGACCGCCGTTCCGCCCGCGCCTTCCGTAACGAGCGCCATTATGTCGCGCACCTGCGCGGCTTGCTGCGGCGTCAGCAGATTTGAAAAGACTTCCGGCGGCTGATTCATTTCAATGCGCGGTTTCATCAGATTTCCCTGTAAATTCGCCGCTCCCGCAGTAATCAGAGCCATCTGAAACGGAGTCATTTGTCCCGCATAACCTTGTCCCATTCCTTCGAGCGCGAGATCGTAAGCCGATATTTTACTGCCGGTTACAAGAGTTGATTGTTCGGGCGCAATCGCATTTTTCAGTGCATCGCTGCTTGCATTCCAGATTTCGGGAAATAATTTGTGCTGAAGCGTTTCTTCGGGAGTTTCAACGGCTAAAATCCCGAACTTTCCGGCAGTTTCACGCAGTCTTTCGCGTCCGAGAACAACCGCCATCTGCGTAAAATACTGATTGCTCGACGCTTCAAAGGCTTGTGCGATGTTTAAGTTTGAACAGCCGTAAGGCGAAGCACATCCGCCGTTTGAATCGAAAATCGGACGCGAACCGCGAAACGGAATATAACCTTCGCCCGAACTTTGTAATTGCGTGTTTTGTTTTCCGGCGCGAAAAGCGGAAATCATTGTAAAAGTCTTAAAGGTCGAACCCGGAATGTAGTATTCGCGCATCGCCCGATTCAGAAGCGGATTATCTTTTTTGTTGCCCTCAAGCTGCAACCAACCGTCGAGAGTTTGGGCTTCGCTCAAATTAAACGAAGGATTTGAATATATCGCCAAAACATCGCCGGTCTGCGGATTTAAAACCACGACTGCACCTTTTTTTCCTTCCAGCTCTTGGGCAATAAAGGCTTGCAGGTCGCGGTCAAGCGTAACGATTACGTCGCGCTGTTCTTCTTCGGCTTTTTTGATTCTGGTTAAAACTTGCCACGCTTCGGGCGTTGTGTTTTCGGTTCTTTTATAGATTGCGCGTTCGAGTCCGGGCGTTCCGCGTTCCGTTCCCAAAAGATGTGCCATCTCTTTTTCGAGCGCGAACGAACGGTTTATATCGCCGTTTGTATCAACTTTATAATAAGCCAGTGCGCTTCCGAGATTTCCCGAACGATCAAACATCCAGCCGCGCAGATTCGCCGCCATAATCCGCCGATTCCGCAAATCTTTATACATAACGGCTTGATATTGTTCGTTTGAATTATCGGCAAAATACGTCCAATAGACGTGAAATCCATAAACGAAAAAGGCGAGAATGACAAAGACGAATTGCCAAACCCGCAAACTTCTGTTGGTTAGTGTTGTTGTCAGCTTTCGCTTGACTTCCTTCGGCAAATTTTCTTCAAAAACAAATTTTTGGCGATATTTGCCGAACAATGTAATCAGCAATAAAAATACTAAAACTGCGGCGGCGATTAGATAAACGACCGTCAAACCCGCTGGTGTGCGTTCGAGAATCTGTCTGCCGAAAATATTCTCAGGGCGAAGTTTTTCCCAATCAATTTGTAGGAGAAATATTAGAATTCTCATTTGTTTGAAATACCTTCGGTAAATTAATCCGTTTTTTGTTCGCCGAAATCCAGAATAATTCCCTTTTCGGTCGGATTTACTGCGCTGTTTTCAGTTTGACTTTCTTTTTCAATCTCCTCCGAAGCGGGAAAATCTTCGTCCGTAAAATTTACGGAATCGGAAAACTCTCTTTGTTCTTCGGGAGTTTTGAAAGTCTCGGAATTTTCCGCATTATTCTCGGTTAATAAAATCTCGGTTTTCTCAAAATTTTCACTCTCATCTTTGCTGTCCGCTGGTGACAATTCCGGCTCAACTTCTTCAATTTCAACGATTTCCGACTCTCTTTCGATGTGTTTTAAGGAAACTTCGACCGTTCCAAATTTTAGAATATCGCCGTCGCCGATATTAAACGCTCTGCCGTAAGCGATACGTTTCCCGTTAATGAAAGTTCCGTTGGTCGAACCCGTATCGGCAAGCATCAATCTGCTGTGGCTGTTAAAAACAAAAGCCGCGTGAATTTTGGAAACACTTGTATCATCAAGCATTAAATCGTTTTCCTTCGTTCTCCCGACGCTTTTTCGTTCGCCCAAACCGAATTTGAATTCGATTTCTTTCGGTTTTCCGTTCAAGTTAAATCCGACAACAAAAACTTCCGTTTCCGGTTCGACGGGTTTTTCCGCCGCCGGAATCAAATCTTTAACCTTCAAATCCGGTAGAGTTACATTGACGGCAACTTCGCGTTCTTCTTCGTCAAATTTATCAAAACTCGCCAGAAGTTTTACACCTTCGGTGAAATAATCAGGCTTTATTTCGATATTTATCGGTGCGTAAGTGTAATAACGTCTATCGTTTATGTGGTCAATCGCGGCGATGTGAAGTTCGTTTTTGAGCAAATCTATCGCTTTATCGGAATCGGTCGAAAATTTATCCCATTGCATTTTCAGCTTGATATTATGCGGAACGAATTTTCCGTCTTTGCCGGAATCTCTAACTTCGGCATCGAGCAGTAATTTGATTCTTTCAATCAATTCACTCGTTGCCAGACTGCTTGAAGGTTTCCAGTTTCTGCCGGTTAAACGGTCAAAAGTCTCACCGATTTTCGTCAAAACCCCTTTCAAAAACCAATCCGGTGACATTGTTTTTTTCGTTTTTATTGACTGATTATTGCTCATATTAAACACTTTCTTTTATTTACGAAAAAAACTCGTCAGATGTTTATGCCGTTAATTTTATCTTAAAAAAACCTTTTTATAAAGACATAATCCAGATTATACCGATAAAACTTCGCAATTCACGAATTTCTGAAATTATTTATATGTTGACAATTGTTAAAACTTTTTGTTATTTTATAAAAGGCGTTTTGCATAAGTTTCTTTAAATCATTCCAAACTAATTCGATATGAACAATTCAACTCAACAAAATCTTAAAGATCGGAAATCTGAAATGGGGTTTTCTATCGCTGAACTGGTCGTTGTCGTCACAATCATCTCCGTCATCAGCGTAGTTGCGCTAATGACTATGACGACACAAAAAATGCACGAAGCCGATTCGCAAACGCTTCAGATTATTGACATTTTACAGGAAGCCAGACAGCGTTCACTTAGTCAAAGATCAACAATGCGGGTTGAAATAAATGCAACACTCCGAATGATTCGTTTGATTGACGAAAAAGCAGCGGGCAATGCTTCCGATGATGTCGTTATAAAATCATCGAGATTTATGGATAACGGCGTTTATATCGGCTCGAAACCGGCAAATGTAACGAATGCTCCGGTCGAATTATCGCCGGTTCCCGTAACTCCATACGCCTCAAGCACTCATCCTCTCAGCAGCGGAAACAGCGTCATAGTTTTGCGTTTTCAGCGCAACGGAACAGTCGTTAATGCCGGCACGAATGCGGTCGGCGACAATGCAGTTCCGACGGGTTCGACCATTTATGTCTGGTCAAAACACGTCAATGACAACTCGGTAACTCCGACAAACGCTCAAGTAATGCGGGGAATTACGACTATGGCAAGTTCGGGTTCGATCAGAATGTGGAAATGTCTGTTTTCCGGCGGAACTTGTTCAAATTGGACAAAATAACAGTTTTTAATTTTATTATTTTTAAAATTAAAAACCGGATAATTTCGTTTTCCTAAGCAGGAACAAAAGTTATGAAGAACAAAGAAAATCAAAGCGGCTTCAGTTATTTAGAAGTCATTTTTGCGATTATGATAATGACCATCGGCGTTGGCGCGATGATTTCGGCAATTTCTCTGGCGATGATCCGCGAATTTGAATCAGATAACCGCAATATCGCCCGACAGGTAAGTTCATCAGCACTCGAATCAATTTTTGCTGCCCGCGATCTGCGAAACGAAAATCCGTTAAACAATTGGAATGCGATCAATAATAACAGCGTAACGGGCGGAATATTCCTGACCGGCTGGAGACCTGTCAGACTCGATGCCGGAAAAGACGGAATAAACGGCACGGCTGATGATGCCTGTGCAACCGGACAAAATTGCACCGTCGGCGGTTATACCAATACGAGCGAGGAAATTCAAGGTTTTGAAAGACAAATCATCATTACCGATCTGCCTGAAACCGGCATTCCCTTAATCCGCAAAAAGAAAATTGAAATCAGCGTCAGATTCGTCGCCGGACAGCTAAAACGCACGGAAAAAATCACAACTCTGATTACCAATCTTCCGTTTGATAATCAATAGATTTCATCGTTGAACGAAAAAAAGTTTTATAAAAATATGCAAAATCTACGGCAGAATAAAAAAATAAACCGCGAATCGGGGTTTTCACTTGTCGAATTGATGGTTTCAATCGTAATTTTCCTGATTTTTATGTCGGCAATTTATGGCTTGATGAGAATGGGATCAATGATGAAAACGTCCGCTTCCGGACAAACCGAAGTTATTAAAAACACCCGTTTATCGCTCAACACAATCGGACGAGATGCCGTAAATGCGGGATACGGTTACAGCCGTATCGGTGGATATGCACCTGATAATATCTTAAATCTCAGACTCGGAATTCCGGCTGATGCAGGTGCCGAACACGATCTGGTAACGGCGATTGTCGCCGGAAACGATATAAATACCAATACGCTTCTGCCGAGCGGCAAAACAGATGTGATTTCATTTATTTACCGCGACACGAATTTTAATATCGGCAAACCGGTCAGCGTTACCGGTGCTTCGGATTTCGGCGGAAACGGCGTAACTCTGACAACATTAGCCGGACACACGGCTTATACAAACCCTTTCGATTTATTTTTGATCTCGGATGGATCCCGAACGGCATTAGGTTTGGTTACGGCAGTTCCGTCAGGCAACACATTAACATTACGAACCGGAGGAACTGATCCGTTAAGAGTCAATATGCCTTATACCGGAACGGTAAATGCCAGAAGCAAACTCGTTGCCTGCTCATCGCCCGGAGACACGAGTTGTATGGATTATACGTCAAGCAATGCGACAGCGAAAAAAATTGTCTGGGTCAGCTACAGCGTAACAAATGACGGAACTTTAATCAGAACAACATTCGGAAACAACACCGGCAGACCTGCCGCCGAGCAAATTCAGATTCAGCCGATTGCTACAAACGTCCAGAATTTTCAAGTTAAATATCTGCTTCGGGATGGAACTGTTTCAGACGATCCTTCAAACGGCGGTCTCAATCAGGAAATGATGAATAGTGTCGTTCAGATTGATGTAACGGTTACGGCAAAAATCGAAGTTGTTGAAAACGGCGTTACAATAAACAATCTGGTAGAAATCAAATCTACATTCAGCACCAAAAATCTTAGTTACGATATTGGTTAATATAAAAAAGGAAGTTTCAAGATGATGAGTAAATCTAAATTAACGTCAAAAAAAGTCGGCAAATCTGCTAAATCCGAATCCGAAAAAGGCGCGGCTTTAGTTATCGCAATTATGGTAATGCTGCTCTTGGCAGCTTTCGTAACCTTAGTTGTTTCAAGGGTTTCGAGCGAAACGATTATTACCGCCAATGATGCTTCCGAAAACCGCGCAGTCGCCGCGACAATGGCTAGTCTGGAATCAACGACCAGAGATTTTGCCGATATTTTTGAAAGAAAACTTTCACCGACTGCCGCCGATATTGCCGAAGTGAAAGCTAAATTACTGCCGATTCCCGAACTCCAGTCAAATTATCTTTTTACCAAAAATATTGTCCAAACGGGCGATTCGGTAGCGGCGGAGATCACGGGCGGCACGTATGCCGGATTATATGCTCTGCGTGATGAATACGAAGTTGATATTACGGCAAAAGATGTAAATTCGGGTGTCGAAACGCAATTAAGACGCAGATTTTTGAACGACCGTATTCCGCTATTCCAATTTGGTATATTTTTTGAAGACGATTTAGAACTTAATCGTCCGCCGCTCTTTACCTTCGGCGGTCGCGTTCACACCAATCAAAACTTTTTTGTTTCAGCTTTTCCGGTTTCTTCGGGCGGCGGCATCTATTTCAGATCGAAAGCAACCGCCGTTGGTGAATTGGTAAATGACATCTGGAAAACAAGATCGGCTCTGGCAAACGGAACTGATAATCAAAACGGAGTATTTGTTGCTGATGCCGCAGGAACTTATCGAGAATTGCTGACGCACAGAGGAAGCGTAACTTGTATCAATCCGAGCGGAGCGAATGTTTTCGGTGATCCGGCTTCACCGCTTTATAATCCGAATCTTCCGCCGTGCAGTAAGCGCAATGCCTGGACTACCGAGAAAACAGTTTTTCAAGGCAATCTCGAAACCGACGCGCCGCGCCTCGATCTGCCGCTTTATCGCTTAAACATCAACTTGATCGAACTTGTTAAACGTCCGAAAAACATCGGCGATATGAGATCTAGCGGAACTGCGCCGGTCGCCGTTACGGCGGCAACGGAGGATATTCCGATTGTTTCCCGCGAAAGATTCGCTAATAAGGAAGGTTTGAGAATTTCTCTGGCAGACAACCGAAACGGATTACCGGGCTGTGTCGGCGTTCCGCTTGCGACAAAGTGCGGAATCCAGCTTGACGCACCTTTAGGAACTTCAATTGGATATTTGCCTAAACAGATGACAGACTTGTATCAAGCAACTGCCTTCAATGCGACCAGATTTGCTCAAACTCCGGCGGCTAAACAAATATGGATTAAAGTTGAATTGGTTGATTTCGATTACAATGTCGGTGCTCCTTTAACCAAGGATATTACTGAAGAATTTCTTAGCCTTGGAGTAACAGAACGTGCGCCAATAAGAGTTGCGACAAGTAACGGCTTTGAAATACTGGGTTATGGCTCAAACACCCTGGCGGATTCTCATCCGCTAAAAACTGATGCGCGCTCAATCATAAAATTACAGCGTTTTACAATTCCGGGCGTATCTATTCCTAATGAAACAGGACATGATCATCTTACGGCTGTAACTATCGGAACTGAGAATCATAATTACGTTAATCGTCGAAATCTTTCGCCTGGAACGGTATTAACCTGTAATAAAAATTCCGGTACACAAGCAAACACATTTGCCGCACCGGAACCTTCACCGGTTTATGCAAATATGAACTCTAGTGTTGAAATGGATCAGCACCTGCAATGCGTAAGATTTACCTCAACCGCCTCTTATAATAATGCTATTGTCCCATTTCCGATCAAGATGTTTGATACCCGCGAAGGTGTTCCAAACGATTCAACAACTTATACAACCGGTGTTTCCGGTAGTAATGGAAATGAGGTTCCGTCAGCAGGCGTAATGAGTATGGTTGATATTGATGTTGCCAATCTCAGAAGATTTTTCCAAGGTGAATTTAACGGTAAATTTCCGACTAATACACCTTTTGCGATTGCCAAAGGTGCAGGTCAATCATTAACAACTGCTGATGTTCCTGCAAATAAAGGCTGGGTTTTATATATTTCCGACCGCCGCGGCGATGCCGATTTTGACGGCGAATATGATATGGAAGACGTTTTCCCCGACAATGTTCTGCAATATAATGAAGATGTCAACGAAAACGGAACGCTGGAAAGAAGACTTTTCGGCTCTGTGACAAATTGGGAAGCCCCGCCTTATGATAGAAGAATTTTTAGAAGCCGGGCGGCAACATCCGATCACGGATTTTACAGACGTGGTGTACGTTTAATTAACGGAACGACTCTGCCTGGCATCTATGATGCCGGCAAACCCGATCAAACGAAAGGATTTACTGTTGCATCGGAAAATGGTGTGTATGTCCAGGGAAACTATAACGCGACCGGAGTTACACTACCCGGAGGTTCTCTGCCTGCGCCTTCACAAAACTATCTGCCGCAAAACACTCTGACACATATTCCGGCAGCCGTCGTTTCCGACGCGGTAACGATTTTGTCAAACAATTGGGATGATGCAAAAAGTTTTCGTTTTCCCTTTACACAAGCCGACCGACTTGCAACGGCAACTCAGGTTAGATTTGCAATGCTGACCGGCGATGCGATTACCGGAAACACGAGTAACACCTATAATCCGAGCCAATTCGGACAGCTTAACGGCGGAATTCATAATTTCAAACGCTATTTAGAACGATGGTCTGACCGGCGTTTGAACTACGCCGGATCGCTCATTAATTTATTTACATCGCGCAACAACAACGGTTTCTGGAAATGCTGCAACGCGGTTTATAATCCGCCGATTCGGGATTGGACGTTCGACACGACATTTCTCGACCCGAACCGTCTGCCGCCCGGAACGCCGTATATTTATTCGATGACCTTTACGGGATTCCAAAGAGTCAACGAGTAATTTCATTTCATTACAAATATAAAAAGCGCGAAATTTAACATTTCGCGCTTTTTTTTTGTGGTTTGCCGCTTAAAACTTTTGTTCGACGAACATAAAAATTATAATATCGTATAGAATATTGATTTGTGTTATTTTAATTACGGCACTTTCCCCAAACTGACTTAACGATGAAATATCTCTCGCTGGAAAATACAAGGCTTGATGGTCGCTACGATATTCATACACATCTGGGGCGCGGGAGTTACGCTGAAATTTATGTCGCCCGCGATGTGTTGGCATCGCCGCAATCGCCTCATTCTCAAGTAGTTATCAAGGCTCTCAATGTCTTTTTGCAAAATGATCTCGATCTCGATTTGGAAAGAACTCTGGTTGAAAATTTCCAAAACGAAGCCGTCGCGCTCGACCGTGTGCGGCATCCGAACATCATCAGCCGGCTCGGACACGGCACGGCGCGCGATCTGCGCGGCACGGTTTTTCATTATTTGGCTCTGGAATATCTCTCCGGCGGCGATCTGGCAAAAGCCTGCCGCGAAAAAAGTTTAACATTAAAACAAGCTCTTTTTTATATCGAACAGGTTTGCGCCGGATTAGGATTTGCTCATAAAAACGATATTATTCACCGCGATATTAAACCGCAGAATCTGCTTTTGACAACCGATAAAAAAACCGTCAAAATTGCCGATTTCGGCGTGGCACGGATTTCTCATTCGGACGCGCCGATTACCAGAGTCGGGACAAATATCTACGCGCCGCCCGAACACAGTCCGATGCTTTCGGGGCAAACCGGATTGCTTAATTCGCCGAAACTTACGCCCGCCGCCGATATTTATTCACTGGCTAAAACCGCGTATGTTTTGATCACGGGCGAATCGCCGCGCTATTTTGCCAATCAGCCGATTTCCGAACTTCCCTTTGCAATGCGGCACGAAATTTGGGCAAGTGAATTGGTCGAAGTTTTGCAGAAAGCGACTCAATCGGATTCAGCCAAACGGCATCAGGACGTTATTGAATTTTGGCAGGATTTATCGCGTCTGAAACGCTTTTGCGATGAAGATTCAGGAAAACTTGCCGCTCACGTTTCTGCGTCTTCGCTCTATGCGATTCCGCAGCCGCACGTTGCCAAAGGATATACGCCGCTTGCGCCGCAGAAACCGAAGTTTGATACTTCGCGTAAATTGAAAATAAATCCGAATCTTTTACCGGGCGAAAACCCGTCGCCTGTTGTTAAATTAGGCGCAAATGAAACAGTACCCGCGCCCCGTCCGCAGCCGACGGAATTTGTGTTTGAGCCTTCAGACAATCAAGAAAATCAAGCACAATTTCAATCTAAATCGAAATCTAACCGGAGTTTTGTCAAAACTTTTGCGATTTTCGGCATTCTATTATTTTTATTCGCCGGTGCGCTTTTTGCTACACAGTATTTAATTCGCAGCAGAAATTTCTTCCCGACAATTACGAGTTCCTTTAAAACTCAGACTGGCATTGCCAATGCCGATGTCAATCTGCGTTCACAGCCGACCGCCGCCGTTGATAACCGCATTGGTTTGGTGACAAAAAATTCGCGTCTTAAAATTGTCAACGAAAAAAATAACTGGTATGAAATAGAAATCATCGAAAACGGTCGTCCGCCTCAAAATCAGGAAGATGCGGCTCGCGGCTGGGTCTTCGGAAAGTATGTTACTTTAGATAATAATTGAAATCATTCGACTTAAAAGGAGAAATCAGTGAGTGTTTTAGACAAAGTAAGACGCTGGATTGACGGAGAAACAGCCGAATTGGTACTCGAAGAAGCCGCCCGCAACGCGCAGGTTAAACCGCGCAGTCAGGCGGAAGAATTTATCGTCAAAATTGCCCGCGCGGTCGAAGAAGTAATGCAGAGAGAACTCGTTCCGTTGCCGCAGGGAACGACGATTATTCCGACCGAATATATCATTTTCCTGAGCGAAACCGACGACAAGGATTGGCAGGGCGTAAAACGGCGCGGACTCGAACAAGGGCTTTATCACATTCTCGCCGAACGCGCCAGAGAAATCGCCGGAAAGCGCAAACTCGAAACCAAATCATTCGTCATCGAACTCAGAATTGACGGAACTTTGGAACAAGGCGAAGTGCGCGTACAGCACAGTTGGGATGATAGTTCGAGCAATAAAACCGGAGTTCTGGCGCGTCCTAAACTTCCCGAACAGCCCAAACCGCAACAACAAAACTTTCAACAGCAAAAACCGATTCCGCGTCCGCAATTTACGGAATCAAATCCGCCGCCAACGCCGAATCTATCACCGCCTAATTTTGTAAATCAGCAATCTCAACAAAGTTTTTCAGATCAACTGCCGCCGACGGCGCAAAATGTCAACGTTCCGCAGGTTACGCCGTTTCAAAACGAAGAAGTTGAAGAAATGACGCACGTGCAGAAACGAAATACCGAACTTTACCGGCTGGAAATCTGGCGCGACGGCGTGCGGCAAAATGTCATTCCGGTTTATCAGAACGAAGTTCGCATCGGACGCGGTTCGCGCTCAAAACCCGTCGAGATCACACTCGCCGGAGACCCGGAAATCAGCCGTCATCACGTCAATCTCCTGCGCGAGGCAAACGGTCAATTCTGGATCGTCAATGTCGGCAGAAATCCGGCGATGATCAATAATCACGAACTCCCGACCGGACAAAAAGTCGCCGTTTCGCCCGGTTTACCGATTAGTATTTGCAGTTATCTGCTCAGAATTCAGCCGCGTTAAAAAAGTCTATTTTACCAATTTTTAGAAAAACGACATTCTACTTGTAGATGATTAGAGCAGTTTAAGTTTAGAATATCCAGGTTAGAACTGCTTGCGGTAACGGGCGGTTTATCGTAATTTACTCGAATGATGCCAGCGAAATTAAAGTTCTTTATCTATAACCATCTGCTACCGCCGATGATTCTGATACCAAATTGTAATGAAAAAGGAGTTTAAATTGATCGATTAAATTATTGGAATTACGCTACTTACCGAAAAAAACTTCCTCTTTTTTGTTAATACAATTTCAGTATGACCTATCACACTCTCCTTACACTTATTCCGAAACCGCTCTAAGAGTTTCCAAACAGATTCTTAAAATGTTTGAGTGAAGTTTTGGAAGAGTTTTACAAAAATGAAGAAATAAAAATGAGGAAAGAGCGTTAAATTTAACGCTCTTTCCTTTATACCGTCATACGCATATATTGCTATGATTAAGGTTGGCAGTTAGGATTATCAACCGGAACTTCCCGCCCTTGAGGATTCGTGCATTTGACAACTGTGGGCTGAGTTTCCGTTGAAGTTGACTCATCTCCCCCTTGCTTGGTGAATGTTGTTGTTGTTGTTGTAGTTTCAGTTCTGGTAAATTGACCCCGAGGACCGGTTTTGGTTGTATTTGTTTCCGATTTTGTTACAACGCATGTACTAGTCGGCGGAGTTGTGGTCATATCTCTGCTGAATTGTCCGCCGACTCCTTCACAAGCATTCTTGTTATTTGCGGGGAAGGGCTGACCTTGCGCTGAAAGAGTCAAGCCAATTCCGATTGTCGAAAATATTCCTACTAAGAATAAAGAAAAAATAATTGTAGTTACTTTTTTCATAATTTTGTACCTTCCTTGTTCGTTGTTTATAATGCGCCGATTTTGTTCCAGCGCAAGTCAAATTGAAAAAGCAAACTCTGAGGAGAAGCGAAACTCAAAATTAAGTTCATAATATCAATAATATATTGCTTCTCCAGTAGTTATACTCACTCGTTAATTGTTTCTACGTCGTACTACTCTTTTACCGTAGCCGCGTCCTTATTCCAGCGTCCGCTTCCGCGATTATGATCTCTGACTCCGTTTTTGGTATTTATACCATTTCGTCTGCCATTAGAGTTGCGCGGACAAGGATAGGCATCCCAAACTTGAGCAATGTCTCGATTTCGACATGGACGATTTTCGGTCATGCGTTTGATTCTGCGTCGAATAGCACCCGTCGAGCGCGTTTTCCCAATGCTGGAATTGCCTTTGCTTTTACCGCTTCGCCCCTGTGCGAAAGTATCTGATTACGTTTCAAACAATACTATATACAACAAGTTGCAAAGCCGTCATTGCTAGAAATCTTAAATTTTTCAGGCAAATTTTCTAATTGAAACATAATCTCCCTATCCTTTAATCAAACAGCAAATCAGTTGAATATTTATGTGATAATATCAACAACGTATTTATTGTGTAGCAAGTAGCGTGCCTTAGATTGATCGTATGAAGCAGACATCTCCCGCCGCCGGCGAGATAAAAGTCGAAGAATTACACCATTATAAAGGTGCGCGTGCGCTCATTTTACGAGCAATTCAAAGATGAGAAAGAGATTATCGTCGGTTACGAAACCAGCGGATATTCTCATTGGTTTGAGAATTTGCTCTTTAGAATAATGAATTTTTGATATTGATTTTATTAGCTTTGTAAATTTAACAAAACGCTGGTGGATATCATTAAAATACGGTTTCCCTTTTCCATAATCCTTTTTAATTATTCGCACACTTTTGGCAGTTTTTTACAGCCTCTTTATTTATAACACTTAAGCACCTGTGCAAAAGTTGCGGTATTTCACCAAACGTAAAACAGCCTATTAGCCTGTTAAAATAGACTAACAGGCTGTTTTACACTATTTTCAAACTGTCGTTATTACTTTTGCTGACCTGCTTATGATTTTACAATTCTTCAAAATTTGGCGCAGGTATTGCTCAAGACTCGAACTATTTAACGAACTTTAAGCAGCGGATCGCCGAGCAGAGTCCACGAAAGCCGCACGTCTCTGCCGCCGGAAACATTCAGTTTGGCATCTTTGATCAAATCACCGATGCGCGGTATATTTCCTTCGGAGATTTTTTGATAAAAACGTCTTGCCAAAACTTCCTGCACATCCGGCGTAGTTTTGCCGGAAGAAGCCCAAATCGCCGCGCCTCCGCCATTTTGCGCTTTTAACATAAGTTCCGCCAGACTGTCGTTGGTGGGAGCAAGAAAATAACCGTTCAAACAAGTGAGCAGGGTAAATAATGAATAGTTTGTCCCGTTGGCAATTTGCAGAACATCATTTGAACTGTAAAAACTCGCCGCCGCCCAAAGTCCTACCGAACCGTGTCCGGAATAATTTACTAAATATCTGCCGTTATTTAATTCTGCCAAAAGCGTCGCCCGGGCATTCGGATCAGCACGATTAACCATTATCGAAGTTGTCCCCGCCGGAAGATCATTGGCTAATCGCTGATTCATTCCGGCAAAATCATAACCGTTCGGGAAGTCGCTGGCAAAAAGTGCGCCTCTCGAAAAACCGGTACTTGAAGATGCTTCAAAAATAATCACTCTGTTTAGTATTTGGGTCACTTCGGCGGCTGTTTTTACCGGAATTCTACCAATGGCGATTTCCGCCAAACCATCGTCATTAAAATCCGCCAAAGCCTCATCGCTTCCGGTTTCTTCATACGCCGTATCAAACATCTTGGTCGGGACAAAATTAACAAACGGATTCCCGCCGTAATTTCGCGGATCATAACTGGCATCACCTAGAATCAGCACATAATTGGGCGGAGTTTGCCAATTGTTTCGGGCAAATTGAAGAAATGAACGAATCGAATTTGCGCTTGTGATGCCGTAGTTGAATTCATCGAAAATATCGTCAACCCGCACGATTTTCGTGGTAAAACCTTGATTGATGCGATAATTCGCCCAAGTCTGCGCTTCATTCAAAAAGTTGCGATGTGTAATGATAATCAGTTCGGCGTTGTTATTATTTACGGATAATGTTGAAGGCGTGTTTTCTTCAATTGTGTCGGCGGTTAAAATTGCTTCTTCGGCGGCGGCAAAGAATTTCCGGGGTCTGCCTGCCGGTATAATTGCGCCGAAAGTTCCGTTGTTATTAGTTCGCTCTAAATTCGTAACAACTGTCGGAGCATCCGGAAATGTTGTATCGAAAACTCTGAAGTTGTTTGAAGTAAAGCCTTTAACTTCCGATTGCTTTAAGGGTTTGGCAAAAAATGACAAAGTATTCTGTTTTGCCAGATAATTTCTCGAATAACTTACTTTGACGGATTCGACCAGACTGACATCGTTAGTTGCGCTCGGAACTTTTAATAATAAGTTGTTTGAACCTTCGACGAGCAAGGATGTCGGAATTTGATAAGTTTTGGTCATCAAATTTAGATGATTTCCGGTCATCGGTTCAAGAGAAACATTATTAAATGTGACATTTATATTATGCGGAGTCGCGGTAAGCCCTTGAATTGCAACGGTTAAAACTGACCCGGTAATACTCTGATCTATTCCGTCAAGATTAAAAGTAACGGTTGTTCCGGCGGTGTTGACAATGTTATCGCTGAAAAAATTGGATGCGTCGCCGTTTCTTATAGATGAAACGTAAATTACGCGATCGGCTTTATAAAATGATTGTTCATAACTGTCTGAAACAACATTTCCGGCAAATCTGCGGCGAACGCTTGATTGAATCCGTTTTCCTGCTTGTGCGCCGTTGAGCAAAAAATAAATTTGCGTGCCGGATTCAACAGTGTCAATTCCCTGCCCGTAGAATTCAATAAAATCTCCGTTATTTCCTACTATTATCGCTTGTTCATTGCCGTTCATATAAAGCTGCCAGTTTGCCGGCGGCGCATTTACATCAAATCCGGCATTTTGCAGTTGGGTTCGGCTGACGCGGTAAATCCCTTCTTTTTTCACACCGATTTTGACACCGGGCTGGGCGGCAATTATTTTTTGATTTTCAATATTCGGCGGAATGGCATTTTCGCCAATTTCAGTCTGTAATTCTTTGGTCAGAATAATCTCATTTCTTTTAATGAGTGTATCGGGTTTCGCTGAATCTTTTGTTAATTGGCGGGAAGTTTTGCCCGCAATTCCGGCTAAATCACTAATATATTTTACGGTAATCGGACTTGAAAACCTTTTTTGACCGCTTAAATCCAGCGTTTCAATCAGATAAGTATCTCCGAAAGTTCCTTGCAGATCAAAAAACGTGTATGTTTCGTCAGAAACTCTTTCCTCGTTTTTTTGCAGAAAACCGCCGCTGATCAAATGCGGATTTACGCGATCTTTTCCACTTGCGGAAATTCGATAAATGTTAAATCCCAAATTGTTTAATTCAAATTTCATCCGCCATTTGAAGAAAACACCGTAGCCATCTGAAAAAGCTTCGTTTAAATCAAATTCGGTCAAACTTGTGCCGGAATTTTTTGTAATATCGGTTCTTTCTTGTTTTTGCGCCGAAATTGGTAAAATTGAGAACAAAAACAACACTATAATAAAGAAAAATGAAATTGCTCGAATCATATTTTTTTTCACACTCCTAACAATGAAACTTTGTTAAATATTAAAAGTCTTCGGTTGATAGATTAGAATATTATTAGAAATGGGGCTTATTTTTGTCTTTTACTTTACAACTTTTTGATTGTTTTGCCAATAACATTTTGTTCAAATTTCGGATTTTCCTATCTTTTTGAGTCCAAAGAAAACCTCTTAGACTTGCAGTAAATAGCAAATAATTTATATTCTATTTCTCTACAAATTTATCAAAAGACAAAAAAAAATTATGAAATCAATCAAAAAGTTAATTGTTTTTAAAATAATAGTCACCTTTGTTTGCTTAGCTATTCCACAAAATTCACAAGTTTTCGCGGCGTGGCGCGAACCGGTGCGCGGTAAAAACGCGATGGTCGCTTCACAGCACGAACTTGCTTCAAAAATCGGCGCGGAAGTTATGAAAAAAGGCGGAAATGCCGTTGATGCGGCGATTGCCGTTGCCTTGGCTTTAGCGGTTGTTTATCCCGAAGCCGGAAATTTGGGCGGAGGCGGATTTATGCTGATTCGTCTGAAAGACGGCACGACGACCGCAATTGATTACCGGGAAATGGCGCCGCTGAAAGCCACGCGCGATATGTATATTGATGAAAAAGGCGAACTGATCAGAGGCGAAGGTTCTTCGACAATCGGTTATCGGGCTTCCGGCGTTCCGGGAACTCCGGCGGGAATGGAGTATGCCTTTAAGAAATACGGTTCGGGCAAAGTAAAATGGGCGGATTTGGTCGAACCGTCGAGAAAACTTGCCCAGGACGGATATATTTTATCGCATCGTTTGGCAAATTTGTTTAAAAATTATGAAGGAACTTTGTCGCAATATGAAGAAAGCAAAAGAATTTTTTTAAATAACGGAAAATTCTTTGAAGAAGGCGATCTTTTCAAACAACCGGATTTGGCGCAAACGCTTGCCAGAATTCAAAAAGACGGTGCAAAAGGTTTTTACGAAGGCAAAACGGCACAAATGATTGCCGACGATATGAAAGCAAACAACGGTTTGATCACGCTAGAAGATTTGAAAAATTATCAAGTCAAGGAAAGAGTTCCGGTGAAAGGAACATATCGCGGACACGAAGTTATCTCGATGCCACCGCCGTCTTCGGGCGGAATCGTTTTGATTCAGGTTTTGAATATGCTTGAAAATCACGACATTCGCAAAATGGGCTGGGCTTCGGCGGAAAAATATCACCTTTTGACCGAAGCGATGCGCCGCGCCTACGCCGACCGCGCCGAATTTATGGCTGATCCAGATTTCGCCGATGTTCCGGCAAAACCTCTGATGGAAAAATCCTACGCCAACGCCCGCAACAAAACGATTAATTTGGAGAAAGCCTCGACCAGTCAGGAAATCCGACACGGTGAACCTACCGGCAAGGAATCAATGGACACGACACATTTTTCGGTCGTTGACGCAGACGGAAATGTCGTGGCAAATACTTATACGATCAACGATTTATACGGTTCGAGAGTAACGATCAAAGGCACCGGCGTTTTAATGAATGACGAAATGGACGATTTTACGGCGCAGCCCGGAAAGCCGAATTTATTCGGTTTGATTCAGGCTGAAAGAAATAAGGTCGAACCGCGCAAACGTCCGCTTTCTTCGATGACTCCGACAATCGTTCTGCGAAAAGACGGATCGCCTTGGTTTGCCATCGGCGCACGCGGCGGACCGCGCATTATTTCGGCTGTTCTGCAAGCGACGATCAATATGATTGACCACGATATGAACATTCAAGCGGCTCTCGACGCGCCGCGCATTCATCATCAATGGTTTCCCGATCATATTTTTCACGAGCCGTTCGGTTTAGTTCCCGATACGCGCAATATTTTGGAAAAAATGGGACATAAATTTAATCCTTCGCCCGGAAATCTGGCATCGGCGACCGGAATCGCCATCGAAGCCGGAACAAACGTCAAACTCGGCGCGATTGATTCGCGAAGCGACGGCGAAGCAATCGGGTATTAAACTTGCAAGGAAACTTTATTAAATATTTTTTTACAAAAAAAAGGAGAACAAAATGAAAAAAATCTATCGGAAAGGTTTCTTATTTTTCACAGGATTGATGCTGGTTATCTTTGCAGCGGCTTGTCAACCTGCTGAAAACAATACAAATACGAATTTGAGCAATGCAAATACGAACATGAATATGAACTCGAACGTGAATACAAACACGAATTCGATGAACACGAACACGATGTCCGTAATTGATACAAAAGAGCCGGATCAATATCAGGCGACTGTTTCATTAACATTTGAAACAAGCGGATCGAATCAAGCCGCAACTCCGCCTTTGAAAGCCGAAGTTGCGCGAAACGGTGCGGACAGAAAAATGGAATTTGCGCTTACCGGCGGCGAGAGATTTATTTATCTGACCAAAGACGGAAAGCAATATCTGATTTCGCCGAACCGCAAACAAATTGCCGAATTAAATAAAGAAGCACTGGGTTTCGATCTAAGAAATATGATGATGCCGGAACAAATCGTTAATCAGGTAAAAAATCTGCAAGGCGTTGAAATGGTCGGCGAAGAAAAGATTGACGGGCGCGATGTGATTCGCTACAACTACGGTTCAAAGACCGACACGCAGACCAAAGCGGGAGAAGTTACAACCGAATCTTTTATTCTTGTTGATAAAGCAACGGGATTGCCGCTGCGTTCGGTTACAGATGCTTCTTCGCAACAGGGCAATGTTCAGGGAATCAGCGGAATAAAATTTATTACGCAGATCAATAATATTCGGGAAACCGCCGAGCCAGCTTTATTTGAAGTGCCGACCGGTTACAAAGAAGTTCAGCCGGAAGAAATTCGCCAACAGATGAACACTTTGTTGGGCGCGGCGATGGCGATTCTCGGACAAATTATGAAATCGGCGCAGCCGAATCAAACTCCGGCAGCAACGCCGACTCCGTAAATTTACAAAGGAGAATTTAGATAATGGGTAAATTTCTGACTTTTATTCTCGGCGCGGTTTTCGGTTTGCTGGTCGGCGGCGGTTTGATTTTTTATTTTTTCAGCGGCGCACCGAGCGCGGCTCAGCTTCCCGGCGAACCGATTCAAGCTCCCGATCCCAGCGGTTTGCCGACCGGAACGGCGACCGTCGTTTTGAATCAGCAATTTTTCGACACGGTTTTGGGAACGATTTTTACGCAGATGAACGCGCCGGCTTTTCCTTTGAATTTGACCGGACAAAACAGTTCGAATTCGGAAATAAAGCCGGAGAAAATCGCGTTTATGCAGGATAATGCGTGCGAGGGAAATATAACATTACTTCCCGAAGGCAGCGGCGTAAAAACCGGAGTTCGCCTCGAAAATGGGAAGATCAACGCACCACTCGCTTTTCGCGGAAGTTATGCGGTTTTCGGACAATGTTTGCAGTTTGCGGGCTGGGCGCAGGCGAATTTGAGTTTGCGTTATGACCAGAATCAAAAAGATGTATTCGGTCAAATTCAGGTTGAAACCGTAAATCTCGACGGCGTTGCGCCGCTGGCGAGCGGTTTCGTAACGCCTTTGGTTCAAAACACTTTAAACAATCGTGTCAATCCGATTACGATTCTCAAGGGAAATCAAATCGCCCTGGATGTGCCGATTGCCGCGACGGATGGAACTCTGAGCGCACAAGTAAAAGATGTGCGTGCGGAAATCAAGGAGAACGCGCTTAATTTATACGTCAGCTACGATTTTACCGGAACACGCGGCAATTAAGTATTTCGAAAAGTTTGGAGTCCCGCATTTATGCGGCTTTAACTGCCGCGCTTCGCTGGCGGTTGCCGTCTAAAGACGGGACTCCAAACCTTTTTTTAAAATCTTTCAATACCTTTGATTATTCGCGGGTTTCGCGCCAAATCCCCTGTTTGCTTTCGGAAAAATCCGTGAAGGAAACGTCCGGCGATGGCAATTGTTCGGGATTCTTTTGTTTTTTAAAATTCTTTTGATAAAACTTGACGGTTTTTTCTTCGAGCGTTTCGGTTTCATTTCCTTCAAGAATCAGCGCGTAGATCATCCGCAAAAATCCGCCCCAAAACGTAATTATGGCGGTTAATCCGACTATAAACGGGCTGATCCAAAATATATTGGTTAAAACGCCTAATAGCGGAACGATAATCAAACCTGCCAGAATCATTTTACCGCCCTGTTTCAATCCTTTTTTGCGGATTGAAACCGGTTTTTCGTAAAAATTCGGCTGTTGGTAAAAATTCTGCGGCAGAGTGCCGCCGTTGGCGATAACCTGACTTGTGCCGGTTAATAAAAATCCGCAGCGCGAACAAAAACTCGATGTTTGATTGGCTTGCTCTAAGCCGCACGTAGGACAGTACATAAAAAATAATCTCCAATAATTTCAAAAATGAAATCTTCGACTAAAACCTTAAAAAATTAATGGATGAAAAGCTTTTTTACTTTTTCACCATGAAACTTTCCCTTTATTCATCTTTATGCAAAAGTTTGGTCGTTCCTTCCGTTACGCTCGGTCTAACAAGTTCGCCGGTGTCTGGAGTTTTCCAATCGCTGACGGGAGAAACGTAATCTTGAGCATTTTGCGTCTGTTGCGGCGGCAGAGCGTTTTGTTGTTGATTTCCAGTTAAATTTTGATTTCTCGCAAATTGCGCCGGAGAAAGATTTTCCTGCCCGGAATAAAAATCATTCGTTTTGTATTTGGATTCGCTCGGCAGAAAAAGTACGGAAAAGATCAAAATAAACAAACCGCCGAGAAATCCCAGAGCGGCAGTCAGCGCAACTATTTCTTCGCCGCCTAAAATTGCCAAAACAGCTGTGATTAAAATACCTATAAATAAAAACCAGACCAAACTGAACTTTGCCCCGTTGGCTTTCGTCCAGAGGCTTTTTTTATTTTGCAACTCGAAAAGCTGCGGCAGAATTCCGCCGTTTGCCAAAACTTCGGAAACCACTCCCATCGGCAAACCGCAGCGCGAACAAAATCTTAAATCTCCCGATGCCTGCTCTTGACCACAACGCGGACAAAACATTATTTTTTCTCCCAAAATGTGAATTTATAAATCTTTTATGACAAATGTCGAAAAATCCTGTTCGTCATAAAACCCTACGTTAAACTATTGCCGAGAGTTCGTGCAAAATCAAGTTTTTATAGTTAAGCGGACGGTTTTCTGCCGGCAAACATCTGGAAAACGGCGACGGCGCGACCGTGAAAATGTTCGGCGCGAACGGCGGTTTCGAGCAAAAGTTGGGCAATAGTTTTCATTTTTTCCGGGGCGGGAATTTCTTTTAATAAATCTTCGTCGGAATTGAAAAACTCAAAGCCTTTTTGCCGCGTTTGCTCGACTTCGTTTAAATATTCGAGAATTTTTTCATTGGTCGAGAGGCTTTCCGGCAGAGTCCATTCAAACGGATCGTCCCAGAGTTTGACGGTTATGCCGCCGAAAGTTTGTTCGACCGCCGCCGCGCTTCGCAAGATGAATTCGCCGCAGGAATAAAGTGTAAAATAATCCTTCATCTCAACTGGTTTCCAAAAAAGTTTGTCCGGCGGAATTAATTTCACAAAATCGGTCAAATTTTTATGCAGAAGTTGATATTGTGCGTCAAAAGTTTCAATCAAAGTTTTCATAATAAAAAAAAGAGCGGCAAGGAAAAACCCCGCCGCCCGATTATGTTCGTTTTATCGCCGCAAAATCAAGTTGACGATAAAAAAGTTTGTTTTTTCGCTGAATTTATTTCTTTCTGAATTTACGCCCGTCTTCAACCAAAACCAGTCCGTAATTTCTGCCGCCGAAATTAATTCCGTTTTGAATTTTGCCTTTTACGCCGAGTTGCGCGCCTTTTGACGGAACGCTTTTCTTTGTTAAAACCCAGATCGAACCCGTGCCGTCGTCAACCTTGTAGATGCCGCCGCTCTGATTCAAAATCGGAATCGAACCGCCGTAACTGTTCTGCACCGTGCCGGCAATCCCGACTTCTTTATCGTAAAATCTCGACGGATTCGATTCGATGTCCGCAATGCTCGTGCGCTTCGGACACGCCGCCGTCAAAAGTCCGACCATTAACACCAAACACACTAAAAACACTTTTGTTCCTTTATTCATTTTTTCTCCCGTTTTGTAAATTAAAATTTTTATGGAGAGAGCGCAACACCGTTGATAAAGATTCATTTTTCCGCTAAAAGTTTGCCAAATTTTTTAATTTTTGAGATGCTAAAGCACAGATTAAACAATAATTTCCCAAATCTAAAAAAAATGACAACGGCAACACAAAAAGTTTCAAAGGAAAAATTTTCCTATACTTCGAGTATTGCGCTCGATGTCTGGAAACCGAAAACCGATTCAAAGGCTTTTGAATGGTGGTATTTCGACGCGCTGAGCGAAGACGGACGAGATGCCGTTGTCATAATTTTTCTCGATAATTTCATCTTTTCGCCGCGCTATAACGCTTCAAATCGAAAAGTTCAAAATGGAAACGATCCGAACAAAAGATTTCCGGCGATTGCTTTTTGTTATTACCGCGACGGAAAACCCGTCTATCGAGCCGTCAACGAATATTTTCCAAACGAATTTTCAGCCGGAAAAGATTCGCCGTCGTGCAATATCGGCGACAATTCCTTTAATTATCAATCCGCGCCTTATGGTTCGGGATATTTTGTTTCAATTAACACCAAACTCAGCAAAAACCGGCATATTGAAGCGCATTTTGAATGGCTTTCTATTGAATCGGATTTTCTGCCCGATAAAAAAATTGATCAAAACGATGCTCATATTTGGAATTTGGTTATTCCGCGTGCGGACGTAACGGGCAGAATTACGATTTCCAATGAAAAAGGCGTAAATCTGGATGTCGTTCATTTTCGCGGAACGGGTTATCACGATCACAATTCGGATAATCGCTGGCTGCCTGAAACGGTTTGCGACTGGCAATGGGGACGCGCTCATTTTTCCGATTCGACCGCCGTTTTTTACCGTTATAAAGAAATCGGCGAAGATCAACCGATCAACAAATTATTTACAATCCGCGACAACGAACTGCGCGAGCGCGATGCGATTTATGAAGAAACTATCTTTAAACGCGATAAATTCGGTTTGAAATATCCGATGCGCCAGACGTTTTTAACCGAAGACAATATGCGACTGCGCATAAAAAATCAGCAAATAATTGACTCGAGTTTCTTTTATTTAAGATTTTTGAGCGAGATGACGCTGACCTTGCGCGACGGAAAACCGCGCAAAACTTTGGGAATAACCGAATATCTTGCGCCGAAATCTTTGAAATACCGGTGGCTCGATTGGCTTATTAATATGCGAATCGGCAGAAACGGCAAAGGCTCTTTTCTGCCTTAAAAACCTACCTGTTTATGTGGTGTTATTTAACTTATTTGAGTTAATATTAACTTTTTCCGACTGCTAAATCAGTATTGCGAAACCTTCTAGCGAGCAAGTTTGTCGGCAATCAACTTTTCAGATAATCAAAGTGTTCGCTTGCGGCTCACTATACTGATTTTTTATTTTTTTCAAAGAACATAAACAGACGGCAATTCATAAAATCCAACATTTTACAGTTATATAAAATCATTTTGCCAAACACTATGCAGGAAAACCCCGAAATTCAAAAAGAAAATATTAAACGTCATCTGTGCGAAAATTGCGGCGCGAATATGATTTTCGATCCGAAGATCGGCAAATTGGCGTGTCCGTATTGCGCGAGTGCAAAAACGATTGAAACGAATGTCGAAAAAATCGTCGAGCGCGATTTTTACAGTGCGCTGCGTCCCGAAAATCAAAGACTGCAAAAAATGGCGACCGACGCGATGCAGGTTTCGTGCGGCAGCTGCGGCGCGACCGTCGTTTTTATTCCACCTGAATCAGCTAAACAATGCGATTTTTGCGCGGGAAAACTTGTTGCTCAGCCAAAATCTTCTGATCCTTTGGTCGCGCCGGAAAGCGTTATTCCATTCACGATTACAAACAATCAAGCGATAAGTAATTTAAAAAATTGGACGAATTCTCGCTGGTTTGCGCCGAACGAACTCAAAACAATGGCGCAACACGATAAAGCTGAAAGTATTTATCTGCCGTATTGGACTTTTGACGCGAACACCGAAACGCGTTACACAGGTCAACGCGGAGAAGATTATCAGGTCAGAGAAAATTACACGGATTCGCAAGGAAAACAGCAGGTCAGAACGCGTACCGAAACGAATTGGTATCACGCTTCGGGCAATACTTCGCGGTTTTTTGATGATGTTCCCATTCCGGCGACGAAATCCGTTTTGCCGAAATATCTCGAACGTCTGAACTGGGATTTCAGCGCGCTCGTTTCTTATGAACCGGCGTATTTATCGGGACATAAAGCGCAGGTTTATCAGGTTTCGCTCGAAGAAGGTTTTGAAAGATTTAAGCAAATCGCCGAAGGCGTGATTCGCGGTGATGTACACCGCTCAATCGGCGGCGACCGTCAAACAATTCATACAATGGACACAAACTACTCTGATATTACCTTCAAACATCTGCTCGTACCGGTTTATGCCGGCGCGTATCGTTTTAATAATAAGGTTTATCAGATCGTCATCAACGGAAAAACCGGCGAAGTGCAGGGCGAAAGACCTTACAGTTGGCTCAAGATCGGCTGCTTGGTCGTGTTTATCATAATAATTCTGCTTATCTTTGTTTCAATTGCCGGATTAATGCGCTAATCTTTGAATTATGAATCCTTGGCACGACATTTTTTACGGCAAAGACGCGCCCGAAGTCGTAAATGCAATCATTGAAATAAGTAAGGGCAGCAAAGGCAAATTTGAACTCGATAAAGAAAGCGGTTTGATTCGCTTAGACCGCGTGCTTTATTCGTCGGTTCATTATCCGGCAAATTACGGTTTTATTCCGCAAACCTTTTGCGACGATAACGATCCGCTCGACATACTCGTTTTCTCTTCGATTGAAATTCCGAAAATGTGTCTGATTGATGCAAAGGTAATCGGCGTGATGCGAATGGTTGATTCGGGCGAAGTTGACGATAAGATCATCGCCGTTGCCGCTAATGATATTTCGGTCAGCTACCGCAACGATATTTCGGAGCTTCCGCCGCATACGACGCTCGAAATGCAGACATTCTTTGAAGACTACAAAAATCTGGAACATAAACAAGTCGTCGTCGAACAATTTTACGGGCGCGAAAAGGCTTACGAAATTATTATCGAAGCAATCGAACTTTATAAAACAACATTTGGAGATAAATGAAATTCGAGCCGAAAGATGAGAACTTCATCGAAAAAGTCCAAAAATCTTTTTCAAATCAAGCGGTAATGACGTTAATCGGCGCGGAATTATCCAAAGTCGAACCCGGAAAAGTTAGTATAAAACTTCCCTTTCGCTCCGATTTGACACAGCAAAACGGATTCATCCACGCCGGAATTATCACGACAATCGCCGACAGCGCGTGCGGTTACGCCGCGTTTTCGCTGATGCCGACAGATTACAATGTTTTAAGCATCGAATTCAAAGTAAATCTTTTGTCGCCCGCCGTCGGCGATTATTTTTTAGCGACCGGCAAAGTGATCAAAGCCGGAAAAAACATAACTATTGTGCGCGGCGATGTCTTAGCCGCAAAAGACAATGAAATCAAGCAAATTGCCGCAATGCTTGCCACGATTATGTGTGTGAAAAGTTCCTGACTTTAATTTATAACTTGTCAGATTTTAGATTGTAAAATCACCTTTTTTAATATCAATTGAAATAATTTATCGTTTTTCATAAATTATTTTTATGCTTTAAACAGTTGTTATCGGATAACTTATTCAGTTTTTCTCTTTATTATCGTTGGATTCCAAAAAAAAATGCTTGCTTTTCGTAGGGCAACCTGTGTTAAAATACTTGAAACACAAAAAGGAGGGTTTTATAGCTTATGAAATGTTGGCATTGTAACAACGATTTAGAAATTGATTTTCAAGCAGATGATTTTTCGATGAAGTCTTATCATTGTTTAAGTTGTGATAAATGGTATGAAATGCGGAAGGAAAAAGTAAGAGTGAACGGCGCGATGCCTGTCAAATTCTTTGAATTGGAAGCCCGACCGCAAACTTATAGCGCGAGAGCCGCATCAGTTTAATCAAATCCAAATATATTAAAAAATTTAAAATACTAAAGGGCTGAAAAATTTGAGTTTTTCAGCCCTTTTTTTGTTTATTGTCCGGCGAGAAGTTCTCGTAAAACATACGGTAAAATTCCGCCGTGTTTGTAATATTCAACCTCGATCGGCGTGTCAATTCTCAGAGTTAAAAGCACTTCTTCCGATTCGCCGTTCGCCCGATTTATCTTCATCGTAACATTTTGACGCGGAACGACTTCCGACGCTTC
Organism: Pyrinomonadaceae bacterium; assembly: GCA_041745765.1. Lineage (GTDB taxonomy): Bacteria > Acidobacteriota > Blastocatellia > Pyrinomonadales > Pyrinomonadaceae > JAHCHG01. The sequence goes on along the minus strand of JBGTIH010000048.1, from coordinate 40,285 downwards.
TAAGCCTGAAATATCAAAAGTTTCAGTGCCGTCGAGTTTATAGGTTTGCGCCGATTCGCCGTCTTTGAACTGAAGCGGCAAAACGCCCATTCCGATCAGATTCGAGCGGTGAATGCGTTCGTAACTTTCGGCAACAACGGCTTTTACGCCCATCAGAGCCGTTCCTTTCGCCGCCCAATCGCGCGAACTTCCCGTGCCGTATTCCTGACCGGTAATAATCACCAGCGGCGTATTTTTCTCTTTATATTTCATCGCCGCATCATAAATTGACAGTTCTTCGCCATCGGGCTGAAACTTCGTAAATCCCCCTTCTTTCGGCGTAACCATCAGATTTTTGATGCGAACATTAGCAAAAGTTCCGCGCAGCATCACACGGTCGTTTCCGCGTCGTGAACCGTAGGAATTAAAATCCTTCGGTTCAACGCCGCGTTCCTGCAAATACAGACCGGCAGGCGAACTCGGTTTGATCGCACCTGCCGGAGAGATATGATCGGTTGTTACGGAGTTGCCGAAAATAGCCAGCGGTCGTGCGCCTTCGATATTTGAAAATTTTCCGGCGTGCATCGTAAAACCTTCAAAATACGGCGGTTCTTGAATATAAGTAGAGTTTTCATCCCAGGCATAAACATTTCCGACCGTTGAAGGAATTTCGTTCCAGAGCGGATTCTGTTCGGCAAAATCGTTGTAAAGTTTCTTGAACATTTCAGGATTAAGCGCGGTGTCCATCACTTCCTTAACATCTTCCAGACTCGCCCAAATATCCTTTAAATAAACATCTTCGCCGTTTTCGTCCTGTCCGATCGGTTCGGTCGTCAAATCTTTGGTCACGCTTCCGGCAAGCGCAAACGCGACGACGAGCGGCGGCGACATCAAAAAATTTGCCTTGATATTCTGGTGAACACGCGCTTCGAAATTGCGGTTTCCCGATAAAACCGAAGCGGCGATCAGATCGTTTTCAACAATCGCATCTTCAATCGAAGGATCGAGCGGACCCGAATTTCCGATACAAGTCGTGCAGCCGTAACCGACCAGATCAAATCCGATTTGATTCAAAAATGTCTGCAAACCGGTTTTTTCGAGATAATCAGTCACAACACGTGAACCCGGAGCAAGCGAAGTTTTGACATAAACCGGAACTTTCAAGCCTTTTTCGACCGCCCTTTTAGCGACGATTCCGGCGGCGATCATCACGCTCGGATTCGATGTATTCGTGCAAGAAGTAATCGCGGCGATTAAAACATCGCCGTGTCCGATTGCTGCGGATGTCGGTCCGTCAACCTGATTTTCAGTCGGATTTTCTACACGGTCGGGAGTCGGGCGATTATTGACCATTTCAGATTCCGTCCAGGTGTTTGTATTTTCCCGGCTCACATTGTCTAAAATCGGAAGCGAAGTTTTGGTCGGATTTTGCGAACCGCCGCCAACCGCTACATCATATAAAGGTGCGCCGATGGTTACGCCGAATGTTCTTTCCAAATCTTCGGCGGTCTTTCCGAAACCGTTTTCGGCAACCGGAGCTACAAATAATTCTTCGAATTTACTTTTCAGATTTTGCAATTCGATGCGGTCTTGCGGACGTTTCGGTCCGGCAACCGCCGGAACAATCGAACCTAAATCAAGTTCCAGAACATTCGTATATTCGACTTCGCCTTTGAGCGGAATTCCGAACATTTCCTGCGCCGTATAATAATTTTTGATTGTTTCGATGTGTTCTTCGCTTCTGCCGGTCGCTCTGTAATAATCGAGCGTTTTTTCGTCAATTCCGAAAAATCCCATCGTCGCGCCGTATTCCGGAGCCATATTCGCAATCGTCGCGCGGTCGGTGGCGGCAAGCGCGCGTGCGCCTTCGCCGTGAAATTCGACAAATTTGCCGACAACTTTTGCTTCTCTGAGCATTTCCGTCACGCGCAGAACGAGATCGGTCGCGGTCGCGCCTTCGGCGAGCGTTCCCGATAAATGTACGCCGACGACATCGGGCGTTAAAATATAAACGGGCTGACCGAGCATTCCGGCTTCGGCTTCGATTCCACCAACGCCCCAACCGACGATTCCGAGTCCGTTAATCATCGTCGTGTGCGAATCCGTTCCGACCAGAGTATCAGGAAAATAAACGCCTTCGCGCTCGAACACGCCTTTTGCCAGATATTCGAGATTTACTTGATGAACGATACCAATTCCCGGCGGCACAACGCGAAAACCGTTAAACGCTTGAGTTCCCCATTTTAAGAATTTATACCGCTGTTCGTTGCGCCGGAATTCCATTTCCATATTTCTTTGATATGCCGTTTCGCTTCCGGCATAATCAACCTGCACGGAATGGTCAATCACCAGATCAACCGGAACGAGCGGTTCGATAACATCCGTATTTTTGCCCAGACGCTTGACCGCCGAACGCATCGCCGCTAAATCCACAAGCAGCGGAACGCCCGTAAAATCCTGCAAAATCACGCGGGCGACGACAAACGGCACTTCATCCGTGCGGTCGTCGTTCGCGCCCCAATTCGAAAATTTTTCGACATCTTTTTCGCTGATCTTCTTGCCTTCGTCAAAATTTCTCAAAACCGATTCAAGCACGATGCGAATCGAGATCGGCAATTTTGAAACCGTCGCAATTCCTTCTTTTTCAAGCTGTGGCAACGAATAATAAATGCCGTCTTCGCCAGTTCCCGTTTTGAATGTCTGTCTTGTATTAAATAAATTATGTATCATATTTTTCGCTCATTCCTTTGTCTTTTTTGGCAATGTCGTAGTTGAATAGGTTTTTGGTCTTTGGTTTTTGGCTTTCGGTCTTTGATTTTTGCTCTGATATTCTGAGTTTCGTTTCAAAAATCAGTTGCTTTTTATTAAAGAGACTTTTTCAGAAACTAAAGACCAAAAGCCAAAGACCTACTCAATTACGCAATATCAATGTAATTCTTTAAATTGAGTTTAAGAGTATGTGAAAAAAAACTCAAGCAATTGCGATTTTTATTAAGGGATTTCATTTCGAGTTTTTTATTATAAGTGAATTTAATGAATTGAAAGCTCATTGTTTAAGAAATGTGCTTTTTCAAATTTCAATTAAAACCTAACTTATTAACTCGACTTTGTTAGACTAACTTTGAAAGTTGAAACTCAAGAAAATTAGCCGCGGATGAACGCCGATGAACGCCGATTTTTTCTCTGATTTTAACGATTTTAAATGATTTTTCCGCGGATGATTTTTAATCTGACAAAATTAAGAAGCTCTGTTCAAACTCATAAATCAGCTCCGTAGGAGCGTGATATTTATAGAAAAAGCGTCAAATATTCGAACCAAGTTCCGTAGGAACGGCATAACAATATGCCGTTCCTACGGAACTCAACTAAAATTTGCACTCTATTAGCTATAAATATATCGTTCCTAACGGAACTCAAGAGTTTGAACACAGCTTCTAAGGAAGACTGGAGCGCGAGCGTCCCGCTTGCGCGAAAAAGCCTGCGCTTGCAACAAGGTCTAGTCTAAGCAAACTCTTTTTCGTCCTATCGAACGTCATGCAAGCGTGGACGCTCGCGCTCCAGTCATTTTCAAAATCTTATATTCTACGCTTTTTAATTTTTCCTACTCGCGATATATTCAAAACTTGTAAATTCATAATTTTTCGGAGTTAAAAATGAACGACGACGGCGGTAGTTTTAATGGAATCAAAAAGGTTTTCGGTAAAAAAATCTGTTCAAAACCTGAAGCGTTTCCCTGCGCGAATTCGCCGAAGTCTGTATGAATACCGCTATTTTACTTATCTTGCAATCCTCGGTCCCGGTTTAATCGCCGCCAACGCGGGCAACGAAGCCAGCGGAATCGCCACATATTCATCTGCCGGAGCGGAATACGGCTACACACTTCTCTGGACATTTATCCCGATGACGATCTGTTTTATGGTCGCGCAGGAAATGTGCGTTCGGATGGGCGTTGTTACGGGACAAGGTTTGGCGGATTTAATAAGAGAAAATTTTGGTGTGCGCTGGACGGCACTTGTTATGTTCTCGCTTTTGATTGCCAATACCGGAATTATCATCGCCGAATTTATCGGCATCGCGCAGGCTTCGGAGATTTTTGGCGTGTCGCGTTATGTTACGATTCCGATCACGGCGGTCGTCGTCTGGTGGCTGGTCGTCAAAGGAACTCCGAAACGCGTCGAACAGGTTTTTCTGTTTATGTCTTTGATTTTTCTGACTTATATCGTTTCCGCATTTCTGGCAAAACCGGATTGGAACGAAGTCGGACGGCAAGTTATCGCGCCGCAAATTTCTTTTGAAACGGGTTATTTATTTACCGTAATGGCACTTATCGGCACGACCATTACGCCGTTTATGCAGGTTTATGTTCAATCTTCGGTCGTTGAAAAAGGAATGGATAAAGAAGATTATCCGATTGCGCGCGCCGATGCTTTTATCGGAGTTTTATTTGCGAATCTGATTGCCGCGTTTATCGTCATTTCGACCGCCGCGACGCTTCATCAGCAAGGAATAAAACTCGAAACCGCCTCCGATGCCGCTCTTGCGCTCGAACCGGCGGTCGGGCAATATGCGAAATATCTGTTTGCCGTCGGGCTGTTCGGCGCGTCAATGCTGGCGATGGGCGTTTTGCCGATTGCCACCGCGTATTCCTTGAGCGAAGCTCTCGGTTTTGAAAAAGGCTTGTCGCACACATTTCGCGAAGCTCCGATTTTTCTCGGTATTTTTACAACGCTTATTCTAATCGGCGCAAGTGTCGCTCTGATTCCGGGCATTCCGCAAATCAGACTTCTGATTTTTACACAATCCGTCAACGGTCTTTTACTTCCGATTATTCTTGTTGCCGTCGTTTTGCTTTCGAGCAATGCCGAGATTATGGGCGAATATAAAAACAGCTTGGCATACAATATTTTAGCCTGGACAATAACGGTTGTGGTTTCCTGTCTTTCGATTCTTTTGATTTTTGCCTCAATTTTCGGATATTAGCTTTTGAGTTTTTGGTATTTAACCTATAATCGGATTTTGAAAAAATCAATATGGACACCGTTCAATTTAGAAAGCAAACTTTCGTTGTTTTGATTTTCTCCGTAATAATCATTACGGTATTGATTTTTCTGCGATTTATCGAACCGACGATTGAAGCTTCGGTTAATACATTTTTTGAAGCAACTAATGAATCTCAAACCGAAGCGACAATGCAAAAGGCTTTTGCTCTATCTATTTTAGAGAATACCTTTCATATTTTTAGAATTTTGCTCTGGTTTGGTTTAGTTGTCGTTATTATCCGTTTTCTCAATGTTCTTATTTTCAGCACCGCACTAAAAAGCGCAAGCAATTATGAACTCGCCGGTTTGATTCGCAGTATTGTAAATATCATTATTTACATCGTTTCGTTTTTCATCATCTTCAAAACGCAATATCCGAAAGTCGAACTCGGTGCTATTTTTACTACTTCGACTATTTTAGCTTTGGTTATCGGTCTGGCTTTACAGGAAACTCTGGGAAACCTTTTCGCGGGTTTTGCGATTCAAGCCGATCAGCCATTTCAAATCGGCGATGTCATTACGATTCCGAATAAAGGGCGCGGCGTAGTTGAAATGATTTCGTGGCGCGGCGTGAAAATCCGCACTTTTCAAAACAAACTGCTCATTATCAGCAACAGTATTTTAGGAAAAGAAGTTATCGAAGTTGCGCCGCAGGATAATCTTAATGCGGAACTCGTTTTTTTTAACACGCTTTATACAAATTCTCCGGCAAAAACGATTCAGGTCATTCAGGAAGTCGTCCGGCAGGTCGAAAATGTTTCGCCGAAAATGCGTCCGCAGGTGAGAATTCGCGATCTGGCAGCTGACGGCATTGATTGGGAAGTGAAATATTGGGCTGAAGATTATTCAAAATTCAATACGACGAACGCACTGATTCGTCAGCATATCTGGTATGCTTTCCAGCGCGAGAATATAGAATTTGCCTTCCCGACACGGACGATTTATATGCAAACCGAACATCCCGCCGCCGCGTTTGCCGAAAGCCCCGATGAGATTTTTGAACGTCTGAGCCATGTTCCGATTTTCTCTCCGCTCGATAAAGAAGAAATTCAAATGCTTGCTAAATCGAGTTCAATCAGAGTTTTCGCCCCGAATGAACCGATTGTCCGGCAAGGTCAAAAAGGCAAATCAATGTTTGTTATTCATCGCGGAACGGTCAGAATTCAAATTCGGGAAGACGGACAAGCCAAAATTATCGGAAATCTGAACGAAGGCGATTTTTTTGGTGAAATGGGACTTTTCACCGGCGAAGAAAGAACCGCTGATGTCATCGCTGAAGTGGAAACTAAGGTTTTGCAAATCAAGCATTTCTCGATGAAACCGATTTTGGAAAATAATCCCGAACTGGTAAAAAGTTTCAGCGAAATAATCGAAACACGCCGCAGTGAATTGGATAAACAACATACCGAAACAACTCCGGGAAAAAAATCTGCGGAAAACGGTGTTGTCAAATTAATCCGAAAATTCTTCGGACTAAAATGAATTCCAAATTACAAATTTCAGATTTCAGATTTCAGATGGAGAACCCGGATGAAATTTTTAACCAAAAAAACAGACTTCTTGAAATCTCAAATCTCAGAAGCTGTGTTCAAACTCATAAATCAGCTCCGTAGGAGCGTGATATTTATAGAAAAAGATCAAATATACGAAGCGAGTTCCGTAGGAACGGCATATTTTTATGCCGTTCCTACGGAACTCAACTAAAATTTGCACTCTATTAGCTATAAATATATCGTTCCTAACGGAACTCAAGAGTTTTTAAACAGCTTCTCAAATTTGAAATCTGAAATTTGAAATTTGAAATCTGAAACAGCAGTAAAGGTTTTCAAAAAAAAGCGCGAACCCGATAATCCGGCTCGCGCTTTTGAAAAAAAGATTTTTCTTGAAATTTTAGTAAATTGTAAAAGTATATTGAACACTCATTGTTACGGATTGCGGCTGACCGTTTCTCAAAGGCGGTTCAAATCTGATTTGACGCGCCGCGGCGATTGCCTGTTCGGTCAAGCCATACGATAAACCTCTGACCGGAGAAATACTGCCGATTTGTCCGTTAGATAAAAATGTAATCCGCAGAACTACTTGTCCCTGGACGTTGTTCTGACGTGCCGCGTCCGTATATTTCGGTTGTGGTTTGGAAAGAAATTTTATCGCCGTCGTCGGTCCGGTCGCCGGTGGCGGTTTCGGAGCCGCCGGCGGAGGATTTCCCTGAGTTCCGCTGCCTGTTCCGCCGCCTATGCCTGAACCGATTCCGCTGCCGCTACCCGAACCCGTTCCTGAACCTTGTCCCGTTCCGCGTCCCGAACCCTGTCCCGTTCCGACACCGGAGCCTTGTCCGCTGCCTCTGCCCAAACCGTTGGAAAGACGATCAAGCGTCGAATTCGGATCGCCATAGCGTTCCTCGGTTGGCGGAATTTCTCTTTTTCCCTGCGTCGAAGCGACCGGCTGTTGAAGTTCAGCTTTTCTTTGAATAATGCTCGTATCGGGAGTAATGATCGGCTTTTCGGTTTGTGTAGCGAGTCTTCCTTTTGAAACCGGAGTTTCTTCTTCGCGTCCGCCGCCGCCGCCGCCGCCCGCGTCTTTATTATCGGGTTTCTTTATCTTTTCTTCCTCGACGGTCATCGGCACTTCATCTACAACCGGAACAAAAGCAACTAACCGGTCATCGCCGATTGCGCCGATCAATAGTTGTCTGTTGAAAAGCGAGGCGATAATCAGACCGAAACACAAGGTAATCATTATGACCATTGTGCCGAGCAGGAGCATATTACGCTCTTTGACATTTTTTTCGGTTAAAACCGTAATGTGAAAATCGTCATCCCCGGTTTTCTCGTAAAAATTGTTTGTGCCGGAATCTATCGGTTGGTAATTTGTATAATCTATTTTTGTTTGATAAGTTTCTTCCGAAACATCGCCGCTTACGCCGGAAGCTGCTCCGGCAACAGAAAACTTCGGCTTGGCAATCGGAGCAATTTCTTCAACCTCATCTTCTTCCGATAAATCAAGTTCAATTTCAGATTCTTCCGCGACTAATTCTGATTTATCATCATACAATCCCTTTGTTTCAGGCATCTCCAACTGCCCGGTTGTAAAAGATGATTCGGTTGATAAATTTTCCGAAGTCATTGTTTCAACGTCATTTGAATCAATAAAAGCGGCAGATTGTTTTTCTTCCGCTGTTACGGTGTTCGTAATCGGATTCATCTCAAAAGCAGTTAAAGATTCTCCGCAAATCGGACAAAATCCGAATTTTTCCGCAAAACTTTCTTCGCAAGTATTACAATATTTAACAATCTTTCCCATATCTTTAGCCTCTAAAATTTCTTTGTCTGTCAGTCTGCAGCTTTCAATTAGTTGGTAATTATAACTTGATTTTTGCAGGATGTTAAGTTTCTTCAGGCAATTTGAAAATCAACCTATAATCAAGCCTACTACATTTTTTATAGATGCCTCAATCGTTTGACGCGATGCCTGTGGACAACTAAAATTTTCATTTTGTAAAATAAATAAATAAATTACGATAAATTTAAATTCTCCGATGACAACTAAAATTATATTATTCGGCAACTAATGATAAACTTTTTAATTCTATTCAAATAAACCAATGAATATCAAAATTTATTCCAAAAAGATAACGATTTTAGCTTTAATTTTGTTCATAAATGCCGGAATTTCTTTTTCGCAGCCGACGAAACTTCCCGCGCCGCGCCAGGAAAAATTATTAAACGAACTTAATTTTCTAATCTGGAACGTGCCGAATGCGGAAAAAGTTACGGTCAAATTACGCATTCACAGAGGCGCGGCATTTGACCCGCAAGGCAAAGAAGGAACGATGGCACTTCTGGCAAACATTCTTTTTCCGAATGTCGCTTCAAGAGAATTTTTTGAAGAAGATTTAGGCGGAAGTCTAAATATCACAACACATTACGATTATATTCAGATTGATGCAACAGCAAATTCGGACAAAGTTTTAGACGTTCTGCAAACGCTTGCAATCGCCGTTACAAATCCGCAAATTGATAAAGAAACGACCGCCGAGGTTCGCCAAGAACAGATTGAAAAGGTCAAAAAGCTCGAAAGCGATCCGGCGTATATTGCCGATCAAGCGATTGCCAAAAGACTTTTCGGCACTTTTCCCTACGGCAGAGCGAAAGCGGGAACGGTTGAATCTCTCCAGCAAATTGATTTTGCCGATTTGATTTTTGCCCGAAACAGATTTTTAACTTCTGATAATGCAACAGTTGCAGTTATCGGAAACGTCCGACCGAATTTGATTTCTCAAGCCGCCCGCCGGTATTTCGGCGGTTGGGTAAAATCCGACGGAAAAATTCCGGCAACCTTCCGCCTTCCCGATGCGCCGGAAAAAAATATCCAGGTAATTGAAGCCGCCAGAGAAAACACCAGCGAACTTCGTTTTGCATTTCGCGGCTTGGCAAGAAACGACAAAAATTATTATGCGGCGGAAGTTCTCGAAAAAATCCTCGAAAAACGAATGCAAAAACGTGAAAGAGGCAATGTTTCGGTTTCGGCAAACTCCTATATTTTGCCGGGTTTTATGATATTTCAAATGAGTGAATGGAATCTCGGAACTCTCAAAAAATCGGAAAATCAAATCGCTTTGCCGGCTGATTTAACTAAAAAAATCGCTAATTTACTGAATGAACCAATTACGGCGGAAGAATTCAGCACAGCGAAAAACGAAGTTTTACGCCGATTTACAACTGATGCTCTGAGTGATTTTTGGCTCGATGTGCATACTTATAAATTGAGTTCATTTAATAATGATTATCAGTCGGCTCAAAATGTAAAATTGGAAGATGTCAAAAGCGTTACCGAAAAATTTAAGACCGAACCGGTCGCCTCGGTTTTGCTTTTCCAAAATCCGCAACCTGCCGAATCGCCGGAAAATAGCGATAATTGATTTATAAGATTTCAGATTTGGAATCTGAAATTTGAATTTGAAATATGCAAGAAGAAAGAACCTCCGGCGAACTTGAACACGCCCGAAAAGTGCGCGAAATGTTCGGACGCATTTCAACCAAATATGATTTTTTAAATCATTTTCTCTCGATAAATATTGATAAACTTTGGCGAAAACTCGTCCGCAAAAAATTAAGCGATATTTTAAGCGACAAAAACGCGATAGTTTTAGACGTTGCCTGCGGAACGGGCGATTTAGCGGTCGAATTACAGAAAAATGCTCAGGCAAAAGTCATCGGCACGGATTTTTGCCGCCCGATGCTCGCCATCGCCGCCGAGAAAAATTCCGTTGCGGAAAATCTTTCGATTCCGTATATCGAGGGCGACGCGATGAAACTTCCCTTTGCGGACAATATGTTTGACGCGGTAACAATCGCCTTCGGTTTGCGAAATCTGTCCAATTGGAATGACGGTTTGCGCGAACTTAATCGCATCATCAAACCAACCGGCAAACTGGTCATACTGGAATTTTCCGAACCGATTGTTCCGGGTTTTCGCCAGCTTTACCAGTTTTATTTTAATAAAATTCTGCCGAAAATCGGCGGCGTTTTCAGCGGCGAACAAAGTGCGTATCAATATCTTTCGGATTCGGTTGCAAAATTTCCGAACCAAAAAGAGCTTCAAATAATGATGCTCGAAATCGGTTTTATGGACGTGGAATACAAAAATCTGACGGGCGGCGTGGCGGCAATTCACATCGGCACGAAACAATAAAAGCAACGAATTCGTCAAATAGACGAAAAAAGTTTTATAATACTTTCACTAAAAAGCTTTCCTTTTTCATTTCATAAAACGAAATCGGCGCAAATGAAATATAAACTTCAAAATTTTGCCAAACAACTCGGACTTTTTCTGCTCGTCATCTGGACGGTTGTTTCGCTCGTCACACTTTTGATCGAACTCGTTCCGGGCGATCCGGCGACGGCGATTTTGGGCGAACAGGCAACGCCCGAACAAGTTGCCGCTTTTAATCAAAAACACGGATTGGATAAACCCGCGTTTTTCTTTACCGTTTCCGGCGAAAAAGGCTTTGCGTGGCACGGCGCGGACAATCGTTATGTTGATTACTGGAGCGGCGTTTTGACGGGCGATTTAGGAAAATCGTTTCGCACCGACCGACCGATTCTCGATATGATCCTGGAGCGTTATCCGGCAACGATTGAACTCGCGGTCGTCGCTCTGCTCATTGCCGTCGGAATTGCGATTCCGCTCGGCGTGCTTGCCGGAACGAATAAAAATACGCTGATTGATAATTTTTCTTCGTTTATCGCGCTTTTGGGAATAAGTTTGCCGACATTCGTCATCGGACCGTTTTTAATGTACGTTTTCGCCGTCAAATTGGGTTGGTTTTCGCCAACGGGCAGCGCAAATCCCGAAGATGTCGTGCTTCCGGCAGTAACTTTAGGCGCGGCTCTTTCGGCGATTTTAACGCGAATGATTCGTTCTTCGGTCATCGAAGAACTCGGCGAAGATTACGTCAGAACGGCACGCGCCAAAGGTTTGAGCGAGCGCAAAGTTATCTACAAACACGTTTTGAAAAACGGTTTAATTCCGGTTGTGACGATTTTAGGTTTGCAACTCGGCGTTTTGCTTGCCGGCGCAATTATCACGGAAAAGATTTTTAACTGGCAAGGTTTGGGGCTGCTTCTGCTTGACGATGGAATCGGTAAACGCGATTACCGGCTTGTTCAAGGCTGCGTTTTGGTCATCAGCGTAACGTATATTCTGGCTAATTCTTTGACGGATTTAGTTTATCGCTGGCTCGATCCGCGCATCAGATTGGGATAAAAAAATCAGTGTAGCGAGCGGTAGTGAGCAAGTTTGCTGATAAATCAAGACAATTTTTTATTGCTTGCCGGACTGATTGAAATTGATGAATAGATTAACCTACATCGGAATCGCCATTGCCGCCGTTTTTATTATAACGGCGATTTTCGCGCCCTTTATCGCCACGCACGACGTTACGGCGCAGGATTTATTTATGCGTTACGCCGCGCCTTCCGCCGAACATTGGTTCGGGACGGACGCGCTCGGACGCGATGTTTTTTCGCGTGTCGTTTTCGGTGCGCGGATTTCTCTGCAAGTCGGAATTGTCGTCGTCGCGGTTTCGGCAGTAATCGGGATTTTTATCGGTGCGATTGCCGGTTTTTACGGCGGTTGGGTTGATAAATTTCTGTCGGGCTATGTTTTCAATGTTTTTTTGGCATTTCCCGGTTTGCTTCTGGCAATTGCTTTAGTCGCATTTCTCGGTGCGGGTTTGGGCAAATTGATCTTAGCTTTGTGCGTAATTGGTTGGGTCGGTTATGCGCGTGTGATGCGCGGACAGGTTTTGAAAATCCGCGAATACGATTTCGTACAAGCCGCGCGCGCACTCGGCGCGAGCAATATGCGTCTTTTGTTCACGCATATTTTGCCGAATGCGATTCAGCCTTTAATCGTTCAAGCCTCGCTCGGTATGGCGGGCGCGGTTTTATCCGAAGCGTCGCTTTCATTTTTAGGTTTAGGAATTCCGCCGCCCGCGCCTTCCTGGGGAACGATGATCGAAGAAGCTCGCGGAATTGATATTTTATACAATTCGCCGCACGTCTTGTTTTTTCCCGGCGTGGCGATTGCTTTAACCGTTCTCGCCTTCAATTTCATCGGCGACGGACTTCGTGAATATCTCGATCCGAAACAGCGCAGCCGGTAAATTATTTGCGCGGATGAACATTCGCTTTAATATCCGATTCTTTTTTCGATTCGCTTTTTTCCTCGAATTTTGACACATAAGTTTCGGCTAATTGACGAAATTTATTGAAATCCTCGCATTTCAGATTACTTTCGGCGCGGCAAATCGTGTCAATAATATGAAATCCGAGCGAACGATAGCTTTCAAATTGCGTTTCGCTATACATCTGATCGGCGGTTGTTTCGTGCGGAAAATCTTTGTTGATTGTTTGATATTGCTGAATATCAATCGGTTCTGTGCCGTCGAGCGTCGGTTTGATGTAGATCAAAATGCCGTCGTCGGAATTTTCCGCGCCATCCGATTCTGAATATTTTATTTTTGCGATTGTGCAATATCTCGATTTTATCGGAGTTTGTTCAAAAACTATCGGAATGCCCATATCAACGCGGATTTTGTGAACCGCATTTCCCAAATCCGAAAAAGTAAATTTTGCGTCCGCACCAGAATCAATTGCCAGAATAAATTTACAGCGGCGCAAAACCATTTCGTAAATGCCTAGATTTTCAAAATGTCCGCCGTCGGAAACGTAAATATACGGATAAATATTCGTTGTATTTCCCAAAGCTTCATCAAAAAAGAGTTTCGGCGACCATCGCGGCGAAGCCTTTTTATATGTTTCCTGCCCCATTTTTCCGGGATTTCCGAGCCACCAGCCCAATCGAATATTAAAAAGCGTCATCAAAAAAGAAACCGCGCTCGAAACCGTATAATAACCCATATTCGGCGAAGCCGCCGCGCCGGAAATCGCTGCGGCAGTTCCCAAGGTGATTGATCTTCTGTTTTGCTCATTACGTCCGTATGTTTCCGAACTGCGAAAATGCCCCGTGCCGTTTCCCATATTCGAACTTCCGCAAAAAAGTCCGCTTGCCGTAAATGACTCGGCTTTTCTGTTCTGAAAGCGCAAATCCTGCGCTTTAACAAGATTAAGTGTCATATTTACAACGTGATACGGCTTTTGAACGAGATATTTCATTTCGACATTATCCAACACATCCAAGCCGGTAAAACTGTTTGCCGTTTTGAATCTTTCCCTGATTCTCGACGCGCCGAGATACGCTCTGATCAAACGCTCACGATACATTGCGTGAAGCGAAAATTTATTGATATTTATCCAAAATCCTAATAAACCGCCGAATCCCGCAAAAAGAAAAAACCAAATCCAGGGGTTCAAAATGTTTAAATAATTCATCAATAAGCCTGTTAAATAAGCGATCAAACCGACCAGAAAAATTATAAAAACCGGCGCGGCAATTTGCGGTGCGACACTCAAAATCAAACTTTTAAAACCGCCTTTTGAATCGTCTTTTTCTTCGGTTGACGCACTGCTGAAACCTAAGCCAAGAGTTATCAAGCCGGAAATACCGCCGATCGAAGCCAGCAAAGCTGGAATATTCATCCAATCGCTTAAAATCTTTAAGATTTCTTCACCAAGCAGAACTGTGCCGAAAATTACGATCCAACCGACAAGGAATTTCAAAATCATCGCGCCGAATCTGGTCATCCATTCCCTGTCCATATCGTCCGTGATTTTGCTGGCGATTCCGACAAAAAGCGTAGCGCAAATTAAAAATACAAATAAAAAAACCGGCGGTGCAATAGTTAGATAAACCGGGTTTTTATAATCACTTAACACACCCGGCAAATTCGCGAATCTTTCCGTTACAAAATATAAAATCAAACCTCCGGTCGCGCCGCAGACGAGTGAAATGATTAATTCTTTGAAAGCATTTTTATAATCGGAATAAGCATAAATTTTTGCTGTCGAATCTTTTTTCACTTTGAATCTGAATATATTCCAACCGTAAAAAATCGAACGCGCGATAATGAAACTGACGATAAATAAAACTATGCCGAACAATATAAAATAATACGAAAATTCTACGATTCGCTCTGAATCAATTCCTTTCCAATTCCAGTAAATCGCTAATATTATTGAAGTTAAAACAAGCGGATAAAAACACATTGATCTGACTTTATTTTCAAAAGTTTTAGTTATTCCGATTGTTTCATCTATTTCGTAATTTTGTTTTATCAGCGTTTCTTCGCTCAAACTCGGACGAAAAATATTTATAAAAATAATGCTGAAAATTCCGACAATTGTCGCCGCGATCAATAAATATGTGTAATTCAAAGAATACGGGGTAATTTGAAAAAACAATTCCCGAATTTTGCTTGCATTCGTTCCCAAAAATTCAAGTATTCTGCCTGGAAATAATTTTTCCAGATCGAGAAATATGCTTTTTCTGTCGAGAATCCATAAAAAGATTTTTGGAATAAGCAAAACCGCCGCGATTATCGGCACGAAAACCAGCCAATTCAGAAACAAATTCCGCAAATAAAGCCCGATCAGCGAAAATGTATCGGTCGAAAAAAGACCGAGTTTCGGACTCATATAATTGCTGTAAGTCCGCAGATGCGTGATTTCTTCCGGTTCGACCTTTATATTTGCCGTTTCCTTGTTTTGCAAAAAATCCGATTCGTCGTATTTTTTGAAAATCCCTTCGAGATTCTTAAAAATCCGTCGTCTTTTCTTTATTCTTTCGATATTCCCTGCAAAACTCAGGATTTTTTCATTCAAATTTTCAAGAAAAAATTCTTGAAACGCTTTTTGTTCAAAATCTTTTTTTAAAGTCAGCAAGTTCAATAAATCTTTGTAAAATATTTCGTCTTCCGGTTCTTTAAAAGTTTTATTAAATGCCGCTAAAATCGCATCGTTTGAAAAATTAGAACTCAAATCTTCTTGTTTGAACAAATAAGGTTTTGCCAGAAAATCCTCAAAAATCTCCTCAAATTTTAAGCGCGTTTCTTTTATTCGTTCAAGCGAAGATTTTTCGAGCGTCAAACAAAACTGCTGATTTTCTTCGACAATTTTTTTGTTTAACAAAATTTGGTTTAAAATCTTGCAAAACTCCTTGAGAAAGCGTTTGATCTCGTGGTTTTTCGCGATAATTTTTTCAATATCAGAACCTTTCGGTAGATTTATTTTGTCGAGATTTGCAGTTATTTCCTTCGTAAAAATTCCCCGATTCGCTCTCAATAATTTCTTCAGAAGTTTGATTTTTTCAAGCGCGTCCGCATCGCTGTAATTTATGTTAAAATCCTTTAATTCAAAAAGATACGGATTCATTTCATCACGGCTCAAAGATGCCTGAACTTTTTCGACGCTTCCGGCGCGATCAATCCAAGCCGAAAGCCAACTGCCGATGTAACCGCCGCCGGAAACGGTCGAAAGATAATCGAATTTATCCAAAAGTCCGTATTTTGCCAAACCTTGCAAAACGCCCAAACAAAACGTCGCGCTGCGAATTCCGCCGCCTGAAAAACACAATGCCGACGGCGAAATGACGCTCTTTTTATTTGTATTTTCATTATCCGTCTGCTGCGTTTTCGGTAAATGCCGACGGATTTTTTTCAATCTTTGCACCTGAATCCAATCGTTCACCGAAAAATCGTTCCAATCCAATCCGACAAATTCCGCGTCGGATTCTTTCTTAATTTTGGAAATTTGCTCATCTAAAATTCCGAGTTTTTCATATTCCAAAAGAAGAATCTCATACAATTTTACCGAACTATCTTTTTGCCTAAACATTTTGAAACTCCAAACTTTAAATTTTCATCTTTTGATAATTTATGATAAAAAGTGAGATAAGGTTACAATACTTTTTTACCTGTAAAATTAAATTTTCTCTTATCGCCGATTATTTTGTGACAGCAATTTCTATCAAAAATCTTTCTAAAACCTATCCGCCCGCTTTTCCACGTTTGAAAAAGTTTTTCCGGCTTCCCGTAAAACCTGCGGTTGAAGCACTTAAAAATGTTTCAATCGAAATCGGCGAAGGCGAGATTTTCGGTTTAATCGGACGAAACGGTGCAGGAAAGACGACTCTGACAAAAATTATTGCGACACTCGTTCAGCCGACGAGCGGAAATGTCATTGTCAAAGGTTTTGATTCGGTCGAGGACGAAGTAAAGGTTCGTTCCTTAATCGGCTTAGCAACCGCCGAAGAACGCTCATTTTACTGGCGATTGACTTCACGGCAGAATCTTTTATTTTTTGCGCGGCTCTACGGAATGAAAGATCGCGAAGCGCGAACAAAAATTTCCGCGCTTTTTGAACGACTGGATATTGCCAAATACGAAAAACGCCGTTTTTCCGAGCTTTCGACCGGAAACAAACAGCGTCTGGCGGTTGCGCGGGCGTTGCTTGCCGAACCGCCGATTCTGTTGCTCGACGAACCGACTCGCTCGCTCGATCCGCTGGCGGCGGCTTCGATGCGCGATCTGATCGGCTCGCTCGAAGGGGTTTCGATTCTTTTGACCTCGCATAATCTCTCGGAAATCGAAGAACTTTGCAACCGCATCGCCATTATTTCAAACGGCGAAATCCGCACGACGGGAACGCCTGAAAACCTGCGAAAATCCCACAAACAAACGCAAAAAGTGAAAATAAATCTGAAATCAAGCGATCCCGAAATTTTTGAAACGCTGAGTAATTTGAAGGATTTTGAATTTGAACAAAACGGCGAAATTATGACGCTGAAATTTTCGCGTGAATCCGAAGACGATTCACTTGGAAAAACAATCGCCCGGCTTTCGGATAAAAACGCTAAAATTCTCGATGTCGAAACGGAAAAAGCAACGCTGCTCGATGTTTTGGAAAGCTACGAATGAACGGAAAATCAACAAAAATCTTTCCGCTCGGCGATGCGGCTTTGACCGTTGATTTCGGTAACGAGATTTCGCTCGAACTAAACGAAAAAGTTTTGCGGCTTGCCCGATTTATTGAAAATAATCAATTTACGGGTTTTATCGAAACCGTTCCGGCTTACAGTTCGCTTTCGGTTTTTTACGATGTTTTGAAAATCAGGAGCGAATTTCCCGAATTTAAGACGGCTTTCGAAACAGTAAAAGATTTTATCGAAAACGCCTTGCAAAATTTAAGCGAACTTCCTGAAAAAGAGCCGCGCCTCATCGAAATTCCGGTTGATTTCGATGAACGACACGCGCTCGATCTGGAATTCGTCGCGTCGTTTAATAATCTGGAAAAAAGCGAAGTTATCGAAATATTCACTTCAAAGATTTACAGAGTTTTTCTGCTCGGATTTCTGCCGGGTTTTGCTTATATGGGTGAATTGGATTCCCGAATCGCCGCGCCGAGAAGAGACGCGCCGCGCCAAAAAGTGCCGAAAGGAAGCGTCGCCATTGCAGGACGGCAAACCGGAATCTATTCGCTCGAATCGCCTGGCGGCTGGCAGATTATCGGCAAAACCGATCTGGAAATATTCACACCCGAAAACGAAAATCCGACATTTCTGCAAGCCGGAGATTCGGTGAAATTTTATTCGTGTTAAAAAAAATGAGTTTGATTTTTCAAAAAAGCGGTATTTTAACGACCGTCCAGGACTTGGGCAGAAACGGGTTTCGGCGGTTCGGGGTAAATCCGAACGGCGCGATGGATAAAACTGCCGCGCGTCTGATCAATATTTTGCTCGGAAATGCTGAAAATGAAGCGGTTCTGGAATTTCATTTCCCTGCGCCGATTATAAAGTTTGAAGAAAACGCCGTAATCGCGTTCGGCGGCGCAGATTTCGGCGCGAAAATTGACGAAAAACAAGTCGAAAATTGGCGACCGATTTTTGTTAAAAAAGGTCAGATTTTGCGTTTTTCAAAAAAAATTTTCAGCAATCGTGCGTATTTATCGGTCAAAGCCGGTTTTGAAATTAAAGAGTGGTTAAACTCGAAAAGCACAAACTTAACGGCGAAAATCGGCGGTTTTGAAGGCAGAAACTTAGAAAAAGGGGATCGAATTTTCTTTAATCAAAAATTTGAAAAACCGGAATCAAAATTCGATTTTTTTATTTCCGATAATTTAATTCCCCGATATAAAGAAACGCCGACAATCAGAATGATAGTCGGCGCGGAATTTCAAAATTTAACCGGACTGAGCGAAGAAATTTTGCTCAAAGAAGAATTTACGATCTCGAATGATTCCAATCGGATGGGTTTCCGGCTTTCGGGAAAACCTTTGTATTTACTGGACAAAATCGAATTAGTTTCATCGGCGGTGGATTTCGGCACGATTCAGCTTTTGCCCGGCGGACAGTTGATAATTTTGATGGCGGATCATCAAACGACGGGCGGTTATCCGCGCATCGGGCAGGTAATTTCAGCTGATTTGCCGGTTCTTGCTCAACTCGGTGCGAATGATAAAATCAAATTTGAATTAATTTCTTCTAAGGAAGCAGAAAATTTATTATGTAATTTTGAAAATGAACTGAATTTTTTCAAAATCGGCTGTGAAAATCAGCACGAGCGAACGGTAGTGAGCAGGATTATTTTTCAAAAAGTTTATGTTTAATCAAAATCCGTGATGCATAAAATATGTTAAATGAAAATCACACTACTCGCTTCCGCTCGCTATCACAGATGAAAATAAATGTTTTCAATTGACTTAAATTGCGATATGGGCGAGAGTTTCGGCGCGTGGGAAATGGGGCGCGATGCCGAATTGATGGATTTTGTCTCATCAATCAATATCGCCTGCGGTTTTCACGCGGGCGATGCGGGGGTGATTCGTCAAACCGTAGAAACCGCTGCAGAAAAAGAAGTTGCCATCGGCGCACATCCTTCGTTTCCCGATCTTCAGGGTTTCGGCAGACGCGAAATGCGTCTTTCTCCACGGGAAATTTTCGATATTGTTTTGTATCAGGTTTCCGCTGTCAAAGGAATCTGTGAAGCGTTTGGTACGAAACTCCGACACGTCAAACCGCACGGTGCGCTCTATAATCAAGCCGCGAAAGATGCGGAAATCGCCGGAGCAATCGCCGGAGCAGTCAAACAAATTGATGCAAACCTCATATTTTACGGGCTTTCGAAAAGTTTTTTGATTTCCGAAGCGGAAAAGATCGGTTTGAAAACGATGAGCGAGGTTTTTGCCGACCGGACTTATCAAGCGGACGGGAGTTTAACGCCGCGCTCGCAGCCGAACGCTTTGATCAAAGACGCCGAAACCGCCGTTTTGCAGGTTTTACAAATGATTAAGGAAAAAAGCGTGACGGCTATCAGCGGCGAACGCGTTGCAATAAAAGCCGAAACCGTCTGCATTCACGGCGACGGCGAAAATGCTCTGGAATTTGCGAAAATTATAAATACGAAATTAAACGAAAACGGGATTGAAATTAAATGTTTAAATAGTTAAGAGTTACGCAGTTGAACAAAAAAAGCAGAATTTACAGGGATGCCAGGATAGATGGGATGGAAAAAATCAACGATTAACAAACGTCTTTATCCGTAGTTCATCCTGTGATCCCTGTAAATTTCTTTTTCCAACTGCGTAACTCATAAATAGTAAAACCAGATTAAATTAGTTTTTTTTTTACCACAGATGAACACAGATGAACACAGATAACACCAAAAAATTATCCGTGTTTATCTGTGTTCATCTGTGGTTTCATTTGATTTTGGACGGTTATTTAGAAAATTATAAAAGCATTTGGCAAATCATTATTTTATGAAGAAAACTTCGCTTTCATCGGTGATTCTCGGCGCGGCTTTTTTGATGGCGACTTCGGCGGTCGGTCCGGGATTTTTGACGCAGACGGCGCAATTTACTTCAGTTTTAGCGGCGAGTTTCGGTTTTGTCATTTTGCTGTCGGTGATTCTGGACATTTTCGCTCAATTAAATATCTGGCGCGTTTTGACCGTCAGCGAAAAACGGGCACAGGATGTGGCGAATGAAACGATTTTCGGCAGCGGATATATTTTAGCCGCGCTCATCGTTTTCGGCGGTCTGGCGTTTAATATCGGAAATATCGCGGGCGCGGGTTTGGGATTAAACGTAATTTTCGGTTTAGATGTCAAATACGGTGCAGTGATCAGCGCAGCGGTCGGGATTTCGATTTTTCTTCTCAAAGATGCCGGAAAAGCTCTGGATTTTATTGTCAAAATACTGGGTTTCGTTATGCTCGGCTTGATAATTTATGTTGTTTTTTCCTCAAAACCGCCGCTCGGCGAAGCCGTTTTTCGCACTTTTTATCCTGAAAGAATTGACGCGCTGATGGTCGTCACATTGGTTGGCGGAACGGTCGGTGGTTATATCACATTTGCCGGAGCGCACCGTCTGATTGACGCGGGAATTTCAGGCAAAGAATCCCTAACGGAAGTTACACGAAGCGCAACTGTCGGAATTTTGCTGACGGCGCTCATCAGATTTCTTTTATTTCTTGCGGCTTTCGGCGTGATCGCGCTCGGTTTTTCGATTGACCCGAATAATCCGCCCGCGTCGGTTTTTCAAAATGCGGCGGGAAATATCGGTTACAAAATCTTCGGCGTGGTGATGTGGTCGGCGGCGATCACTTCGGTCATCGGCGCGGCTTACACATCAGTTTCGTTTATCAAAACTTTTAACAAAAACCTGGAAAAACACAATAATTATTTGGTCATCAGCTTTATTTTGTTTTCGACCGTTTTCTTTTGGTTCAATCCGAAACCTGTCCAACTTCTGATTTTAGCCGGAACTATCAACGGGTTTATTCTTCCCGTCGGGCTGGCTCTGATTCTGATCGCTTCCAGAAAATCGAAAATCGTCGGCGATTACAAACATCCGCTCTGGCTGCAAATTACGGGTTGGCTGGTCGTTTTAGTAATGATCGCGTTCAGCATTCAAACGATTTTGAAATATTTCGGTGTTATCGGCGCGGGCTAGCAATTTATAAACGATTGGCTTTTTTTTAGAGCCGAGTTTAATTAATGCGTGAAAAAATTCCTGTTGCTTTTTGCGTTACAATAAGTAAAGATTTAACACTAAAAAATTTTGCGGGTATTAAAAAAATTATGAATCCAACAGAACATAAAACAACGATCTCCGAAGCTGTTCGCAAACATAAAGAGTTTCTTTTCCCGGCGGTCGCCACCTATTATCAGGAACCAGTTGCTCTGGTCAAAGGCGAAGGCGAATATGTCTGGGACGATGCGGGAAATAAATATCTCGATTGCTTCGGCGGCGTTTTAACGGTCAGCGTCGGACACGCGAATCCGCGAATTAATGAAGCGATAATCGAACAAACCCGAAAACTCCAACATACTTCCGCGCTTTATGCCAATGAAAATCAATCGAATCTGGCGGAAAAACTGGCGGAAATTACGCCGGGGGATTTAAAAAAGTCGTTTTTCACTTCGAGCGGAACCGAAGCCGACGATACGGCGATTCTGGCGGCAAAACTCGCAACCGGACGACAAGAAATCGTCGTTTTGCGCCACAGTTATTCGGGACGTTCGGCAACCGCGCTTTCATCGGTCGGACATTCGACGTGGAAACCGATCGCCTCGCAGGTTGCCGGTGTCGTACACGCGCACGCGCCGTATTGTTACCGCTGCCCGTTCAAAGTTACGCCCGACAATTGCGGTCTGGCTTGTGCCAACGACATCGAAGAATTGATCCAGACAACGACCGTCGGCGAAATCGCCGCGTTTATGGCTGAACCGATTTTGGGAGTCGGCGGTTTTATCGTGCCGCCCGCAGGTTATTTTGAACGCGCTTATGAAATTGCGCGAAATTACGGCGGACTCTGCATTTCCGACGAAGTGCAAACCGGTTGGGGCAGAACCGGCGATAAATGGTTCGGCATCGAACAATGGGACGCCCAGCCCGATATTATGACTTCCGCCAAAGGAATGGCAAACGGCGTTCCCGTAGGCTGGACGATTGCCACTTCGGAAGTCGCCGACAAATTTCCGGGCTTGACCTTTGCAACATTCGGCGGAAATCCCGTTTCGACCGCCGCCGCGCTTGCAGTTATCAAAATGATCGAAGACGAAGATTTGCGCTCGAATTGCAAAACGGTCGGCGATTATCTCGGCGAAAAACTCAACGAATTAAAGGAAAAATACGAAGTTATCGGCGATGTGCGCGGAATGGGTTTGATGCAGGGCATCGAATTGGTAAAATCTCGTGAAACCAAAGAGCCTGCGCCGGAAGCAGTTTTGAAAGTCTTTGAAGAAACAAGGCGGCAAGGCGTTCTTATAGGCAAAGGCGGACTTTACGGCAATGTTATCCGCACGGGAATGATGCTCAATTCGACCAAAGATAATGTTGATGAATTGATCGCGGCTTTGGATAAAGGTTTTGCGGTCATTTGATTTATGGATAAACTTTTTGAGCTCAAGGGCATCGAATTTGAGTGGGACGAGGAAAAATTACGCTGTCAATCTTCGCAAACACAATGTAAAATTTGAAGAAGCGGCGGAAGCTTTCTTTGATCCCGAAAACCGATTCGGCGACGCTTCAGTCGAAGGAGAATTTCGGGAATATGTCATCGGTTATTCGATGTTGAATCGGATTTTATTAGTCGTGTTTGTCGAACGCGAAGTTCGGACGAGAATCATCTCGGCACGTCGGGCAAATTCGCAGGAAAAAAAAGAGTATGAAGAAAGATAAAAAAGAATTAATTACGGAAGAAGGTTTCAGTTTGAAATTTTACCCGCGTGAAACAAAAATTGTCGAGTTAGAAATATCTGCTGACACGCTCGAAGTTTTGGGAAAAAAAGCGAAAGAAAAAGACTTGCCGCTCAAAGCGTTGCTTAAACTCTATATCGGTCAAGGCTTGCGTCAGGATTTGAGTCAGGAAGAAGCGAAAGAACTCGCACTAAAAAAATTCAGATCGAGAAAAGGCGCAGATAACAAACAGGAAGTTAATCTAGCGGCATAATACAAGAATGAAATTTTGAAAATTTACTTTATAGCGAGATTGATTTTTCCTTAAAATTGGTTAAATTTTTGCTGTTGCAGAAATCTTCACCCGACTAATATTAAACACATTGAATTTTACAATTAAATATAAATCGTTGTTAAATCTGCACAAATAATGAAAAGAGTCTTTTTTAAATCAAAACCGCCCGAAGAGCGTCTGCCGTATTGGTGGCTGCGCTGGGTTCCGACGGTTATTGTCTCGGTCTTGGTTTTATATTTTATCTACGTTGTCGGAAGCGTGGCGATCGTTCCGGTTCTGGCTTCGTTTGCGCTCGCTTACCTGCTCAACCCGATTGTTATGCAGGGCGAAAAACTGGGACTTTCCAGAGCGGTTTCAGCACTGACGGCGATACTGATCGTCACACTGGCGATTGTCGCATTTTTCGCTTATGTCGTTCCGGATCTCTGGGCTGAAAGCACAAAAGCCGGACAAAAAATCTCCGAAAATTTTACGGAGGAAAACGCCGCCATGCAGAGAGAGTTTTTGAGGCGTTACTCACCCGCGCTGGAACGCGTTGCGGGAGAAAAGATCCAGCAATTTTTAAGTGATCCGGTAAAATTTTACAACGATAATATGGGAACCACAACCGTGGACGAAAAAGGAAAAGTTACCGTCAACGGCGGCGGCACGGCGATTTTACAACTGCTTGTTTCCTCACTCGATCTGCTGCTCGTGCCTTTTTTCGTCTTTTATATTCTGATAGATTTCCAAAAATGGCGCGACTCTCTGGAAAATTGGATTCCGCCGCGCTTTCGCAATCCGTTCAGCCGGCTTTTTGACGAATCAGGCAGAATCCTGGAATCCTACGTGCGCGGGCAGCTCGTCATCGGTTTGATAATGGCGGTTTGTTATGCGGTCGGATTCTGGTTTCTCG
This sequence comes from Pyrinomonadaceae bacterium, assembly GCA_041745765.1. GTDB lineage: Bacteria > Acidobacteriota > Blastocatellia > Pyrinomonadales > Pyrinomonadaceae > JAHCHG01. The sequence continues at coordinate 15,940 of JBGTIH010000048.1, read as the reverse complement.
GCGTTCCAGCGTGGGCGGGCATCGCTCTGATCGCCGGATTGCTCAATGCCGTTCCGTATATCGGAACGGTTCTCGGCATTGTTCTGGCAAGCGGATTTACGCTCGCTGCCGGCGGCGGCGTTTGGGATATTGCCGCCGTGATCGGAGTTTTCGTCGCCGTACAAACTCTGGAAGGCTACGTTTTGACACCGCGAATACTGGGCGGCAGGCTCAATCTTCATCCGATGGCGGTTTTTCTAGGACTTCTGATCGGCGGCAAACTCTTCGGTCTGCTCGGTTTTGTTCTGGCAATTCCGGCAATCGCCATCGGAAAAGTCTTTTTCAAATTCCTGCGCGAGCTTTATCAGGATTCCTATTTTTATCACGCCGGAGACGTTCATCCGGAAGAAACGCCGAGCGAACACATCGAAGAAAGAATCGCCGAAGCCGCCGAAACCGTTCTTGCCGAACAGCAACGCAAAGGCGACGAAAATGATCCGAATGAAAAGGACGAAAACCAAGAAAATTCAAATTGATGATTTTAGAAATGTTATAAAGCGAAATACGATGATAAATCTATGAAAACACTAATCAAACACGGACGAATCGTAACGGCGGTTGACGATTACCGCGCCGATATTCTAATTGAAGACGAACAGGTTTCCGTTATCGGAAAATCACTCGAAATGGAAGCAGATAAAGTGATTGACGCAAGCGGAAAGCTCGTCATTCCGGGCGGAATCGATCCGCATACGCATATGGAACTTCCCTTCGGCGGAACTTCTTCGTCGGATGATTTTTTTACCGGAACACGCGCCGCGGCGTTCGGCGGGACGACGACGATTATTGATTTCGCCGTGCAGACGAAAGGCGAAGCGATGACGGCGGGCGTGGATGCGTGGCATAAAAAAGCGGAAGGAAAATGCGCGATTGATTACGGTTTTCACCTGATTACGACTGAATTTGAAGACGGCGACGAGCGCGAGATGTATCGCCTGATGGACGAAGGCATCACGAGCTTTAAACTTTTTATGGCGTATCCGGGCGTTTTTCTGGCGGACGACGCAACGATTTTTCGCGCGATGAGCGCGGCGGGCGAGCGCGGCGGATTGATTTGTATGCACGCGGAAAACGGAATTGTGATAAATGAAATTATCAAACGCGCATTAGGGCAAGGGCGAACCGCGCCGAAATATCATGCTCTGACGCGCCCAACGATTGCCGAAGCCGAAGGCGTGCATCGCGCGATTCGAATTGCGGAAATGGCGGAATCGCCCGTTTATATCGTGCATTTGTCCTGCACCGACGCGCTGAATCAAGTCCGCGAAGCGCGCGACCGAGGAATTCCAGCGTTTGCCGAAACCTGCCCGCAGTATCTTTTTCATTCAATCGAAGATTACGGCGAAGATTTTGAGGGCGCAAAATTTGTGATGACGCCGCCGCTCAGAGAAAAACACAATCAGGCGGACTTGTGGAAAGGTTTGAAAATGGACGATTTACAGGTCATTTCCACCGACCATTGCCCGTTTTGTATGAAGGAGCAGAAGGAATTGGGCAAGGATGATTTCTCAAAAATCCCGAACGGTGCGCCCGGCGTGGAAAATCGAATGTCGCTGATTTACAACGGCGGAGTTGTCGAAAATCGAATCTCGCTGAATCGTTTTGTCGAACTGACTTCGACCGCCGCCGCGAAAATGTTCGGGTTGTTTCCGAAAAAAGGCACAATCGCCGTCGGTTCGGATGCCGACATTGTGATTTTCGACCCGGAACGCGAACACACTTTCGGCGTTGAAAACGAACATATGAATGTTGATTACTCATCCTACGAAGGCTGGAAGGTAAAAGGCAAAGTCGAAACCGTTCTGTCACGCGGACGCGTCGTGATTGAAAACGGCGAACATAAAGGAAAGCAAGGCGACGGTCAGTTTTTGAAGCGCGGAACTTGTGTCAATATTTAAGGTCGAAAAATGCCGGACGAAAAGGCGAACAATTTAGCAAACGGATATTTGCTCGGTCATTATCGAATTCTAAATAAAATCGGCGCAGGCGGAATGGGCGAAGTTTATCTGGCGGAAGACACGCGGCTTGGACGTAAGGTCGCGATTAAAATCCTGCCCGAAAAATTTACCGTAACTTAGGCGCAGTTTATTTTCTGACACTCGAAGCGGTCAATGCCCGCAGCGGAGAAAGCATTGGGCGCGAATATGTACAGGCAAATTCCATAGAAGAGATTCTCTCTGCGCTCGGACGCGCGGCGAGCAGCATTAGGGAAAGGCTCGGCGAGAGTTTGAGTTCGATTCAAAAATACGACCTTCCGCTTGAAATAACAACATCATCGTTTGAAGCCCTGAAGTTTTACAGATTCGGGCTTGAAATGGAAAGAAGCGGCAGACTGCTCGAAGCGATTCCGTTTTTTCAAAGGGCTCTCGAATTCGATTCCGAATTCGCCATCGTCTATTCGAGTTTAGCGGTGATGTACGCAAATACGAATCAATGGAAATTGGAGGCGGAGATGGCAACCAAAGCCTTTGAACTGCGCGAAACGGTTGGCGAAGCCGAAAAACTGCGGATCAGTTATTTTTACTACAAATATGTAACCGGCGAGATGGAAAAGGCAATCGTCGCGCTGGAACTTTGGCGCAAGACTTATTCTCTGATTTCCGCGCCATTTACCAATCTTGCCGACTGTTATCTGCGTCTCGGACAGTTTGACAAGGCGGCGGCAATTTGCCGCGAAGGTTTGAGTTCGGCGGCTTTCGCGTCGTCCACTTTATATTCCAATCTGACAGAATCGCTGCTGCCGCTGAGTCTTTTTGAAGAAGTCAAAGAAACCTGCCGTCAGGCGTTTGAGAGAAATTTTGACTCTGTTAATTCTCACGTTCGACTTTTTATGGTCGGATTTATTGAACAGGACGCGGCGTTGATGGCAGAAAATCTGAAATGGTTCTCAGGGCGACCCAACGAATATCTCGCGCTCGATTTGCAGGCGGGCGCGGCGGCTTTCGAGGGCAAATGGCGAACGGTTCAGGATTTCTCGCGCCGCAACGTTGATCTGGCAAACCGGAACGAGGCGCGCGAAGTTGCCTCCCGATTCGCCGCCGATCAAGCCCTCAGGATAGTTTTTTGGAGTTCTGCCGGCGGTTTGCCGGCGGGCGTGGACAATCAACTAAAAACCGTTTTGAAAACCCAGACGAACAAAGCCCTGAATTTAGAACGCGGCAAAGATGTGATGACACGCGCCGCTCTCGCCTTAACCTGCGCCGGACAATCATCAGAAGCAAATGCGTTGGCAGAAGAACTCCGCGCCGAACGCCCGAAAGACACTTTGCTCAACGAACTCTGGCTGCCGCTGATTCGCGGCGCGATTCTCCTGCAATCGGGTAAAGGCAAAGAAGCGATTGAAGAACTGGAAATCACCAAACGCTTTGAACGCGCCGCCGAATTCTACCCGCAGTATTTGAGAGGTTTGGCTTATCTTCAATCGAACAAACCAAAAGCCTCCGTGCGCGAATTCGACAAAATTCTCAATAATCACGGCGAAGTGCCGCTTTCTTCGCTCTATCCGCTCCCCCAACTCGGCAAAGCCAGAGCGACGAAAGACAAAGCGGAATACGAAAAGTTTTTCGAGCTGTAGAATGAGTCAGACAATGATATGACCGCGCTGCTTGCAGCAAAAATAGAGTTTGAAAACCTAAACTAAAAGCGTCTTAAAAAGCCGAAACCTTTTTAGAAGGCGGGCGCGTCCGAGTTGAAAAAGGCGAACATAAAGCAAAACAAAGCAACGGGCAATTTTTGAAATGCGGAATTTGTGTGAAAATCCAAAAAGTTCAATAAATTTTAGTGTATAAAATGGCATATCCAATTGATTTGACGATAAAAAGATTTCCGTGTAATTATTGCGGCGGTAAGCGCACGAATAAAGGCGGGCTTGTCGGCAAAAACAAAATACAGCGTTATTATTGCCGCGATTGTCAGAGATTTTTTCGTGTCGGTGCGGTTTATCGGAAAAGAAAAAAATCTTACGCGCCGAAGTTAGATATTTTGCCGGACGAGAAAAGGTTGATTGCAGAACTTCGGGAAATTGCCGAAACTTTAGGCAAAACGCCGACAACCAGCGATATTGCCCGATTGTCAAAACAGAAAAAATCGCATACTTTGCAAAATTATTACGCCGTTTTCGGAAGCTATGTCGAAGCGGTCAAAGCCGCCAGATTGAAACAGCATTACAGACAGGAATTTGACAAAGAAAAATTGCTTGCCCAAATAAAAGAACTTGCCAAATCATTTGATCGTCCGATGTTTGCCCGCGATATTGTTGAAGCACGGAAAAAAGGTTTGGTTTCGCCGAAAAATCATTTCGATAAAGCATTCGGTTCGATTCCTACTGCGATTGAAGCCGCCGGTGTCAATAAAAAATATCCGTTTGACGATTTTTCGCATCTGCCGCGTCAAAAAGACGGCGAATATCTTCCGCGTGCGCGGCAATATTCACGGGATGAATTATGCGAACAGCTGCGAAAACTGGAACGAAAACTCGGTCGTATTCCGCGCCACGCCGACATCGAAAAAAATTATAAGAAAGACGTTCGCCCTTCTCTGAAACAATATATGAATGAATTCGGAACGCTCAGCAAGGCGCGAAAAGCGGCGCGTATCTTAAATACTCCTTGGCAAAAATTTACAAAAACCGAGCTTCTCGAACAGCTAAAAAAATTAGGAGAAAAACTAGGCAAACGACCGACTGACCGCGATATTGTGCGTGCCTGCGCCGCCGGAGAAACGGCAAGCGTCCAGATTTTTGTGAATAATTTCGGTAGTTTGCCGAAAGCTTACGAAGCAGCGGGTTTTGAAGTTTTAAAACCGAAAGAATACACAGACCGCGAGATTATCAAACGGCTCAGAAAACTTCGGCAAAAACTCGGTAAAAGAATCGGTTGGAACGATTTGAATCGGGCAAGCAAAGAAGGTTGGTGTCCGTCGCCAAACACCGTTTACCGCCGAATAGGAAGTGTTGATAAAATTGAAGAAATCCTAAACAATTATTAAACTTGAAGTTAACAAATAAAAAGAAGAATTTATGATAAATTTTGAACAAAAACTAAGCAGAATTTCGCCGAATGAGCGAAGGATTCTGCAAAGCCTTTCGATTTTTTGGGAGCATATTACGGCGCAAAATTTTCAAAGATTATTAAAGGTGCTCGAACTGAAAACGCCCGAAGGCAAAGCTTATTCGGCGCAGTATGTTTCGCTTTTGCGAAATTCTTTGATTCATAAGGGAATTTTGGCGGATTCGAAGGAATCCTGGGGAACGGGGTTTCAGATTTCCAGTCCCGCTCTAAAAGAATTTTTTATTCGCGAAGCGGTTCCGGAAGATTGGTTTGATGAAACTGTTGCGGTAATTCAGACAAATTTCAATCTGAGCGAATATTCGGGTTGGTATGATCGGGAACGGAGAAAAATGCGGATTCTGCGCGATTACCGGCTGAGCATTTATCAAAAACAGACGGAAAAAACGGCGGAGATTCTGCGGCAAATCAATGAATTCGAATTAAATAATCAGGCTGTTGATATTCTTATACAGATTTTTTCAAACCCGTTTCAAAATGAATTTCTCGCCGAATTCGACCGGAAGTTTCAAGCCGATATTTTGCCGCATTTATTTGATAAAGCTCTCGAAAACGGCGAAAGAAACGAAGAGCTCTGGGATTTCGTCAATACGCATAAATTAGACGATTTTCCGATTATTTTGGGGTGCAAAATTGATGAATTGATTCTCAAGGGCGAACTCCCCGAAGCAAAAATACTCATCGGTGAGCCGAAAAATCTCGGACAGATATTGGCTCTCGGGACAATCTCATTTTTAGAAAAAGATTTTGCCAGAGCCGTTAAATTTTACGAAGAAGCGATAAAGCTCTGGCGCAGTCTGTTTCGCAAAAGAAAGGGCTTTCCCTCCAATTGGCAGATGTTTTTCTACGCTCTCGCGCTGCAGAAAACCAATGAAGCGAAATTTCACGCATTTGCCGAAGATTACAGCGCATTCGGATTGAAAAATTATCCCAAATTAAGCGCATATCTCGCCATAAAATCAATTTCTCATTTCATAAAAAATAATAATAATTTAGCGGAAAGTGCATATTCGCAAATGGGTTCGAATAATTTTATCAAGAAATTTCTACAAATTTTGGTTGCCACAATTATTCCCGATTTAGAAAGCCCGAAATTTGTAGCGGCGTTTGAACAAACGAACAGATTTTTAGGTTTCCGATGGACTGAGATGGAAATTGCCAATCTTCTATCTTCAAAGAATGCCTCAAATGCCGAAGCCAAAGAAACCGCCGAAAAACTGCAAAACAAACTCGGATTCGCTCCGGTCGGAAACATTATTCCGAAGATCGAAGATTGGGAACGCGCGCTGAATACTTTGATAATGATCGCCGGACAGGTTCAGGGAAAAAGCGCGGATAAAGCGCAGATCAACGAAACGCGCGTAGCGTGGCTGCTCGATTTCGACCATAAGCAAATCCAGCCCGTCGAGCAAAAATTCAGCAAAACGGGCTGGACGAACGGGCGCAATGTCGCGCTCAAAAGATTGTTCGAACGCGACGTGAAAAATCTCACCGAACAGGATTCCTTAGTCATCAAAAACGCGATGAAAAAGTATTCCGATTATTATTCTTACGGCAATTACCAGTATGATTTTCTTTGGGATAAAGCCCTGGCAGCACTCGTCGAACATCCGTATTTGTTTTTGATGAAAAACCCGAACATCAATGTTCACTTAAATACAGGCGAACCGGCTCTGGTTATCAAAGAGATCAAAGACGATCTCGAACTTTCGTTCGACACGAAATTTTCCGATGAAGGAATCATCGTTCAGAAAGAAACCGAAACGCGTTATAAGGTTTTGAATATTTCAAAACATCACGTTGAAATCGCCAATTCGCTGAAATCAAACAAGTTACGAATTCCGGCGGCAGGGCGCGAAAAACTTCTGAAGGCGATTCAGCCGCTTTCGACCAAACTGGCGATTCAGAGCGATCTCGAAGAACATTTTGAAAATCTGCCTTCCATCGAAGCCGAAAACCGCATTCATGCGCTGATTACTCCGGCAGGCGAAGGTTTTCATCTCGAATTTTTCGTCAAACCGTTCGGCACGGTTGCGCCGTATTTCAAGCCCGGAAAAGGCTCGGAATCGGTCATCGCCGATGTTGACGGAATCAGAACGCGAACCAAGCGAAATCTTAAAAACGAACGAAAACTGCTCGATGAAATTGAAGACCTCTGCCCGTTTTTAGCCGAATATGAAAGCCCGAATTACGAATGGGATTTAGCCGACACGGAAAAATGTCTGACGGCGATGCTCGAACTCGAAACGCCGCGAAAGCTCGAAAAGCTCGTCGTCGAATGGACCAAAGGACAAAAATTAAAGTTGCTCGGAAATATCGGATTCGACAATTTCTCGATGGTCGTCAAAGGCAAAAACAATTGGTTTGAGATTGACGGAAAAGCGAAAGTCAGCGAAGACCTCGTGCTTTCGATGAAGCAGCTTAATGAGATCATCGGTCAGACAAACAACAATTTTGTCGAACTTTCCGACGGGCAATTTATTGCGATCACCGAAAAACTGCGAAAACATCTGCAAATGCTGAGCGGCGTTTTAGACAACAAAAACCGTTTGCACAATCTGCGTTCGGGAATTTTGGAGGAATTCTCCGAAGAACTCGAAAATTTCAAAGCCGACAAAGCGTGGAAAACGCATCTCGAAAAGATCAAATCGGCACAAAAATTCGTTCCCGAACTTCCCGCCACATTTGAAGCCGATCTGCGTCCGTATCAGATTGACGGCTACGAATGGCTTTCGCGCCTTGCACATTGGGGAGTCGGCGCGTGTCTGGCGGACGACATGGGGCTTGGGAAAACTTTAATGGCATTGGCAATTCTGGTCGAAAGAGCCGAAAAAGGCGCGGCGTTGGTCGTTGCGCCGGTCAGCGTTTGCCGCAATTGGGTCAAGGAAGCGCTGCGTTTTGCGCCGACCTTGAAATTTCAAATGTTCGGCGAAGGCGACCGCCACCGCCAGGTCGAGGCTCTCGGAAAATACGACGTTTTAGTAACGAGCTATAGCCTTTTGCAGCTCGAAGAAGAACTTTTCACGAGTCAAAATTTTGCGACAATCGTTTTGGACGAAGCGCAGGCAATAAAAAACCGTGCGACCAAACGGTCAAAAACGGTGATGAATCTGAAAGGCGATTTCCGTTTGATCACTACCGGAACGCCGATTGAAAATCATCTCGGCGAACTCTGGAATTTGTTTAATTTCGCTAATCCCGGACTTCTTGGCAGCCACGAATTTTTCAATGAAAAATTCGCCCTGCCGATCGAGAAAAACAAAGACGAAACGGCACGCCGGACACTGCAAAAGTTAATTACGCCGTTCGTTTTGAGACGGCGCAAAAATCAGGTTTTAGACGATCTTCCGGCAAAAACAGAGATTATGCTGACGGTCGAAATGTCCGAAGCAGAACGCGCTTTTTATGAAGCGATCCGCCGCGAAGCATTAGAAAGAATCGAATCTCAGGACGGCGAAGCGAAAGACAAACGGTTTCGCATTTTAGCCGAATTAACGCGTTTGCGCCTGGCGTGCTGTCATCCGAAACTCGTTAATGAAAATGTTAATTTAGCGAGTTCAAAACTCGAACTTTTCGGCGAAACTCTGGAAGAATTGCTCGAAAATAAACATAAAGCGTTGGTTTTCAGCCAATTCGTCAAACATCTGCAAATCGTCAAAGATTATCTGGACAAAAAAGGAATTTCCTATCAATATCTCGACGGCAGCACGCCGCCGCATATTCGTCAGGAAAGAATTGACGAATTTCAGCGCGGCGCGGGCGACGTATTTTTGATCAGTTTGAAAGCGGGCGGAACGGGTTTGAATCTGACGGCGGCGGATTATGTGATTCATCTCGATCCGTGGTGGAATCCGGCGGTCGAAGATCAGGCGACCGACCGCGCCCACCGCATCGGGCAAATGCGTCCCGTTACCGTCTATCGTCTGGTTACGGAAGATACGGTCGAAGAAAAAATCCTCAAACTCCACGAAACCAAACGCGATTTGGCTGACAGCCTTTTGGACGGAACGGATTCGAGCGGAAAACTTTCGGCGGACGATCTGCTGGCTTTGATTAAAGAAATTTAACCACGCAAGAACACGAGGTAAACACGAAGAAATTGAACTAAAAAAAAAATATGTTACTGATTTTGATTATTACGATAAAATCAATCTTGAAATAAAAAAGAGAATTCAAATAAATGCAAAGAAACAAAGTATGGCAACATTTTTTCGTTTTGACGATAATTTTCACAGTCGGTTTCGGCTGTAAATTTTTAAAAAACGACGAAACAATCGAAACGAAGAGCGAAATAAAAACGACCGCCATCACCAAAGAGACGCTTGAGGAAAGGCTTATTTCAAAGGGCGTTAAACTTGCGCCCGCCGCTCCGACGGAAAAGCCGAATCCTCTGATTTTGCACGTCAAATTTTCAAACCGAAACGATGATTTTCTGCTTAATATACAGTATTGCGACAGCTTTGACGAAATGGCGACACTTCTCTCTGAAATTTTCAAAAGACGCGAGGAAGAAGGCGTTTTAATCGAAGGGACGAACGACGTTTATAAAAAAATCACCTTGCCCGCGTATCAAAATTACATTGACGAATACAACGCGAAAAATATCTTCATCGAAGATTTCGAGAAATTGGTTGACGACTTTCGCGACGCAGGTTTCGACCAAATCGAACTCGATATAGACGAGAGAAACTTCCCTCTTGCCCCTGTTGTTCGTGAAAAACGCGACGACGGTCTTCTAATCAAGCGTCCGAAAAATGAAAAAGCCGATTCGATACCTATAAAACCCGGCGATGTAAAAACCATCTCCGGCGGCGTTATTAACGGAAAAGCCGTCAATCTGCCGAAGCCGGTTTATTCCCCGGCGGCGAAAGCGGTTCGCGCTGACGGCGCGGTCAATGTGCGGGTAACGGTTGACGAAAACGGCGATGTCGTGTCGGCGGAAGCGATTAGCGGTCATCCGATGCTTCGCGCTTCTGCGATGGCGGCGGCGCGCGCGGCGAAATTCAAACCGACGATTTTAAGCGGCAAACCCGTTCGAGTTGAAGGGACGATCGTCTATAACTTTACACACGATTAAAGTTTTATAAAGGTAAACGAATATGCTGTCTGAAAAACAAAAAATTTTAGTTAGCCTGCTTCCGCTGATGCTTAGTTTGCTGTTTGCCGGCGGGATGTTTTTCGTCGGTTATATGATGACCGACCAAATCCGCGAAAAACGTGAAAGCAAATACAAATCCCAAAAACTTCTGGATGACATAAACGAAATACTGCCATCCCGCGATCACGGCGGGAGGCAGAATCGGCAGAAAAACAGCAATGCGAACGCATATTACTTTTTGACATTTGCCATTATTCTTGCGCCTATGGGATTTCTGGCTGCCGGCAAGGCTTTGGGATTGGTCGGGTTTTCCAAAGATACAATGTTTTTGACCAAAGGAATCGAAAGAAATCTGGTAACGGCTGCGGTGGCTATATGTCTGCTTTCCATTTCAGCTCTGACCGGCTATGTCGGGCTGCTCCTACTCGGCTTTTTGCCTTAGGACTATTTTGAGAAAATACTAACCCAAACTGCTGTTATATTCGCAAAACGGATAACGTAAATTTAATGACACGAGAATTCCTGCGCGAATATTTTAAGCAAGTCCGGGACTAAAAAATTATGGCTGATAAAATCGCAAATACCGATATTTCTGTAACGCAACAGGATTTTGAAGAACTGCGCGAAGACGTTTCCGCGTCGCCTTTATGGAACAAAGACCTTGCGCCGACGAGCCTGAAAGACCGAACCTGGTCAACGTGGAATATCGCCGCTTTGTGGATCGGGATGAGCGTCGTGATTACGACCTATATGCTCGGCGGAAGTTTTATCGAAGCGGGAATGAACTGGTGGCAGGCGATGCTCACGATCTTGCTCGGAAACTGTATCGTTCTTATTCCAATGATCTTAAACGCCAACGCCGGAACGAAATACGGCGTTTCGTTTCCGGTTCTCCTGCGAAGCTCGTTCGGCACGAAGGGCGCGAATATTCCGGCGATTTTGAGGGCAATCGTCGCTTGCGGCTGGTTCGGGATTCAGACGTGGATCGGCGGAACGGCGATTGACGCGCTTCTGACGGCAGTCTGGTCGGGCTGGGCTGATTTGAATACGATGATCGGCGGCAATCCGCTTCATACGTGGATTGCCTTTTTTCTTTTCTGGGCGATTCAGGTCGTTATTATTTTGAAGGGCATCGAGGGAATCAAACATCTCGAATCGTGGTCTGCGCCGCTTCTGCTGCTCGGCGGTTTGATTTTGCTGATCTGGGCGAGCAATGCGGCGGGCGGAATTGGCAATGTACTTTCGAATTCTTCCGTTTTACAAAAAAATCAGGCGAATTTCTGGACGATTTTTCCCGGTGCGCTGACCGCTTCGGTCGGTTATTGGGCGACTTTAAGCCTTAATATTCCCGATTTTACGCGCTACGCCAAATCGCAAAAATCGCAGATGCTCGGTCAAGCACTGGGCTTGCCTCTGACGATGACGGCGTTTGCCTTTGTCGGCGTGGCGGTAACGAGTGCAACCGTCATAATTTACGGCAAAGCGATTCCGAATCCGGTTGATCTGATTCAGACATTCGATAACGCCTTTGTGATTTTATTTGCGATGATTATTATTTTCGTCGCGCAAATTTCGACCAATATGGCGGCAAACGTCGTGTCGCCGTCGAATGATTTTTCAAATCTCAATCCGAAGCGAATTTCTTATGTAATGGGCGGTTTGATAACGGCGGTGATCGGAATCTTGATGATGCCATGGCAACTTATGGAATCGCTGGGCGCTTATATTTTTACGTGTCTGATCGGCTATTCGGGCTTGATGGGCGCAATCGGCGGGATTATGATCTGCGATTACTGGCTTTTGCGCCGCCGAAAATTAAATCTCGGTGAGCTTTTCAAAACCGACGGGATTTATTCGTATTCAAACGGTTTTAATCCGCGGGCGATCATCGCTTTATTTGCCGCGATTCTGCCCGTCATTCCCGGCTTTATCCATGCCGCAACGACGCCCGGCGGACAGGTTTCGAATCCGAATTTCTTTGACACGCTTTATATTTATGCGTGGTTCGTAACCTTTGCGATCGGGTTTGTTTTATATTTTATTTTGATGAAAACATTTTCGGGTAAAAAGATTTTATCCGATAATTGAACAGGAGTAAGAAAAATGAATGAACTAAATGTGAAGACAAGTAAAATGCCGTTTATTTTGTCCGTATTGCTCGGATTATTTTTCGTTCCAGCAGCTTTAGGGCTGATTATCAGCAGTGTTTTGAACAATTTCAAGGTCGCGCCATTAGGACTCGGAGCAATGCTTTTGATTACTTTCGGCTTTGTCATATGGCTGGTATTAAAAGGTTACTCGAAGTCGGTCAAAACTTTTACAAGTGAGGGACTTACTCGAAACGATGGAAAACAATTTATGTGGACGGATTTGAGCCGCGTGGTCAATCAGCTGAGACATAATCCGGCAATGAATAAAAAAATGCTGTGGCGCACCGAAATTCATTTTAAGGATGGTTCGACTGCGTGGCTGATTCCTTCAAAAGTAGTTAATCTTCAGGAAGTAATGAACTATGTCAATAATTTGCCATGCGAGCATTCCGAGGTAAATGTTTGAATTTCGCGAATGCGATTATTACAAAAAAATTAACCCTTAAATAAATCCGTATAAGCAACGACAAAGATGGAAATTATGAAATACGAAAAAGTTAAAAATTATTACGATGGAAAGTTTGTCGAAAGCGATTCGGCAGAAAGTTTAGATATAACTTCGCCGCTTGATGGAAATTTGCTCTCAAAAGTTCCGATGTCAACCGCCCAAGAATTAAATGAAGCGGTCGAATCGGCGAAAAACGCTTTCGAGTCTTGGAGCAAAACGCCGATCAAAGAACGCGTGCAGGTATTTTTCAAATACAGGTATTTATTAGAGAAAAACCTTGATGAATTGACCGCGCTTGTTTCTGAAGAAAACGGCAAAACTTATGACGAAGCGCGAGCGGAAGTCGAAAAATCTATTGAACTTACAGAATTTGCCTGTTCGATGCCGCAGCTTGTGTCGGGCGAGATTCTGGAAGTGTCAAAGGGCGTTGAATGCCGCACGGAACATTTTCCGATCGGTGTTGTCGCTTCAATCGTGCCGTTTAATTTCCCGCTGATGGTGCCGAATTGGACGATGCCGAATGCGCTTGTTCTCGGCAATACGATGATTATGAAGCCTTCGGAATTAGTTCCGCTTTCGGTCGTGAAAATGGCGGAATTATTAAATGAAGCAGGACTTCCCGACGGCGTTTTTAATATCATCAACGGCGGAAAAGAAATCGTCGAAGGAATCTGCGCTCACGCGGATATTGAAGCGGTCAGTTTTGTCGGTTCGACGAATGTAGCGAAAATTGTTTACAGAGCGGCGACACACAATCTAAAACGCTGCATTGCTTTGGGCGGCGCGAAAAATCATCTGTTCGTTTTGCCGGACGCGAATCCGCAGATGACGGCAACGAATGTAACCGCGTCAATGTCTGGCTGCGCCGGTCAAAGATGTATGGCGGCTTCGGCGATGCTGGCGGTCGGGAATGTTGATTCGATCATTGACCAAATTTGCATTGAGGCGCGAAAAGTAATTCCGGGAGTAAATTTAGGCGCGGTGATTTCAAAAACGGCAAAGGAACGCATCGAAAACTACATTTCGGAAGCCGAAAAAGACGGCGCACGCATTTTGGTTGACGGCAGAAATGCAGTTGTCGCGGGCAAGGAAAACGGCACTTACGTCGGGGCGACGGTGATTGATTTCGTTACGCCCGAAATGTCGGTGGCGACCGAAGAAATTTTCGGTCCGGTAATTTCGATTATGCGCACCGAAAATCTGGACGAAGCTTTAAAGATCGAAAACGCAAATCCTTACGGCAACGCGGCTTCCGTTTTCACGCAATCGGGCGGTGCGGCGCGTTATGTGATGGAACACGCTTCGGCAGGAATGATCGGCGTAAATATCGGCGTTCCCGTTCCGCGCGAACCGTTTTCATTCGGCGGCTGGAACGAATCGCGCTTCGGCGCAAACGATATAACGGGTAAAAGTTCGATCGAATTTTGGACGAAACTCAAGAAAACAACGACCAAATGGAACGCGGAAGCTGGCGTGAATTGGATGAGCTAATTTAATTTTGGATTTTAGATTTTGGATTTTGGATTTATTTTATTGCATTTTTCATCTTATGAGATCAAAAATTAAACTCATATTAATCTTTACATTTGTGATTTTTGCGTCTTTTTTTTTCGTTTCCAAAGGTGAAACGCAAACCCAAATCGAAACCGCCGGACAGAAGTTCAAAAGCATCAAGGTTTTAAATGAAATGCCTGCCGATCAGTTGGGCAAGGTGATGAATATGATGTCGGCGAGTTTGGGTGTGAATTGTGCGTTTTGTCACGCTTCAAACGTGAGCGATTTTGAAAAGGAAGGCTTTGAGCATAAAGATACGACGCGAAGAATGATCGAAATGACCTTTGAACTCAACGAAAAATATTTCGACGGTCGCCCCGAAATCAATTGCAACACCTGTCATCAAGGCTTTCCCGTGCCGCGAAGCGCAATCGCTTTAACTCCGAATACGCGTCCGTCGCGCCCCGCGCAGCCTGAAAACAAACCTCTCGTTGAAGAGATTTTGGCGAAATACGAAAAGGCTCTGGGCGGACGAGCAAATCTGGCGAAGATCACTTCGCGGCAAATCAAAGCCCGCCGGATCGAACCTGACGGAAAGACTTTCGAAGCGGAAGAAATTTTGCAAAAAGGCGGGAAAATGGCAGTTACGACCGTTTATCCGTCAAAACAATACGGCGATTATGTCGTGAGAGAAATCTTTGACGGCGAACGGGTTTTAAAGTTGGGAAACGGTGCGGAAATCGAATTGAAAGCCGATGAAACCGAACAAATCAGGCGCGAAGCGCAGATTTTCGCAAATCCGAATCTGAAAGCGGTTTATAATGAACTGATTTTCGATTCGCTTCAGAAAATTAACGGCAAAGACGCATTTATATTGGTCGGAAGAACCGCTGAAAACAATGAGGAAAAACTCTTTTTCGACGTTACAAGCGGTTTTCTGATTCGCCGCACGGCTTCGACTCCGACTGTTTTAGGCGAATTTATTTATCAGGTTGATTATGCCGATTATAAAAATTTCGGCGGCGTAAAATTGCCTTCGCTAATAAAATTTGCCGTCCCGAATATTCGTTGGACGCGCAAAGTTTTAGATGTGAAAAATAATGTAACAATTGATGATGCAATGTTTGCAAATTAAACATAATGAATAAACAAGACATAATAATAGAAATTCTCTGGAAAATTATTGAACGTAAATATGAATCACACCAATTACTTAAAAAAGAATTTTTGAAAAAAGAACTTGGATTTGAAGAAGTTATAAGATTACAATTTGATGAATTCAGTAAAATATTTCGTTCGGATGAGGTTATAGGATATGTCTATGGTTGGATTGATCAAGCTGTACCCGAAATTGTTTTTGAAGATTTTCTTTTTGCAATCTTCAACAGATTCATAAAATATCAACCTGATCAGAATGGAGATAGCGGAATTTTAGTTTTTTACGAAGGTTCGTTTTTTACATTTGAACTATCAAAAGAAGATAATTCAATCACAATGAATAAATTAGGACTTTCGCTTTTTGAAAAAATATGATTAAACAGATGTTCTGATGATAACTAAAAATCAATATATCGAATATCTGTTAAATACGCCAATCAATTACACTTGTTCCAATCTAGCGGAGCATTTGGAGAAAGTCAGTCAC
>JBGTIH010000047.1:0-22560 GCA_041745765.1 Pyrinomonadaceae bacterium | reverse complement strand
AGAAGTGAAGATTTCTCATTCTTCGCCGTGCCGTTCGGCGCAAGCGGCGACATTCCCGCACCGGGCGATTATGACGGCGACGGCAGATCCGATTTCGCGGTTTTCCGACCGTCAAACAATACGTGGTATATCAACGCTTCGCTATCCGGAGTTAAGATTCAAGGCTTCGGAGCAAACGGAGATATTCCTGTTCCAAATGCTTTCGTGCGGTAGCTTTTTTCGATGTTCACTACTCTCTAAAAGCAAGGCGGCGTAATCACTTACGCCGCCTTTTTATAGAATTGTCTGTTCTTTTTGTTAGTGATGAAAAAAATTTGATTTTTTTGTCATACTTTTCACATTTTTCTCGCATATATTATTGAAAGCCAAATTTACCTGTAATTTTCATTTAAATCCAAATTATTCGAATGAAGTTTCCGACTTCAGAGGAGAAAAAATATGAATCGCATCAAAAATTTGTTCGCATCATTTTGCTGTCTTTTTTTAATTATGAGCGCGCTCGGCGTGTCGTTATCCGCTCAAATTTTCAAGCCGTTCTACTATGACAACTTTCCGCTCGGAGAGAGAACACCGCCGGCGGCGACCGATTTACATGTGATGTTCGACCGTTTAGCTGCCACGGCGCGGCGCGACGGTTCGGTCAAAATTATTGTCGGGTTTCAAGTGGAAAATTACCGGAACGACGCCGAACTCGGCAGAGTCGCGCAGGACAAACAGCGCGGTGATATTAAAGCGAAACAAGCGTCTATTCTTGATCACCTGCGCGATTTTGAAATCTTCAACCCGAAAAAATTCGACTTTATTCCGTTTATGGCAATGGAAATTTCCGAAAGTGCGCTCGACGTTTTGCGCCAATCGCCGGACATAATCAGTATTCAAGAAGACAAAATGCAAAAACAAATGCTGCCCCAGAGCATTCCGATTATCGGCGGCAGTCCGTTCGGCGGCGCGTCGGGCGGAACTTTCGGCGGATTTTCCGGCGCGGGACGAACGGTCGCCGTTCTCGACACGGGCGTTGACAAATTTCACCCGTTTTTTAACAACCGTGTCGTTTCCGAAGCGTGTTATTCAAGGACAACCGGCACCACCGCGAGTGTCTGCCCGGGCGGCGCTAGTTCTTCAACCGCCAGCGGGTCGGGTCTGCACTGCGGCGTTGCCGGCTGCACGCACGGCACGCACGTCGCCGGAATCGCCGCCGGCGGTAATCCGCAAATTATCGGCAATGGTGTGGCGCGACATGCCAACATCATCGCCGTTCAGGTTTTTTCACGGGTAACAAATTGTCAAAGCACCAGCGACTGCACGATCTCATTCACAGGCGACGTAATTTCTGGACTCGAACGAGTCTATGCGCTTCGCACAACTTACGCGATTGACGCAGTTAATATGAGCCTCGGCGGCGGACGCTATTTCAATTATTGCGACGCCCAGCAACCGGAGTATAAAGCGATAATTGATACTCTGCGAGCAGCGGGCATTCCAACGATTGTCGCTTCGGGCAATGACAGTTACACCGATTCGATAGGTAGTCCGGCTTGCGTTTCGACCGCGTTCAGCGTCGGCTCGACCAACGACGGCGACGTTTATCCGATTGATTTCGTTTCGACTTTTTCAAACAGCGCGAGTTTTCTCAATCTGCTCGCCCCGGGCGAATTGATTCTTTCAGCCGTTCCGGGCGGAGGTTACGATAACAAAGACGGAACTTCGATGGCTGCGCCGATGGTTGCCGGAGCGTGGGCGGTGATGAAACAAAAGTTTCCAAACGACACGATTGCGCAAACTTACACTCGCTTGCGATACAGCGGCATACAGGTTTTGGATTCGCGCAACGGATTTGTTAAACCGCGTATAAAACTCGATACGGCTTTGAACACTTCAGATGTTGATCCATGCAGTTCGGCAATGCCAATCAGTTTCGGGCAAACTATTAACGGCACCCTCGCCAACACCGATTGTCTGCTTCCCTTCGGCAATCGCGCCGATGTTTACGCATTCAACGGAACGCAAGGACAAGGCGTCGCCGTTTCGCAAAACTCCGGCGCGTTTTTTACATATTTATTTCTTGTAAATTCGAGCGGAGCGATAATCGGTCAAAACGGCAACGGCTCAACATCGAGAATTCCAGCCGGAAGCGGTTTTCTGACGCTTCCCGCAACCGGAACTTATTATATCTACGCCACTTCGGTCGAAGGTAACCGATTCGGTAATTACACGGTCAGCCTGACAACAGACGCTCCAAGCTGTAATTTTACAATCACGTCGAGCAGCCAATCGTTCACGGCGGCGGGTGGCGGCGGCAGTTTTGGAGTCAATTCTCCGGCGGGCTGCGCTTGGACGGCGCAAAGCAATGCCGCGTGGATGACAACATCCTCGACGGGCAACGGCAACGGCACGGTTAATTATTCGGTTGCGGCGAATACGTCGGCGGTTCAGCGAACCGGCACGATTTCAACCGGCGGTCAAATTCATACGGTAACGCAGGCAGCAGCGGTTGTGCCGCCCAATACGCGCCGCGCCTTTGATTTCGACGGCGACGGCAAAACCGATATTTCGATCTTCCGCCCCTCAGGCGGCGAATGGTGGTATCTGCGCTCATCGGATAATACCAACCGCGCTTTTCAGTTCGGCGCGGGAACCGATAGACTCGTTCCGGCTGATTTTACGGGCGACGGCAAAACAGACGTTGCCTTTTGGCGACCATCTACGGGGGAATGGTTTATTCTTCGTTCGGAAGACAATTCATTCTATTCGTTCCCGTTCGGTGCAAACGGCGATATTCCTGTTCCGGCTGATTTCGACGGCGACGGCAAAGCCGATCCGGCTGTTTTTCGTCCTTCGACCGGAACGTGGTTTATTCAAAACTCCGGCGGCGGAACGACCATCATCCCATTCGGCGGGGCGACGGATAAGCCCGTTGTGGCTGATTATGACGGCGATGGTAAAGCCGATCTGGCAATTTATCGTCCGGCAGAAGGTCAATGGTGGCTTAACCGCTCAACCGCCGGACTGGTTGTATTGACTTTCGGAACCGCCAATGACAGAACCGTGCAAGCCGATTACACGGGCGACGGCAAGGCAGATATTGCCTTCTGGCGACCTGCAACCGGCGAATGGTTTATTTTAAGAAGCGAAGATTTTTCATTCTATTCGTTCCCGTTCGGCGCAAGCGGAGACATTCCCGTTCCGGGTGATTTCGACGGCGACGGGCGTTCCGACGCGGCAGTTTTCCGACCGTCAAACAACACTTGGTATATCAGCCGTTCGACAGCCGGAATTCAGATTCAAGGCTTCGGAGCAAGCGGAGATATTCCTGTTCCGAATGCTTTCGTTAGATGAATTTGTCAGAAACTAAAACGAATGAGCGGGATAACGATATTTGTTATTCCGCTCATTCGTTTAGCGTAGAAAAATCAACTGTTTCAAATCTCACCAACAAATTGTTTGGTATTTTCCTTTTTTTCTCATTGTAGGTTAGAATAAAACTAACTTAATAAAATAGTTATTACAAAGGGAGATTTTTTAACCGTGAAGTCAGAACTTGAGAAATTAATAGAACTACAAAAAACAGATACCAACATTCGCAAATTAAAAAAGAGTATCGAAACCGCAAAAGAAAGGCGTGCTAGTATTGAACAAGAGTTTGAACAGCACGCTTTTTCTATTCGTGAACTGCAAAATAAACGCGACGAGGCGCGCAATATCCGCGCTGAACTCGAAAATCAAATCATAACCAATAAAACCTATATTGACCGGGCAAACCGCAATCTGCAAGCGGCAAAAGATCAAAAACAATACGAAACTGCGATGCGCGAACTCGACGCTTTGCAGAAACAGGTTTCCAAACTCGAAACCGAGGTTTTGGAAAAAATGACCGAAACCGAAGAAGTCGAAAAGATTCTCGAAGAACGCGCCGAAGAAGTAAATTCACTCGAAGCCACCCGGGATTCGGCATTAAAGAAATTCGATGCCGAACTCAATGCCCATCGGCAAGAATTTGAAGCCGAAACGCAGAAACGCGACGAGATTTTCTTAACGCTTCCGGCACAACTCGCCTCGGTCTATAACCGTATGGCGCAGAGAAGCCGCGACGGAATCGCCGTAGCAGAAGTCATCAACGGTTCGTGCAGCGCGTGTTTTATGTCACTTCGCCCGCAAATGCAAGTCGAACTGAAAACCAGCAAACAGATAATGACCTGCGAAAGCTGTACGCGAATTCTTTATTTACAGCCCCATCAGACAGAAGCTTCGGCAAGCTGAAAAATTATGGTGAATGATGAATTTTCTTAATGGTGAATGGTGAATGGTGAATGGTGAATGATGAATTTGAAGAATTTCTTAAATTCATCATTCACCATTCACCATTCACCATTCACCATTACTTACTCCATTCATCGGAAATCTGGACGTCAACATTGACGGGAACTTTCTTGATAAATTCCTCGCCCGCGTCGCACATCGCTTTTTCCAGGCTTTTCGCCGTCATTTCGGCTTCCGAAGCATCGGCTTCGACGATGATTTCGTCGTGAACGATATTGACCAATTTCGCGCTCGTTCCGCTGATTTTGTCGTGCAAAAGCCGCAATGCGCGTTTTAAAATATCGGCACTCGATCCTTGAATCGGAAAATTTTTACCGTTGCGCTGTGCGCCGGAAGCGGCGCGGCGGTCGTTTTCGTCAAAACGAAAACGCATCAATCTGCCCGTCGCGGTTCGCGCCGTGCGGTCAACAACCGTTTTCCGCGCCGCATCTCTGAGCCACGCGTCCAACCCGCGATAGGTCGAAAAATAACGACGCATCACATTTTCCGCTTCGGTTTGAGTCAAGCCCGTCATCAGCGCAAAACGCTGCGCTCCGATGCCGTAAACCACGCCGAAATTCAATCTTTTGGCAAACGAACGCTGCTCGCTCGTTACTTCTTCCGGTTTGACGTTAAAAACCTGCGCGGCGGTCGTTTTATGAAAATCTTCGCCCGAAATAAAAGCCTTGATAAAATTTTCGTCATTTGAAAAATCCGCCAAAATCCTCAATTCGACCTGCGAATAATCGGCGACAATCAGTTTTTTGCCGTCCGGCGCACGAAAGCACCGGCGATATTCTTCTTCGTGCGGGATTTGCTGCACATTCGGCTTTGAGCAGCTGAATCTGCCCGTCGGTGCGCCGATCTGCCGGAAATCGGCGTGAATTCTGCCGGTTTCCGGTTTGATAAATTCCAGTATATTTTCGCCGAAACTCGTCAGGGATTTTGCCACGCCGCGATATTCCAGAAGTTTGGCAACAACCGGAAATTTTTCCGCCAGCGGCTGCAATTCCCAGCCGCGCGTTGTTTCGCCCATCGGAACGCCTAAATTTTTGAGCGCGTCCATCACCTGATTTTGCGAATTCAGATTTATTTCCGCCACGCCGAAAAGGGACGCTTGCGCGACTCCCGCCGAAAGCATTTTTTGCAGATCAAACCCGATGATTTCCTGCGCTTTTTTTACCTTTTCAAGCTGTTCGCGCCAACGCTCTTCATCGAGAAAAAAACCGTTGAGTTCCATCGCGGCAATCGGCATCACGCAATCGAATTCGAGTTTTGCCACGCGAATCAAATCATCCTGCTTTAATCTTTCGACGATTTTTTCGCGCAAAGGCACCATCGTCGCGGCATCTTTCGCGGCATATTCGATCTGCGACTGCGACAATTCATCCGCGCTCCAATCGCTGATTTGTTCGCTCTTGTCCATCTCTACGCCGAGAAAAAATTCGGAAACCGCCGCGAGATTATGCCGCCTGTCCTGATCTCCGGCGGCGATCAATTGACTTGCCAGAAGAGTGTCGAAAATTCCGTTCAAATCAACTCCTAAATGATGCCGCGTCCATTTCGCGTCGAATTTCGCATTATGCGCGACCTTGATCGGTTTCGGCGCGTTTAAAATCTCGCGAAGCGGCGCAAGTTCCGGCAAAGTCTTCAGATCGCCCTTTTCCATAAAAGGTTTCAGATCAATGACTTTCGTATCTTTTCCGTTGCTTAATTGCACGAGTCGAATATAGCCCTCGAACGGATCGAGCGCGGTCGTTTCCGTATCAAAGCCGAGATAATCTTCCGTTTTTAATTCATCATACGCCTTTTTCAGAGCTTCGGCATCGGTAATTAGCTGAAAATAAACTTCCATAATTTTAATAAAGTTAACAGAAAGTTTTCAGAAGTTTCAGAAAGTTTTCGGAGTATTTGAAAACAAATATCGAAATTAAATCTCCGTCTATCCTGAATATCCCTGTAAATTATTCTTCTTCGTCTTCCAGAACTTCGCTCGCTTCCTGATGAATTTCGCCGACTCCGGCATTGAATTTTCCTTGGGTAATTGCGCCCGGATCGCCCGTCAGCATTCCGCCGATAATCGTCAGATCGCCCAGTATTTCCTGTCCGATGCCTTTTAGATTTTCTTCCGTTGCGTTTTCTTCGCTTAGTTTTTCTTTATCCGTCATTTGGTTAAAAAACTCCTTTTAAATTGTTATTGCGCCAAGATTTCCCCCGATTTCAAACAAATCGCAAATTGCAAATTGCAAATCGAAAATCTATTTTTGTATGTTTGATTTTAACATAAATCACCGCGCAAAACTTTGCGTCAGCTCTCTTTTCAACTAAAATCTCTTATAGGATGAAAATTTTTTTAATTTTAATTTTAACGGCAACTTTCGCTCTGAACATTTCCGCCCGGGAAAAATGCGAACTGAGCGTAAATGCCGCGCCGACGCTCTTTAACTTAAAACTCGGAATGAGCGGTGCACAGGCAAAACGCGCTGTCAGTAACAGATTAAATATCAAAAACATCAAAACCGGCACTTTTTTTCAAAATTTTATAAATAATTCTCCGCCGCCGAACTTAAATGGGATTCGCGCCGTTTATCTCAGATTTTTCGATTCAAAACTCTATCAAATCGAGATTTTTTATGCGAATGAAAATGCGAATCTAGAAAATTTTGTCAGAGATTTTTCCGCTAGGGAAAATCTGCCGTTTGAATTTTGGCAGATCGCATACGGAAACGCCTCGCTGGAATGCGAAGGATTTTCGATAAAGTCGAATAATTATCTGAATCCGCGCATCGAATTGACCGATGAATTAATTAACGCGCAGTTTGAAGAATCGCAGAAAAAAAAGAAAGAAAATTAACCGAGGATAACATGATGCACAGGGATAATATTTGTTTTTTTTTCCATGTTTATCCTGAAATCCTCGGTTAATTTTCTTTTGATTTCGAATTTTATTTTTCTACCGGAACGAGCCGCAAAATCCTATCATCTTCCTTTGCCGCTTTGCCGCGACCGTCGCGGTTTGAAGTGGAAAAATAGATAAATCCTTCGGGCGACGTGGCGACTTCGCGGATTCGTCCGTATTGTTTTTTTAATAAAATTTCCTGCGCCGTAATTTTTCTGCCGTCAAGCACAAGCCGGACAATCGCTTCGCCTTTTAATGCGCCGAAAAACAGATTTCCTTTGTACGCCGGAAACGCTTCGCCGCGATAAAACATCGCACTTGCCGGAGCGAGTGCGGGAGAATATTCGATGAGCGGCGTTTCCATTCCTTCTTTTTCCATCAAATGGCTGATTTTATCCCAGCCGTAATTTTTGCCGCGCTCGACGATATTGACTTCATCGCCGCCCGAACGCTTTTTAAACCACGAAACGCCGTCAATCAAGCTCGGTCCGTGTTCGGTCTGAAACATCAGATTCGTTTCGGGCTGCCACGCAATTCCCTGCGCGTTGCGGTGTCCGTAACTCCAGATTTCGCTGCGCGCGTTTTTTTGTCCGATGAAAGGATTATCTTCCGGAATTGTGCCGTCGTCATTGAGCCGCAGAGTTTTGCCGTTTAAGGACGATAAATCCTGCGCGAGCTTTTGTTTGGTCGCATCGCCCGTCGTAATATAGAGTTTGCCGTCTTCAGGACCGAAACTCAGCCGCATTCCGGCGTGATATTTGGCGGCGGAAATTCCTTCGATAATCGTTTGCGGTTCGATCAGACTTTCGCCCGTTTCCTTAAACCGCACGACGCGCACCTTTTTGCCGTCGCTCGTGTCATAAACATATGCAAAATAAAGCAGTTTGTTGTCCGCAAAATCAGGGTGCAGAGTCATTCCCATCAAACCGGTTTCGCTTTCGAGTTCAACATCTAAAAACGTAAAAACCGGTTTTTCGCGCAAAACACCGTTTTCGATCACGCGAACTCTGCCCGGTCTTTCGGTAAAAAATATCCGACCGTCCGGTGCGAAAACGATTGACCAGACGACTTCCAAGTTTGAAGCAACGGTTTCAATCTTGAATTTTGCAGTTTCTTTCGGCGACGGCAAATTATCTCCGCTTCCTGAATTCGTAAAAGGCGCATTCGCACAGGCGATATTTAAAAACAGAAAAATTAAAAGAAAGCTTTGGATGTAAATATGTTTTGATTTCATTTCGATTTTAAATTTTTATCCGTGAAAGTATGCGAAAAATGACGAAACACTTGATGTTTTCTCTTCGCATTTTCCGTTATCCATTTTCCATTTTCCATTACTCTGTACTTGATGCCGTAGATTCGCCGAGCGATGCCGTAACTTTTCCCAGGAATTCGTCAACTTTGTTGTTTTCGATCCAACGCGCGACGATCAATAAATCGTTTTGACGGTCAAAATAGATAATATTCGTGCCGTTTCCTAAGATCGCGACCGTTCCGGCGGGCGCGCTTTTGTAGAGTTTCTTATCGGTGTTGAGAAAGAAATTCATATAGCCGTAAGTCGCATTTGCCGTGCCGGGAGTTTCGGCTCGTTTAATGAAATCTTCGGAGATAATTTGTTTATTGTTCCATTTTCCTTGTCGCAAAAAGAGCAAACCGAACCGCGCCATATCGCGTGCCGAGATAAACATTCCGCCGCCCCAATGCCCGCCGCCGCTTACCGATTGCATAATTTGCCCGTCAATTAAAACAAAAGAATTTTCGTAACCGTGCCAACGCCAAGAATTGGACGCACCGATCTCGTCCATCAGATTTTCCTTCAAAACCTGCGGCAGTGGAGTGCGCCAGACATTTAAAGCGCACAGCGCGAGCAGATTTACGCGCACATCGTTATATTCATAAACAGTGCCGGATTCGCTTCGCGGTTTGGTCAGCCAAATAGCGGAATCGCGGTCGGGGCGATCAGCCCAATCGGGTTTTCCCCACAAAGTTCCCTGCCAATCGCTTGTTTGGCGCAGCAGATTATCCCAGGTGATTTTTTTATTATGTTCGGTTTCAAAAAGTTCGAGAAATTTCGATCTGCCGAATTTTTCCGCGTCGCCGAATCTTTGGAAAGGATTATAAACGGCAACCGGAGCCATTTCCCAATAAACAGGCGCGTTTAAATCTCTGATAATCTTGCGGTCAAACGCCAGACCGACCGCCGCCGTGATAAAACTTTTCGTGACCGAATGCGTCATATCAACGCGGAAAGGTTCGCCCCATTCGGCGATGATATAGCCGTTTTTGACAATAATTCCGGTCATCTCGCCGCGCGGTTTCGTTAAACCGATAATCTCGCCGAACGGCTCGCGCCCGAAGGTCTGCAATTGCCCGAGTTCCTGATCGCGCGGGGCTTTCGCTTCATTTTCGACGGCGAAATCAACCGCTACTTTTAATTTCGCCGCGTCAATCTTGGATTGCTGCGGCGTGCGCGTTTCCCAATTTTCCGCGCTTGGGAAATAACGCGAAGTTTGCGCGAAAATTGAAACATTGAAAAATGCGATAAACGCAAAAGCGATTAAACTCGTTTTATAAACAGAAAAAACTTTCATTTTTTGTAATTGATCAGGTCATTAAAATGCGGCAAGTGTTCATCAATAAATTCTTAACTTTATTTTATTGATGAACAAAGAAATGAAAAAAAATTATAACCTATAACCTTTAAACTATAAACTATTTAGCAGAAATAATTTATCCATAATTGTTTATAGCTCCCTTGGAAAATCTCTTTCAATAATGGTTTCTATTTTGTAATTTTATAGCCTTGCATTAAGTAGTAATAATTGCGAAACAGGTCATAACTGCTTGCGTTAGCAGGCGGATAAAAACTTTATTACCAAAGAACGCACGGCTCTATCATTACAATAACTTTGCCAAAAGATGTTTGAAAATGTGAGATGAAATAGAGTGGAACGATTTTTTTTAGTAGAATTATTATTGCATAGTGACAGGCGTTGCGCCACTTAAAGTTTTTAGTTTTTCTTCTGTAATTAATTGTCAAACGGCGGAAATCATATCCGTTGGCAGTCGGGCAAACGGTTAGAAGTGAGGCGAAAAAGCAGTTTTTACAAATCTTTAACCCCCTCTGCTTAATTTGGCGTAGGTATTGCTTAAGTTTATAGTTTTACTTTCTAAAGCGATTTGTCATTTCAGTTAGGTTTCAGAGTTTATAAATGATTATTTTTCCGAATTTTAATAATCTGTCGTGAGTATTGGATAAGAAATATTAAACTGCAGAGATGCGCGGAAGCGCAGAGTTTTTATGGAAGATTTACTGAAATAAATGTTTATCCAATATTTACTTTAACTTAATCAATTCCAATTTTATTATGCAAAATATCGTTCTTCGTATAATTTAAGAAAACGGTTTCGATGAAAAACGACATATTACAAAAAGTTTCGCCCGGAGCGAATATTATCACGTATGAATTTATCGAAGAATCATTCGACCGCGTAACGGGTTCGCGTCTGATCGGCGGAAACGATGTAAAACTCTTAAAAGACGGCGCGGAAAATTATCCGGCGTGGCTCGAAGCGATTGAAAACGCCCGCAGCAGAATCTATTTTGAAAGCTACATCATCCACGACGACGCGCAGGGCGAAATCTTCGCCGAAGCCCTGATAAAAAAAGCTTCAGAAGGCGTTGAAGTAAAACTCATCTACGATTGGTTGGGCGGTTTCGGCAAAACTTCGCGCAGATATTGGCGAAAATTGCGAAACGGCGGCGTTGAAGTCCGCTGTTATAATCCGCCGAAACTGACCGATCCTTTGATGATTTTATCCCGCGATCATCGAAAAAATCTGGTCATTGACGGACGCGTCGCCTTTATCAGCGGATTATGCGTCGGGCAGGATTGGATCGGTTTTCCCGCAAAAAACATTCCGGCGTGGCGCGATACCGGCGTGCAGCTAAAAGGCGCGGCGGTCGTCGAAGCGGAACTCGCTTTTGCCGAAATCTGGGCGGAACTCGGCTCGCCCATAGATCAAACTAAATTTTCAAATTATGAAGATTTTCCCGCGCAAAGAGGAAAAACGACTTTGCGCGTCGTCGGCAGCGTTCCGGCAAGCTCGCATATTTACCGGATTGATCAGATTTTAGCTGCCGGAGTCCGTCAATCAATGTGGATTACGGACGCATATTTCATCGGCATTCCGTCGTATTTGCAGTCTCTAAGAAGTGCCGCGCTCGACGGCGTTGATGTGCGAATTTTAGTTCCGCAAAGCACCGATATCACGCTGATCCGCGACACGACGCGCTCGACTTACCGCCCTTTGCTCGAAGCGGGTGTACGTGTTTTTGAATGGAACGGTTCGATGATTCATTCAAAAACGGCGGTTTTCGACGGCAGATTTTCGCGCGTCGGTTCGACCAATATGAACATCGCCAGTTGGTTCGGCAACTACGAACTCGATGTCATCATCGAAGACGAAGACTTCGGCAGTCAAATGCAGGAAATGTTTCTTGAAGATCTGAAAAATTCGACCGAAATCGTTTTAGCCGATACGGAAAGGGTTAGATTGAGAAAAAGGAGAAAAAAACTCCGGGCGAAAATAAAAGGAGGCGGAAGTGTGCGAATAGTAACCGCCGGAGCGATCAATGCGGCGACTTCAATCGGTTCGGCGATTACGAAACAGACCAAACTCGGTGCGGCTGAGGCTAAATTACTTTTTATGGTCGGCGCGACTTTGCTCGTATTCGCACTGCTTCTGATATTCTTTCCGCGCATCGCGGCGATCCCTTTGATCATTATTTTGCTGCTTCTGGCGTTTTCGACGCTTTTGAAAGCGGCGAGAAGTTACAGAAATAATGAAACGTGATAAATGAAAAGTGATAAATGAAAGGTAATAAATAAAGCAGAAAACTCTTTCACTTCTCATTTATCATTTATCACTTTTCATTTATCACTTATTCCGAATTATCTTATGAACCGTATCCGCATCGCCACATATAACATACATAAATGCGTCGGGCTTGACCGAAGGCTTTCGCCCGAACGCATCGCCGATGTTTTACGGGAACTCGATGCTGACGTGATCGCTATGCAGGAAGTTTTGTGTCATTCGGGCGCGAACCGGCGCGAGCATCAAGCCGAATTCTTAGCGGAAGAATTAAAGATGGATTTTCGGCTCGGCGAAAACCGCAAACACAAGGGCGGCGATTACGGCAATGCGATTTTGAGCCGTTTGCCTTTGAAAAATACCGAAAATTTCGACATCAGTATTCAAAAACGCGAACCGCGCGGGTGTCTGCGGACGGAAATCTCTTTAAGTGAAAGAAAATCCCTGCAATTTTTTAACGTTCATCTCGGAACTTCGTTTTTCGAACGCCGCAAACAGGTTCACAAACTGCTTGCCGCGCACGCGCTCGACAAGCAAAACTTCGCCGGAAAACGCATCGTCGCCGGAGATTTCAACGAATGGACAAACGGCATCACGACCAAACTTTTTAAAAACAATTTCAAAAATGTTGACGCAAAACTCCATCTCGGGAAAACCCGCACATATCCGGGCATTTTCCCGTTTTTAAATCTCGATCACATTTATTTCGATGATAAATTCCGGCTGATAAACGCGTTTCTGCACCGCAGCCGAACCGCTCTGATCGCTTCGGATCATTTGCCGATTGTCGCGGAATTCGAGTTATGAGCTTTTTTTTCTGAAAATATTTTCACTTCTCATTTATTACTTCAGATTTGCCTTGCAAATCGTATCTGATGAATTTCACCATTCGTTGAATTTCTTCTTCGGTCAATTGATTTTCAAAAGCGGGCATCGGGAGTTTGCCGTGTTTGATTTGCTGGTAGATTTCCTCTTCGGATTTGGTTGCCGCCGCGCCGTATCTTAAACTCGGAACAAGTCTGCCGTCCATTTCCTTGCCGTTTGCCTCATTGCCGTGGCAGATCGCGCAGTTTTGGCGAAAGAGCGACGCTTCGTAAGATTTGCTGTCGGCGATAACGATGCCGCTTTGCTTGGAAGCGGTTTGCGTGCAGGCAATTGCCAAAGCAAGAAATATTAAAACTACGGTAATTTTCAAAAACTTCATTTTGACTAAAACTAAATTGATAAATACCACAAATAGAGAGCAAATCCGAACGCCGAATTTGAAAGCGCCGTCAAAAAAAACAAAAAGGCTTTCCGCCGGAGATTAACCGCCCTGCCGTTTTTGCGGGGCATCGCATCAATAAAAGTTGTGTATGCCAGACTCAAACTAACGATTCCCAGACAAATGATATATATCAAAACATCAATATTATTTTCTTCTTCAAAACTGCCTTTCGCCTGTCCGATGCTTTCTTGTTCCAATCTTTTGAATTCATCTCTTTTGAGTTCGAGCGCGGAAATTTCGCCTTCCAATTTTTCTATTTTTTCGAGTCTTTTCGCGTTGATTTCGCTTGATTCTTCCGGCGATTTCGGAATAATCCCGTCCATTTTGATAAATTCTCTCTCGGTTTCAACCAGCATCTTTCTGATTTTTATCTGATTTTCGATATTTCTGACTTCGATACTCAGAGATTCGTCGGGAACAGCCGGAGCTGTTTTTCTGACGTAGTCTTTTAATTCACTTTTGTAATAAAGCGTCAGCGAAACGGTGGCAATAATGCACAAAAAGCCTAAAACAATCAGAGAAACAATGTATAAAGAATTAGTATTTTCAGGGGAATTCATACTTTTTTTTCTCGTTTTTAATTATTTGATCGCTCCTTCGATCGGACTCGATGCGCTGGCATAAAGGCGTTTCGTCATTCTGCCCGAAAGATAGGCGAGCCGTCCGGCGCGGACGGCGAGTTGCATCGCTTCAGCCATCCGTTCGGCGTTTTTCGCTTCGGCAATCGCCGTGTTCATCAAAATCGCGTCCGCGCCGAGTTCCATCGCAATCGCCGCGTCCGACGGCACGCCGACTCCGGCATCAACGATAATCGTTGCATCGGGCAATTGTTCGCGCATAATCCGCAAATTTGAAGGATTCTGCACGCCCATTCCCGAACCGATCGGCGCGGCAAGCGGCATTACGGCGGGACAGCCCGCGTCGAGCAGTTTTTTTGCCATTATCAAATCATCGGTAAAATACGGCAAAACGATAAACCCTTCTTTTATCAGGACTTTTGCGGCTTCCAGAGTTTGTTCGTTGTCCGGCAAAAGCGTAACTTTATCGCCGATGACTTCGAGTTTGATCCAATCGGTTTCGAGTGCTTCTCTGGCTAATCTTGCCGTGCGAATCGCGTGTTCGGCATCGTAACAGCCCGCCGTGTTCGGCAGAATCTGCATTTTTTCATCGAGAAAATCGAGAAACGATTCGCTCGAACGATCAAGCGGAACGCGGTTGACCGCGACCGTTACCATTTCCGCGCCGCTCGCTTTGTGCGCCGCTCGCATTTCCTCGTGCGAACGATATTTTCCCGTCCCGATGATAAGCCGCGAGTTAAAAGTTTTTCCGGCTAATGTAAATGTGTCTGTCATATAATAATTTCAAATTTCAAATTTATTTTTAAGTTTATCAAAAAAAAAGACAAAAGAAATGCGGACGGAAATTAAAATTTCCAATCCGCAATTTAAGATTTAATAATATTTAAAAATTTATCCGCCGCCGACGAAATGAACGATCTCGATTTTGTCCGAATCTTTGATCTCGATATTTTCCCAATCCTTTTTGCGCACGACTTCTTTGTTTAATTCAATGGCAATTCGTTCATCAGGCAGAGAAAAATGCTTTAACAATTCGGTTAAACTCAATTTTTTTTCAATTTCTTTTGTTTCGCCGTTGATAAAAACTTTCATATCTTTATTTAACCTTAATAGATGGAAATTTATCAACCTTGCTCGACAACGCGGCGGATTTCGGTTTCTTCGCCTTCGTATAATGCTCTGATTAACAAAACGGCGCGTCCGGTTTTGAAGTTCGGCAATTGCAGATGAACGACGGCGATTCCGTTGCTGTCGGTTTTGGCGTGAAAAATTATCGGACGAAACGCCGAACCGAGAACTTTGATAATTATATGAGCTTTGGCAAGACCGAAATCTTCATTACCGCGATGAACTGAAATGTTTAAAGTTTTGCGGTCTCCGCCTTTTAAGGTCAGGTCATTTAAAAGCGTAATCGTCAGTTTATTATTGTCAGACGGCGGCGGCTGATTGATATATTCGGACAGAATAACAACCGCTTCCGCCGGCAAAATCATTTCTTCTTCAATTATTTGAACTTCTTCAATCACAGGTTCGGCAACAATTTGCGGAACTTCAAAAATTAAATCAACTTCGGGTTTCGGAATTTTCCCGGTTTCCCTGACAAACGGGTCGGAAACTTCGGCGAAAATTTGCTCGCTTTTATCAACAAGCACGGATTTTTCTTTGAACGCCAGTAAAGCCGGAGGAAATTGCGGAAGGCTCGGAGTTTCAATCGGCAGATTTTCATTCAAAAATTTTGGTTCCGCAGGCTTTATTGTTTCATAACTGTCCGTAGTTTCCAATTTTGTCGCCAAATTATCAGAATTTTCTTCTTGAAAAGCCGGCAAATCTTTTAAAAGTTCACGCGGAATAATGTAGGTTTCAAATCCGGTTTTCTCCGTGTTCGGTTCACTTGTTTCGACAATTTCAATTAAGGGAATTTCAATCGGCGCATCTTTTGTAATCTTTTTCGCGGCGGACTCTCTCATCGTCATCCGCTTTAAATCTTCGATTCTTCCGGCTTTAATCGCCGCGCAAATCAATTTATGCTGACGTTGAAGCCGCTCGGTCAAAACATTTTCATCGAAATTTTCCAGTAAATCATTATACGGCGAACGCTTACTTGCCAAAATTGTTCCGCCATTGTAAATCAAAGACAAAATCAGCGGCGTATCTAAACCTTTATCTTCGGTTTGAACGTGATACGTTATGCCCTCATAAATAATATCTGTATTGAATCCGGTAATCACTTTATATTTTATAAAAAATGTCGGCGAGAAATGTTTGAATGGTTTAACACAACAACCTAATTTAGAAATTATCACACCAATTTATGAACGGTCAACGAAATTTTGCTTTTATAAAATGAAATCAGTAAAAGGTTTTTACAGACCTTACAGTTTAGCAAAAGTTCTATTTGTAATTAGTAAAATTTGTTGCCTTGACACTCCAAACAGCTTAACTTACGATTGAAATTGTGCAATAATTCTCAAACTTTAATTTACATTTTTCGCCGATTTGATTTAGTTCTTTAACTAAAATACAGCTGGAAATATTAAAACTTTTTTATGAGTGAATTTAATTTATTTGATTATGCACCGATTGTGATGATGTTTGTCGTGGCAATCGGTTTTGCGCTAAGTCAGATTCTCGTGACGCAATTGATCGGACCGCGCAAACGAACGGCGACAAAGCTGATGCCTTACGAAAGCGGAAAAGATCCGGTCGGTTCGGCACGCAATCGCTATTCCGTAAAATTTTACGTGATCGCCGTTACTTTTCTGCTCTTTGACCTCGAAGTTCTTTTTCTTATACCATTTGCCGTTGCGTTTAAAGAACTTCTGGCTCAGGAAAATGCCACGGGAATTATGTACGGCACGGTCGCTTTTGTAGGTGTTTTGATCTTTATCTCAACGGTGATTGTCGGCTTTATTTTCGATGTAAAGAAAGGCGCATTCGATTGGAGCGTTCAGGCACGCGCCGAAGCACGCAATCAGGCACAGGCTCTGCGGAATACGAAAAAACAAAGTATCGAGAACTTTTAACACGGACGGCATAGATTTTTGGAGTTCAAACAATGGGTTTAGAAAATAATATTTGGGAATCGTTACCCGACGTAGTTACAGTTAAATTAGACGCAGTCGTCAACTGGGCGCGAAAATCGTCACTTTGGCCAGCTACATTCGGTCTGGCTTGCTGCGCGATCGAGATGATGAATACGGTCAGCGCGAGAAATGATCTGTCGCGTTTCGGTGCGGAAACCTTTCGCGCCAGTCCGAGGCAAGCGGATGTGATGATCGTTTCAGGACGCGTTTCGAGAAAAATGGCTCCGGTGTTGCGGCGCATTTACGATCAGATGCCCGAACCGAAATGGGTTATTTCGATGGGCGCGTGTGCGACTTCGGGCGGTGTTTTCGATAATTATGCGATTGTGCAGGGCGTTGACAAAATCGTTCCGGTTGACGTTTATGTTCCGGGCTGTCCGCCGCGCCCGGAAATGCTGATTCACGCGATTATGATGCTCCAGGAAAAGATTATGAACGAATCGGTCAAAGACCGCCGCGATACAATCGAAAAAGAATCGCGCGTTTCAATCGTTCCGGGAACTTTGCCGGTAACCGAAGGCACGACGCTTGAAATTGACACACATATGGGAGTTGATAATAAAGAAGTTTCGCGCCCTTATACAATTCCTTCGCGGCACGAGAAACGGCGTTCTTCATAAATTTTACGGGCGGCGACGAAAAATAAAAAACCTCGCCGTTTTTTTGTTAAAAACAATTATGGCTGACACAAAAATTTTGCACGAATTTGTCGAGAAATTAAAGGCGGAAAATGCTTCGTGGGTCGAAGATTTTAAAGATGCCCGGGGCGAAGTTACGATTATCGTTCCGCGTGATTCGATTGTTGATGTGTGCTGGGTTTTAAAAACGAAACACGGTTTTAATATGCTTGTTGATTTATGCGGCGGCGACCGCGGACCGGAAGAAGATCCGCGTTTTGAAGTCAATTATCACCTGTTTTCGACAACGCATCACAAACGCCTGCGTCTGAAAGTTCTCTTAAATGAAGACGATCCGAAAGTGCAGACCGTGGTCAGCGTCTGGAAAACCGCCAACTGGCACGAACGCGAAACTTTTGATATGTTGGGCGTAATTTTTGAAGGTCATCCGGATCTGCGAAGAATCCTGCTGCCGTCGGATTTCGACGGACACGCTCTTCGAAAAGATTATCCGTTGCGCGGATACGAACCGTATAGTTTGAGTTAAAGAAGAAAAATATGAGCGCAGTTTTAGATAATATATCGAGCCAAACGGAAGTTTTGGATCAGCCTTTGGATACGCAGATGACGCTTTCGATGGGACCGCAGCATCCTTCGACGCACGGTGTTCTGCGACTTGAATTGCAGCTTGACGGCGAACTCGTCGTCCGAGCCATTCCCGATATCGGTTATCTCCATACGGGAATGGAAAAGCTCTTTGAGTACAAGAAATACCAGCAAGGAATCGTCATCACCGACCGGATGGATTATCTGAATCCGCTCGGCAATAATCTGGCGTATGTGATGGCGGCGGAAAAACTTCTCGATCTGGAAATTCCCGAACGCGCACAGGTTATCCGCGTTTTAATGTGCGAGCTGCAGCGCATCGCGT
Source organism: Pyrinomonadaceae bacterium (assembly GCA_041745765.1). Classification (GTDB taxonomy): domain Bacteria; phylum Acidobacteriota; class Blastocatellia; order Pyrinomonadales; family Pyrinomonadaceae; genus JAHCHG01. The sequence goes on along the minus strand of JBGTIH010000047.1, from coordinate 4,014 downwards.
CGCATATGGTCTGGCTCGGGACAAGCGCGCTCGATCTCGGCGCGATGAGCGTTTTCTTTTTCTGTTTCCGCCAGAGAGAAAAGATCCTGAACCTGATCGAAGCGGCTTCGGGCGGGCGTATGACACCGAGTTATTTCCGCATCGGCGGTTTGATGATGGACTTGCCCGCCGGTTTCGAACGCCGCGTCAAGCAATTTTCCGACGATTTCCCCGCCGCGCTCGAAATGTTTGAAACGCTCGTCACCGGAAACACGATCTGGCAGTCGCGCACAAAAGACATCGGCATAATTTCCGCCGAAGATGCGATTGACTGGGGATTGACCGGACCCTGTCTGCGCGGCAGCGGCGTCGATCTCGATCTGCGGCGCGACGAACCTTATACGGGTTATGAAACTTACGATTTCGATATTCCGGTCGAACCGGATGGCGATGTCTGGTCGCGTTTCCGCGTGCGGATGCGCGAACTCTACGAATCGCATAAAATCGTCCGGCAGGCAATCGAACGCTTAAAACCTGGACCGACCAAAGCTGATGCGCCGAAGGTCGTACTGCCCGACCGCGACGATATGCGAACTCATATGGATTCGCTGATTCATCACTTTTTGATCGTCGCCGAAGGTTTCAATGTTCCCGAAGGCGAAGTTTATATGCCGATCGAAGCTTCGAAGGGCGAACTCGGCGTTTATATGAAATCGAACGGCGGTCCGAAGCCCGACAGAGTTCATTTTCGCGGCCCGAGTTTTGTCAATCTCGCCGCTCTGCCCGTGATGAGCGAAGGCGAAATGATCGCCGATGTCGTGGCGATCATTGGCTCGCTCGATATTGTTCTCGGCGAAATTGACCGGTAAAAATGGCAAACGGAATTTCAGACGAAAAGTATAAGGAGCAGATGTTGTATTTGATGAAATCCGCTGTTCTAAAAGTCGGTGAAAGTTCCAAAGAAATTGCTCTTTTAAGAAAGGATATTGATAAAAATACGCGAGAAATAAAAAGTCTGAAAAAGGAAATTCGCCTTAGTTCAGATTTGGACAACGATGTTCGATTCAGAGTTCTCGAAATGTTTAATCGGCTTTTTGATATTGAAAATCGGGTTAATTCACTTGCTGACAATTTTCCCGATTTAAGAGAAGAACATAAACGAATTTTTTCAGAATCGTTAAAATTGGCTGAAGATATTGATGACAATCCTGATGCAAAAGTTCAACTCGATGAATTAAATGTGTGGCTCGAGAATTTGGAAGAAAAAATTTTTGAATACTGAGATAATTTTATGAACAAAAAAGAACCTCCGCCAACAAGCAGATTTGAAAGCGAAATGACGCGAATGATGGAACTCGCAATCAATAAAATCAGCGGTTTGGAAACTAGATTCGACGGTTTGGATAAAAATGTATCCGAAATTAAATCGGATTTAAAAATTCTTAAAGGGCAGTTTAATGATGTGGCTATAAGAGTTCTGGAAGATAATAAAAGAATTATAAAACTGGAAAGCGAAGTTGAAGATTTAAAGAGCAACATTCACTAAATATTATGGCATCAGTTGCAACAGATTACACGAATAAAATTATTTATACCGACGAAATGGCGGAGTTTTCGCCCGAAGTCGTCGAGGAAATGAAATCGCATCTCGTCAAATATCCCGCCGACCGAAAGCGTTCGGCGCTCATTCCGTTGCTGTTCGTCATTCAGCGCGAGCGCGGCTGGATTGACAATGCGGGCGTAAATTATCTGGCGAAATTTCTCGATTTGCAGGTTACGGACGTTTGGGAAACGGCAACGTTTTATTCGATGTTCAATATGCGTCCCGTCGGAAAATATCATATACAGGTTTGCAAAACGCTGTCGTGCCGGATTATGGGCGAACCGGAAATTACCGGACATATTTGCGAAAAATTGGGAATTAAACCGGGCGAAACGACCGCTGACGGAAAGTTTACGGTAACCAGAGTCGAATGTTTGGGCAGCTGCGGAACCGCGCCGATGCTGCAGATCGGTTTCGATTATCACGAAGACTTGACGATTGAAAAAGTTGATAAATTATTGGATTCGTTAAAGTAATTTTGAAGAACGCTTAAACAGTGCGCTTTAAGCAACTTTTATAAAGTTACGCGCACCAGATTTGGAAACACATTTTAAAATTTTGTGTTCCTTGCGGCAAAATTCTTTTATGCCGCAGAAAATCCAAATCTAAAAAAGAGGTAAAACATGAAAAAAGCGTTTTTAATGTTTTGTTTATTGTTCTTTGTCAATTCAATTTGTTTCGCGCAAGTCGCCGGAAATCAGATTTTTGCTGATCAAAATCAATCAAATCAAAATCGTCTGCGGCAGCCGAATGTCAGCGATGGAAATTTGAAGACCAATGAAAATCGTTTTTATTCGATTGAATCCAGCGTTTTGTTGAATGTCAAACCCGACGCTTTTATGGTAGTTTTCGGTTTTGACCGATTAGGTTCGACTTCTGAAAACAGTAATTCTCAAGTGAATGTCGTTTTTGACGAATTTATCAAAGAACTGCAAAGCTTGGGAATATCGAAAGAAGATATTTTCGTTGATTTTATAACTCAAACAACGACGCTGGTTGATCAAACAGCGAGAGCTTTTCAAACGAAAAAGAATATTTCGATTCGTTACAAAGACAGGAAACTGTTTGAAAAGATAGTCAGTTTGGCGGCAGCCAAATCAATTTTTGATCTCGTAAAAGTTGATTATATCGTTAGTAACACCGAAAAAGTTCGAGCGGATTTGTTTGAGCAAGCGAGCCAGATAATTAAGTTGAAACATAAAAAATATGTTGACACTTTTAGTATAACGCTTGTGCCGAAGAGTCTGGCAGTAGAAAAATATGAAGCTTTTTATCCGAGCGAAAGATACAAAGGTTATCAAAAATCATTTTTCTACGAGCCGATTGATCAAGATAATTTTGACAGAATTATAAATCCGGTCGGAGTCGAACCGATGGTTCAATTTTCGGTTTACCTGCGAATGGATTACGACACAGGACCGATAAATCGGAATTGACACATTTTTTTTTGTAAATTATGGAAATCAAAGCAAATTGATAAATTATTGATGTGAATCAAGAGTAGAAACAAAGGAGCAAACTGGCGAATGCTAGTTTGCCATAGCAATGAACCAGCAATCCTTTTTTGGATCTAACTCTTGAAGCGTTTTGATAATCGGTTTTGTCATTGAGCCATTTGAAAAAGCTTTCAATCGGCTGTCTAAAAGATGAAACGAATTTTGACCACAACGGCTCGTAAATTTGCGGTAAATCACCTTTTTTCTTTTTTGGCGGAGTTAGCAATGTAACTCCTTTTGATTGCAAATAAAGTTTTAGTTCCTGATCCGCATACGCCTTGTCGGCAAACAGATTAATCGTCGGAATATGGGGATCAGCTTGTTTGAAAGCGACCAAATCATGCGTTGAAGCCGGTGACAGAAACAGAGCTGCAGGTATCGGCAGCTGCTTGATGCGGCGCACCGCCAGATTATGTAATTTGACACCATAATAATAAATATCTTTACTTGAACAATAACCGAACGATGCCAGTTCACCTGCCGTTCGGCAAGATTTAGACTTTTTCCCGCGAGCCATCATCACAGGAAAAGAATCGATTAGTGAATCGGCGGAAAAGCTCTCGCCACTGCTGAGTAGTTTGGCTTGCAGAAGATGGTCGGCGATGACGGCAAACGAAGCCGACAGATTATTCAATCGATTATTAAAGGCTTGATAAGTCGGCAGATCAGGAAACCAGTCAAGCCAATGATGGTTGATGTAGTCGTAGATTTCCTGAATCTGATGGTGATTGTTCAGCATAGCGAAAAAGTAACAGGTCATCAGTTCCTGATCGGTAAATTTAGGTTTGAAATTGCTCAGGCGTTGCTGTTTCAAAACAGATTGCGTATCGTAGAAATGGCAGATCAGACAGTATAATTCGATTAGTTTGGTTATTAGCATAAACAAATCTTAACGAATAATTGTCTATCTGCTAAATTTCTACTCTTGATTCACAT
>JBGTIH010000046.1:0-21615 GCA_041745765.1 Pyrinomonadaceae bacterium | reverse complement strand
GATATTTTTTGTCCTTCGACTTCGATTTGGAGTCCGGGCGCGGAAATGGGCGATAGACTTTTAGTGGAAATTTCGCGCGGCTGTTCGCAGGGCTGTCGGTTCTGTTGGGCGGGTTACAATTATTATCCGCCGCGCGTCGTTCCGGCAAAAGACATTCTGGCAAAAGCAAAAGAATGGCGAAGCAAAACAAACAAGATCGGTCTCGTTTCAACCGCCGTCTGCGATCATCCCGAAATCTCGACGATTCTAAAAGAACTTCGCGCGATGGATTATAAAATTACCGTTTCGTCTTTGCGTTTGGATCAGATTTCCGAAGAATTGCTCGATGCTCTGGTCGAATCGAACGACCAGCAAATCGCCGTCGCGCCCGAAACAGGTTCGGATCGTTTGCGCCGCGTCATCAATAAAAACTTAACGAATGATGAAATCGTTGACATCTGCGGCGCGGTTTTTGATCGCGGAATGCTGACCGTCAAACTTTATCTAATGGTCGGTCTGCCGACGGAAACTTACGAAGATTTGGAAGAAATGATCGTTTTAGTTGAGCGCGTAAAAAATCGTATGCTCGAAGCAGGCAAAAAATTCGGTTTTGCCGGAAAAATCATTCCGTCGCTAAACGGTTTCGTGCCGAAGCCGAACACACCTCTGCAATGGGACGCGATTTGCGATGAAAAAGAATTGAAAAATCGTCTGAAATGGGTTTCTAAAAATTTAGCGCGTATTCCGAATGTCGAAGTCCGCGCAATGAGTGCGCGAATCGCTCACGAACAGGCGTTATTTTCTTCGGGCGATCGAACGATTTCAAAAGTTATTGAAACGGCGGCGCGTTTGAAGGGCAATTTAAAAGAAGCTTTAAGAGTTACGGGAATTGATCCGGCGTTTCACACTTCGAGAGATCGTGAATACGGCGAATTTCTGCCGTGGTCAATCGTTGACTCTGGTTTATCTTTTGATTTCTTAAAAACCGAACACGAAAAAGCGCACGAAGCACTTTCTTCAAAACCATGTCCGGCGGTCGAAAAATGCACAACTTGCGGAGTTTGCCCGACAACCTGGTTGGCGGATGCGCCCGCGAGTCTTGTTCAGATTCAGCCGACAAAAGTTCGTGAAGCATTGGCATTAGCCGGATAATTTCAACGAAAATGAAACATTTTTTTCTTCACCGGCAATTGCAAAACTGAAATTTATAAATGACATCAACTTTATTTAAAAAAGCGCGTCCGTTTTTCGCAATATTTCTTATTGCGGTAAATTTGCTCTCATTTACATTTTCGATCAGCGCGCAACAAGGTCTTTTTTCAACTCCGACTCCTGACGAAAAAACAACGGAAACTTCTGCTCCGCTGCCGACTCCCGAACCGACTCCGATTCCTTTTTCCAATGTAATTACGGAAGCCGAAGCAACCTGGAAAAAACTTTATGAAGTTCAAAAAAACATTGATGCCGATTCGACCGTTTCCGCTATCGAACAAGAGTTGCCGGAGTTGAGGCAAGAGATAGACGCACTTTTGCCGGAAACCAATCTGCAACTTTCAGGACGCGCTTCGCTTGATGCGCTTAATAAAATTAATCGTGAATGGGAATTACTTAAATCAAAAATTCTGAAGTGGAAAACCGATCTGAGAATTTTAGGAAATTCACTCGATAAACAACTCGCAGAACTCGAAAGACTTATAATTGTCTGGGAACAAACCTCAAATTCAACAAAACAAATTGAGCCGAACGAAACAGAACCGTCAGAGGATATTCAGAAAAAAGATGTTCAGAAAGAAGATATTCCAAAAGAGGATATTCAGAAAGAAGATGTTCCGAAAACAGATATTCCGCCGGAAATTCAGGAAAGCATCAGCAAAGTAGAAAACGAAATTAAAGCTGCCCAAGCCGTTTTGCAAAAAAAGCGTAATGAATTACTGATACTCCAATCAAACATCAACGAACAGGAAAAGCGCGTCAATGAAATAATTGGAAAAGTTCAACAAATACGCAAAGAAGCGTTATCTTATCTTTTTGTCAGGGACAGTCCGCCGATTTGGAGCGCACACCAAATAGAAAATTTACGCGACAGTTTATTACTCGAAACGGAAAACTCATTTTCCAAGCAGTTCACCGATCTTCGGGAATATGCACTAAAATATCAGGAAAGTTTTTTCTGGCACGCGATTATTTTAGTTGTTTTGATCTTCGGCTTTTACTGGCTGCGTCGAAAAGTTCGTCCACTGACTAAACAAGAGCCGAAAATCAAACGTGCGATGAGCGTTTTTCAATTTCCGATAGCTACTTCGCTTGTTCTTACGGTTCTTTTAAGCGGTTGGTTCTATCCGCAAGCACCGCGCTTATTAAACGCGATTTTGGAAGCCTCTGCGCTGATTCCCGGAATTTTAATTCTTCGGCGTTTGATGGAAAAGCCGATGTTTCCGGTGCTTAATGCGCTGATGATTTTCTATTTTGTTGACAAATTGCGCGATACTTTTGCCGTCGTTCCGTTTATCGCCCGTTATTTGTTTTTAATACAAATGCTCGGCGTAATTATTTTTCTTGTCTGGTTTCTGCGCTCGAAAAAATTTGCTAACCGCATTCAAGTCCGGCACCGCCGCATTTTCAACATTATCAGAAGCGTTATTCCCTTCGCTTTATTTGTTTTTGCCGTTGCTTTCATTCTCAATGCCATCGGCTATATCAGTCTTGGGCAAATTATCGGAAACGGATTGCTGGGAAGCGCGTATATTGCGCTGATTATTTACGCCGTCGTCCGAATTATTCAAAGTTTACTAACTTTTGCCGTCCGCGTTTATCCTTTTTCGCTGCTCGGAATGGTCAAAACTCACCGGCGGATTTTGCAGGACAAAATTTTGCGCATAGTTCGCTGGATCGCCGCTATTATTTGGTTTATTCTGACGCTTGATGTGCTTTTATTGCGCGAAACGATTTTCAATTACGTCGGAAATATCATCCGGGCAGAGCTTATTATCGGCTCGATTCAGCTTTCTCTGGGCGATATTTTCGCCTTTGTTTTTACTGTCTGGCTGGCACTTACGCTCTCGCGTCTTATTCGATTTGTTTTAAAAGAAGAGATTTATCCGCGGGTAAATCTGATAGATGGTGTTTCTTACGCGATTTCGACAATTTTGCATTACAGCGTTCTTCTGATCGGCTTTTTTATTGCTATCGCCGCGCTCGGCATTGATCTGAGTAAATTTACGATCTTAGCCGGTGCGTTCGGTGTCGGTCTGGGTTTCGGTCTGCAAAATATCGTCAACAATTTTGTTTCCGGTTTAATACTGCTTTTTGAACGCCCGATCAAAGTCGGCGATGTTCTGCAACTGCGCGAAACGCAAGGCGATCTGAAACGCATCGGTCTTCGTGCCAGCGTTCTGAAAACGCTCGACGGTTCGGAAATAATCGTCCCGAACGGACAGCTTATTTCCGAAGAAGTCGTCAACTGGACTTTTTCCGACCGAAAAAGACGAATCCAAGTTGATGTCGGCGTTGCCTACGGCAATGATCCCGAGCGTATTATCGAACTGCTGACAAAAGTTGCAGAAGAACATCCCGATATCGTCAAAGATCCGCCGCCGCGCACGCTTTTTATGGAATTTGGCGACAGTTCCCTCGATTTTCAGCTTCGCGCCTGGACAACCGTAGCTTCAAAATGGATGCGAATTAAAAGCGATCTTGCCGTCGGCATTTATAAAACACTTAATAAAGAGGAAATCGAAATTCCTTTTCCGCAACGCGATTTACATCTGAGAACTGTTCCCAAACAGCTATCGGAAAATATTGAAATACCTCCAAATGATGATGACAAAAACAATTGATTTCTTTCATTTTCGGACATCTTGTTTTATCAAATTCAGGTCAATTTTCATCGTTTATTAGTTCAAACTACACTTTCATTGATCGAAAAATATAATGACAAACATTGTTTTAATATGTTAGTCTATGTTTTGAGCTTTATCGTTGGCTTAGAATATCCCTAATAGACAGCCGAAAAAACAAAAAAATCAATGGAAAAATTAAACGAATATCTTCAGTCTCTTTTATCCACTTGCAGTTATGAGTTACATCTCGAACCTAATAAAACTCCGTATTTACTGAATGCAGGTGGGATGACCGAAGTTTCCAAAACACCGCTTTTAGGCACGCAGATCAGCACGATAATTTTTCCGTTGATTCCGCCCGAAGCCAAACAACACCTTCCGAACAAACCTGAAATTGAGTTTATTCACAGTCATAATCTCGGAAATTTCAGCTTTCTGGTAAAAAAATCGCCCGCCGGATTTAATGTAATTATTCGTCCGATGTTTTCTGAGGACGGCGTTTCCAAACCGTCGTACTCACCGGACGAAACACATAATACAAGTTCCGCCGAATCACCGAATTATTACTCACCGCCGAAGCCCGTTTCGTCATTTGCCAACATAATCGAAGAAAAAAACACCGCACAGGAAAAAAAGAATAATTATCTTTTCGGAAATATTTCAAGTGATTACGAAGTTTCGGTTGAAACAGAAAGTAACTTTGAAATTGAAGTGAGCGGCGAATCAGTTTCTGAAGTAGAAATAGTTTCGGTTTATGATCCTGAATTTGTCACAAGTTTTTCCGATAACGCCACTTACGAACCGCCTCTTCGACCGCAAGAATTTAAAATGGAATACGAAAATCCGGCATCTTCACACTTGCAAAAACCTGTGCAAGAAGAAAAACCTCATTTACTTGAAAATTTTGAACATTACGAAGATTTGCCTCAATCGAACGATTTCCAACCGCCGAAATCATCAATTCCCGCTTCAGCTTCGGGCGGAACAGGTTCGCAAATGCAGACCAGAATGGATAATCTTTTCAGATTGATGGAAAAATTCGGCGCGAGCGATCTGCATTTGAGCGTTTCGATGCCGCCGATGGTTCGCAAAGACGGCAAGATGATGAAGCTCGAATGCACTGAAGGCGTTCTGACTCCGGCTTCGATGAAGGAGCTTCTCTATTCGATAATGCCGAAAAAGAATCAGGAAGAATTCGAACGCCGCCACGATACGGATTTCGCCTATGAAATCGCGGATCTGGCACGTTTCCGCGCCAATATTTTCGCCGACCGCAAAGGAATGGGCGGAGTTTTCCGGGTTATTCCGACGAAAATCCTGACCGCCGAACAGCTCGGACTTTCCAAATCCATCATGGATTTATGCCAACTTTCCAAAGGCTTGGTCGTCGTGACGGGTCCGACCGGCTCGGGAAAATCCACAACGCTCTGCGCGATGGTCGATTCGATCAACAAAAACCGCGAAGATCACATCATCACGATCGAAGACCCGATCGAATTTACGCACGAAAACCAGAAATGTCTGGTCAATCAGCGCGAAGTTCATAATCATACCGATTCATTCAAAGACGCACTGCGTGCCGCGCTGCGCGAAGACCCCGACATTGTACTGGTCGGCGAAATGCGCGATCTGGAAACGATTGCGATTGCGATTGAAACCGCCGAAACAGGTCACTTAGTTTTCGGAACTCTGCATACGACGACCGCTGTTTCGACGATTGACCGCATTATTGACCAATTTCCCGCCGACCGCCAGCAGCAAGTGCGCGTAATGCTTTCGGAATCATTGCGCGGCGTGATCGCGCAGACGCTTCTGCCGAAAAAAGGCGGCGGAAGAATTGCGGCTTTGGAAGTTTTGATCATCACGCCGGCGATTTCGAATCTCATTCGCGAAGGCAAAACCTTTCAGATTGCTTCATCAATGCAGACCGGAAAGGTGCACGGAATGGTGATGCTCAATGATGCGCTCCTGGATTTAGTCAAAAAAGGCTTGGTCGAACCACGTGATGCTTATATCAAAGCCGTTGATAAATCGGGCTTTGAGAGTCTTTTGAAAAGAGAAGGATTGAAAATCTGACTTTCTAAAAACTAAAAACTTTTTAAGTTTTTCGCTGTGCAATAATTTCTGCCGTGCGCCGGTGATGTTCGCCCGCATCCTGATCGGTCAGAGAAGTCTCGTGATAATGGAGAATTAGAAAATCGCTGAAATATTCGCGCAGTTCGCCCTCGCATAATAAAAACGGCGAGTTTTCTCTGCCTTCGTCGAAAAGATGAATGGTCGCAACAACGATGCCGCCTGCCTTTACGCCCGTTTTCATTTGAGAAAAAAGATCGCGCTGAAGATAATGAAAAACGCAGATCAGATCAAACGCGTTCGGCTCGATTTCAAATTCGCCTTTTTCCAAATCCGCCGTGCGAAAATCAATCTTTAGGTTTTTTGCTGCGGCTCTTTGTCCGGCAATTTCGATTCCGACCCTTGAATTATCAACCGCCGTGACATTCCAGTTTCTTTCAGCCAGAAAAAGTGCGTTTCTTCCCGCCCCGCACGCCAAATCAAGAGCCTTGCCGGGTTTTAAGTTCTCGACTAAGCCCTTTAAAAGTTTGTGTGGTTCGGCGGAACAATACTTTCCGCTTCCGTATCTTTCGTCCCAACTTTCCTTCATAATTTGTTAAGCATTTTACTCTACAAACACGCAAAATGAAATACTTACCGGACATTTCAACGGCTTTATAAGGCAGTCTTACTGCTATCCAGCCTGAATCACTTCCAAGTAATGTTATTTAGGTATTCCATAGCGGATATTTGAAATTAATTTTTTGATGTCGAAAACTTTTCTCTGCGTTCTTTGCGGCTCTGCGTGAGATTAATTTATTTTCACGCAGAGCCGCAAAGAACGCAGAGCGATGTTCAAGTTATTTCGGGTTGAATTTTTGATTTTTCAATAATTATATTTTCAGCGTTTCATCCGCTGTGGAATAGCGTTATTTAACTTTTGTTACTTGAAAATTCAGCTTCTCTTTTTTTGAAGATGTTCGGTATTTTGAACGGAAGTTTCGTCGTATTTTGAATTTTCGCGCTAAACATTAGACAATGGTCGCTAAGTAAAGTTAAGTTAATAGCCGAAACATTTTACACAAATTTAATTCTTATAAAATATATGTCAAAACCTTTAGTGCTTAATTTAAGCGAAGTTAGTGCCGATGATGTCGCGCTCGTCGGCGGCAAATGTGCGAGTTTGGGCGAGCTTTTTCGTGAACTTACATCAAAGGGCGTTCGCGCCGTTGACGGCTTTTCGACGACCAGCGAGGCTTATAATCTGTTGCTGAAAACGAGCGGTTTGAAGAAAAAGCTGCAAACTCTGCTGAAAGATCTGGACGTCGAAGATCTGGACGAACTCGAACGAGTCGGCGGCGAAGCACGGGCGTTGATGCTCGAAACGCCTTTTTCCGCAGACCTCGAAAAAGCGATTCTGCAGGCGTATGAAGATTTAGGGAACCGCATCGGCAAGAAAAACTTTGCGGTTGCGGTGCGTTCTTCGGCAACCGCCGAGGATTTGCCGGACGCTTCATTTGCCGGACAGCAGGACACGATCTTAAATGTCGTCGGCGACACGCGTCTTTTGCAGGCGTGCCGCGAATGTTTCGCGTCGCTCTGGACGGATCGGGCGATTTCCTATCGTCAGGCGCGCGGATTCGATCATTTCGACGTTGCGCTTTCAATCGGTGTGCAGCCGATGGTGCGCTCCGACATCGCCTGTTCGGGCGTGATGTTCACGCTCGACACGGAAAGCGGTTTTCGCGAAGCGGTCGTTATCAACGGCGCGTGGGGTTTGGGCGAAGCGGTCGTTCAGGGAATGGCAACGCCGGATGAATGGAATGTTTTCAAACCGACTTTAAAAAAAGGTTTTCGCCCGATCATCACGCGCAAACTCGGCATTAAGGAAGTAAAAATGGTTTTTGCCGACGACGGCACGGGAACGCAGGTTCGTGATGTCGTTCCGTCGCAGCGAAACCGTTTTTGTCTCGCCGGATTTGAAGTTTTACAGCTTGCAACCTGGGCTTGCGCCATCGAAGATCATTATTCGAAACGCGCCGGATTTCATCAACCGATGGACATTGAATGGGCGAAAGACGGCGTAACGGGCGAACTTTTTATCTTGCAGGCACGCCCCGAAACGGTTCACGCGCAGAAAAAACAGAACTTTGTCGAAACTTATAAACTCTCGGAAAATCACGGCGCACCGCTCGTGACGGGCGTGGCGGTCGGCGAAAAGATCGGACACGGGACGGTTCACGTTCTGCTCGATCCCAACAAATTAAAGAGTTTTAAAGAAGGCGATATTCTCGTAACTTCGATGACCGATCCGGCTTGGGAACCGATTATGAAACGCGCTTCGGCAATTATTACCGACCGCGGCGGCAGAACCTGTCACAGCGCGATCATCAGCCGCGAACTCGGACTTCCCTGCATCGTCGGCGCGGAAAATGCGACCGAAGTTTTAAAGAGCGGAACGGTCGCGACGGTTTCCTGTGCGGAAGGCGAACGCGGCAACGTCTATTACGGCAAAATTGATTTCAAGGTCGAAACGCGCATCATCAAAGACGAAAAACGCCCGGAAACGCAGGTGATGATGAACGTCGGCGATCCCGACCGCGCCTTTGCCGCTTCGATGTATCCGAACGACGGCGTCGGCTTGGCAAGATTAGAATTCATCATTAACAATCACATCGGCATTCACCCGATGGCGCTCGTCAATTATCCGCGTCTGAAAAGGCGCGAAGACATTGAAACGATTTCGCAAAAAATCGGTGAAGAAGATCCGAAGGAGTTTTTCGTGCGCAAACTCTCCGAAGGCATCGCCAAAATCGCGGCGGCGTTTTACCCGAAACCCGTCATCGTCAGAATGTCGGATTTTAAATCCAATGAATATGCGCGGCTGATCGGCGGCGCGGAATATGAACCGATCGAAGAAAATCCGATGCTCGGCTTTCGCGGCGCGTCGCGCTATTACGACGACCGTTACAAAGCCGGATTCAAACTTGAATGTCTGGCGATGCAACGCGTGCGCGAAGATATGGGACTGACAAACGTCAAAGCGATGATTCCGTTCTGCCGCACGGTCGAAGAAGGCGAAAAGGTCATCGCGCTGATGGCGGAACACGGGCTTCCTCAGGGCGTCAACGATCTGGAAATCTATGCGATGTGCGAATTGCCCGCAAACGTCGTTTTTGCCGACGAATTTTTGCAGGTTTTTGACGGTTATTCGATCGGTTCGAACGATTTAACTCAATTAGCTCTCGGCTTAGACCGCGATTCCGAAATGGTCGCGCATCTTTTCGACGAGCGCAACGGCGCGGTCGAAAAAATGGTCGCTATCGCCATCGAAGCCGCCATCCGCAACGGCAAAAAAATCGGAATTTGTGGACAAGCTCCATCGGATTATCCCGAATTTGCCGAGTTTCTTGTCGAAAAAGGAATCAATTCGATTTCGCTTAATCCCGACACGGTAATTCAAACGACGCATACGATTCTGGAAATGGAGAAGCGTTTGAAAAAGGCAAAATAAAATACTGCAAGCTTATTTATGATGTTAAATTATCTGTTATAAACCGGAATTGTTGAGGTCGTCAAAATTCGGCTTTTGTTCCGCAAATTTTCTATAAGTTGTTAAAATAGACCTTCTTGTTTAGATTGGCTTTAAGACTAAACGCTCATACGATTTTTTTCCAAAAACTGCTTATAATTTTACAAACTCAAACTCGCCGAATTTTTCGGGAACGTGAAAATTCGGCGAGTTTGTCAACGTCGGCGACCATGCTAAATAACCACGCGTTTTGCCTTCGCCGACACAGCGAAAAATATTTCCGCGCCAAACGTCGCCTGTTTTCGGCATTTTGTTAAATGCTTTCCATTCAATCTTTATCGCCATTAAAATTTTATCTTTTGCGATACGCGCTGCTGATTTCATACCAGACGAATAATCCCAATCAGTGATTCTTTCGTCCGGTTTTTGGTAAATCCCGAGATCAATCCATTCCCCGTTCGGCGCGATTTCAAACTCGAAATATTTCCGAAAATCTTCCCTTTTGGGCGCAAAGAAAATCTCGCAAACGTCTCTGTCCCAGAGTCCTTTTGTTTTCGTTGCTAAATTCGGCGTTTCGGAAATTATCAATGCTTCATTTTGATTTGCTTCAAAACGCACATAAACGGCGGAATCTGACCACAAAAGTTTCGCCGAAAAATGCCGTCCATTCGGCGCATCTTCGCCCGACCAGTATTTCGTAACTTTTACTTTTTCGGCTTTTTTCCAATTTATATGGTCGAGTTCCCGAACGGAAAAATCGTCTTTTATATAAGTGATTTTAGTTTTGTTAATCATTTTTGTCTGAGAAAATCACAGCACGGCGAAAATCTGAACCAATAGCAAAGTTAGGATAAACTTTTTAATGATGATTTATTCGGGCAGATAACTTGATTTGAAAATCATTTTTTTGACTTTTTCTTTTTCGACGGCTTGAGATTGTTCAAACTCCAGTATTCCAAATCTTTAGATTCTCTTTCCAATTCATCCATATCGTCTTCGCCTAATTTATAGGAGAAAGGTTCGCTCAAACTTCAATTGATTTTTAGTGAAAATAGCAAACTTTCGATTTTACTCAAATTCGGTGAGAATTTATCGTTTTTCAGATTTTCAAGTTTAGTCGCGATTTTAGCTCGATATTTGTTGTTGGCTTTTTTATTTTCCGCGTATTTTTCGCCGTAAAATATTTCGGGAATTTTATAATTTTCAAAAGAATCCGTGTCCGTGTCCGGCAAACCTTCGGCTGAAACGGGAAATTCGCCGTACACAAAAAACTGCTTATCGTTTGTAATTCCCTGAAAAATATACACTAATCTTTCATTGTTGATGATCGAAACGTCTTGTGAGAGTTGCGTCAGAAAAAGCAGACCATTGCCGTTTCTAAAATTGATGATTTTCGCTTTTGCATAAAAATCCTGCTGCGCGTCACTAAACAGAACAAACGGCAGATCGCTCACGCCGTAAGATTTTAATTTGCCGGAATTATCAATTATTTGCTGTAACTCTAAAAGACTTTCCGTAATTATTTCAACGTAATTCGTGTCTAGAGAAAATGCTTTTTTGTATTCATCAATATTATAAACGGCGATTTCGGCAGGAGATTTTTTCGAATTTGCGTAAGAAATCGAGAAATGAACATTTCTCGATTTAACATAATCCGGCTTATCGTCTTTATACTCGAGCGGCGAGGCTTCAACGATTGCACTTTTCACACCGGAAAAAACTTTTTTGTCGTAATCGAATTTTACATCTTCGACCGATAAATCTTTTCCTGAATTAAATTTAGCAGTAATCTGCTGGGAAATTCCATCCGCCCATACAACTTTTTCGGATGAATATTGTGAGTAACCGACAGCAACAAGCAAAATGCTGAAAATTATCGCAAAAAACTTTTTCATAAATTTTTGACTTCAATAATCGCTTAAGTTTCTTCCGTGATTTTGTTTTTTCGTCCAATAAATTCGGTTTTCAGGGAAGAAATCAATTCCTCGATTTCTTCCGCACTGATTTCATCGGTTGGGATAGAAATTAACCAATGATTTTGAGTTTTTCTCGTTTCAATAGTTACACTCATAGTTTAGAAAAACTAACATTATTTCCCCGAATTAAAAACGGTTTTCGCCGCCATTTTCGCCAGTTTCCAGGTTCTGCCCCAATCTATTCCCTCGCTTTCGCCGTCTTCGCCGCGTCCTAAGATTTTGTCAACAAACATCTTACGCAAATCTTTTCCTTCGCGGCGGAGCATAAATTCCTTCGCATAAGGTTTCGCCGTCATAAAGAAATTAAATTCCGGATCGGTGATGATGCCGATACCTTCGAGCGTCATCAAGGCGCGCATAATATACGTGAAATTCGACGGCAGGCGGAACGGATAATCATACATTACGTCCGCGAGATCGTAGGTTAATTCCTTGAAATTCACGTCCTTGAGTTTCAAATCCAGATGAAACTCGAACATTTTTCTGACGACGGGACGAACCTGTTCCGCGTCCGCGCCGGGTTTGAGGAAATCGAGATCGATCAAATCCTGCGCGATTCCGTCAGGGTCTTTGGAAACAACGTGGAAAAATGCGTCGATCATTTTCGATTGCAGTTTCGGCGAGATTCTGCCGACCATTCCGAAATCGAAAAACGCTAATCTTCCGTCGGGCATAACGAGCAGATTGCCCGGATGCGGATCGGCGTGGAAAAATCCGTCTTCGAGCAGTTGTTTGAGATAAGTTTTAATTAACAGACGATTGACTTTTTCCGGCGAAACTCCGCGGGCGCGAAGCTCTTCCAAAGACGTAACCTTTGTGCCGTGAATAAATTCCATCGTCAAAACCTGTTCGGTCGTCGCGTGCCAGTAAATCTTCGGAACGTGGATGTTCGTCCAGTCTTTAAAACTTTCATTAAAGCGTTCGGCATTGCGACCTTCCGAAGCATAATCCATTTCTTCATGAATCGTTTCGTCAAATTCGCGGAGCATTCCCGCCCAATCGGCGTTTTCGTTCAAACTCGGAAAGCGTTCGGCAAATTTGGCGATTTTTCGCAGCATTTCGATGTCGCCTTTGACGATTCCCGCTAAATTCGGACGCTGAACTTTGACCGCAACCTCTTCGCCCGTAAAGAGTTTCGCGCGATAAACCTGTCCTAAGGATGCGGCGGCGACGGGTTCGATATCGAATTCGGCGTAAACCTGATTGATCTTTTTGCCGAGTTCTTTTTCGATTCGCGCAAACGCGATCTCATTCGGAAAAGGCGGCACGTTGTCTTGCAATTCGCCGAGAGCTTTGACAAACGGCAGAGGCAAAAGATCGGCGCGGGTTCCCAGAGATTGTCCGATTTTAATAAATGTCGGACCTAATTTAATCAAATTTTCCTTGAGCCAAACGGATTGTTTTTCCTGCGTAACTTCTTTGTTTTTGTCATTTCCGATAAAATACCAGCGCAGGAAAAGCAAAGATTGATGAAAGAACCACAAGTTTACTTTATGAAATTTTTCGCCCAAAACCGCCAGCCAGGTAAGCCGCCGTGCCGTTTCGAGTCGCGCCTGAGCCATTTTTTCGTGTTGGGCGTGATGCAGATCGTATTGATCCAAATAAAGATAGAGCGAAAGCATTCCGATCACGCGAGAAACTTCAAAAAGCCGCAAATATCCCCGAAAACCTTTGTAATTTTTCTCGACCGATTCTTCCGTTTTGATCAGAGATTTTTCTTCGGCGATCAGTTCTTCATTGGAAATCTGCTTCGAGATCGGCAAATCTTTTGTTTTCACCAGAGCCTGATGTCCGTTCGAGCCGTTTTCGTTCGGCTCGATTTTTTCAAGCTCGAATGTTTTTTCCTTTAACGCTAAATTATGCTTATTTTCTTCCATTGTCGAATCCTTTTTTTCTAACCACTCTTAGAATCACAGAAAACGCTTTTGTTTGCAAAAAAGTTCACAATTGATGATTTTAACATTATTGATAAATTGATCTAATCCGGGCTGGAAGTTTTTGATTTTCTTTTTCGGAGAGGTTTAGTTGAAACCCGAAATAAAGGCTAATAATCAAAAAAGCAATCAACACGAGCGAAGCCTTCTAGTGAGCAGGTTTGTCTGCAATCAACTTTTCAGATAATCAAAGTGTTCGCTTGCGTCTCACTATGCCGATTTTTGTTAATACGATTTTATTTTTTTTGGCAAAACTATCAGCTATTAACTATCAACTATCCGCTATTTTTTTACTAAACCACTCTGCACTGGAAGTGCAGAGGTTTAAGAATTAGAACGCAAATAAAATTTGCTTGATTTTTCTTTTCAAATTAAGAAAAGAAAACATAATAAATTCTTGCACTGAAAGTGCATAGCTTTTACTAGCGTGCTGAAACAGTAAATAAGGCTTTAATTTTCTGATTTTTCAGTTGATAGTTGACAGTTGACAGTTGACAGTTGATAGGTTCTAGGTTCGCCGCATCAGCGTTTATCGGTTACAAAGAATCAATTTTCTCCGAAAACGATTTTCTGACATCTTCCGTCTGCGCCGCAAAACCAATCGCGCATCATTTCAACCACGCCTTTTTTGCCTTCGCCGATATATTCGGCGCGGCGGCGTTTGTATTCGTTGAAAACGGGTTCGGCGCGGGCGCGTAAATTTTTATCAAATTCGTTTTGCGTGTGATCTTTCGGCGCGGCATAAACGAAACGGTTTTCGCCCGCGAAAGTCGGCAGAGAAATAAACGAGCGTTCGACGAATTTCCCTGTAAATCTTTCTTCATCAGCGGCTTGTACGAAAAAGCGCACGGCGTAATCGGGATAGCCGAAAAGATAGCCGTAACCCGCAAAACGCGAAGAAGTTTCGTTGTATTCGACCGCGTATAAAACTTCGAGCGGATGCGAATTTGACAAAATTCCGAGCCGCGAAAAGAAATCTGCCTTTTCGGAAAGTTTGCGGCGCAAAGATGATCGCGAAAAAACAATCGTGTCGAAATACCGTTTGCCTTCAAAAACACGCGAAAAATGCTGTACATCGGCAAAAAGTTCTTCGCCGCACCGCCAGTGCGCGAAAATATTTTTCGTTTCGTTGATTTTGTCTAAAACCTGTTTCCGCTCAATTGTCTGTTTTGCCTGATTCAATCTGCTTTTTTCAGCCGGAGTCAAACCTTCCGCCGTTTTCGCTTCGAGTTCGCTCACGTTTTTTTCGGCTTCATTAAATTCGACGCGCGACAGATTTACCTGCATCTGAAACGATTGAAAACCGCCGCTCATCGGTTTCAAACCGCCGACAATCGTATAGAGAGCTTCGCTGTCGAGAGCTTTCAGCAATAATTCTTCCGCAGTTTTGCGCTCTTCTGCCGGGAGTTTTTCAAACGGAAAACATTCGAGGCGCGCTACGCTCTGCGCCTGTAAACCGCTGATTAAAAAGAGAAAAAGAAGATTAAATAAAAAAACTGTTTTTATAATTTTTTTCATATTTTGTTATTGAATTCGGTATCGCGAGCGGCAGCGAAAATTTCGATGATAAATTAACTTTATTTTGTTAAAAGCAATTCGCTGAAACTCTTTACACTAATTTTTTAAAGATTCAGAATAACTTTTTTCAGAACTATAAATCACAAAAATTTAATTGCAGGTCGAATTTGAACTATTAAAGGCTTATTTGCAAAAACAAGCGTCAGATTTCAGGCAATCAACCGTCATTCTCGCCGATCAATCAAGCAATTTCACGAGCGGCGTTTTAACGCCCGGATTTAACCGACTTTTCAGCGTCGGCGGTGCGCGTTCGCTACAATTTGCCGCGAAGATTATTTTTTTAATTGTAAAAGCCGGAAGAACAAGCAAAACTCTGCGTGCGCTTCCGGCTTTTTTACTTTTTTGTTTTATATTAAAAAAATTAACTCACCAAATTCAAAATATGCCCCATTCGGAATTTTTTGACGCTCAAATATTTTTGCGTGTCTTTTGACGGCGCAAATTCAAGCGGAATGCGCTCGATTATCTCTAAACCGCCGTCGCGCATTGCTTGGAGTTTTTCGGGATTGTTTGACATTGCTCTAACTTTTTTGATGCCGAGATCGCGCAGAATTTCGACGCATTGACCGTATTCACGCGAATCAACCTCAAGTCCGAGCATCTCGTTGGCTTCGATCGTGTCCGCGCCATCGTCTTGTAATGCGTAAGCGCGGATTTTGTTGATTATTCCTATTCCGCGACCTTCCTGCTGCTGATAAACGATTACGCCGCGACCTTCTTTTTCGATGGTTTCCAATGCTTTTTGGATTTGCTGTCCGCAATCGCATTTTGTCGAATGAAAAATATCGCCCGTCAGACATTGCGAATGAATCCGCACCGGAACGGCAATATCTTCAAAAAACTCGCCTTTATAAACGCAGACAAATTCCTCATCGCTCGTCAAGGATTTATAGCCGGCGATGCGAAATTCACCGAATTCGGTCGGCAGACGCGCTTCGGCTACTTTTTCTATTGATTTGAAAAAAGGATAAACGGCGGTAAATTTATAGGTTGTTACTTTTGTAGTTTCTGTAATCATCTAATATTTCCTTTGTTTTTTGTATTGTTTCAAGACAATATGAAATTCGTAAAATCACAAAATTTAGATGCAAAGTGTAAAAATATATTCCTCAAAAAGCGAAATTTATTCCGCATTTCAACAAAACACTTGCCATCGCGTAAAAATAATTGCATAATTACAGCGGTTTTGCTCTCAGAAGTATCTCGGTAGATGCGTCCGTTCAAGACAAGAAAAGCGACGACTTTAGTTCGGTTAGAGAGTTGGGTTAGTGTATTGGAGCAGTTTTTAGTAAAAGTTTCTTTTATAGATCGGGCGCGTCGCAGAAAAGGTAGAAAAAAGTGTCTTCTGAGTTTTCCTTCCTGAAAGTTTCCAGCCTGTCTGTTGCTTCATTTGAGTTAAAAATTTAACAGATTAGAGAGAATAATGAGTACAAAATTATATGTGGGAAACTTGTCATTTCATTTGACAAGCGATGATTTACAGGAGCATTTTGCTCAGGCAGGAACGGTTGAGTCGGCAAAAGTTATCGAAGACCGGGAAACAGGACGCTCGCGCGGGTTCGGGTTCGTTGAAATGTCGTCTGCTGAAGAAGCACAATCAGCTATCGAACAATTTAACGGGGAAGACCTCGACGGGCGCAGTCTGGTCGTCAACGAAGCTCGTCCGCGCGATGATCGCGGCGGAGGCGGAAGTCGCGGCAGCGGCGGTCGCGGTGGTTACGGCGGCGGCGGCGGAAATCGCGGCGGCGGTGGAGGCGGCGGAAATCGCGGCGGCGGCGGTGGTGGCGGAAATTACTCGCGTTGGTAATTTCCCTTCAATTTAATAAAACAAGGCGATAGAGATTTTTTCTGTATCGCCTTGTTTTTATTTTAAATTATTAATGACAAAAGAACTTGGAAAGATGTACCGCCTTCGTCCCGACGGCGGTACCTTGTTAATACAATTAAATTTTAAGAAGTTTGCCAGGTGAGCGTATAAGCGGGCGGCACATTTTTCATGACAATCGAACTTTTTTGCGCTTTTCCGTACCGGTTTCTCATATGTTCGCGCAATTTTATTGCCGACGGAAAATAATAGCCGTGGGCATATTGGAACGTGCGAAAAACACAGCCTTTTTCCATAAATTTATCAATTTCAAGCAAAATCTCTGCCCCGACTTCGTTCGGTATTGAAACAAACGGCAGACACGAAATGATAAATCCGACTTTTCCCAAGCCGGATTTTTGGTGGAGCGAATAAACTTCGCAGGCATTTCCGCGAATGATTTTAAGATTCGGGAAATTAATTTTCAGCGATCTAACCAGATGTTTATCCAGTTCAAGCCCGAGATAAGATTCATTATTCGTCACTATACCCTGAACAAATTTCGTGATCGCGCCCGTGCCGACTCCGAGTTCCAAAATGATGGAATTTTCATTAGGTTTAATGCCTTCGAGCATTTTTTGAGCAAGTTCGGGCGAACTCGGCGCAATTGCACCGACTTTTAAAGGGTTTTTTAGAAACGCATGCAGGAACTGAATATTTTCGTTCATTCCGTTTTATTCGGTCGAAGCCGAAACCGTCGAACCTGTTTCAGAAGTGTCTGTTGAATCGCTGACGGCAATTTTATAGTCACATTCCTCATTTTTGCAATAGCGGAACGTGCCTTCTTTCTTTGTCGTCTTTTCAAGAATGAACGGAGCCTTGCATTTCGGGCAAGGTTCGGCTATGGGTTTGTCCCAGTAAACCTCATCGCATTTCGGATAATTCGAGCATCCGTAGAACGGTTTTCCGCGCCGCGTTTTCTTAATAACGATCTCGCCTTTACAGCCTTTTTTCGGACAGGCGATTCCGGTCGTATCGCGCTGCACGTATTTGCATTTCGGATAATTCGAACACGAAACGAATTCGCCGAAACGTCCCGTTCGTCGGACTAATTTCGCGCCGTCGAGCGGACAGATTTCATCGAGTTCGACGGGCGGCGGCGTTTTGATCGTTTCGCCGCTTTTCTTGTCAATTTTCCGAATATTTTTACATTCGGGATAACCCGTGCAGCCGTAAAATGTACCGAAACGTCCGCGTTTGAGAGCCATATCCTTTCCGCACAGTTCGCACACGGCGATTTCTTCTGCCGCCTGCTCTCCTTCCGGATTTTCCGCCGTCGCCGGATCAGATTTTTTCGTAACTTCGCGCGTCGTTTTGCATTCGGGATAATTTTCGCACGCTAAGAATTGCCCGTAGCGACCGAATTTTATAACCATTCCGGCGCCGCACGTTTCGCAGATTTCATCGGTCGGAATCGCCTGTTTTTTTCTGCCTTTAATAGATTCTTCGGCGGCGGCGAGATCTTTTGAAAACGGGTCGTAAAAATCGCGCATCGCCGTTCGCCAATCGAGTTCACCGTCCTCGATCTTGTCCAGATTTTCTTCCATTTTCGCCGTATAAGCGGTATCGAAAAGCTTTACAAAACTGGCGACGAGCAGATCATTGACGGTAATGCCGAGCGCGGTCGGGTGAAATCTGCCTTCGAGTTTTTCGACATATTCGCGGTCTTGAATCGTCGTCATAATCGCCGCGTAGGTCGAAGGTCTGCCGATGCCTTTTTCTTCCAGAGTTTTAACCAGAGTCGCTTCCGAATAACGCGGCGGCGGTTCGGTAAAATGCTGATTCGGCGTGATTTTGTTGAGTTTTAAATTCTCGCCTTTTTCGACCTTCGGCAGTGTGCGTTCCGCATCGTCTTCATCTTCTTCGGTTTGCTCGTCGCGTCCTTCCTGATAAAGTTTCAGAAAACCGTCGAATTTCTGCACCGAACCCGTCGCGCGAAACGTAAAACGTCCCGCCTTTATGTCAATCGTCGTTTGATCGAAAATCGCCGGAGTCATCTGCGACGCGACCGTTCTCTGCCAGATCAGACGGTAAAGTTTGAATTCATCGGGCGATAAAAATTCCTTGATGTTTTCGGGCGTGCGGTTGGCATCCGTCGGGCGAATCGCTTCGTGAGCGTCCTGCGCGCCTTTTTTCGAGCGGTAAAAATTCGGTTTTTCGGGCAGATAAGGTTTGCCGTATTCGCCGTCAATAAACGTGCGAATATCATTCAAAGACGCATCGGAAATACGCGTCGAATCCGAACGCATATATGTAATCAAACCGACCTGACCTTCCTTGCCGACATTAACGCCTTCATAGAGTTTCTGCGCGACCATCATCGTTTTCTTGACGGAAAAACCGAGCTTGCGCGATGCTTCCTGCTGCAACTTTGAAGTGATAAACGGCGGTGTCGGGTTTCGTTTGCGTTCTTTCGTCGCGACCGATTCGACAATAAAATCTTCCTTTTCGGCTTCCGAGACGATGTCTTTCGCCTGTTTTTCATTGTCAATGTGAATTTCGCCCTTTTTCAAATCCTGATCGAAACCGCCGGTTTTTAAGGTTTTGTCTTCGATTTTATAAAGTCTCGAATCAAAATTCGGCGGCAATTTGGCGGCGACATTGGCAATGATTGACCAGTATTCGGTTTTGACAAATGCTTCGATTTCGCGCTCGCGTTCGACAACTAAGCGAACCGCAACGGTCTGAACACGTCCGGCGGAAAGTTTGCCGCCGATGGTTTTCCATAAAATCGGCGAAACTTTATAACCGACCAATCTATCCAAAATTCTTCGCGCCTGCTGGGCGTCAACCAGATTTTTGTCGATTTGTTTCGGTTCTTTAAAGGCGTCCTTGATCGCGTTTTTCGTGATTTCGTTAAACATCACGCGGTACACAGTTTTATTTCCGCGTTTCGGCACGATTTCTTCCGCTAAGTGCTGGCAGATTGCTTCGCCTTCGCGGTCGGGGTCAGCCGCCAGATAGATCGTGTCGGAATCTTTGGCGGCTTTTTTCAGATCGGAAACCGTTTTTTTGTTGTTGCGCTTCTTTTTATCGGGAATTACTTCATAGGTCGGCTCGAAATTATTTTCGATGTCAACGCCGAGTTCCTTCGACGGCAAATCCTTGATATGCCCGATCGAAGCCAAAACCGTGTAATCGCTTCCCAGATATTTATTGATCGTTTTTGCCTTTGCGGGCGATTCTACTATTACTAAATTTTTACTCATTTTTTACTAATTAACTCACTCTTAAACCCAAAAGAAGACGAAAGTGAAACCGTGAAACCGTATTTTTGAATCATAAACTTTTCTAAATCAAATTACGTCCAATTTTTCAAAAACACTTAAAATCGAAATCCAAAATACTGTTAAACTTTTTCACGTTTAAACTTTTTTACGTTTTTTCCCCGTATTAATTCTTCGGCTTTTTCCAAAGTCAAACCTTCAAATTCTGATTGAAACCACGTTTCGGATTTCGGATTAAAGGCATAAATAATCTTTTCCGCGCCGTTTTTCAATTTAACGGAAATTTGCAAATCTTGCGTTGCGCTTTCTTCGATAGTTATGGTTTCGATTCTTTCATTGTCAATATAGCTTTCCTGCGCTCTTAATTTCTGCGTCGCATCATACATTTCCATTAAACTTAAGAAAGCTTCAATTCCGTAAGCCCGGCGAACGGCGTGGCAGCGGTCACTTCCGGCTTCAAACTGCCGACACATTCGCGGGCGGTTTTCATAAACCCGGCAACTTACGTTTTCGCCGATTTCTCCTTCTAACGCCGTGCAGGAAAAATCCGTTTCCTTGCGTTTGATAAAGCGGTCAACCGTAAATTGCCCGCTTTTCCCGCACTTTGTAATGTCCCAACAATCTTTTGCTGAAACGGCGTTGTCCGACGCGACATCAACGCAGACGAAAGACGCACAACACGCACCGCACGTCAAACAATCGGGAATCGGTGCATCCGGAGAAGTTATAATATTGCCCGCGACCGTATTCGACAAATCGTGCGTTAAAATCTGCGGCGGAAGAAGATTTCCCCAAACCTGTTCATACATCGCATTGACGAACGGCAGAAATTCTTCTTCCGCAATCGATGCGCGCCGCGTAATTTGAACAAGTTCGCTTTTGTCCATAAATTAAGAAATCTTAAAACCGAAACAACTCAAATATCGCAACTAAAATCGAATTTTCGAGAAAAAAAATTGCCAGACGCTTCTCACATCTGACATTTATCACTTAAAAACAGATTGTGTCAAACGGTTTTCAACTTATACCATTTTAAGTTGAAAATCCAAATCGCATTCGTATAACCGATGAGATTTTCATCATTCCGGTTGTCTGTCAACTATACAGGATATTCTTACAGCCGATGTTACGCAAACAGAGAAAATGACAGAAAGCACGGTTCTGGTTTCCGGTAATTCGTGCTTTCGGCAAAGAATTCAGAAAACTTATACCGCGAAATTTTATTTATTGTTTGTTTGAATTGAACCACTTATAAAAGAAAAAGTTTGCCTGTTTGCTGCGACACATAATGCGGTTTGAGATTGATTTTTCGCAAGTTCTTTCCAGCAATTTATTGATCTCAGGATTATTTACTCTTTGCGCCTCATCAAAAACATTCCAATCTTCAAATTCGCTTTTGAAAAATAAATCCGCACCTTTTGATAACAAGAGTTTTGTAGTTTTTACATCAGCTTTTGCAACTGCCAACATCAAAATAGAACTTGAAGACATACAATGTGAATCAAGAGTAGAAAAGTGAATTCACCTTTGGTTTTTCAGCCTGTTTTAACAGGCTTTCCGCCGCAGAGGCGGCAATTAGCCGCGTCATTTATGGCGCGCGGGGTTGCTTCGGCATAAAAGGGCGTTTTAACGTC
>JBGTIH010000045.1:0-3739 GCA_041745765.1 Pyrinomonadaceae bacterium | reverse complement strand
GTGACTGACTTTCTCCAAATGCTCCGCTAGATTGGAACAAGTGTAATTGATTGGCGTATTTAACAGATATTCGATATATTGATTTTTAGTTATCATCAGAACATCTGTTTAATCATATTTTTTCAAAAAGCGAAAGTCCTAGGTAGGTGAAAAGGAATATAAATCTCATGCGATAGATCAGGTTTGGGATTATGCATTAGACTTAAAGAATTTCCACGAATCAAGCCATACGCAGTTTATTGCGCCGATTTTAATTGCTTCGGAAGCAAAATCTGTAAGTCAGATTATTGAGCCAACTCCGCAAAATGACAAATTGCTTTTCCCGATAAAAAGCAATTTTGAAACGCTGAGCAAACTAATTGGCGATGTCTTGAATTTTTGCGATGGAGAGCAAATTGATAAAGAATTTTGGGAAAGCGGCAGGTATTCGCCGACGCCGACGATCGTTGAAGCGGCGATGGCGCTTTATGCAGGACATAACGTTGGAGACATTACGCGTAATGACGCCGGCGAAATAAACATCAGCAAAACATCCGAAGCAATTTCGCAGATTATCGAAGATTCTAAAAACAACAACAAGAAATCAATCTGCTTTGTAACGGGCGTGCCGGGTGCGGGCAAGACGATGGTCGGGCTTGATATTGCAACGAAGCATATTGATATGGAAAGCGAGCAATACAGCGTTTTTCTGTCCGGCAATGGTCCGCTCGTGGAGATTCTGCGCGAGGCTTTAACGCGTGACAAAGTGCGCAGAGAAAAAGAAAAATATGACAAAAAGCTGAAAAAAGGCGAAGTGATGAGCGAAGTGAAAATGTTTATTCAAAATGTTCACCATTTTCGCGATGAATATTTGAAGGACCAATCAGCCCCTAAAGAACACGTCACGTTATTTGACGAAGCGCAAAGGGCTTGGAACCTTGAGCAAACAGTTCGGTTTATGAAGCAGAAAAAAAGTCAACCGGATTTTAATCAATCCGAGCCGGAATTTTTGATTTCGTGTTTAGACCGGCATAAGGATTGGGCAGTAATTGTCTGTTTGGTTGGCGGCGGACAGGAAATTCATACCGGAGAGGGTGGAATCAGCGAATGGATCGAGGCGCTGGAGCGTTCCTTTCCCGATTGGCATTTGCATATTTCGCCGCGATTAACGGACAGCGAATATAATGCGGAAAATGTCGCGGAAAAACTGAAAACACGCCCTAATGTTGTTTACAACAAAGATTTGCATCTCGCAATTTCAATGCGCTCGTTTCGAGCGGAGAATGTTTCGCGGCTGGTCAAACAGATTTTGGATTTAGAAATTTCAGAAGCTCGGGAAACGTTGACGACAGTAACAAAAAACTATCCGATCGTTATTACTCGCGATTTATCAAAAGCAAAAAGGTGGTTAAGGGAGCAGGCACGTGGGTCTGAAAGATACGGTTTGGTTGTTTCGTCGCATGCGGAGCGTCTCAGACCGCACGGCATTTTCGTAAAATCGCCGACCGATCCGATTCACTGGTTTTTGGACGGCAAAGAAGATGTTCGATCTTCTTATTATCTTGAAGACGTAGCGACTGAATTTCACATTCAAGGTTTGGAGCTTGATTGGGTTTGCGTAACCTGGGACGCTGATTTTCGCTTTGCACAAGACGGCTGGCAGCATTGGGAATTTAGAGGCAGCCGTTGGAATAAAATTAGAAAAGATGTGCGAATGACTTATCAAAAAAACGCTTACCGCGTGTTGCTGACAAGAGCGCGACAAGGAATGGTGATCGTAATTCCTCCGGGAGATACGCATGATCACACCCGCCAACCCGAATTTTATGATACGAGTTTTGAATATTTGAGCAGTATTGGTTTTGAGGTTATTTAAATCATCTGTTTTTATTTCCCTTTTAAGGAATACCAGGTCGAACGTGCTTTGCCATGCTGCTGAATAAAATTATCGCGCACAAGCTCGCGCAAGCGGACTTTCAGAGTGTTCCGGTTGATATTGGTTAAAGCTTCCAGTTCGGCAATGGTTAAACGTTCGTGTTCTTTTAATAAAGTGAGAATTTCGCTCGATGCTTTCGGTAGAATCTGCGTGATGATTTTTTCGCGTTCCAGTTTTGTCGAAAGTTTATCCTTTTGTTTTCTCAAACATTTCAGAAAAAACAGACACCATTTTTCCCAATCGGCTTTTTCATCGCGCAGGGTTTTCTGCGTTTGCCGCAGGGCTTTGTAATAATGATCTTTGTTTTCTTCGATAATGCTTTCCAGCGAGATATATGGCACATATTCGTATCCCAGACGAAGAAGAAGCAAGGTTGTCAGAATCCGCGAAAGTCTGCCGTTTCCGTCTTGAAAAGGATGGATTGCCAGAAAAGAAACCACAAAAACGGCGATTATCAAAAGCGGGTGAATCGTCTTATCTTCAATGGTTTGATTAAGCCATTTAATCAGTTTTTCCATTTCAAACGGCGTTTCAAACGGCGAAGCGGTTTCAAAAACTATCCCGATTTCTTTGCCGTCGGCATCAAAAGCAACCACATTATTGGAAAGCTGTTTGTAATTTCCCCGGTGCGCAGTGTCTTTGCTCGAAAATTTCAGCAAAACCGAATGAAGTTGTTTAAGGTGATTTTCAGTTAAAGTTATTTCCTGCCAGGATTCAAAAATGAGTTCCATCGCTTCGGCATAACCGGCAACTTCTTCTTCATCGCGCGATTTGAATGAATATTGTTTGAGATTTGAGAGCAGGGTTTCAATTTCTCTATCCGTGAGTTTTACGCCTTCAATTCTGGTCGAAGAGCCGACGCTTTCAATCGTCGCAACGTGCCGCAGAGCAGATAATCTTTCGGGCGAAAGATTCTGCAAAACATTCCATTTCCCTTTGAACTCGTCAATCTCCGAAATAAGATTGAGCATCTCGTGAGTCGGCGAAAATGAACGGCTGATTTTTTCTAAAGATTCGAGCATACCCGATATTATACCCGATTATACCCAATTTCCTAATTTTGCTTGCCCGGATAAAAGCCATCATTCGCAGTTCTTCATAAACCAGCGGCATCAATTGCTCCAGTGCATATTCATTCCCTTTACTCCAATCAAGAGGTTTGTGATCTGGTTTGAGTCTTCATTTGCCATAAAGTTCCGCAGTAAGATTGTAAACCAAAAATCGAAAAAATCCGAAAAAATGACCGTTTTTTAATAGAAATGTCGTTTAGGTAAATAGATAGAGACTTTTTAACAGATTATTTAGAAAGCAACTGATACTAGCTTTTAATATAAATTCTTATAAATGAGTATTCTATCTTTTTGATAAGAATTTAAAAAGAAAAGCAGAAATTAGAATAGGTAAAATAAAGGAGAAAATTTATGTTATTTTTGATCGCATTTGTTATTTTCGGAGCTGTCGGAGGATTTATGGTTAATTCTTTTATGGAAGGTCGAAGTTCTTTAGGCTCCGGGTTGACTATAGGCTTGGGCATCGCGGGAAGTTTTATTTTAGGAATACTTCTACTTATTTTTGGGAAGGCTTTAGTTGGTGACGGACCTGATTTTCTCGTTGCATTGTTAGCATCAGCAGTTGGGGCAATTATTTTGCCTTTGATAGTTATCATTGTTAAGAAATAAATATTATAGGACTTTCGCTTTTTGAAAAAATATGATTAAACAGATGTTCTGATGATAACTAAAAATCAATATATCGAATATCTGTTAAATACGCCAATCAATTACACTTGTTCCAATCTAGCGGAGCATTTGGAGAAAGTCAGTC
>JBGTIH010000044.1:0-36455 GCA_041745765.1 Pyrinomonadaceae bacterium | reverse complement strand
TTGCGTTCTAAATTTTAAAGCTAAGTTTTGGGCGGTTTGCATCGCCATCGCGTCTTGCAGGTTAAATATTTTATTTTCGGAATCGTCAAAAGAATTGCTCCAGATTTGTTTGCCGTCCGTGATTCGAAACAGCCGAAGCGTCACGCGCAATTTGCCGTTGGCGCGCTGCAAAGTTCCGTCTAAAACGGCATCAACGCCTAAACTTTTTCCGATTTCGACAGGTTCTTGATTTTCGTCGGAGTAACGGCTGACGGCATTTATCGAAATAACTTTTATTTCATCGAGCTGCCCCAATCTCGTAATTAAAGCATCGGCAAAACCCAGACTGAGAGCCGTGTTTTCGTCTTTGTCCAAAGATTTGAGCGGCAAAACGGCGATGGATTTAATTGGCTGCCCGGCGTTTGAATTGTGAGCGTAAAAATAAAAACCGAAAGCGGTTGTCAAAATTGTCAGACAAACAACGACCGGTATCCAAAAACGTCCTGATTTTGTTGACGAATAATTTGCGGGAATTGTTTTAACGTTCGGCTCGACGGAGTTTTCCAATTCTTCGACCAATGTGCGCGAGACCGAATGACGTTCGATAACAACTCTGTCATTTTCATTTTCGTGGACTTTGCCCGTAAAACGATACCCGCGACGCGGCACCGTTTGAATCAAATCAGACGATTCACCATATTCCTTAAAAATTTTTCTGATTTGATAAATATGACGTGAAAGATTGCTTTCTTCGACAAAAGAATCTGCCCAAACTTTGTCTAAAAGTTCTTGCTTTGTCATGACTTCGCCGCTGTTTTCGGTCAGCACGCAAAGCAGTTCGACTTCTTTTAATTGAAGATTGACCGGTTCATTTTCAAACCACAAAACCTTTCTTTCAGCATCGAGCCGGAAATTACCGAATTTTCTTAAATATCTGTATTCACTGCGCATAAACCCATTTGAAGAAAAAAGGAAAAATAATGGAGAAAAAACTCAGGACTTTTTCATCCGGCAAAATCTATATTTCTCATCAACCAACGAAAATATCGTTGTTCGGCTCAATGGGCGGAAGCGATTGGTTTTGAACACGCTTGATTGATTCCGTCTTTAATTGCCGATTGTAAATTAAATGTCGCCAAAAGCCAAGAAAATTTTAATCACTACCGAAACGCACGAAATTTTTATTGTTCGACACGGTCGTCAAACAATTCACGGATTTTGCTCTGAATGCGGAAAGGAAGTCGAAATGCTGAATCTCGATTCAGCACTTAGCTTAACGGGCATCAGCACCCGCAAGATTTTTCGTTTAATTGAAAACGGCGAAGCTCATTCGCTTGAAACAACCAGCGGGCAACTGCTCGTCTGTCGAAATTCATTACAGGAGAAATAAAATGAGAAGATTTGGATTTATTATCGTATTTTTTGTCATCGCTTCGGTTGTGTCGAATCAGGAAATTTCGGCACAAACCACGGAATTTACTTATCAAGGCAGTTTGAACAATGGCGGAACGCCCGCCAACGGCAATTTCGACTTCGAGTTTGCGCTCTTTGACGCGCTGTCCGGCGGAGCGCAGTTAGGCTCAACAGTTACCGTCAGCAATCTTGCCGTGAGCAACGGCAGTTTTTCGGTCAAGATTAATTTCGGCAATCAATTTACCGGCGCGAATCGTTTTCTGGAAATCAGAGTCCGTCCGGCAGGTCAGCCCGGTATCACTGTTTTGAGTCCGCGCCAGTTGGTCAACAGCACGCCGTATTCGGTCAAAAGTCTGAATGCCGATAGTGCGATCAACGCGACGACGGCGACGACCGCAACCAACGCTTTACAGCTCGGCGGCGTGGCGGCAAACCAATTTGTGCTGACGGGCGATGCGCGCCTTTCAGATGCGCGAAATCCTCTACCGAACAGTCCGAACTATATTCAAAACTCGTCTGCCCAACAAGCCGCGTCAAACTTCAATATCAGCGGCACGGGAACGGCGAATATTTTTAGAGCGGCAACGCAATTTAACATCGGCGTAGATCGCATTATAGGTATCTCCGGTTTATTCAATCTCTTTGTCGGGGTTAGCGCGGGAACAAACAATACGACCGGCACATTAAACTCGTTTTTTGGCAGAAACGCGGGAACCAGCAATACCGAAGGCACCAACAACTCATTTTTCGGCTATAATGCCGGCAGGCTCAATACGACCGCCGGTGGGAATTCATTTTTTGGCAGTAATACAGGCGGCGAAACTACAACCGGCAGCAGCAATTCATTTTTCGGCAGTGGCGCGGGCGCCAGTAATACGACCGGCAATCAGAACTCATTTTTCGGCAGAACTACAGGGTTTAACAATACGACCGGCAGAGAGAATTCGTTTTTCGGAAACAGCGCAGGCTCCAGCAACACGACGGGCAGCGAGAATTCGTTTTTCGGACAATTTACAGGTTTTGACAATACGACAGGCAGAGAGAACTCGTTTTTTGGAACCCGCGCAGGCTCCAACAATACGACCGCCAATGGGAATTCATTCTTTGGCTATGCCTCAGGGCGTTTTAATACAACTGGCATCCTCAACTCATTTTTTGGCGCAAACTCAGGTTTAAGCAATACGACCGGCACCGGCAATTCTTTTTTTGGCACAAGTGCGGGATTAGAAAACACCGAAGGTTTTAATAATTCATTTTTCGGTTTATCAGCGGGTTCAAACAACACTACCGGAGGTAATAACACATTTTTTGGTAGAGCCTCCGGTTTAGCAAACACGACCGGAAGCCGTAATTCAATTGTTGGCGCGGCTGCGGGATTCAATAACACGACAGGCAACGATAACTCATTCTTTGGTTTTAATGCGGGCTTTAGCAATACAACCGGTACCAGCAATACATTTTTTGGGGATGAATCCGGTCGAGCTAACACTACCGGCAACTTTAATTCCATATTCGGCGCGTCCGCCGGTTTTGCAAATACGACCGGCGGTTTAAACGCCTTTTTCGGAACAGATGCGGGTCTGGCGAATACGACCGGGGGTAACAATGCTTTCTTCGGTGTTTCAGCGGGCAATACGAACACGACGGGCAGCAACAATACCGTCATCGGACGCAATTCAGATGTTTCTGTCGGTAATCTCAATTTTGCCACCGCTGTCGGTGCTGGCGCGGTGGTTTCGACCAGCAACACGATTCAGCTCGGCAGAGAGAACGGGACGGATACAGTTAATGTTTCCGGTAAATTAAGACTCGGCGTGCTTGGCTTAGTCGGCTCAGCTGCTGTTTGCCGCAGCAATCCCTCGTTCGAACTTTCAAACTGTTCGTCTTCGATCCGCTACAAATCTAACGTTAATTCATTCAGTTCAGGCATAAATTTGATCAGACGCTTGCGTCCGGTTTCGTTTGACTGGAAGACTGACGGAATGTCCGATCTCGGACTGGTCGCCGAAGAAGTTGCCGAGGTCGAACCGCTTTTGGTGACGCACAACGAGAAAGGCGAAATTGAAGGCGTGAAATACGACCGCGTCGGCGTGGTTCTGGTCAATGCCGTGCAGGAACAGCAAACAAACATCGAATCTCTAGAGAAAAAAATTGACGAACAACAAGAAACCATTAAACGTCAAGAGGAAAAACTTGACCGCCAGCAAACCGACCTCGAGGCTTTGAAACAATTTGTTTGTTCTCAAAATCCGTCGGCGGAACTGTGCAAACCGAAAAATCAGCGGTGAGGGAAAAAATTATGAAACGAATTCTATCTTTTATTTTGACGACTGTTTCGCTTTTCGCGGTTTTCGTATACACATTTTCCGCTCAATCGGGCGGAACATTTCAGATCGAAAAATCGGTAATCGCTTCGGGCGGCGGAAACAGTTTGGGCGGCGCGTTCTCGCTCAACGGCACGATCGGTCAACCGCTGGCGGGAACACAAAGCACGGGCGGCAATTTTACAATTTTAAGCGGCTTTTGGGCGGGCGGTTCGACTTCAATTAAAAACCCGTACGCCGCACCGTTCGATTTTGACGGCGACGGCAAAACCGACATCGGTATTTTTCGTCCCGCTCCGGCTGAATGGTGGTATCAACGCAGCTCTGACGGTCAGGTTCGGGCTTTTCAATTCGGAGCTTCGTCCGACAAGGTCGTTCCCGGTGATTATACGGGCGACGGCAAAGCCGATGTCGCCGTCTGGCGACCTATTTCGGGTGCATGGTTTATCTTGAGAAGCGAAGACAATTCTTTTTACTCTTTTCCGTTCGGAGCAAATGGCGATATTCCCGTTCCGGCAGATTATGACGGCGACGGCATCACCGATTCGGCTGTTTTCCGCCCGTCGTCGGCTACCTGGTTTATCAATCGTTCCGGCGACGGCGGAACGACTATTCTTCAATTTGGAGCAAACGGCGATTTTCCGGTAGTCGCCGATTACGACGGCGACGGTAAAGCAGATATTGCGATCTGGCGACCTAACGCCGGTGAATGGTGGATTTTACGCAGCACCGGTGGAGTTTTAGCTCTTCAATTCGGCGTTTCGACCGACAAACCCGTCCCGGGAGATTTTACCGGCGATTCCAAAGCAGATATTGCATTTTTCCGCCCGAATAATGGCAATTGGTTTGTTCTGAGGAGCGAAGATTTTTCATTTTTCTCATTCCCGTTCGGTGTAGCGGGCGATATTCCTGCGCCGGGAGATTTTGACGGCGACGGAAAATTTGACGCGGC
This sequence comes from Pyrinomonadaceae bacterium, assembly GCA_041745765.1. Lineage (GTDB taxonomy): Bacteria > Acidobacteriota > Blastocatellia > Pyrinomonadales > Pyrinomonadaceae > JAHCHG01. The sequence goes on along the minus strand of JBGTIH010000044.1, from coordinate 31,787 downwards.
GGTTTTTCGTCCGTCAACCGCCAGCTGGTTTATACAGAGATCAACAGCCGGAACTTTGATTCAGCAATTCGGCGCAAACGGGGATGTGCCGATTCCGTCGGCTTTTATACCTTAATGAACACTTTCCGAAAGAGTCTCCCACTCTTCGTAAAGTTTTTGAATCTGCATTTCGACCGATTGAAAATTCTCGCTTACTTTTTGCAATTCGTCGTGATTTGCGGCGATTTCCGGTTGGCTCATTTTCAAAGTTAATTTGGCGGCTTTTTCTTCCAAAACAGGAATTTCTTTTTCAATGGCTTTTATCCGATTTTCGATCTTCTGAACTTCATTTTTTGATAAATTGCTTTTGTTTTTGGGACTCTGTTCTTGGTTAATTTCTGCTTCAACTTTGTCTGATAATTTGTTTTGACTTTGAACTTGAAACTTCGGACTTTGAACTTTTTCTTTCCATTCGTGAAATTCGGAATAATTTCCGTTAAAGATTTCAACCTTGCTATTTTCTTCAAACGACAGGATTTGCGTAGCGATCTGATCGAGAAAATAACGGTCGTGGCTGACTGCCAGGATTGTTCCCTGATAGCTTTGCAAGGCTTCTTCGAGAGCCTCGCGCGACGGAATATCAAGGTGATTCGTCGGCTCGTCGAGCGCGAGAACATTGACGTTTGAATAAATAAGTTTCGCCAGCGCAAGTCTTCCCTTTTCGCCGCCCGAAAGAGTGGAAACGAGTTTGAAAACGTCTTCGCCAAAAAACAGGAATCTTGCCAGAAATGAACGCAACGCGCCGTTTTCGGCAAGCGGCGCGACTCGCCTGAGTTCGTTGATAATTTCGTTGCGGTCTTCCAAATCTTCGAGTTGCTGGGAATAATAGCCGATTTCGGTTTTCGCGCCCCAAATCATTTTGCCGGAGATTTCTCGGTTTTGACCTAAGATGGTTTTTAAAAACGTCGTTTTTCCCGTGCCGTTGCCGCCGATAATGCCGAGGCATTCGCCGCGGTGAAGCGTGAAATTTATATCTTTCGATAGAATCGTTTCGCCGTAGCCGATGGCTAAATCTTCGACTGAAAGAACATTTCCTCCGGCGCGTTCGACCTGTTTTACTTTGAAATTTCCGCTCGCTTTATCGGCAATCACGGCTTCTACGCGATCCATTTTCTCCAGCAGAGTGCGGCGCGATTTTGCCTGTTTCGTCTTTTGTCCGGCGAGATTCTTGCGAATAAAATCCTGCGTTTTATTGATAAATGCCTGCTGATTATCAAATTCCCGCTGCTGCTGTTCGCGGCGCAGGGCGCGTTCGACAAGGAATTTTGAATAATTTCCAACGTAGGAAACCGCTTTTCCGTTTTCAATTTCGATGATTCTCCGGCAAGTTCGATCAAGAAAATAACGGTCGTGGCTGATGATGATATGCGCTTTTTCAAAGGCTTGCAGAAAATTTTCGAGCCATTCGACCGCTTGCACGTCCAGATGATTGGTCGGCTCGTCTAACAATAAAACGTCTGGATTTGAAAGCAGAAGGCGCGCTAAACCCAAACGGTTTTTTTGTCCGCCGGAAAGAGTTTCGGTTCTTAAATCCCATTTATCCTGCGTAAAACCGAGTCCGAGCAAAATTGATTCAGCTCTGGCAGTATATGTAAAGCCGTCTTCGCGCTCGAAAACGGTTTGCAGTTCGGCGTATTCTTCCAGAATTTCTTCGCTCGCATTTTCCGCCATTTCGTGTTCGAGCCGGCGCATTTCGGCTTCGATGTCATGAAGTTTCTGAAACGCAGAAAGCGCGGCGGTGTGAACCGTTTCGCTCGTCGTAAAATCAACGTGTTGCTCCAAAAGACCGATTTTCAAACCGCTCGTTTTAAAAACATCTCCCGAATCTGCCGCTTCTTCTTCGGTAATCAAGCGAAAAACGGTCGTTTTCCCTGCGCCGTTTCTGCCGACCAAACCGACTTTTTCGTCCGGATTGATCTGAAAAGAAACACCGCGTAAGATTTCCGTTCCGCCGTAGGATTTATAAACTTCTGATAATCTGAAAAGCATTTTTCGTCTATTATAAATCAAAAAAAGGCGAGTCTTGAAACTCGCCTTTTTTTGATTTTGCGATTTATTTCAATCTCGTAAAACTTATTTTGAATTGGTATTTGCTGCATTTGCCGGAGTTGCCGTATTTGCATTTGTTGCGGAATTTACATTTGCCGAATTTGTATTTGCATCAACATTAGCGTTTGTATTGGCATTTGCGTTCGGAGTTTCAGCGACTGCCGGACGCGCTCCGCTTAATTCATTCGGATTTTCGATAACTTTTTTTGCTAAATAGTTTTCGATCTTCGCTTCGTTCATCGCCATTGCCGCATACGACGCGCTCAAAAGCTGTTTGCGGGCATTGATCAAAGATTCGGTGATCTGCTGACGAACGCCCGGGCTTTCGAGCGTTAAATTTTCTTCTTTTTCATTGCGTTCCTGCACTTTGAAGATATAAAGTTTTCCGCCGATATTGAGCGGCGGCGTGATGCCTCCGACCGTAAATTTCGGATCCATAAATCCTGAGGCAAGCTGCGGAAAGTTTTGTTTTAATTCGTCTTCCGAAAAATAACCTAATTCACCGCCTTGAAAACGGCTCGGGTCTTCGCTTTTTTCAGCAGCGATCTGAGCAAAATTCGCTCCGCCGCCGGATTCTAACTGCTGTTGAATCTCTTTGACGCGCATTGCGGCATCGGCTTCGTTTTTAGTTGTGTCGCCTTCGCCGCTGTCGGTCGGATCAACAACGATTGCCGCCAATTTTACGCCGCGCTTTCTGACAAAAGCCTCTCTATTACCATTATAAAACGCTTCGATCTCGCTGTCTTTCGGCGGCTCGATCTTGCCCGTGATTTTGTCAATCAACTTTTGCGCGGCTAAACCCTTTTTCACCGAATCGCGGAAAGACGCTTCATCAAATCCGGCAGCTTTCATCTGCTTGTCAAATTCTTCCTGCGACAGACGGCTTTCGGTTTTGCGCTTATTGACCTCGGCGGCGACCTCTTCATCGGTTGGAACGGTTCCTTCAGTTTCGGCTTTTTGAAATAAAACCTCGTTTTGAATTAAACCGTCCAAAACCTGAAGCCGCGCCTGTGTGATTTCCAATTGTGAAAGTTTTGCTTCCTGTCCCTGCGCCTGTTGCTTGATCGCCCGCTCGACTTCTTCCATTCGGATCGGTTTACCGTTGACGGTCGCGGCGGTTTCATTCGGTTCAACAACGCCGTTCGGGTTCGGAGCCGGTCCGTTACCGTCACAACCACTGATAACTAAAATGGCGATTGCTAAAAAAGCAATCGAAATGAACTTAAAATTAGGTTTCTGCACTTTGGCTTTTACTCCTTCAAACTTAACAATATCTGACATTACTTGATTATCCTAAAAAATTTGTTATAATTTTTGTTTTTGGTTTGGCAAATTTTACCAAACTTTTAATTTTACCTCGTTATAATTCTTTTGGAGGCTACTTATTATGGCAAAACGATGCGATGTCTGCGGAAAAGGTCCGCAATTTGGAAACAATGTTTCACATGCTAACAACAAAACACGCCGTCGGTTCAATCCGAATCTGCAAAAAATCCGCGTTCAACGTCCGCAGGGCGGAAATATGCGGATGAAGGTTTGCACTCGTTGTATCAAGGGCGGAAAAATTGTCAAGGCTGCATAAAACTTAAAAACTGTTTGAGTTACAACTCTTATCAAAGGTTGCCGGACTGCAAAATTTAATTTTGCGGTCTGGTTTTTATTTTTAAACTACGGCGATAACTTCGATCTCGACGAGCGCATCCTTCGGCAGACGCGCCGCCTGAACCGTCGCCCGCGCCGGTTTTTCGGTGAAATGTTTGGCGTAAATTTCATTCATCGCCGCAAAATCATTCATATCCGCTAAGAATACGGTCGTTTTGACGACATTGTTCAGATCGGTTCCCGCCGCTTCTAAAACCGCGCGTAAGTTTTTAATCACTTGTTCGGTTTGTTCGGCGACATTTTCCGAAACGAATTCCCCGGTTGCGGGATCAATCGGAATTTGTCCCGAACAAAAAACCAGATTGCCGACCTTGACGGCTTGCGAATAAGGTCCGATTGCTCCGGGTGCGTTTTCTGTTGATATTATTTCTTTCACTTTTATGATGTTTCGCTTCTGTTTATTTTATTTAATTAAGCAAAAGGCGAATATTAACAAAAAAAACGGGAAAAGCAAAGTTAGCAGCCGCATATTCCGTCTTGTTTGCGGTCACGGGAAGTAAAAAAAGCGGAGTGCGAAAATACTTTTTCGCACTCCGCTGATTTTTGAAATGGAAGGAAATTTACGGTCTGGTCGTGCAGAGCGTATAACTTCCGCTGCCGCTGTAGGAATAAATCCGCCAGCGATAATATCCGGCTGTACCGCTATAACTGATATTTTCGGTCGAAGTAGTTCCGGTCGAACTTCTGACGGTTGACCAGGAAGAACCGTTCCATTTTTGCAGATACAGATCAAAATCCGTTCCCGAAGGTCCGGTCAATGCGCCCGTATGCGTTCCGCTTAATGAGCTGTAATAATACGAGCCGTTCGGCTCATACGCATTTGCGCCCGTGCCGGAAAGCGTTCCCGTATAGGTTGTTCCGCTGCAAGTCGGTGGCGGAGGTGTTCCGCCTCCGCCGGAAAGAAGTGAATAAAGCAAGAGATTGGGCGACCCCGAACCGATGCTGGTTAATTTGTTTGTCGAAGCTGTGCTGATAATCGCATTTGTAACGGTTGAGTACGAAGCCGTCGTGTTGCCTTGCAGATAAAGCGCGGCGACACCGGCGACATGCGGCGCAGCCATCGAAGTTCCGCTGATCGTACTGGTTGCCGTGTTGCTCGTGTACCAGGCTGAAGTTATTGATGAACCGGGAGCGAAAATATCAAGACACGAACCGAAATTTGAAAATGACGAACGCGCATCGGTGCTGGTTGTCGAACCGACCGTGATCGCATTCGGAACGCGAGCCGGCGAATAATTGCAGGCATTAGCATTATCGTTTCCGGCGGCAACGACAAATGTAATTCCGGCATTTATCGCGTTATTAACGGCTGTATCGAGCGCACTCGACGCGCCGCCGCCCAGACTCATATTGGCAACTGCCGGTTTGACGTGATTGGCGCGAACCCAATCAACACCCGCGATTACGCCTGAGTTTGTTCCGGAACCCTGACAATTTAAGACACGAACGGCATAAAGTCTGACATTTTTCGCTACGCCGTAGACTGTTCCCCCGACCGTTCCGGCAACGTGCGTTCCGTGTCCGTTGCAGTCATTTGAATTTTGTCCGTCGGTAAAGGCATCAAATCCGACAAAGGCGCGCGAACCGAATTCCGTGTGCGTTCTCCTGATTCCGGTGTCTATAATATACGCATTTACGCCGCTTCCCGTCGCGTTATAGGTATAGGTGCTGTTCAGTGGACGATCGCGCTGGTCTATGCGGTCGAGTCCCCAGGTGGCATTGCTCTGGGTTTGATTGATCGAAACTTCCGCGTCTTCTTCGATAAATCTAACACGCGGATCGCGGCTCAGTTCAAAGACTTCCTTTTCGTTCATTTCTACCGAATAACCGTTTATCGCGTGTTTAAAAACCCTGTCAATCTTCCCGCCATAAACAATTGCAAGTTCTTCGGCAACGGCTTCGGCAGTCGAACCTTCACCTAATTCGTTGGCAGCCCAATCCTCAAATACGACGATATACCGATTTGGTATCTTGCGTTCGCTTTTTATGATTTTATCTTCACCGTTCTTGCTTTCGACAGTCTGAAATAAAACCGTTGAACACAGCAGAAGCGCAAAGAGTGAAATTCCGCTAAAGACTACAAAAAATCGTTTCATGCTTTATTCTCCTAGATTTTTTTGCCCTTCTTGAAGGGAGTATCGTTCAATCTTATTAATTTAAAGATATGAATCCGAATAAATCAGAATGTGTCAAAAAGGGTTCTTTTTTTTGGGAAAAAACACTAAAGTATAAATGACTTTTTAGGGGAAGAAAGCTACCAATTTATCTATAATGCTAATGAATATAGCACCAAAGAATCGGGTTTGTAAAGGCTTTTTTTCGGCTTGGAAAAAGTATTATGCGCGTAACACAAAAAGTATCTTTTTTTGCAAAATCAGAGAGAATTTACCCGTTCGACCGCAATTACGCCCGGAACTTTCTCGACTGAACCGATGACTTTATCGAGGTGTTTTTTATCATAAACCTCGATGGTAATTTCGATTAAACCTTTGTCATCATTAGAAATCTCCGCCCGCGCATCACGAATTCCCGTTTTAATGTCGGCAATCGCATTGGTGATTCCGGCAAGCATTCCGGTTCTGTTTTCCGTCGTTGCCAGAAGCCGCACCGAATGTTTCTCTTCTTTTTCGTTTTTTGCCCATTCGACCTCGACGATGCGATCTTTATTAACCATCAGTGATTTGACATTTTTACAGCGTTTATTATGAACGACAATGCCTTTTCCGAGCGAGATGTAGCCGATAATCTCTTCGCCGCGAAGCGGATTACAGCAGCGCGCGCGGTTAGTTAAGAGATTATCCACACCTTTAACGACAATGGCATCTTCGCCTAACCCGATGAATTTTTTAACGGCTTTCACACCGCTTTGAAGTACTGTTTCTTTTTTCTTGTCAGGATCGAGTTCAGCTAATTTTTCTGCGCCCAGATATTTTCCTAAAACATTTCGCGGCAAAGTTTTACCATAACCGATTGATGCCAGAAGGTCTTCCGCTCTGCCGAGACCGTATTCATTGGCAATGCGTTTCATCTCCGTTTCATTATTGATTAATTTTTTCGGCGAAACGCTGAATTTATCTGCTTCTTTTTCAAGCAGTTTGCGTCCTAATTCAATTGATTCGGTGCGCTGTTGGGTGGAAATAAATTGCCTGATGTGATTTCTAGCCCTTGAAGTTACGACAAAATTGAGCCAATCGCGGGAAGGTTTTGAATTTGAAGTCGTCAAAATTTCAACGACATCGCCGTTTTGCAATTCGGATTTTAATTGGACAATTCGCCCATTGAGTTTTGCGCCCGTGCAAGTATCGCCGACTTGCGAGTGAATTGCATACGCAAAATCTATCGGAGTTGCGCCGCGCGGCAATTGGATTACTTTGCCCATCGGCGTAAAGGCATAAACGTCTTTCGGATAAAGATCGAGTTTTAAGGATTCGATAAATTCTTCGGAATCTTCGCTTTCATTGGTATTTTCCACCAATGGAAGCAGAAGTTTTTCGACCGTTTTCCTCAATTCGTCGAGGCTTTCGTCCTCTTCCTGTTGTCCGAGTTTTTTTTCTTTGTATTTCCAATGCGCTGCCACGCCTTCTTCGGCAATGTGGTGCATTTCCTCAGTTCTGATTTGAACTTCAAAGGCTTGCCCTTTGTCGCCGATTACGGATGTATGGAGCGATTGATACAAGTTATCACGCGGAATAGCAATCCAATCCTTAAATCTTTCGGGAACGGGTGTCCAGACATCGTGAATAACACTTAAACTCAGATAACAATTTTTTTTGTCATTTTCCGTAATTATTCGCGCCGCGATTAAATCATAAACCTGATCAATTGTTAATTTACGCTTTTTGAGCTTTTTCCAAAGCGAATAAAGCCGTTTGACGCGACCTTCGATTTCCACGTAAGGAACATCGTTTTCTTCCAATTTTTCTCTGATTGTCGTTTTAATTTTTTCGAGTGTGGCTTCGAGTTCCGGACGGCGGGCTTCGACTTCGACGGATAATTTTTTATATTCTTGCGGATGCAGATTTTGAAAAGATAAATCTTCAAGTTCGCTACGAAGTTTGCCCATTCCCAAACGGTGAGCAATCGGCGCGTAAATATCGAGTGTTTCCTGCGAAATACGAGCGCGTTTTTCCGGTTTTAAAAACTGCATCGTCCGCATATTATGCAGACGGTCAGCGAGTTTAATTAAAACAACGCGAACATCCGTAATCATTGCCAAAACCATCTTGCGGACATTTTCGGCTTGCTGTTTCTCCCTTGAAAGATTGCTGATATGCGCGATTTTCGTTAAACCGTCAACGAGTCTTGTAATCTCATCTCCGAAATATTCTCTGATTGTATCTAAATCAACCAATGTGTCTTCGACAACATCGTGAAGAAGTCCGGTCGAAACACTGACTTCATCAAGCCGCATTTCTGCAAGAATATCGGCAACCGCAATTGGATGAACAAGATACGGTTCGCCAGATGCCCGTTTTTGACCGCGATGATGCAGGGCAGAAAACATATATGCCCGCCGAATCAATTCTACATCCGATTCCGGGCGGTTTTGTTCTACTTTCTCAATTACATCTTCAATCCGAATCATTTTTGCAAATTTTTTACTATATTTAAATGGATTTCTTTCCAATTTGCAATTAGTAAAAAGTTTTTGTCAACAAAGTCCCATTCAAAGAAAAAAGGCGATACTTAATTATTATTGTAATCAAGTATCACCTTTCTTGGAAGTTATTTTTACCAATTATCTGACGTTAGCCGCAGCTTCCGCAGCTTTTTTACGAGATTCCTGTTCTGCAGCGATTCTCTTGTCCAACTCGCTGAGAGCAGTAAATTTATCTCTCGCTTCTTCAGCTTTCTTTTTAAAAGATTCTTTATCATCAGGTCTTTCTTCCATTTCGGCTAAACGCATCTGTTGAACATACGCATTAGCTTTGTATGACCAGGCTGATTGAAATTTCTTTCCTAATTCAAGTTTTTGGACCAATTCCAAATCAGAGAGAGCTTTGACATCAACATCAGCCGGATTTTTAATCGCATCCGGTTCTAAGGCAATTGCTCTGTCAATAAGCTCCGTGCCTTTTGCGATACATTGCTTTAAGTTTTCAAAAACCTTTTCATCTACTGGTTTTGTGAATTGAAAAGAGGCAATACCATCTTTTTCGATAGTTTTCTTAACCGGATCTACATCAGAAATCTCGTTTGCACAGGTAATTTGTTTTGCGGCAAGCGAGGTTAAGGCTTCTGCCCTCTGATCAGGAGGAACCGCCTCATTATTGGTTCGATCCGTAACCCATTTCTCAGCTTCTTCTTTTCTATTAAGATTATCCAATAGATTGGCAATCGCCTTAAACGAGCTGTTGTCAGTAATATCTTTATCCAATACTTTTCGATATTCCTGTATTGCTTCTTCAGCCCGGGCTGTATCTTTACGATCACCGATATAGCGTGAATGCAGTGTTCTGGCTAAGAAAAGCTGTGCCGTTCTTCCTTCGAGTGTTTCACCCTCGGGATCGCGGGCAACGGCATCCCGAAATAATTGTTCCGCTTGGTCGAACTTTCTGGCTTTGTAAGCCTCTGCGCCGTCAACTAAATACTTGCGGGCAATGATTCGATTATAATAGGAGCAATTTGCCCCGATAATGACTGTGATTAAAATTAAGACTAAAGTCCCTAAACGAGAAAATCTCATTTTTCGTCTCCAAGATTACCGCTTGAAAATAACAAAAACTATAGAATTATAGTTTTTGTTATTTTCAGCTAATTTATTGTTGTAAATCATCAATTTGCAACCCGATTGGTTGCGCTCCGGCAATTTTAGCCGCATCTATCACCTTAACAACGTCGCCGTATTTAACAGAACGCGGAGATTTGATAAAGAGAGTTTTCTCAACCTCGTTTGTTCCTTCCCGTAATACGCCGTTTGCTTCTCTTTCTTTGAAAATCTGACTCAATCTCTGAGTTAGAGGCTCTGCATTGGTCACGTCGCCGAAAGGTTCGTTATTCAAAGTTATTGACATATCGCTCCTGTTTATAGCGACAACCAGCGTATTTGGATTCGGTTTTGCAACGGTTGTATCTTCAGGTTTCGGCTCTGCCGGAACTTTTGCTTCAAACCTGCTCGGTTTGAGTGGCGAAATTACCATAAAGATAATTAATAAAACCAGCAAAACGTCAATCAAAGGTGTTACATTTATACTTGGTACGGCTCCTTTATCAGATGAGCCTCCGGTTGACATTCCCATAATTCTTTACTCCCACAACTGAATTTATTTTTCAATTGAAATGTTATTCTGTTGGTGCGTCCCCTTTTTTCTTGTCAGCGACCAGACCAATTCTGTCTATATCTTGTCTGCGGATCGTATCAATTGCTTCGACAACTCTGCCATAATCAACATCTACACCGCTTTTAATATAAACTATTCGTTTTTCAGGTGGTTTATCCTTCATTAAGGTTTGAATTTTTTCACCCAAAATATCTAACGGAAAAGGGTCTTTTCCAATATAGAAATTGCTGTTATCCGGTATAGAAACTACTACCGCAGTATCTTTTGCAATATCGCCGTCTTCATCAGGGCTAATCATATCTCTCGGAAGATTTACTGAAACTCCCTGTTGCAGTAATGGCGTAACGATCATAAAAATGATCAAAAGCACAAGCATTACGTCAACCATCGGAGTTACATTAATATCCGAGTTATATTCATTTTCTCCACCGACTGCCATTCCCATAGCAAATTTTCTCCTTTCTTAAAATTTCTAAGATTTATGATTTATTGCTTATTTTAATTGTTTAGTTTTTTGACGAATGAAATAGTCAACCAATTCAGAAGCGGAATTTTCCATTTCGATACTGAAACTGGTTACTTTATTCGTAAAATAGTTAAACAACCAAACGCCCGGAACGGCTACACCGATACCGAAAGCCGTGGCGACCAGAGCTTCGGCGATTGATCCGCCGACCGCACCGATACCGGCGGTTTCATTTGATCTTAAAGCATTAAAAGCCCCGATAATACCGACAACCGTGCCGAACAATCCGACGAACGGAGCTGTCGAACCGACTGTAGCCAACCCAGAAAGTCCGCGTTTGAGTTCAGCGGTTTTAACAGCGATCGCACGTTGCAAAGCGCGTTTTGATGCTTCCATTTCGTCACCGGAAATTTCGGCGGTGCCTTGATGTGCGGCAAATTCTTTTAAACCGGATGATACAACCATAGCCAAATGCGAATCTTTATGTTTGTCGCTGATGTTGATAGCTTCATCAATATTGCTGTTTTTTAATGCTTGAGCAACTTTCGGAGCATATTGACGGGATTGCTGTTTAGCTTTGTTATATGTCATATATCGTTCAATTCCGACAGCAATCAAATAGATTGACTGAAGCAAAAGCACGATAATAACCACCCAACCCGGAATCGTTAAACTTTGAACGATTTCGTAAAAACCGAACGGATTGTCGCTGGCTGCCGCAAAGAATAAGCCGAAAAGGCTAACTAAAAAAGTCATGAAATTTTTCCTCCAAAGAAATCAGTAAATTTTTATTATTGCAAAATCTTGTCGTATCGCGGGAGATGTTTATCTCAATCAACTCCCGCGAAAATCAATAAATCTCTATTCAACTAACTTATTTAATTGAATACGTATGTGATAACACCGGAAACTTTTACAGGCTGTCCGGATAGCTGAGTTGGACGGAATTTCGCCCGACGCGCTGCGCCTTCAGCCGCTGAACGTAGTAAAGGATGCCCGCTAGCGGCACTTGCCGAAACTACATTTCCGTTTTCATCAATCAACACCTGAACGCTGACGTTACCTTTTGCCCCGACGGCTTTAGCAGCCGGCGGATACGGCGGCGGCGGCAAGCTGATCGCACTACCGTTGACAACTCCGCCCGAAATAGTCTTCGGCGGCGGCTTCGGTGTCGGCTTCGGCGGCGGCGGCGGCGGCGGCGGATCATTATCAGCCGGCGGCGGCGGCGGCGGCGGTTTAGCTATGCCGGTGCTGCCACCTCCTTCGCCTGAACGGGCTGTTCCCGTCGGCGCACCTGTCGCAGTTGTATTTCTATCACCTTGCTTAGTAATTACGCCGAGCCGACGCTCTAACGCATCAGTTTTAGCAGTGTTAACTTTTGGCGGAACAGCCGGAGATTCCATAATATTTCTGATAATCTCTTTCCGTATGTCCACGTTTGTTTCTGTTTTTTCAACCACTTTCCGTTCCGGTTCGTTTTCCGGTTTCGGCGGCGGCGGCGGTTCGTCTTCAGGAACGGGAACCGGAGCAACCAGAGTTGATAACTCCAGATCGCTTCCGCCCATTCCGAATTCTTTCGTAAAAAGACTGTAAAGCCAAGTGCCCATCAGAAGAGAAAACATCAGGACCATAGTAACTAACATAAAACTACTACGTCTTGTATTTTCTTTTGCTGTACTTTTTGATTCAACTAATTGATCTAACATTTTTTATTTTCCTCCCTATTGATCCGGTGCCATTTTGGGTCAAGAGGTTATGAAACCTTTATTATTGCTTTTGATGATATAAATTAAACCTCAAGTTGTAATCGTTAAACACAGCAAATAAAGTACAAATACAGTCCGACACGATTTCACTTGAAAACCATATAACTAATTTCTTCTTCGTTTTTAACTTCTTATACATTCAGCGCGGGATGAAAAGACTTCTGCCGATCTTTATGCAAAAGTTCTACCTAATCCGAAACCGCATTTTGAAGCGAAACGAAATCTTAGATAAAAATATTTAATTGACCAGCAACGTCTTGAAGTCTAAAATTTTACTTCGAAAAAGTCAAGAAATAATCACTCTTTTTTAGATATTTTCAAATTTTATTTATGGATTTTACTTAAAACTTTAAATAATTTGAAAATATCTAAAAAGTGAAAAAACCACAATAAAAAATTGTGTTGCAAACCGTGTAAAAATCTAGCTTCGGGCAATCGGTCGGCGCGTTACAGAGCGTCTTGAAGCTGACGCAAGTTTTTCATTTTTTCCGGTTTCCGGTTGTTTCATTTTAGCTTCACCGAGTTTGCTCTGCCACCAAATCGCAATCGGACTGGCAATGGCAATCGTCGAATAAGTTCCGGCAATTACCCCGACAAAAAGCGCAAGTGAAAAGCCGCGCAAAACTTCGCCGCCGAAGATCACCAGAGCCAGCACCGTCAGAAAGACCAAACCGCTGGTTACAATCGTGCGCGACATCGTTTGGTTAATCGAGTGATTTGTCACATCATAAAGCGACATATCCCGTTTTAAGGTCAGATTTTCACGGATTCGGTCAAAAATTACGATAGAGTCATTTACCGAAAAACCAACCAGAGTCAAAAGTGCGGCAAGAACTGTTAAACTGATCTCCCATTGAAACATTGTAAAAAATGCCAAAGTAACCAGAACGTCGTGTAAAACGGCGATAATCGCACCGGCGGCATACGTCCAATCATAGCGGTAGGAAATAAATAAAAGAATTCCGACCATTCCCAAAAGTGTGGCAATAATCGCCTGATTTCTTAATTGTTTTCCCGCAATCGGACCGACATAATCAGTACCGACAATTTTGTAAGCAGCTTCCGGGTCTTGATCTAAAGCCAATTCTGGTCTGGCTTCTTTTCCGAAAGTATTTAAAGCATTAACAACTTTTTGTCTTCCCAGATTTACCGATTGGGTTTCTGCCTGATTTTCCGTATTTGCGGCTGTTTGCGTATTTGCATTTACCGCAGAATTAGCGTTAGCCTCGGTATTTGCATTATCCGCCGAATTTGCATTGACAGATGGCTGGTCTTGGGTGTTTTCGGGATTTTGTATGTTTTGAGTCGTATCACCTTCATGAAGCGGAACTTTGATTAAAACTTCGTCAATCTTATCGGTCGAAGCCTGTATAACCGCATCGCTGATGCCGGCACTGGACAGAGCCGAACGAATACTGTCCTCAGCCGGTTTTTGTCCTTTAAACTTTGCGGTAATTACAGTTCCGCCTTTGAAGTCAACTCCGAGATTAAAGGCATCAGTTCCGCCGGGAGTTGCCTCTCTAACAACGGCAGAAAACAATCCAGCCAACAAAACAACGATTGAAATTGCGATTAACGGACGGCGAATGCCCATCCAGTCAACATTAATTTTAGTAAATAAATCAAACATTTTATATATTTGTGATTTGCGATTTTATTTTTATAAATCTTTTGGAGTTTCCCGAAAGCATTTTGAAATTTGAAAATTTCAAAATGCTTTGGAAATTGTATATTGCAAATCAAAATCCCCTAAACACTAAGTTTTTTCATATCAGGATTGCGTTCGAGCAACCATAAAAAGATTGTTCTCGAAACATAAACAGCCGAAAACAAATTGATAACCAATCCTAAGATCAGTGTTACGGCAAACCCGCGAATCGGTCCCGAACCGTATAAATAAAGAATAATCGCGGCAATAATTGTCGTTACGTGCGTGTCTATAATTGTGATAAAAGCGCGATCGAAGCCCAATTCAATAGACTTTGCAATTCCTCTTCCGGCGCGAATTTCTTCGCGCATCCGTTCAAAAATCAGAACATTCGAGTCAACTGCCATCCCGATTCCGAGAATCAAGCCGGCAATTCCGGGTAGAGTCAAATCTGAATTCAGAACAACCAGAGCGGCAAGCGTCAAAAGCATATTCAAAAGCAAAGCGATAACCGCATTGATGCCTGAACCGCGATAATAGAAAAGCATAAAAATGATGACAAAAATCAGTCCGCCGAGTGAAGCCTGAACGCCCGAACGGATCGAATCAGCACCTAAACTCGGTCCGACCGTTCGCTCTTCCTGATATTCGATTTGTGCCGGAAGTGCGCCGGATTTAAGCGTCAGAGCTAAATCTTCACCCGATTGTTTGGTAAATCTTCCGTCAATTTGTCCTTGATCAAAAATCTGCGATTTGATATATGCGGCGGATTTAACTTTGTTGTCTAAGACAACGCCCATATAATTACCGATATTTTTACCCGTCCATTCACCGAATTTCTGTGCTCCGGCAGGTTTGAAGGAAAAGGAAATCTGATAATCGCTCTCGAGTCCGGTTCGCGATACTGCCGCCGCATCGCGCAACTCGCTGCCGTCAATAATTGCCGGAGTTTCCACCACAACCCATTGCTGCGGCGGCGGTTCATTCGGATTGGTCGGAGCGGTTTCGTCGCGGTCTATAAATTCAACAACTCGGCGGTTCGGCGCACCGGCAATTGATTGCTCGGCGGCTTCTTTGGTCGGATAAATCTGAACCGGCGAAGGATTCGGCGGTCCGACGATTTTCATTAATTCGAGTTTTGAAGATTCTCCAATCAGATTCTTAACGCGCTGCGGATCGTCCAAACCCGGCATTTGCAATAAAATCTGTCCCGAACCTTCGCGTCCGTGAGTTTGCAAAGTCGGTTCTTTGACACCGAAAGCATTAATTCGGCTTTCAATAATCTGCATTGCTTGCTGAGTCGCCTGCACCTTTAAAACCTGTTGCGCTTGCAGTGGCAGAGACCAGGTAACAATGTTTCCGCTTCTGCTTTCAGACCAATTAACCGTATCAACTTTTTGTTTTACGGCTTCGATCACCGCGTCTATTTGATTAGCATCGGTAACATTTAATGAAAATTGATAATCATCATTGGCAGCAACGGAAGTTGCTTCGCTGACGGGTAATTGAGATTCTCTTGCCGCATTGAAAGCGGCATCACGATTGTTTTCAGTTAAACTTTTCAAATACTCATCGGTTTTAACGCGCATCACCAGATGCGAACCGCCTTGTAAATCCAAGCCGAGATTTATATTTTGAGAAATATTTCGCTTGATTCCTTCCCATGAAAAATCACTGGCGGTAAATGATCCGCGGGGACCGATTACCAAATAAATCCCTAATAAAGTAACTGCCAAAATAATTATTGTTCTGATTACCAAACTGCTGTTTTTCATTATTTAAATTAAATGGACGGTTGCCCGCCAATTTCCAAACTAACTTAATCTAAAAATTTATTTTACTTCTTCTTCAGGTTTTCTGCCGATAACTGCGGTTTTTGCAACTTCAAGAAAGGATTTTTCCGCACTGTAAATAATAAAGCTGGTATCTCTGACTTCTTTAATTCTACCGATTAAACCGCCGTTGGTGATGACCTCATCGTTAATTTTAAGTTGAGCAATCATATCTTTTGTTTCCTGTTGTTTGCGCTTTTGCGGCAAAATCACCAGAAAATAGAAAATTGCAAAAATAACGACAAAAGGTAACAAAGACCATATAAGACTGCCGCCTTCCTGAAAAAATAGTATAAAAATATTCATCGTTTTGTGCTGAAAAGAAAAAGACAATAATATACATTTAGAGGCACTTTATCAAACCTCTGTTGCTTTTAATTATTCTTCTGCTTTCCGAATTTTATTTATAAAGTTGTGTCGAAATTGATTAAATTCACCAAATTTGATAGATTGCCTAACCTTTTTCATTGTGTCAAGGAAGAAAGCGAGATTATGATGCGAAATTAAAATCGCCGCGAGCATTTCCTTCGCCTGATAAAGATGCCGAATATAAGCTCTTGAATATCTTCGGCAAACCGAACACGTGCATTCATTATCAAGTGGTTCGGAATCGGTTGCAAACCGGGCGTTTCGAATATTTATTTTGCCGCGCGAAGTGAACGCGCCGCCCGTGCGCCCGTTGCGCGTCGGCATCACGCAGTCAAACATATCAACGCCGCGATAAACCGCTTCGACCAGATCTTCCGGCGTTCCCACCCCCATCAGATAACGCGGCGCATTTTCGGGCATTTGCGGCGCGAGATATTCGATGACTTCATACATCACGGATTTTTCTTCGCCAACGCTCAAACCGCCGATAGCATAACCGTCAAACCCGATCTCGACCGTTTTTTCCAAACTTTCGCGCCGCAAATCGAGATGCCCTGCGCCTTGAATAATTCCGAAAAGAGCTTGTTTGCCGGATAAGTCAGTCCCAAGTCCCAAGTCCCAAGTCCGATGAAAATCCTGATTTGAAACTTGGGACTTGGGACTTGGGACTTGGGACCCTAGAAACCCCGTGTCCATTTCACTTTCCTGCAATTCATTAAAACGATTTTTCGACCGCATAGCCCAGCGCGCCGTCATTTCCAGACTTTTTCTGGTTATGTCAATTCCGGCATCGCCCGGCGGACATTCGTCGAAAACCATAACGATTTCCGCACCTAACGCCGCTTGAATTTCCATCGAAACTTCAGGCGACAGAAACATTTTCGTTCCGTCAATATGCGAGCGAAATTCAACGCCTTCTTCGGTCAATTTTCTTAAATCCGTCAATGAAAAAACCTGAAAACCGCCCGAGTCGGTCAAAAGAGAACGATTCCACGTTGAAAATTTATGCAAACCGCCCAACTGCCTGATAATTTCCGTTCCGGGGCGAAGCCATAAATGATAGGTATTTCCCAAAATTATCCGCGCATCGTGTTCTTCTTCCAAAAATTCATAACGCACGCCTTTAACCGTCGCTTGCGTTCCAACGGGCATAAAAACGGGCGTTTCAATCTCTGAACGCCTCGTTCGCAAAATTCCCGTTCGCGCATTTCCCTCTTGCGCGGTAACTTTCCATTCAATCGGTTTTTCCATTTAATAATTTTTAACAACGGATTTACACGAATTTTCACAGATTTTTTTTATTTAGATTTTATTTTTTATATAGCCTCAAACTATTTTTAATTAAAAAAATCTGTGCCAATCTGCGTAAATCCGTTGTT
The DNA here is from genome assembly GCA_041745765.1 of Pyrinomonadaceae bacterium. Classification (GTDB taxonomy): domain Bacteria; phylum Acidobacteriota; class Blastocatellia; order Pyrinomonadales; family Pyrinomonadaceae; genus JAHCHG01. The sequence continues at coordinate 14,296 of JBGTIH010000044.1, read as the reverse complement.
TAAATCTTATTTCTTCTTCCCAAGCAAAGCCCAAATCTGCTGCGCACCGATAGCGGTTTCCGAGATAAACTCGCCATTTTCATTGACCAAAACCGCTGAAGGAGTTCCGCTCATTCCGAATTCTTCTGAGATTTTATAATCTTTATCCAAAATTACGGGCGCATTCAATTCGAGTGTTTTGTGCGCTTCCGGTTCGCCGTCGGAAAAAAGGATCAGATTCGGATCGCCTTGTGCTTTTATTTTTTCCCATTCGCGCAAATCTTCGATCATATTTTTGCAGTGCGGACAACCCAAACTCCAAAAGGCAACTAGCGTTTTTCCGCCTTGAAAATCTCCTGCGCCGATCATGCTGCCCTTTATATCTTCAATGTTAAACTGCGGAATTTTTTCACCGATCTTCGATTTTCGCCGTTCGTCGCTTTCACCATTGGCGATATAAAATAAGTCTTTATCCGCGCTTTCCGTTTTGATCATTTCTATCAATTCCCGAATCGCCTTATCTCCAGCGGCGTTGCGGCTGCCGATTGTTCCGTCGGAATTGACGAGCAAAACCGTCGGAGTCCAGATCGCGCCGAAAACTTCGGAAATTTCTCTTTCTTTTTGCAGAAGAATTTTCCCCGCTACTTCGCCGAATTTTTCCGTGTTTTCCTTCGCCTTTCCGCTTGAAATAAAAACGAACTCAAACTTTTCGCCTAAATCTTTTTGCCACGCCTGAATTTCCGGCAAAAGCGCATTACACGGATTGCAATTTGGGCTGACGAAAAAGAAAAGAAAAGGTTTTGCCCGTGCAAGAAGATGTTCAAAGGCGACATTGTTTCCGTTGACATCAGGCAAAACAAAGTCCGGCGCGGGCGCGCCGACCGGTAAACCGTCTTGCGGGTGTCCGACATTTTCACGCTCGACGGATTTGCCTTCGCTTGAGATGATTTCCAAAACCTCGATCCGCCGTAAAATCTGAACTTGCTGATGAGAAATTTGTTTCAAAAAATAAACAATCGCGGCTAAAAGCACGACAATTGCCAAACCAATAATTATCTGCATAAAATCTGTTTTTCCGAAATAATCAAAACCGGTATTAAATATATTCAAACCTTGATTCGTTTGCCCGCTGAAAACTAAGAAAATTCCCAAAAACGCGAAAATTCCGTTGCGTATCAAACTTTTTATGCTGATTGGTTCGGAATGAATCTGCCCGAAACAATGGCAATCAGGAGTGTTTCCGAGCTTCAACTGATACAGCATTCCGCCGATAAACACGAAAAGCAAAAGAATTGCACCGATTGCGCCGAACCAAGAAGTTTCAATGAATAAAAGACTTAAAGCTATCGAAATTTCCAGAACCGGCAAAGCTATGGAAACGGGTTTCGACAACATTTCGGGAACGCCGAAATCTTTTACGGCTTTTTCCGAGCCTTTCAAATCCAAAAACTTCCCGATTCCAGCCAGAAAAAAAATCGCGGCAAGCGATAACCGGATGATCAATAAAAATATTTCCATAAAAATTTTACAGCGAAGAAATTAGAATAGAATATTTTTCAAAAATTGAAAACCGCGCAAATAAATTGCCTAAGAAAAAAAACGATAAATCGTTTTTTTTCTTAGGCGTGAATTGTTTCCGTTTGAATTTATATTAAACCCAAGTTGCTAGTTTTCAACATTTTGGGAAAATTTCCCGCTAAATACGCGAAATGCGCTAAAAAAAGGACAAAAATATTTACCTTCATTTTTTTTCGTGTCTATTCGCGTATTTAGCGGGCAAAATATCTTAAACTTTCATAAGTGGCAACTTAGATTATTTAAGTGAAATTATAAACAATAATTCCGGTAACTTTTACCTTTTGACCTGTTAAGGTCGTCGGCGTAAATTTCGACGCTCTTGCCGCCGTTACCGCCGAAGATTTCAAAAGCGGATGTCCGCTGACGGCAGTTGCGGAAATTACGTTTCCGTCTTCATCAATGACGACCTGAACTTTCACTTCGCCTTTCGCGCCGACATTTTTCGCCGGAACGGGATAATTCGGTTTGACCAGATTTCGCGCTTTTCCGTTGACGACTCCGCCGGTAACCATCGGCGGCGGTTTTACTTCTTTTTTGATGACGGGCGGCGGTTCTTCGATCTTATTCTCAACTTTTTCGACCGGTTTTGAGTTATTGGAAATTCCGTTTGATTGAACCGGAGAAGTTCCCTTTTCGCGCCCCATATTGATTCCCGAAGCGACCGGATCGGAGTTGACTTTTCCGATTGTAAACGCGGAATTCGGACGCGCTTTGATATTTGAAGGCGTTACCGAAATAGTGTTCGGAATTTCTCTCGGATTTTCATCAACACGCAAAACATTGTCGGTGCGCGAAGGCAATTTGTTCGGCGCATTTTGGACTGTATTTTCAATCTGCTGTTTCGGCTCGATTAAAGGTTCGGGTTTGACTTCAAACGGCACGGGCGCGACCAGAGTCGAAATTTCCAGAGAATCTGCCGCTAACGCGATATTTTTGTTGAAAAGACTGAAAACCAAACTGACGGTTAAAATTGTAACTAATACAAATGCGGTCGAAAACATAAAACCGCCGAATTTCTTATTTTCCTGTTTGTGATTTCTCGATTCGATTAAATTGTCTAACATCTTTTTTTTCCTCCTGATTTTGCGGTGCCGTGCGGGTCAAAGGATGAAAATGTGCCAAGCGCGTCGTGTCAGCCGTTTTTTATTCGGCAAGATTTCGCTCTCGTTTGATTAGACACTTGTTTTTGAGATTTGTTCCCTGATAATGAAAGAAAAAATCAGTATAGCGAACGGTAGTGAGACGCGTTTGATCCAAATCAAGTCAAATGTAAATTGAAGGACTCGCTACCGCTCGCTATACTGAATATTCATATCTTTTATCGAATCTATAAATTTGCTCCTCAATAGAATAAGCACTTCCCAATTCGATCAAAATTCCTTTTTCCTTCAGAATCAAAATCGGCGAGCAGCTACCGGGAGACATCGGCAATTTATTTTCTAACCAAGCCTTGGTAGTAAATTGAAAAAACCAACCGTAATCTTTTTCGATTATTTTATTTTCCAGTAAAATCGGTTTGTGAATTTCTTCAGATTCATTAGAAGCTAAATGCTTTTCAACCAAATCTTTTGCTTCTTTGTAATTTATACTCATTTCTTCTTCGATTTATGTTTTTCCTTAAGCCGAATCGGCGTGGCGAAAAAGTCGAATTTTTCGCGCAGGCGGTTTTCGATATAGCGCAGATATGAGAAATGAAGTCCGGCTTTGCTGCCTGTTCCGCCGGAAGTGAAGACGACGAAAAACGGCGGTCGAATTCCCGATTGCGTGATGTATTGAACGTGCAGACGCGCTCTGCCGCCTTTTCCGGGCGCACTTCCGCCGCCGACCTTTGGCTGCATTATGTTTTCTTCAAAAAATTGATTGAGTTTTGAAGTCGTTACGCGAAGGTTTCGCGCTTCGTTTGCCTGTTGAACAATCGGCAAAATCCGGCTGACGCGCTGACCGGTCAGAGCGGAAATCGTCACAACGGGCGACCAATCGAGAAATTTCAGTTTATCGCGCAAGTTTCTCTCGTATTCGCTCGCCGTTCCCGTGTCTTTTTCTTCGAGAATGTCCCATTTATTGACGGCGATGATTAAACTGCAGCCCGAATCGAGCGCGTATCCGGCGATGCTCGCGTCCAAGTTTGCCACGCCTTCGACCGCGTCAATTACTAAAATTGCGACATCGGCGCGTTCCAGAGATTTTCGCGCCATGACGACCGAGAGTTTCTCCGCCATTTCGGTCGTTTTTCCCTTGCGGCGAATGCCGGCGGTGTCAATTATCAGAAATTTTTGCCCGTCAACCGTTAAATGCGTGTCAATCGCATCGCGCGTCGTTCCGGCAATCGGCGACACAATAACTCTCTCTTCGCCGAGGATTTTATTTAAAAGAGAAGATTTTCCGACATTCGGGCGACCGATGATCGCCAGTTTGATTTCGCCTGCTTCTTCGTCTTCGGTCATCGCCGAAAAATCCAGAACATCAAAAACTTCGTCCAGAAGATCGCCGACGCTGTTGCCGTGTTCGGCGGACACCGGAATTAACGGAAAACCGAATTGATAAAATTCCGCCGCTTCTTCTTCGACCTTGCGCGTTTCAGCTTTATTTGCCGCGATAAAAACGGGTTTTCCGATATTTCGTAAAAACATCGAAATTCCCTCATCGAGCGGCGTTATTCCGGCGCGCGCGTCAACTACCCAGATGATCGCCTGCGATTGCGCGATGGCGTTTCCGGCTTGTTTGAAAATATTCGCCGGAATAATCGCTTCGTCATCCGGCACGATTCCGCCCGTGTCAATCAGTTCAAAAGTTTTCGCCTTCCATTCGACATCGCCGTAAATACGGTCGCGCGTAATTCCCGGTTCATCACCGACGATAGATTTGCGGCTTCCCGTCAAACGGTTAAAAAGCGTTGATTTGCCGACATTCGGACGACCGATGATTGCTACAAGAGGTTTATTCATAATGTTTCTTTGCCATTATTATTAAACTTTTTAGCGTAAAAATTAGCAAGACGGCATATTATAATTTAAGTTAAAAATCAGTTGGAACTGGAATCTACAGAACAACCTTTAGTGGAGAAAGCCTGCCGGAGTTGTTTGTTTTTTTAAATTTCAACCCTTTGAAAATCGGTATGTTATATGAACATTCATCGCGCCGTTGATGATTTCGTGGCGCATTCCCACGGCTTGCATTTTCAGCGAACCGGAATTTTGCACCGGAACGACAAACGAAACTTTGTCCATTTGCAAGATTTGAATCGGATTTATTTTTCTATCAATCGAACTTTGCACTATTCTTCCGATTAAGCCGCTTCCGACGCCGCCCGTGCCGCTTAATCTAACCTCGGCAACCCTGGCACGTCCGATCAGAGTTTGCGTTCTCTGATCGAATTCGAGTTCAATGGTTGAATCTGCCCACCCTTGAAAGTTTAGACAACCGATCAAAGGCGGATTATACGAACCGGTAAAAGCAATCGGTGCGCTGATTTTTCCATCTCGAAAACGAACGGAGGTGCGAACGCCGTCAATTTCGCGCATTAAACGAATCGTTTCATTACATCTTGTATTTGGCTGAGCGGCAACGGAAAAATTTGCATTGAGAAAATCAACATCGGAAGAATTGTAAGTTTTTTTAAAATTGGCAAGTTCATTTTCCTTTTCAATTTCTTCTTTTTGAATATTTTCCGCTATCGGAAACGAAGGATTTTCCAAATTTGTGAAAACCGCGTCAAAAAGTGTATCAAAGAATTTTTCATTAAGCGTGATCGTTACATCAGCGGTTTGCTGGGCTTTAGCAAAAGTAACAAACAACAAAAGCGAAAAAATTAAACTTAAAAACCTCTTCATCATATCTCCTCAATCTTTTAAAAAATATTTTTCAGGCAATCAAAAAACAGATTTCTGATGTTAAATTCACGATTTAAGATGTTTTTTATCTTTTTGAATAAGTTCGGTTAATAATCAGCCAATAAAGCCCCAATTGCTTTGTCGCTCCGATAAATTCATCGAAATCTACAGGTTTTTGAACATAGCTGTTCGCGCCGAAATCGTAACTGTCAATTATGTCTTTGTCTTCTGAAGATGATGTCAGCACAACAACCGGAATATATTTGGTATGCGGTTCGGCACGCAATCTTTTCAAAACTTCCAAACCGTTGATTTTAGGCAGTTTCAAATCAAGTAAAATGAGTTCCGGTATATCATTTTTATTCCTTCCGGCATAATCGCCGGTTGCCATCAAATAATCGAGAGCCTCAACGCCGTCCCGTGCGACTGTTATATCGTTTCCGATATTATTTTGATTGAGCGCACGAATCGTCAACAATTCGTCATCGGGATTGTCTTCAACCAATAAAATAGTTTTTTTTGTCATCATATAAATTCCTTGCTGATTGTTAAACGGTAAAATAAAAAATAGTGCCTTCGCCGATTTTGCTTTCGGCGCGAATCCAACCGCCGTGCTTTTGCAAAATGCGTTGAACGGTGGCTAAACCGATGCCTGTTCCATCAAATTCGTTGGCACGGTGCAGCCGTTGAAATGCGTTGAATAATTTATCGGAATATGCCATATCGAAACCCGCACCGTTGTCGCTCACAAAATATGTATATTCGCCTTCGATTATTTTTTGTCCGAAGGCAATCTCGGTTTTTTCAACTCTTGATGAAAATTTCCAAGCATTACCCAAAAGATTTTCCAGCGTAATGTATAAAAGTCCTTCATCACCGTAAGTCGTTATATCTTCTTCGATAGTAAATTTAACTGCCCGTTGCGAATCGCTTTCGGTTAAATTTGCGGCAATTTCTTTGGCAATATTGCTCAGATTTATTTCTGTGCGAATTATTTCACGGCGTGTAACGCGCGAAAGTTTTAATAAATCTTCGATTAGATTCGCCATTTTTTGGCTTGCCGCGCGAACACGTTCCAGATAATGTTTTCCGTCTTCGTTAAGAAATTCGCCGCAATCTTCGAGAAGTGCCAGACTAAATCCGTCAATCGCCCGCAGCGGCGCACGCAAGTCGTGAGACACCGAATAAGAGAAAGATTCTAATTCTTTATTGGCAACTTCGAGTTCGGCAGTTCGCGCGGCTACGCGATTTTCCAAATTTTCATTGAGCGTAAGAATGTTTTCTTCAGCAATCTTGCGTTCCGTAATGTCATTAGCCAAAACCAATCTTGATTGCTTGCCTTTAAATAATAACAAATGCGAACTTATTTCAACCTGAATAAGTGTTCCGTCTTTTTTCAAATGTTTCCACACACCCGATTTTTCTATTGTTTTCGGCGGTTGAGAAATATTTTCAAGCAGAGCCGAGAATTCTTCCGGCGGACGAATATCCTTGATTGTCATTGAAAGAAATTCTTCGGCGGAGTAACCGTAAGAGTGAACAGCCGCATCGTTGACCGCTAAAAATTTCAGCGTTTCCAGATCATAAACCCACATCGGAAACGGATTGCTTTCAAACAAATCGCGATAACGCGCTTCCGATTCGCGCAGTGCGGTTTCGGCGCGGATCTTTTCCGTTACGTCATTTACCAGAACGAGCCGCGCCGGTATATCTTCAAAAATCAATTCGTGCGAGGTTATGTCCACGCGCATAATTTCGCCGTTTTTTTTCAGATGTTTCCACACGCCGAAATTATTGATTTTTCCGTGCAGTTTCTTCAAGTTTTCCAGAAAACGCGGAATTTCTTCCGGCGGACGAATGTCCTTCATCGTCATTTTCTTAAATTCTTCCCGCGAATATCCGTAGGAAAATATCGCCGCGTCATTAACTTCCATAATTTCCAGCGAATCGCAACCATAAACTATCATCGGAAACGGATTATTTTCAAAAAGGTCGCGGTATCTTTCTTCGGAATCGAGCAGCGCATTTTGCGCTTCCCGAAATTCGGTCATATCAATACCCATCCCGACGAGGCACGTTTCGCCGTCCACATCAATCTGTTTCCCGGTAAAGAAATGCGGAGTTTTTACGCCGTTTTTTGAAATCAAATCGGCTTCGGCAGATGATTCGCCTTCTTCGAAAACTTCCCCGATTAATTCTTCGATGTGTTTTTTGTCTTCGCCTTCAAACAGATCGAGCGGATGCAGACGGGAAACTTCTTCGGCTGAATAACCGGAAACTTGCTCGAAGTTATCGTTCCAACGGATAAATTTACCGTTTTGGTCGAACAAGTATAAAATTCCCGGCAGAGAATTTATCGTCGTTTCGATAAAGTGGTTTTCCTTAAAAATCTTATCTTCCGCCAGTTTGCGTTCGGTAATATCGTTACGAATAGCGATGTATTGATAGGGCTTTTCTTCTTCGTTTAAGAACGGAACAATCGTCGTATCAACCCAGTAAAATGAACCGTTTTTTGCACGATTTTTTATTTCGCCTTTCCAGACTTTTCCGCCCGCAATCGTCGTCCAGATTTCGCGGATGAATTCTTTGGAATGATATTTTGAATTGATCATGCGGTGATCCTTCCCGATCAATTCTTCGCGTTCGTAACCGGAAATCTCGCAAAACTTATCGTTGACAAAATTTATCACGCCTTTTTGATCAGTGATCGCAACAATTGAAGACTCGTCCAAGGCAAATTTTATATCGGTGAGTTCCTTAATTGATTTTCTCAATTTTGTTTCCGCTTGTTTGCGTTCGCTGATCAGCCAAACAATAAAAACCATAAGCGCAAAAATGCTGAAATGAGTGAAAAAAAATCCGGCTAAAGAAGCATCGGCTGGAAGACTTTGCCTGAAAATGGTCGTTCCCTGAAAGAGAATTGCCAAAAACACGCCCGGATATCTCCCGCCATACCACGCCGCCGCGACCAGTGCCGCGATGACTATAATCGTCATATTTATTTTGACGTAAAAATGGAGAAACAGCAGGTCTATACTTATCGTCAATAAATATAAACCTAATGCCAATCCATATTTTTGTATGACAGATTTTATCTTTTTCTTCATAAACGCAGGAGAGTAATGAAAGTTAAAGAAAGCTGTTTTTCCAACTTTTAACTAAATCAAATTTGTCTCAGTCATTTTATCTTTTAGCCTTATGATCATTAGCTAAATTGATTTGCAGGGTTTTCTATAATGTAAAACAAATTTAAAATATTTGCAAAAAAATTTTCGAGTCGCGCTCTTATTGGAGTTAAAATGAACAGCTCGAAAATAAGCTATCATAAGCCTTACAAACCGCTCCTGACAATATCGTGAAGCCTGATCAGACCGATGCAAATTCTATGTTTATCAACAACCGGCAGGACGGAAATCTGACGCGGGCGGTTTTCCATCAATTTAAGAGCATCAAAAGCGAGCATTTCCGGCATGGCGACGGTCGGATTTTTCGTCATCATTTGTTCGGCTTTCAGCGAAGCCAGATTTTCCGGCGCGGTTTTCTCGATTGTCCGGCGCAGATCGCCGTCGGTTACGATACCAATCAGCTTTTCGTCCGAATCAATGATATTGACCGCGCCGAGCGTATATTTTGAAATAGCTTTGACGACTTCGAGCCAGTTCGCACCGGGTGAGATATTCGGACTTTCGTGCATCAAATCGGCAACCTTGAGCGTCAATCTTTTTCCCAAACGCCCCGCCGGATGATTGGCGGCAAAATCCGCCGCCGTCAGATTTTTCGATTCCATCAAGGTCATCGCCAGCGCATCGCCGATGGAAAGCGCGACGGTCGTCGAAGTCGTCGGCGCGAGATTGAGCGGACAGGCTTCCTTATCAACCGCCGCTTCCAAGACGACATCCGATTGCCTTGCCAGAGCCGAGTTGAGATTTCCGATAATCGAAATAATCGGAACTTCGCGTTTTTTCAAAGCCGGCAGAAGAAGCAAAATTTCGTCCGTTTCGCCCGAATTACTTAAAGCAATGACGACATCGCCCTTTGTAATCACGCCGAGACTGCCGTGCAGCGCGTCCGAAGGATGAACAAAAACCGCAACCGTTCCCGTAGAAGTCAGCGTCTGCGCGATTTTCTGGGCGATCACGCCAGATTTTCCAACGCCCAAAACAATGATCTTGCCATCGCAACCGGCAAGCAATTCAAACGCCCGTTCGACGCTTTCTCTAACGAGCTTTTCCGCCGCGTGTTCGATGGCGTTTGCCTCGAGCTTTAATAATTCGACAACCTTTTCAAAACTGTTTATCACAACAAAAGTTTGCGTTTTTGCCGCAAGTTTGGCAAGCAGCCAATTGTATTAATGGTGAATGGTGAATGGTGAATGATGACGGTTTCAATTATCAATTATCAATTAAAGATTACTCTCTGTATTTGGCGCGACCGGCGAATTTGTCGTAAAGAAAAGCGGGGGAAAATCGGGCAATCCGCACGACTGTCGCCAATTGCCAGGGGAAAGCCGAGAATTTCTTTTTTTTCTCAATTGCCGAAAGAAAATACGGTATCGAATCTTCGAGTTCCATCAAAAACGGCATTTTGTTTGCTCTGCCCGATGTCAGAGGCGTTTTGATAAAACCGGGCTGAATAATCGTTACGTCAACGCCTTTATCTAAAACATCGAGCCGAATGCTTTCAAAAAGATTCGTCATCGCGCCTTTTGAAGCCGAATAAGCTGCCGATTTCGGCAAACCGCGAAAACCCGCCAGCGAAGAAATCGCGACGAGTTGACCACTTTTTCTCTCGAGCATCTGCGGCAAAACCGCATAGACCGAATTGACCGCGCCCATCAAATTTATATTGATGACTTTTCTGACTGCTTCGGGCTGAAGTTCACGTGTTTCCTTATTATTTCCCCCGATTCCGGCATTGGCGATCAAAATATCGATCCGCCCAAATTCTTCGCGCAAGGCGTTTGCCGCGCTCATAACTTCTTTTTCATCAACGACATCAGCTGCAAAGACACGCGCCGCGCCGCCTTTTTCGGTAATTTTCGCGGCGATTTCCTGCAATAACTGTTCGCGCCTTGCCAGAAGACCGATAATCGCGCCTTTTTCCGCCATTGCAAGAGCCAGAGCTTCGCCGATTCCGCTCGATGCGCCGGTTAAAAAAACTATTTTATCTTTCCAAAAATTATCCATTCGTTTTTCTAGCAAAGTTCTTCGACATATTCGCCCAAAACTTTCAGAGCATTCGACAGATCGTTTTGTTTGATCAAAATATGATCGCGTGAAAAAGCCGAAAGCGCGACGATTGAAATTCCGGCTGCAGCTAAAATCCGGGAAATTTCGGCAAGAAATCCGACGACCGAAAAATCGAGTTCGATATCAAAGGTCAAAAGCCTGAAAGCGCCTTCCGTTTTCGCGTTTTCGATGGCATCACGAATTTTTATAAAATCGATTTCATCAAGAAGAAGCGTCGTTTCAAATCTATCCTTAAAAATCATAAACGGCGCAGTCATTCGCGGCGAAAGGTCGGGATTTTCCAGCAACTTGAGCCAGTTTTGTTCGGAAAGTGAAATTAAAGTGAATGTTTCCCGTGAAACCTCGATTCTGGTTTTACTCAAAAGTTCGTAAATGTATTCGTTCATTAGAAAAAAAATTAGAAATTACAATGCGAAAAGGATTTACAGTTTTTACAATAAAATTTCAGTAAAAATAAGTTAGAGAAAATCCAACATTTGTTCGTAAATTTATCAAACGCACGAATAATCAAGAATATTGTTAAAAATTCCTGCCGCTTCGATTGAATCTGTGGAATAAAAATAAGATTCAGCAAGTGTACTGAAATAACGCCAATGATTACCTGATTCACTAATTCCTTGCCAATCCAAACCAACTGATGTGCGTTTAATCTGAAAATTTTTCGATGTTAAAATTAAATGTGAACTCGATGGATATGATCGAATAAGATAACTTTCATCTTTTGTTAAATAGTAATTCCCTTCTTTATTTTTATATTGAATTCTTGAATAAAATCCGTGTTCGTAATTTCCGGTTTTATATTTATAAGATTTCGGAACAGCAAGATTTAGAATTCCTTCAATAAAACGAAGTTTCTTATCCTTTATATTTCCGCAAGATGGAATCTTTTTAACTTCGTAATTTTGTCCAATATCCAAAGTGATATTTAAGTCTTCATTTAGATTTTCTAATATTTCTACTTTAAAGTGCCAGTTACCTTCAATAATTTTATCGAAAAACACTACATACTTATTCTTTTCTGATTTTAGACCAATATCAAAATTAAAATATCCCTTTTCATCAGTTTTTGTAGATGAAATTCTTCCGATTGGTGAAACAACAACATTTGAAATAGGTTTACCGGATTGATCCCGAACATAACCTTTCATATTTACTGCAAACAAATGCTGTGTAAATGAAATTAATACAAAAAAAAGAATTGGAATTAATTTCATAAATCAAACCTCGACAATCGTCGGAATAATCACTGGTTTCGAGCCGGTTTCTTTTTGGATAAATCTTTTCAAATGAACTCTGAGAAATTCTTTGGCGGCGATTTGGCTGGAAAAATCTTCTACTTTCATTTTTTCGACCGCTTCGGTGATTGTGTCTTTGGCAGTCTGCATCAGACCGTTTGTCGGATCGAAGCCGGAAACGCCGTGAATTTCGATTTGCGGACGCGATTTTAATTTTTTCGTTTCCTTATCAATTGTTATGACTAAAGAAATCAAACCGCTGTAACCGAGTTTTTTTCGTTCGCGTACGATTTCGTAATCAATTTCATCGTAACCCGTTTCTTCGATAAACGACCTGCCGATTTCCTTATGTTCGACCACGCTTGCGCGTTCGCCGTCGAGTTCGAGAACATCGCCGTTTTCGATCAAAATTATATTGTCGTTGTTATAACCCGCAACGTGATTTTTGACATATTCCTTGTGGCGGAAAAGCATACGGTATTCGCCGTGGATCGGCACGAGAAATTTCGGCTGTGCGGTTTCGGTCATAATCTTGATGTCTTCCTGCGAAGCGTGTCCCGAAACGTGAATGAGTCGGCGTTTTTCTTCGATAATATTCGCGCCGCGTTTGTAAATGTTGCCGATCAGACGCGAAATCGCTCTTTCGTTGCCGGGAATAATTCTCGATGAAAGAATAACCGTATCGCCTTCTTCGATCTGCAAACCCTTATAACTCCCCGTTGCCAGATTCCAGAGTGCCGCACGTGATTCGCCCTGCGAACCAGTTACGAGATAGACGATCTCGTCGTTATCCAAACTGCGCGATTCGCCCAGACCGACCAACAGATCTTCGGGAATATCGAAAATCCCGAGTTCGTCGGCGATCTCGACATTTTTTTGCATCGAGCGACCCAGAACGCAAACACGTCTACCGAATTCTCTGGCGACATCGAAGACAATTTGCAAACGGTGCATCGAAGACGAAAATGTTGAAACGAAAATCCTGCCCGAACATTCTTCAAAAATTTCTTCAAAAGCCGGAATAACAGCGGTTTCGGAAGGCGTTCTGCCCGGAACGGTCGCATTTGTCGAATCTGCCAATAATGCTAAAACTCCTTCGTCGCCGTATTTTTTCAGAGTCTTTAGATCATAAGGTTTTCCGATCACGGGCGAAGCGTCAATTTTATAATCGCCGGTGTGAATCAGCGTTCCGACCGGAGTTTTTATTGCCAGCGAAAAACAATCAACCAATGAATGCGAAGCGTGAATAAACTCGATCTTAAAACTGCCGATCTCGGCAATGTCATTCGGTTCGACGCGATGAACGAGCGTGCTGTCCATCAAACGGTGTTCTTCGAGTTTTTTGTCGGCAAGCGCGGCGGTAAAACGCGAAGCATAAACGGGCAAATTGAATTTTTTCAAAAAATACGGCAACGCGCCGATGTGATCTTCGTGTCCGTGTGTCAAGATCAGCGCGGTTCGATCGTCTTGATATTTATCCAAAAAATCAAAATTCGGAATCGAAATATCAACGCCGTAAGGTTTTTCCTCAGGAAAACCCATTCCGGCATCTATGATAATCATTTCATCTTTGTAGCGGATTCCCATACAATTCATTCCGAATTCGCCGATTCCGCCCAGAGGTATTATTTCTATTTTATTCACTTTAGTTCCCTTTTTATATAATTTTAATCAATTGGAAATTTTACCACAAACCCCGGACTCTTGCCGATTTACTTAAACTTTAAAAACATACTTGACTAAAAAAAGTTCTATTTGTTACTCTTTTTTTGACAACTTAATAGGGGAGTAGATAGCCGGAAACGGTTTGATGCAGTCGTCAATACAACTGTTTTGGTCGAAAACAGTTCGGCGCATCGAAGAAAATATCAAGACCTTTTACGACATAAACATTGCGTCGTGAAAGGCTTTTTCCTTTTGCGATGAACATTTCAAAAAAGGAGCTTTTCTAATATGAGTTTATTTCCCTTCGCCGAATATTGGTGGTTTTATCTCGGTTTTACCGCATTTGTTTTAGTTTTACTTGCCATTGATCTTGGCGTTTTTCACCGCAAAGCACACGAAGTTTCGTTCAAAGAAGCCGGCATCTGGAGCGTTATATGGATTTCTCTGGCGTTTGTTTTCAATTTTCTGCTTTATCAATATTCACTCTGGAAATTCCCGCAAGTCGAGCGTTTGATGAGTTTGCCGGATTTCAATCCCGATCTCGCCGCGTGGACGGTTTCGCTTGAATTTCTAACGGGGTATATCGTCGAAAAATCTCTTTCCGTGGATAATATTTTTATCTTCGTGATGGTTTTCGCATATTTTGCGATTCCGACGAAATATCAGCATCGGGTTTTATTTTTCGGCATCATCGGCGCATTGATATTTCGCGCAATTTTTATTGCGATGGGTTCGGCATTGATGCAATTTCACTGGGTTA
>JBGTIH010000043.1:0-3315 GCA_041745765.1 Pyrinomonadaceae bacterium | reverse complement strand
AAAAGCAATCTTTCTCGACCGCGACGGAACTGTCTGCGAAGAATCGATTTATCTTGCGCGTGCCGAAGATTTGCGGGTTTTTCCCTTTGCCGCCGGGGCGATCAAATCTTTGCAAAACAAAGGTTTTCTGATAATTTTAATTACGAATCAATCGGGCATCGGACGCGGCTTTTTTGATGAAAACGCGCTTTCGGAAATCCACGATAAATTGATTTTTGAACTTAGCCGGCAAGGCGCAAAATTAGACGCAATTTATTTTTGCCCGCATATTTCCGCAGACGAATGCGTCTGCCGCAAACCGAAAGCCGGAATGATTCTCGAAGCCGCCGAAGATTTTCAGATTGATTTGGGACAAAGCTGGATGATCGGCGATAAGGCGGTTGATGTCGAAACCGGAATCAGTGCCGGAACGAAAACCGCTTTGGTTTTAACGGGTTACGGGCAAAATGAAGCTGAAAAAATTTCGGAAAAAGCAGATTTGATCGGAAAGGATTTATCAGAAATTGCCGAAAAGATTGGAAAATATTTTTAACGCTTTTTATTTAACGCAAAGGCGCAAAGACGCAGAGGCGCAAAGTTTTTTTTATTGTTGTTAAATCTAATAAGAGTTTTTAGATTTATATTTTATGTCGCATCAAAAATAGTTATTTAAAAATTTCTTCCCTTTGCGCCTTCGCGCCTTTGCGCCTTTGCGTTAAATTATTCCCATGAAAAATAAAGACGATAATACACCGATGCAGAAAATCCAAACATTGATTATCGGCAGATTGCTGGTAATTTTTGTTCTGCTGGTGGCAAGCTGGTTTTGGAACAGTCAGAAACTGACGCTTTCGATTGAAGACTTCCCAAGCGGACTTTTTATCGTTTTTCTGATTTCGGTCGGTCTGACAATAATTTATTTTTTTCTGCTTCGTCTGAACAAAAATTTCAACTGGCAAATCCGCGTTCAATTCGTTTTGGATGCCTTTTTAATTACGTGGCTCGTCTGGCGCACGGGCGATCTGACTTCGCCGTATTTGACGCTTTACATCGTTTTAATCAGCGTTTCGAGCATTTTTTTGCGGTCGCGCGAAACGCTTTTAATTGCGCTTGCGTGCGTTTTGCTTTTTACGGTTTTGTCGGTTTTTGCCGCTTCCGGTGTTATTTATTCTTTCGGCATAATTCCCGAACCTTCAAAAATCGTGCAGATCATCGGCTTTCACGCCGTCGCTTTTTTGATCGTCGGACTGCTGGCATCGAGGCTTTCGCAAAGAAACGAATCGAGCGAACAACTTAAAGAAACCGCTAAAACGCTGGCAAATCTGCGCGCACTTCACGAAAGAATCGTCGAATCAATCCGTTCGGGTTTGATCACGACCGATTTAGACGGGAATATTTACACGTTTAATCTCGCCGCCGAAGAAATTACGGGATTAAACTCGAAAGATATGATCGGAAAATCTATCTTTTCGATTTTCGGCGACATCCGGCTTTCAATCACACATTCGCTCAAAGATTTGGAAAAAGACGAACCGCATCAACGGTTTGAAACTGATTTCATTACTCCGGAAAATTTTATCGTGCGAATCGGCTACAGTATTTCGCCGCTTTTTTCCGAATCTGGCGACAAAACCGGTCTGATTATCACGTTTCAGGATTTAACCGCGATTCGTTCGATGGAAGAAAGCATCAGAAGAAAAGACCGTCTGGCGGCGGTCGGACGCGTCGCCGCTGGTTTGGCACACGAAATACGCAATCCGCTCGGCGCGATGCGCGGCGCGATTCAGGTTTTGGAATCGAAAACTCCGCCCGATACGGCGCAGGCGAATTTAATGGAAATCATCCTGCGCGAATCCGACCGTTTGAATAAAATAATCACGAACTTTCTGACGTATGCGCGTCCGCGAGTCAGTAATTTTTCGGAAATTGATGTTCTTGAATCTGTTATTGATACTTTTACGCTGCTTGAACACAGCCCGGACGTAAAGGAAAATCACGTTTTGGAAACCGTTTTGCCGGATAATCCGGTAATCATTTTCGCCGATCCGACGCAGCTTAAACAAATTTTCTGGAATCTTGCGCGAAATGCGATTCTGGCAATGCCCGACGGCGGAAAACTCAAAATAATCGTCGTGGAACTCGGCAACGAGCGAATTAGAATTCTTTTTGAAGACACCGGAGTCGGAATGTCCCCCGAACAGGTCGAGCAGCTTTTCGAACCGTTTTCAAATTCGACAACCGGCGGAACGGGTCTCGGACTCTCGATTGTTTATCAAATTGTCCGCGATCATAACGGCACGATAAATGTTAGAAGCATTGAAAATAAAGGCACGACCATCACTCTCGAACTGCCGAAAGAAGCAAAAAACCACGCTTTTGCCCAATTATCCGAAGAAGCCGAAAACGCGACGGCAAATACGCGGCTCGAAGATTTTTTGAAGGTTAATAACGGTAAAACTGAAAATTCTGCTTGAATTATCAAGTCATTTTTTGTGAGAATGTAAAGGAGCGGAAATTTTAACGCTGCTTTTTAACGCAAAGGCGCAAAGACGCAGAGGCGCAAAGTTTTTTTATTGCTGTTAAATCTAATAACAGTTTTTAGTTTTTAATTTAAGTCGCCTTAAAAAAAAGTTATAAAAAATTTCTTCCCTTTGCGCCTTCGCGCCTTCGCGTCTTTGCGTTAAATAAAAAAACTTCGTACCTTTTTTACTTTAAAATCCCAATGGCAAATTTACTAATTGTTGATGACGAACAAAGTTACAGACAGCTTTTGAGTCTTGTATTTGACGGCGAAAATCATTCGATTCGCACGGCGATGAACGGGCGCGAAGCGATGGAACTGCTTCACGAAGAACCTGCCGACGTAATAATTACCGATGTCAAAATGCCCGATATGAACGGCATCGAATTGCTGCGGGCGGCGCGTGAATTTCTGCCCGACATCGGCGTTGTCCTGATGACCGCATTTGCCACGGTCGAAACCGCCCGCGAAGCGTTCAAACTCGGCGCGGACGATTTTATACAAAAACCGTTTGATGTCGAAGAACTGAAAATCATCGTCAAAAAAGCTCTCGACCGCCAGGTTTTAATCACGGAAAACCGCGCATTCAAACGCGCTCAGCGCGAGCGCGGCAGCATCAGCAATATCATCGGTCATTCGGATAAAATGCAAGCCGTCTATCAAATGATCGAAACGGTCGCCGAAGTTCAATCAACTATTTTAGTGACGGGCGAATCTGGAACTGGAAAGGAATTAGTCGCCCGCGCGATTCACGATCTTTCGCCGCGTGCTGAAAAGCCTTTTATCTCGATAAATTGCGGCGCATTTACCGAAAC
>JBGTIH010000042.1:0-28772 GCA_041745765.1 Pyrinomonadaceae bacterium | reverse complement strand
GGTTTCGGACGGTGCGGCTGGCGTGAAATGAATCGCCGGTTGATGCGACTTCCGACATTATCGCAATCCGTTTTTGTTTGCCTTGAAAACAGTTTTTCTCGTGAAGATTTATTAAACGATTGGGAACGCCCGGAATCGTTCTCGGACGATATTCAAGCCGTCCCGAAAGCGTTTTGATCAGTCGTTTTTTGCGTCCCGTCATTTCCGCGACGTTTTCCGTGCCGAAATAATTGACGAGCTGATCGAGCGGATGTTCGGGAATTTCAAGCAGCGAGAGCCTGTCGAGCAGTTCTCTTTTGAGTTCGAGTGCCGCACGGCTTTCCAGTTGCAAACCGCTTGCATCTAAAACCGGAACATAAATAATATTGCCGCTGTGAGCATCGGTTTCTTCCTGAAAAACTTTGACCGGAAAGCAGTTTTCGACCAATCGGGAGAGCGTTTCACGCGGACTGAAATCGAGGTCGTCAATCGCTTCATCTTCATCAATCGCCCGCTCTATTTGCTTTTTCGTCTGGGCTTCGCCCGTTCCGGTAAGAGAGATGACAACCGATTGTTTTTCGGCGAGTGCCGTTTCAATTTCTCTGATAAGCGTCGGGACTTTGAAAGCGGTGATCAAGTTGCGAAAACATCTCTGATGCTCCGCCCAGAATTGACCGACGACGTAACGACGGGAAACTTTGCTCGAATTGGTAATATCGAGTGCGCGATTAAAGTTTTTCAAAACTTCCTGCCAAGCCCGCGCCATATTGTTATACATTTCGCGTTGTGTAGGCGTTAATTTGTGAATAACTTCGCGGTATTCGACCGCCAATCCCGATTCGGGATCAATTCCCATACTCAGATTGCCGCAAAAATATCTGCCCATCGCTTTCAGATCGCGGCAAACCATTTCCATCGCACCGATTCCGCCCGCTTCGATTTCTTCGGCAAACTGCGGGAAACCGAGCGGAAAACTCGTCCCCGTTCCCCAAAGCCCGAGTCTAATCTGATATGCAAGATGTCTGACTTCGCTGGCGGCGGTGGCGGACGAATAAACAACACGAATATTGGGGTATTTCTCCGGGTCCTGAATTTCTAAAACTGCTTGTCCGGTCTGTGTGGATTTGCCGTTTTCATTTGCAAAGGCGTTTTTGGCACGGTGTCCTTCGTCGAAGATCTCCAAACCTTCTCGTCCCAACCAACGCATAATCTGGTCAAGCCGACGCTCTCCTGTTTTCGATTTAGCGATCAGCGATCTGTATGTGCAGAAAATAATGCCTTCGCTCAAGAGAATATTCTGATCTGGTGCGAATTCGTTAATGAGCTGAATCGGTATCTTAAAACCCAGACGCTCGAATTCTTCTCTGACGGCTTCGATCAAATCGGTTTTAACCGAAAACCAGACGGTTTTTCTTCTCCCGCAAAACCAATTGTCCAGAATGATTCCGGCTAGGCTAGCAGTCTTCCCTGTTCCCGTGCCGTCGCCGATTGAGATTCCGGCTCTTGCCCCGTTCGCCAGTCTTTGCTCGTGAGCTTGTCCTGCGTAAATTATCCGCTCGGTTTGAAAGCCTGACATCAATCCGTTTTCGCTTAAAATTTTTGGAAGATGCGGGCGGTAAGTAACGGGGGGCGGAGCGACATTTGCGAGTCCCGGTGGCTCATTAATTAAGCCCGGATGCTTCGCTCCGCCCGTGATCCAATGCGGCATATAAATTGACGGATCATATGCGGATTTCTTTTTTCCTCCCGCATTATTTAGGGCAGATTTGTTATCAGTTTGGTTTCTATGTTCAAAAAAAGCGGCGTTTTCAGCCTGTTTAGGAACATACGAAGGCTGCGGCACTTGTTCAAAAGTGCTAGAAGTTGTTTCCATTAGTTTTTGTTTAATTTAATAGTCGAGTCGTAAGTTTAGTTTTTGTGCGAGATCAAATCCTTCTTCAACACTGCTCACAGAAATACTTGTAATTGCATTTTTCGCCCATTTCCAATCGTTTTTCTGCTCCGTTTGATACTTCGTTCCTGTTAAGAGATTTACATCCACGCTCGTCCCGTTTTTCGCGTATTCGCGTCCGGCAATTTTGATAATCGCTTTAATCTGGATTCTATCCGACAGTTTTTGCCAGAAGTTTTCGCCCGTTCGGGCATCTAATCCGGCGGAGTTTCCTAAGATAATTCCGAACTTCCCGCCTTTTTTGAGTCTTTCGAGAGCGGATTCGACATGCCGGAAACCGAATTTACTCGAATTATTTGCCGTGCGTCCGCCATTTGACGAAAACGGCGGATTCATCAACAAACAGTCCGGGCGGATTTCTGGTGGCAGGTAATCATCAATAAACTCGGCGTTGAAGGCGGTCGCCGAAACTCCCAAAATCCGCAGCATCTCCAGGCGACGCGGATCAATCTCATTGGCAAAAATCTGATTTTTCGACCAAACTAACAGACTGCCAGTTCCGGCAGACGGTTCAAGTAATAATTCGTCATCCTGATTATTCACCAGATATGATAAGAGAAAAGCAATCGCCGGGGGTGTTGAGAACTGTTGCCGGAGCGTTTGGTCGCGGCTGCGCCAAGTTTGTGTCGGAAACCTGGCGGCAAGTGGTTTCAAGATTTCAGTAACGAATTTTTGCGGACTGCTGATGTTCTCTGCCTCAGCACTTTCCCTGTAATACCTTTTAATCAAAAGATTCAACACAGTTTCGGCAATCTCGTGGTAGATGTGCGGGTCAAATGATTTAAGTGTTCCAACATAGCTGTCGCATAAACTGATTAACTCGCGGTTATTTATGTTAAAATTTATATTTTCTAATCGGTCAATCAGCCTTTCCACAACTGATTCCAGTGTTGAAGTGGGTGATTCATCATTTCCGGTCAATTTGTTTTTTATCATTCGTGCGATTTACAAACCGCTTTTTTTTCAAACGTCTTATCCAATTAATTTCAACTAATATATTTTACGTGTTTATTATTGTTTTGCAGTATAGTAGGGGGGGTAGTAGGTGTAACAATGGTTGGTATTACGGCTAGAAACATAGTGGCGGGTTTGACAAAGAGAGAGATAATAGTTATAAGAGATGTCACAGTTCGTATAGAAAGAACAATATCTATCCAAATTATGGCTCAAATTATACAGATTCAAAGTTTCAAGGGCGGGGTAGGGAAGACGACTACGGCGGTCAATCTGTCACACGCTTTTGCCAGAAAGGACAAAAAAGTATTGCTGATTGATCTCGATCATCAGGGAAACGCTACTAGCGGTTTAGGTTATGAAATGATTGAAACCACTCCCGCTCTGTATCACGTTTTGGTTGGCGACTTAAAATGGGAAGAAGCAACGGCAACGGTGCGGGAGAATTTAGACCTGCTGCCATCAAACAGAATGACGGCACTCGCCGAGGGTGCGATCTATCCGATGCTCTCGCGCGAAAGCGTCCTCAAACGGAAGATGGAAACTGCCGGCAGCGAATATGACATTATCGTTCTGGATTGTCCGGCAAGCCTCGGCATTCTTCACGTTAACGCCCTCTGTTTTGCCACACATATCGTTGTCCCCGTGCAAATCGGAATTTGGTCGGTTGACGGGCTTGAACAAATCTTCAGGTCAATGGAGGAGGTCGGAGCGGCAACCGGCAAAATGCCCGAAGTCTTGGGCGCATTGCTGACAATGGTTGACGAGCGTTATAAATTAACTGAAGAAGTCAGGGATCTGGTCAGTGCATCTTTTGACGGTCGGATGCTTCCGCCGATCAGAACCGATGCCGATCTGATGAACGCACCGAAAAACCGCGAAACTATCTTTGAATACAATCCAAATTCCAAAGGCGCGGCAGATTACGCCGATTTAGCCCAACATTTGCTTAAAAAACTGTGGGCGAAACCAGGCGATAAGGAGAAAAAGGAAAGTGCCAAAATCAAAAAAACCAAATAAACCCGGCGAAGAAAATCGAACTCCGTGGAGAACGCCAGTCAAACTGCCGGCGACCGCTGCGGTTGAGCCGATGAAATCGCTCTACTTTCAAAATAATTTGGTCGGCGATACGGCAGAGCCGCAAAATGAAGACGCGGCAGATGTTACGCGAAAAGTTTCCGCTCCCGCAACCACGGAAACTAAAAGTCCGTTTCAGGATACCCCGAATTCTCTGTTTGAAAGCAAAGCGGACGAACCGAACAAACAGCCATTGACCGTTCCTAACAAAAGAAAAATAAATAAAGAGTCAACATCGGGAACTCAAAAGCCCGAATCCGAAAACACACCGGTTCGGATTGAAGAAGCGGAGTTTTTGAAATTATTAAAAACGGAAAAGATGGACTTTTACTCTCTGGCGGAAATCCTGCGCGGGTCAAGTATGGCTTTATACTGCGTTTTATATTCAGCAAGTTTGGCGAAGGGGGAAAACCGCTGTCAGATTCGGCAAACCGAGCTAATGATGCGAGCCGGAATCAACAATCCGGCAACACTTTACAAACAGGAGCGGTGGTTGACAGTTCTCGGTCTGATTAACAAATCGGTGCGGCTCGGCAGTCACAGCGGCGCGTCTTATGAAGTTCGCCCGCTTGAAACTTTGCCGCTGCCGGACTTTATTCTTGAACAGTTTGACGGTTATTTGTCGGAACTGGTCAAGTGAAATAGCGGCAATAAATTTTCACGGACAATTAAATTATCTGATATAACCTCAAGAGAGAAATTGATTTTTAACATTAATCTCTGAAAAATCCGGTTAAATTTTTGAGTTTCGAAACTCTGAATCAACAAGCCAATTCGGACGCATTTGAGATACCTCTTTTTGACATCCATTGCTTAATGATTTAAACCACTCAAGAGGTGTTTGGTGAGTAAAAGTTGCATCTTGCAAAAGTGCGTCATCAATGCCTTTTATCCGTGAATTCCAGGTTAAAATTTCAACCGAATTTTGAAGACCGATATTTGCTTCAGTAAAAATTAAATTTATTAACCGGGCTAAAGACCTGGCAACATATCGGTTTTCGTAATAGTCCGTATCAAAGGCAATTAAAATTGTGCGTGCTGATTGTGCGGCGTTAATAATTTCGTTGTGCGAACAACTAATCCCGGCATTAGCCATCACATTATATTCTTTACTAAGAAACTGTGCGGCAGTGGCGGCTTTTAACGCGCCTTCGGTAATCAGAATAGGCTTGCCATTAGCAAATGCATCATATGAAGTAAAATGAAGCGGCGAACCGCAACTTAAGCCTCCATTTTTATTCGGTGTAGATAACCAAACGTAACGAACCCCGGTGTTTGCCAACCTTCGACACATAAAACGAATCTGACACGCCTGAATTAAGCCTTCAGCATTTTGGTAGGGAATCAGCAGTAATGGGTAAAAATAGTCTTTTTCCGTCCAAATCCGTGCTTTTCCGATCGCATCAATCCAAAAACCGGGTATTCCTGAAATATTAAACTTGAATTTTCTGACATAATCAGGAAACTCACGATTGATAGAAGCGCGAATAATTTTTGCTAAATCGTGTCGCTCGCTGCTCTTTTTAGGTAAACTCCCGTATTCATCAAAATTAAGTATCTTCCGGCTTCGCAATCCTTTCGGTCCGTCAATTATTTCTTTGGAGTTTGTCGCCGGTGCGAGTTCAATTAATTTTCGGTAAGCAAAATCCCTCATTTCGATGGGGGCTAATTCCGCTTTTCTGGGTGGAGGTTTAGAAGGGAAGGGAAGGTAAGTTTCCTCGAAAAGTGATTTTTCGTGATAGAAAACTCCCCATCCCGTGCGACTTACGCGGTCGGCGTTATTTATAATACGGGCACAAAAAGAAATTTTTCCGCCGGGCGTATAGCTGCACCAATCAGGTTTTCCGCAAATTAGGCAAGTTCGGTGGCGACTAACGCGCTTGTAGTTTGAATTCACACTTGGTTTATTTTTGAATTAATTTTATCCCGGCTTATTTACCGCTTTTTTGTCGGGAGAAATCACATCTAAAACGATTGCCTAACATTTAATATTTCGGCTTCATCTCCTCTAACCGCCTATCCATATCGCGGAAAAATCCGGTCACGACCGTGGACATCATCCGCAGATGAGCAGCTTCAATCGAGGCTGTTTGGTTGATGGAAGCGGCTTCGATGCGCCCGTCAAAATTTAGCTGATTTGCCTGTTTTTCCATTCCGGTCGAAGTATTTATTCCCGTAATTTGAAATTCCGCACCCTTGCTCGCGGAACCGGCGGCAATTGTCGTTCCCGCGTTCACAGCTCCGATGGTTTCATCCGCCTGCCGGTTAAAAGCAGAATTCATTTCGCCCTGATAAGTATTCGAAGCATCGATCTTTTGATCGGTCACATTCTGCGTATTCTCATTCTGCATTTGATAATTATCGGTCGTCGTCCGGTTCATCCCTTCATTGCCCTTTTGCAAAATATGCTTGTCTTTCATCCAGTCGTTAAATTCAACCCCTTTTCGGATCGGAATATTTTGTCCTCCGGGGATGGCTTCGTATTTCAGCATTCCGAACTGTTGATTTGTTTCCTGACTACGGAGAGAATTTTCTTTGACGCCGTCGAGAACTCGCCCGGTTTGGATACCCTGATTTTCAGCCTGCATCGTCGCAATTTCGCGCCTGGTTGATGCCTGACTGCTCAAAATCCCGAAATTTCGGTTAGCGTTGGCAATCATCGTTTGCGTTACCTGATTTGCTCTGATTTGTCCGAGGCTGCTCACCAGTCCGCCTTCAACTCCGGCAACCGATGAAACACGGCGGGCTTCAGTTGAAAGATTCGAGGCTTCCAGTCCTTTTTTCGCGCTCGCTTGTTCGGCATTGTAAATCCCTTGAATCTGTGTGTTTTCCGCTTGCCGGTTGATCGCAGCACCGGCAACGATCCCGTAGGTTTCAAGAGCAGTGCCGACCGATGAGAGCATCCAACCCATCGAAATCTGCGACACGCCTTCAAAAACCTGCCCGCGAAGGACGCGATAACTGAGCCACGGCACCAGGATATAGCACAGACTGGAAACGAAAAATAAAAGCGTGACGATCAAAGCACTGCTCGCCGGATCATATGCCTGACTCGTAATTATCTGCGCCGTGATCGGGTCAAGTGTGAAAACGGTTTCGTTGTTATAGATGGAAAGCCCTACAGTGCCGATTCCATAAGCGACATAGAACGTAACTTCTTTCACGATCGGAAAACAGAGCGAAAACGTCGCTACGCCCCAGCAAAAGGGGTAAAAAACAGAAGCGGCAAATTTTTCATCAAAACCGAAGGCGGAAAGCACCGGCGCGGCAAGTTTCAAACCGATTAAGATAAAGAGTCCGGCGAGTCCCAAAAAAAGGGCGCCGAATTTGATGATGTTTTGTCCGACAACCATCAATGTAAACATTCTGGGCATATTCCAGCCTAAAATATTCATTTCGCCGGTCACGTCCTTGACCGAAGATTCCTTATCAAAAATTATTCCGACGAGTCCGGGGCTCCCGTCGGGTAGTCGGGTCGCAAGCAGAGCATTCGGATCTTCGACGGCGAAATTGGTTTTGACGTATTGCTTCATTTTTTCGTCGAACTCGGCGGTTAGATCACGGTTGAAACTTCTTATCGGTCGGGCGATGAATTTTCCGGTCACGGTCAGCATATCGATAATAAACGGACTCGCACCGATGATCACCATAAAAATCACGCTGCGGATGCCCCACCGGGTGAGTTGTTCGGGACTGATGCCTTTGTTATCGGAAAAACGCCGCAAAAACCCGATTCCCAGGATAAAACTCGCCAGTATCCAGGCAAAGAAAATCAAAACAGGCATTAAGGGTTTGATGATGACATCGAGCAGGGATTTGAACAGCCATTCCTGCCCAGTTTTCATCATATTTTGGATTTGGACGCTAAAACTCGGTGCAGCCGGTTTCGGCGTGGTTGTTGGCGTGGGCGTAGTTTGCGGCGTTGGAACTGTCGCCCCCGGATAATTTGTTTCAAACTGCCGCAGGAGCGGCACGGGACTGCCATCGAGCGGCGGCATAAACGGAGAATCATTGTCCACGGTCAGAATCAAATCGTTGGCGGTAACGGGAACTCCGTTAATCGTTCCGATCACTGTGTTTCCTTCAACGCGCGGCGGGTTGACCTGTCTTCTTTGAGCAAGGGTCTGACCTGCATCAAGGAAAACCGTCGTCAAAAGAGCAAGAATAAACACCATTCGAGTCAAAAATTTTCTATTAAAAACAAGCATAATCGGGCATTCTCCGTTTCGTATTTTCTGTCAATTATTGCGGTCAATTATCAGGGAAGCTGATTATCGTAAATTTCCTGCCGCCAGACATCGTATTTTTCAAGTTCGTTCATAAATTCTTCGCTCGCGCGGGTGATGCCGGTCATCATTTCATTGGTCTGACGGATTTGTACGCCGAATTCGACCATCTGTTCGATCTTCAAGCCGTAACGCACGAACTTTTCCTGGATCTTCGCTTCGAGTTCGCGGAGCTGTCCCTCGACTGTTGTGATCCGTAAATTTATTGCCAGCATCTGATCGATCAAAGACTGAACGCCGTCCTGATTGGCGGGATTTGAGGTATCGATCGCCCGGATCTTTTCCGCGATCTTTTCCCGTTCTTCATATAGTTTGGCTAGATCGAGCAGTACCATTTCGCGGTCATACAGCATTCTTTCGAGTTCTGAATCGAGTTTGGCAAGCCGTTCCAAATTTTTGAGTTCGGCGTCCGCCCGCCGTCCGATCGAGTGCCGCAGAAAATCGTCAAGATCGCGTTTGTTCTGATCCATATCGAAAATGCCGCTGCGCAGGCGCCGCGAGATATTGACGATAGACCCGATCTGGCTCGTTATCGTGTTTTCGATGCGCCGCTTTAACTCGAAAGTACCGCGAATGAGCTTTCCGAGATGGGCATATGTCGTAATAAGCTGCTTATGCCGGGTGATCTGCTCGTCAACCTTGTCCAGAATGCCGCGCAGGTTGGTTACGCTCTCGACCATTTTCTGGTATTGCTGAACCGTTTTTTCATACATCGAAATATAGTGATTGATCGTTTGCACCCAGCGCGTCGCTTCCTCGATCTTTTTTGAAAGCTGCAGCGCGTATTGCGAAGGATCAAAGACTGTCCATTGAGCCTGCGCCGGTTTTACTTCAAAACCGAGCAGGATCGAAAAAAGCAAAAGGCTCATTAAAATCTGTTTCGGAACACTCAAAAAATTCTTTTTCATAAATTTCCTCCTAATTGAAGTTCAGCCAAATCTTCATCGAAAAGATTGGTTAAACCGACTGCCGTTAAACCACGCGGATATTTGTTAGCCAGCCAACTGACGATAAACGCCAGCGGCAGTTCAGGACGCAAAGATTCAATTAGTCTTCGAGCATTGGCTTCGTTCGTGTCGTTTGTGTTTGCCCAGAGCATCGCCGGACTGGCGTGGACTTCCGCCATCTCGATAATCTTGTCGTTTCCGCTGCCCAAAACCATCACCCATTGTGTGTAATTGCCGTATTGATTACTAATGGCTTTGACTGCCGCGATGGTTTCTTTCGATAATTCGCAATCGTCAGCGAGGCGTTCAAACCCGCCGATTTGTTTGCCGATGATCTTCACACCGGAGTTTTTCACGAGATCAATGCCGGAGACATTGGGGCGCTCCGGAGTTCCGGTAAAATGCTCGTAGGCTTGCGAAAAGAGAATTGTCACTAAACCTTCTTTTCTGCCCGTAACCGAGGCTTCCGCAATCAATTCCTGAATCGCCGGAAAATGCTTATTGATCTCGCGCACTTCGTCCGCGATAAAAAGGATCGGCGTTTTTTGCCCCGCGTCCGATTCTTCGCCGATTTCCTGCATAATCCGGGCGGAGATGCGGAATCCGACCGATTCGCGGATCTTTTCGTCGAGCGTGGCAATGGTTGAAAGCTCGAAAACATCGAACATCGAATTAGTATCATAATCGGGATGCGTCGGAGCATTTAGCCACGGGTCTTTGCGGTAGATATTGAGTTTGAGGTAAAGCTCGTCGGAGCGCCCCTTTTGCGCATCCGACCAGTGATAGCTTTTCAGCACGTCTAGAAAATGTCCCAAAGTCGGCTGAAACTTCGGTCGCCCCAAACCGTTTCGCGCAGCCGCCATTTTATAAACTTCGTCAATCACGGTTGCCGCGATCGCGCTCGTGATGGCATCGGTTTTAGGCGTTTTGCTCAAGATCAAAATATCCGTCAAAACCATTGCCAGCTGCCGTTTGGTGGGAAGTTTTCCCGTTTCTATGCCCGGATAATTCCAGATGTTGATCGGCTTCGGATCGGTTTCGTTAAACTCGATATGACGACCGTTAAAGAGGCGGCAGATCGGTTTGAACGAATAGCGGTAATCCATCACGCGCACCTTGACCTGCCCGCGATGGGCGCGAATATCGGTGATCAGCATGGTAGCCAGAAAAGACTTGCCTTCGCCGCTCGCGGCGGTCACGATAACCGTCGGCGATTTGATCAAAGCGCGATCATAAAGGTCTAAACCGAACATCGTCGCTGAGGGAGTCGTAAAAATGCTGTGCGGGCGTGAAGATCCGCGCCAAGTGGTTTCTGTCGGCACAAAGGCAATGACCGAATCCGCCATTTCGACTAATTCTTGTCCGGTTTTTCGCCGGTTGAATTCACCTGCGAGCATTCGCGGATAAATTGCCCTTTGCCGCGCCGCATCTTCACGGATCGCATCTGCTCCGGTCTTTTTCCGAATGGTTGAAATTACCGCATCGCAGCGGTCGTCAAGCGTTGTGATAATTTCAGCAAGTTCGTTTTTTGTGCCCGGTTTTCCGCCGTAAACAATGACGTTGAGGCGAATTTGGCAGATTTCTTCATTATCGGCTTCGACTTGTTCGAGCAGATTTTCTAAATCAGCTTTAATCACAACGGCATCTTTTTTCAAAGATTTAAAACCGAACCAGGTATTACGGCTGCCCTCGATCCGGTCAATCCGCTTCTGCAAATCCTTTTTCGCCGCCGTTTTTTCGGCGGTCGTTAGATCAACAATAATTTCGTGCGGAAAGCGCAGGTTTCTCGTCGCGGTCAGATAACGCATAGTGTCTGCCGTGACAAAACCCTGCGGCAATGTTTTAAGACTAATGAGGCTGGCGAGTGCGCCGTTATGAAGGAGATAGTTCGTTTCATCGCATTCGATTTCCGCACTCGTCAAATATCGCCGGATATCAATTCTTTTCTGATTTGGTAGTTTCGGCGGTGTGGTGTGTTCGCGCCGGTGGCTTAAAAACATCTCATCGAAAAGCTCCTGCGCGGCAAGTTCCCTTAATTTGAGTTCTTTCGGAAAGTTTGCTTCAAAGGCTTGAAAAACCCGGAGAGCCGTTTGGCGGCAATATTTTTCAGCCTTTATTTCTCTCGCCAGAAATGTTTGGGAGAAAGCATTTTTACCGGAAATAATCGGTGTAAAAAGAAAATTAAAAAATCCGCCAAGTTTTATTTCGCGGAAAAGCGAAGGCAAAACTCTGGAGAAAACGCTTCTATCGTCCAAATGCCTGGTCGGGACACGGATCCAAACGGTCGCCGTCTGCGTTTTTATTTCGCCGCTTTTAACAGCTTCTTCATAAACTGCCAGATTGGTTGCTTGCAAAAGGGAAGCGAGCGCGTCGCTTTTTTCGGTATTTCGGGTTCGTAAATGATTCCGAAGCGCTCCTCCGTAGTCGGGTTTAGTGACAAAACGAAACTGCAATATAGTTTTATCGGGCTTTTCAAACTTCAAAAGCGTTTTTAGTTCTTCGACACGCTGTTCGGTCTTCACCTCATCGTCGTAAAGCGTGTGTGCCGGTTCAAAACGATAGGCTTTGGCAAAACTTCCGTCGCGGTAACGGATGATGTTCCCCTCAAGACCTAAAATTTCGGTCGGAAATAATCGCCCGTTAGATTTGGTCGTATCGATCGGTTTTTCAAACGCCTTTTCATTGGGCTGAGTCGTTTCAGACTTTCTATGAGTTTTAGCCATCGGCAAGACTCGCCAGCCGATTGCCAAACCGACTCCGCCCAGCAAAAAACTCCCTAATATTGTCAGAAAAATATGCGCGAAAGTTAAATTTGCGGTATCCATAATGTTTATTTACCTCTTCTTTTTAATCCAATCAGCTTGATTAAATTCGTCGTTTATCGGAGCGCGAAAGTTCGTCCAGCCGTCCGTGGCAGCATCGAAACGATTTTTGAGCCAGCATTCCGGTTTGCTTGCCCGCAGAAAATTAAAACCGGCGAGCAAAACAATAAAAGTCAGCAGCCCGAGCGGAAAGCCCAATGGAATGTAGTAAAACCAAATTCCGAAAACGAACGGCAGGAAATACATGGCGGCGGTCGGGACAAGTATGTATTTCCAGTCGCTCTGGAAAACGCCGAACCGTTTCAGGTTGCGAAAAATATTGGGTCTGGTTTGTCTTCTTCGCATCTGATTAGAAATTTGTGTCCACGGAAACAGCCCGACCTTGAGCAATTTGCCAGAAAACTGCCACGATTGTTCCGAACGCAAAAGCCAAGATCGCCCCGAAAACCTGGCTGCCCCATTCCTTGCCGGTCATTTTATTAAAAATTCCCCACGCGATCCCGACTGCGCCGAGGCAGAACAAAACGATTGCCATCAGCTTTAAGCCTTCTCTGATGATGTTCGAGAGATTTCCCGCGTCCCCCGTAAAGATCGGACCTTGCGCCGATGCCGCTTGGTTGAGCATCAGGCTCGTTCCCGCAAGAGCGAAAACCGGAAGTCCGGCGCGTGCGTATTTCAGACAAATATTTTTTGCTCTTGAAAAGCCTGTTTGTAATTTTTCCGCCGCCCGATTTACGGCTTTGCTGCAGATTTCTACTTTGTTATTCATCGAAACTCTCCTCTTAAATTTTGATAATGATTTTTGCGGTTTGATTACCCCGGGTTTAGGTTCCGGGTCCGCAAGATTCAATTTGGGCTAGAGCAAAGAGCGTGCCGATAGCGCAAGCCATTGATTTTATTGGAATTCGATGCGGTTTTAGCTTTCGGCATAAGTTTTGCCACAGACCTCCC
This sequence comes from Pyrinomonadaceae bacterium, assembly GCA_041745765.1. GTDB lineage: Bacteria > Acidobacteriota > Blastocatellia > Pyrinomonadales > Pyrinomonadaceae > JAHCHG01. The sequence continues at coordinate 15,805 of JBGTIH010000042.1, read as the reverse complement.
GCGAGAGAAAATCGAATGTAAATTTTTCTTTCAATTCTAATTTTTCGAGGTAAACGAGGTAAAAAAGTATGATTTTTAATTTTGCCGCTAAGAAAAGCAGCGGTTTCCATCAACTTTGCGTGATTTTTTTATTGACAGTCGTGTCCGTAAGTCTTTTACCAAATGGCACATACGCCCAGACCAGATTCACCCGCGAGCAGTTTTCGCGGCTGAATGTCAAAGCTCGTGCCGCCTATTTTGAAAATGAAATTTTGAGAGCCGCGCGAATTGAAGGCGTTGATCCGAATATTTTATGGACAATTTGCTATCTTGAGACCAGATTTCGCCCGTGGCTCACGAGTCCTAAAGATGCGCGCGGGTTGATGCAGTTTATTCCGGCAACCGCCGCTCGCTTTGGACTCAATAATCCGTATGAACCCGTTTCGGCAATCCGTGCCGCCGCCCGATATGTGAAAGTTTTATCAAACCTTTTCGGCGGACGCCTTGATTCAATTTTAGCTGCTTATAATTCGGGCGAAGGTACGGTTTCCGCTTACATTCGCGGGCGCACTTTGCGGACGGAGCGCAAAATGATCAATCCAAAAGGAATAAAAACCATCGGCGGCGTTCCGCCCTATACGGAAACTATCGGGTATGTCGGGCGCGGTCTGAAGATTTATCGCTGGCTGATTTTGCGCGGAGCTTTTCCGTCAACCAGCGTCAGAGCAAACTTTCCGACCGTCATTTCTGTGGCGGTCGCTCGCGCCCGGGTCATTGACCGCGAACTTGGCAATATGCCGGATTTCAATAATTTATCTGTTTTCCCGCAACCTCAAAATGATCAAGTTGTCAGAGAGAAAACGGAAATCACGCCAAATAACCCGCAGTATGAAACACAAAATCTAAACAACTCAAAATTTGCGGAAGTTTATTACGATTCGCGCTCCGGCAGTCGATATTTGTTGACGGGCGGAAAAAAAGAAAAACTGGATGATGCTGGAGTCATCGTCATAAATGAAACAACCCGCCCGGAAACGACCAACAAAGCACGTTCTACTTTTTTTGCCGCGCCTCTCGATAAATAAAACCGGAATTATTTGAGAAATTTTATGATGAATAAGATTTGCCAGCGAAAATCAGACTATTTTTTGAACAACCAATTACTCAGTGGCGAATTTTTGCGCCACTGGCGAATTTTTGCGCCACCGGATTCTTCAATTTTCTTTCAACATAAAATTTCACAAATGCGTAGAATGCCGCTTGCGGTAAGCTTCTCAAAATTATCCGCCACCAATTAAATACTATTTGTTTAATAACCTGTTATTTTACTTGGCTAAACTTCTGATTCTTAAAATTCCCGAAAATTTATTTTTACTTCTGGCACTCATCTTGCGATAAGCCTTAATCGGATAACTAAAACAATCCTTTTTAACTTTTCCGAAGGTAAAAATAATTATGAAGAAAAGAGAGTCTGATGATTCACTTGAACAACATATCAGCGACGGCGGTTATTCGTCTGTTTATCACAAAACAACAAACGATTTGCCGGAAGACTTTGCCGATGGCGCTCATATTACGCGCGATCCTGATGATGCTTTGACTATTTCATCGCTGCTTCGCGCCGTTTGGGTTTTGCTGGCGATTCTAACGGTCAGTATCGGCATCAATGTCTTTCTGTCAGCGCGCAAAGCCGACCGGATCGTGGTGGATAAAACTTCGGGGCGCGTCGTCGAACTCAATAATCGGGATTACGGCGCGACCGAAACGGTTGAAATTGCGCCGGACAAGGCGAATGACACCGACAAGAAATATCTGGTCAAAGAGTTTTTGAAATCTCTTTACGAAGTCGAACAAACGACCAGAGAATCGCAGGTTAATAAACTGCTGAGAATGCTCGATGCTGATTTATCGCTGGTCCTAGCCACCAGGTTCAAACAAAACGGAATACTGGCGGCGGAAAAGGCGGAAAGCGTTAATTCGTCGTGGGAATTACAGGATTTATCGGTTGACGAACGCGATCCTTATATTTTGAGGGCAATCGGCGTGCGGCGCATTCGGCGCAAAGCGGGCGGTCAGGACGTTGAAGAAACCTTGCAGCTTAAATGCAAATTTCTGCTCAAAGACTCGCCCCAATCTCCGGCGCGAAACGACAACAATCTGCGGACGGGATTTACGATCCTGAGATTCCGCGTCGAACCCGTCAGCGGTAAAACATCTTCGCCGATTGCGCTGCTGGCGGATAGCGACATTTCGGGCGATGAGATCGAGTCTTCAAACACGGTAACCGATAAACCGACGACTGAGGCATCAAGCGGAAACCCGAAGCCCCAGCCTTAACTAAATTTTCAAATTTCAAATTTTATGCGCGGCGCGATTATTTATCGCGCCCGGCTTGAGGTAAAACTATGCAAAAACAAGTTATTATGTGCGACTTTTTTAACGAAATACAGGGCAGACATTGGTTGTTTATAAAGCTAATGTTCTTGATGGCGGCGATTTTATTGTGCGGCTCGATAGATGCGGCGGCGCAAAGCAGACGGACAACTAAAAAAACGACCAACAAAATCATAGCGAAAAATGTTCAGCTTCAGAAAGCTGAAAAGAACGATACCAACGGGGCGACAATCAATGATAACTTTCCCGTCAATGTCGTAAATTCAGCAGAAACCGATTTTTTATCGGGTGAGGCAAGCGTTGTCGTCAATCCCAAACAGCCGACGATTGTTCGTTTGGGACTCGCACAGAACGCCGTTTCGATCGTCGAATTTCCCGCGTCCGACGGCGTTTATTATATCCACGAAGGCAATCCGAGGCTCGTTTCCGTCTTTCAATCGCCGACCAAAGAATCAGATCGTTCGATTACGATCTATCCGGGCGAAGGATTTATTGCCGGGCAGCAGAGCGCGTCGGCAACCATTACTTTGCAGATGCGTTCGGGGCTGATTTTGATTCTGGAATTCGTTCCCGTTTCGGAAATCCGAAAAAACGCGCATCGCTGCGTTATCAATTACAAGCGCGAGGAGATAGTCGCGGCACGGCGCACAGCGGGTTTAGCTTACAATCTCGGCGACGAAACAGAGCGGACGAACAATAAAAACACCCGGGCAAATTCTAAATTGATCAGTTCGACATCAGAAGAAACTACAGATGAAAACACGAATGAAACCGACTCGAATCCCGTTCGCCTTGTTTCACTTGAAGTAACCAAAGGCTCGGTCAGCCGCAAATCTGAAGACAAATCATCAAAAAATCCCAAAAGCGGACTGGAATTATCGCGCCTCGTTAATAAGCGAATGGCAGATTGTTTGAAAAATCCGTCGAAAAAATTGGGTGGTTGGACGAAGGCTGTAAACGGTTTGAGTTTAGCAGTTTCATCCGTTTCGGAAATTGATGCGGAGCAGAGATTAGTTGTCGTGGCGGTTCGCAATGATCGGGCGGCGAATTTAAGACTCGTGCCGGGCGTGCCCGAACTGCAAATTTTGACGGTCGATGAAAAGGGAAATGCTCTGCAAACCGAACGGCTGGAACGAATTTATGTCGAAACGACGAGTTCCGAAGGTTTGATTTTGCCCGGCTCGACCGTTTATTACGCGCTCTGTTATAAGGCTCCGGTGATGGGCGCAAGCCAACGATTAAGCGTTTTGGTTTCGCACCGCGAAGCCGCCGACTCTCCGACATCAATCACTTTGCCGAATTCTAATGAAGCGACCAAGGATTGACACTCTCTCGCCAAAATGTTTTGGCAGGAAATTCTCAGACTACGCTTTCGGCAACCCGATTCGTTAGCGTCTGAGCGGTCTGCCCGACCGCACGTTCCAAAATTATTTGAGCAGAAACTATATCACGATGATTTTCATAGCCGCATTTGACGCATTTATGATGACGAACCCAAAGAGTTTTCTCTACTTTTTCGCCGCATATACAAGTTTGCGATGTGCCGCTTGGGTTTACTTTCCATACTCGTTTACCAGCATCTTCCGCTTTGTACTCGAGAAATTGGACGAAGTAACCCCAACAAGCATCAGTAATACTTTTTCCCAAACGAGGATTTTTAACCATATTGCCAATTTTCAAATCTTCTACGGCAATACCATCAAATTTTTGCACGATTTGATTGGCTGTTTTGTGCAGGAAATCCTGTCGTTGTCTTCTGAGCTTCAGATATTTCTTTTGGAGCAGCTTAACAATCTTTTTACGTCGGTTACTGCCCTTATTCTTCCGGCAAACACTTCTTTGTGTTTTCTTCAGATTTTTTTCGGAGTTACGCAAAAATCGTGGATTTTCAATCTGAATGCCATTAGACAAAGTTGCGAAGTTTTCCAATCCGACATCAATTCCGATATTTTGGTTGGTTTTTGGCAAAAACATTTTTACTGTTTCAACGGCGAAAATAACATACCAGCTGTCAACTTCACGTTTGATCGTGCAGGTCTTGATTTTGCCGATGATATTTCTGCTCAACCTGATTTTCATCGTCCCTATTTTAGAGAGCGTGAGTTTATCGTTGTCCAGAGAAAATCCACTTTGCGGGAAAGTGAAGGAATTAAATCTACTGCCGGCTTTGAATCGTGGAAAACCACGTTTTTCTCCACGTTTAATTCGAGTGCAAAAAGCCTTAAATGTTTTATCAAGTCTTTTCAGTATATCTTGCAGGATCTGACTGTGAATTTCTTTGAACTCGGGGCGAAGTTTTTTAATTTGGGGCAATTGTTTGTCCTGGTCAAATCGGTTGATGGTAAGACGTTGCTCTTTCCAAGCCCCAACTCTTTCCTGAAGAACCGCATTATAAAGTTCACGACACAGATCAAGCGTATTTTCAAAAACTTGAACAACAGCTTTATTTGGTCTCTTAATCTTAAACTTAAACGCTTTCACTACAATAATTTTAACATGGAGGAAAAGTTCTTACACTTAAATTCCGAGCTTATCAACCGCTCTGATTTTCGTTTGGGGTTGGTGTAATTATTAATAAATATATGTCTGTACAGTCAACTGAAATAAACGATGTTCCCGCCGCCCTTCCGATCTCGGAGACTGTTGATACGCGCGAAAAACTGGTTCGGGAAGCCGCCGATGAAAATAAATCGGCGGATGAAAATTTACTGAATGAAACGGAAGATGAAGATTTTGAGACGCTCCTTCAAACTGCCGAGCCGTCAAAGAAAAAACTGTTTCTGGCATTTATCGGTTGTGTTTTCGGTTTTGTCTTACTGGTGCTGATACTATCCTGGTTTTTCGGTATCGGAGTATTTGCCGCCGGCAAAACGCAAGCCGTTGACCGGACTAACAAAACAAATTCGCCCAATTCCGCAGCACCCGTGACCGAAGAAGAGAAAATGAAAATGGCTTTAAATCTGGTGGCGGAAAAGAATCCGAACGGGCAGTCAAATACGATAACAAATTCCGAGGGCGGCACAATCAATGATTTAAACTCAAATTCATCGGTTGATATTCCGCCGACCAAAACCGCCGATTTGAACGACCCAGTCGCTCTCACGCCGGATCCGCTTTTGGAAACGAATCGAAATACAAATAATCCTTCGACTTCCAACGCGGCAACTTTCGCCAAACCGCAAAGTTCTGTAATTACAACTGAAAACAAAATAGATTTGAGCAGCAATAATGCAGCTCGGACAGAAAATCAGCCGAACCGGCAAACTGAAACTGCGCCGCCGGGACGTTCGCTTTTTTTCGGCATCGAGCGCAAAGAGAACGCGAATGTAATTTCGGTGGCGAATAATCAGGTAGTTACCAAAAACGAGACCGTCAACCCAACTGACATTCAAGCAACTGCAATTCCGTTCGGAACTCTTTTGCCGATTCGATTTTTGGGCGCAGTTTATACACTTCGCGCTTCGGGCGGTTTGGTCAGAATGGAACTCACGCGAAGCGTTTCAGGGAAAAATTATTCATTTCCGGCAGGAACGGTTTTAGTCGGCAGTTTAAGAAGCAGTGAATATAAACGGGCATTCATTTCCGTAGTCGGTTTGATAGATCCGGGGAGCGGCGGACTCGTCAAAATGACAGGCGAAGTGATGGGAAATGACGGAGCTTCCGGCGTGCCGGGTCGCCGCCGTCAGGTGAAGGGAAATTGGTCTCGCGTTCTTGGCGGTCTTCGGGATGCCGGCGCAATTGCGCTCGGCGCAATCGGAAACAGGCGTTCGGGCGGGGGAACTGTTGTAATTTCCGATTCGACCAAACAGGCTTCGGGCGTTTTGACTGATGAACTCTCGGGTTTAGTCGGCAACAATCGAAACGCGAATGAATTCGTTGAAATTTCCGCCGGAACAACGGGTTTTGTGTTGATTACGGATCTGCCGGATGAAATTTCAGATGCCGAAAGATTAGGTCAGAACTCGAAAACGGCAACGGGACTCCCTGAAAGCGAACTCGCCGAACTTTTCACCGAAGGTAATCGGGAAAAGATACGAGCCGCTTTGCCAAGAATGACTCCGCAATTTCGTCAGCTTGCCGAAAAGGTTTTGGCGATGGATGAAAAATAAATTTTTTGGAAGGTGAAATTTTTATGATTCCGCACGATGATAAAAAGCCGCAAATAAATCCGCGCAAACTTGTTTTGGAAGGACGGACGCATGAGCTTTACGAACTTATTTGCCAAACCGGATATGTGCCGGAAGAACAGAATTTTTCGGACTTTTGCCAATCGCTTAAATCCGGCAGAGCGTGGCTCATTTCCGGCACACGCGGCAGCGGCAAAACTGCTTTTCCCGAAGCTTTAGCGGCAAGCTGTAACCTGACAACCTGCATTGTTTCGGGGCGCGACGGATTAAAACAGGAAGAAATTCTTTACGACTGGGACCGGTCTGAGCAAGCCGCTTGGATGAACGAAAATCTTCTGCTTGCTAAAACTTTACCCGAAAATGGACGGGAGGTTTTGATGAATCGCGCTCGCCTTGAGAAATGGAAACGTGAATTTCTGATTTTGGGCGAAATGGGACTGGCTTACGACCTGGCGGCAGCCGGTTCGCTCAAAGCCGAAGAATCTGCACCGCCGATTTTGATACTCGATGAAAGCGATAAATTTGGGGCGAGCATTGAAGATTCGATGCTGATGCCTTTGGAGCGCGGGCTTATTTATATTCCGCGCCTTCAGAGCGGTTTCGTCGGCGTTTCCGATTGGCGTTTTCGCCCGATTGTCGTAACCACTTCCAACGATCTGCGTAATAAATTGAGCGCACCGTTTATCTCGCGCCACGTATTTTCAAATTTTTCTACGCCGCCCTTGATCAAAGAACTCGAAATTCTAAGGGCGCGCCTGCCCAAGGCAACTTCGGTTCAACTCGCTCTGGCAATAAAACTCCTAGATGGCGTGCGCGGCGTTGCCGGACTTGAAGATTATCCCAGTTTAAGAGAATCCATTGATATTGTCGGAGCCTTTGAGCGCGATGGAGTTGAGGATTTAGACGAAAATTCGCTGATACGCTATTTTTGCTATTTCGTCAAAACGAGCGAAGCACAGGAATTTCTTAAACTGCAACTTGATTATCTGCTCCAGGCGGCAACCGCTTTTCATCCGCAGGTTGACGATTGGCTGGGCGAGAGAGATGAAAATTACGCAATCCGACAAACAGCTTTCGGCGGACAAATTACGGGAAATAATTTAAGCACCGAACAGGCAATTTATGCTTAAAAAAGATAAAAACAAACTTGAGGCGCAGGCAGAAAAGCACAAAAAATCAAAGAAATTAGCGAATAGTTTTCGCGCTTGTCTTTTTTCTCCGGTTTTCAATGTCATTGCACTGGTTTTGCTACTTTTGGCGGTCATTGGCGGTCTGCGTATTTATCGGAATAAGCAAACGCCGGTGGCGCAGATAAAATTTGTCGAGCGCGGGTCATTTAACACGCCTGACAAAGAGAACGGCGAAAACCGTATTTATCCCGCACCCGAAATTTTTAAGGGGGAAGTTTATGACACGAGCCAAAGGCTGCAAGAAACAGGCGCACTCGGAATGGCAATTTCGCTCGCCGTATTTGCCGTAAATTCAGAGCAGGGAAGTATTCCGCCGAATTTAGATAAAATCTGGACTTTTATCAGGGAACGAAATTTAATGCCGCCCGATCTGAAATTTGAAAAAGGCGAACTGCTTTCGCCTTCGAGCGCAATAATAGTGCGGTATCAATCTGCACCGCTGAGATTTGAAATTTTATCGCGCTCCAAACAAAATTCAACCAGTCCGGCGATCTTGCTTCGTTTTCCACTGAACAGTTTGGACGGAAAAACCATTACTTATTTCCAATCTGCTTCAGTTGATCGCTTTGATATTCCTGCGCCATTCGCGCCAATGGAAAAAATAGTTTCCGCCGGTTGGACAATGCAGCAGTGGCGTGGGGAATTAGTGCCGAAACAAGAAAATTTGGCACGGACTCTTGAAGAGGAGAAACGATTATTGTCGGAATTGCCCGTAAATCGTTAAAGGATTTCTCAAACTTATGTTCAGCAACGAATGGATCGAAAAATTCGACGCTTCCCGAGGCATTCCGCGCAAAGCGAATGAACAATATTTGCCCGCCTACCAAGCATTTTGGGCGTGGGCGAGCGACGTCGGTCAAGCCGTTTTTTTTATTTTTTTAGGCTTGACCGGCGCGTTTTTGAGTTTGTTCGCCGGAAACTTGCTCGAAATCTCCGGTTTGATGTGGCTTGTGTTCTGGGCGTTGGCAGTCCTGGCACTCGCCGCCGGGTTTCTGGACGCATATCTGCTCTGCTGGTCATACCGGCTCTATACAATGTCAACTTCGCACGGTTCAGCGCGTTGGGCAAATCTGAAGGATCTACTCGCTAAAAAATTAGTTAATAAATTTAAGGCTTTGCCACTTCCCGCAAACTCTCTGCCGCTTGCTAAAGTTTTTGGCGGATTTGATCTTTTTTTGCCGCGTGAGCAGTGGCTGAGGCATTTTGCAATGTTCGGTCCGACGGGTTCCGGCAAATCGAAAACCTTTTTTATGGCGATGATTCGCGCTATTTTGAAAAAATCATCCTGTTTGGTTTATGACCCGAAAGGCGAACTTATCGAGCAAACAGGGAATTTTGCTAAAAATGTCTATCGGCTTGATTTGAATAACCCGGAAAAATCGGACAGGTGGAATTTTCTTCCAGGTTGCCGCGAGAATCCGTCTTTTGCCTGCCAGATTGCCGGAATGATGCTCGGGGCGGAAAATCGCCAGAAAACTTCCCAAGACCCGTTCTGGGGCGAAGCCGAACAACTCGCCCTGACCGCTATTCTTTTGCATTTGGCGTATGTTTACGGAGATCGTGCGATTCCCGCGTTTGCCGCTGATTTCCTGATCGGAGTGGGCGGAAAAGAGGATGCCTTTGCCGGCGCACTTGAAACTTCGCCGTCTTTTTTCGCCAAACAAGCCTTTTTCGCTTTTCGCCGTTCGCCTCCGCAAACGCACGGTTCGGTGCTGATCGGTCTTTACAACAAATTACGACCGTTCACGCTCGCGCCGACGCGCTCGGTGACGATGATGCCGACCGCTGAGGAAATTGAAAAAGGATGCCGCGTCATTGATTTCAGTAAATTGCGAAACAAGGGAACGGCTGTTTATCTCGTCGTGTCGGAAGGCGCAGCCGAAATTTATAAAGAATTTATCGCCACTTTCTTAGGACAAGCGGTGCTCGAAATGCGGCTCGACGGCGTGAACGAACCGGAAATCCCTTGTTTCGTCCTTGTTGACGAAGCCTACCAGCTCAATGTATCGGAAGTAAAACGCATCTCCGGCATCGGTCGCGGGCGCGGTGTCGGTTTGGGACTCGGTTATCAGGATTTGCCGCAGATGTATGACCAATACGGCAAGGAACAGGCAAACGCCATACTGGGAACGGTGATGACCAAGATCTTTCTGCCCGGACTCGATGACGTAACGGCGGAATACGCGTCCAAACAACTCGGCGAAACGACTATTTTCGCCAAAACGTATCAGGACTTTCCGGGCAAGAAAAACGATAACATCCGTTACGCTGAACAAAAACGCGCCCTGATGCACGCCGGAGAAGTCCGCCAAATTGCCGCTCACCGTGAATTGCTTATCGTCAACGACACCGCGCCGCCGATCAAAGCCGCCTTTCCGCCGATGGCAGTGTTGAAAGAAAAATTCATTTCACCCATTTTCGGAACTCCGAAAGTCATTTATCTGGGTGATATTGATGCCGGTTTTAATTTTGGCGATGATACAAATTTATCTGACTCAAAGACTCCGGCGCCTCGCGCCATTTCCGCAAAAGATAAAACCGAAAATTCTCAGCCGGCAGTTCCAGACGGTGAAACGATAGAAGAATTGGTTGATGATACGGTTGAGAAAGTGATCACCGAAAAGAAAATTTACGAGGAAAATCAGATGGACAATTTGACAGATCAAAAAGAATCTTCAACCGAAAGACGGGATATTGCCTTGCGCATTGCCCTGGCTGAAAAGTCCCGTAAAAGTGAAAACGGCAAAAACAAGCCGGTTATCTTAACCAGAAAAATCGAGACTTTCGATGAGCCGAAAACTGAAAACGAAGAAGTGGAGACAAATCCGCTCGACGGTTTGAGCGATTCGGTGCGAGCCGAGCATCTGGAATATCAAGCCCATATCAATTTGGAAATGAATCGGAGCTTATTTTAAGAAATATATGGTCGCAAGTAGAATCAAACTTTCATTAATCGTCGCTTTGTTTGCACTCTTGATCGTCATCGCCGCTTATATTTATTCGCTGTGGTCGGCAGACCGCCAAACACAAGCCGAAATGCCGGTTGAAGCCGTTTCGATGATGATGCGCGACCTGCTTCGCTTTCACGAAAAACGCGGCGGATTTCCCGTTGATTTGCAAAAACTTGAAGGTGTGGTCTGGGAGCGGAAAAACCGCTTGTTTTCCGCCGAAAACCGTGCTTTGAATCATCGCAATTATTACTATTTCTACACTCAGATTTCGCCTCATCAATTTACGCTGTGGGCGATTCCGACAGGAAAGATGCGCGAAGAATCGCCGACTTGGTTTTTGGTCGCGTCCCCAGACGTTTGCCGAAGGTTTAAAGGTGCAGCACTTCCGCTTGAACAAATTGACAGTATCGAAGCCAATCCGACGCTCCAAAAACTCGGCGTTTTCGGGTTGATTGAACAGCCGGCAGTGGATTTGAAAACAACTCAAAAGGCGATTAATTGGAATAACAAAACCAACTCAGCGCCTTAATTTATTAATATGTTTGCTAAAGTAAGGTTGTCCTAACGTAAAATAGTTTTTAACAATCGCTGTTGTTCTTCAAGCATTTTTTGTTGTTCTTCGACAACGCGTTGTAATTCTTCATTGGTTTGGGCGAGCAATTTGTTTGCCTCCTGTGTGCGCTCGAAAAATTTGCGGTCGCTTATTTGTTGATTGATTTTGCGCCGATGAGCAACGAGCGGCGGGCGATTGAGTTTTAAACGGCGAATCGTAAATTCGGCGATTTCGGAAACTGCATAAATTATCCCGTCCGGTGCAACTGAAAAATGTTCGGTGGCAGAATGTTGGCGCGGATTGAAAATTGCGAGTGTGTTTTCTGTTTCCGTCCAATAATCACTTTTGTAAAGATTACAGCGAAAACAGGCATAAACGAGATTTTCCGTATTGTCCGAACCGTTTGCCGATTGCGGTTGAAAATGATCAATGGTCAACTCGCCCCCCGCATCCGTTTCACTGATGCCGCAATATTCACAGGCAAAGCCCGCCCGTGTGCGAACTTCAGCTTTTGTTTCATCTGAAATACTCACGCGGCTAATTCAGGCAGACGTTTGGCGACAATTTCGCGAAGTCTTTGATTTTCGCGGCGCAACGCTTCATTTTGCTTGGCGATTTCTTCAATGGATGCAGCCGTCCGTGCAATTTTCGTGATAGTCGCGTTATATGTTTCGCGCCAATCGATTGAATTTTCAACTTGGTTTTGGTTGCTGTTGAGCATTGCTTCTTCTTCGCGGTCTAGTTCGTCATACCAATTTTGCAAAGCCTTGCGTTCTTCAGACGAAAGCGTTTCGCCCAAACTCGCCCGGTGATGAAGTTGCTGCATTTTTTCCGTATTGGTCATGTTTTACCTCTCGAAATATAATTTAACACATTTTTATCAAGATTAGCCCATGACTTGATGTTTCAAGATTTATCACTTGAATGGCTTTCACCGCGAACGAACAACTAAATCTTTCGCTTGTTCATATTTAGGTTTGAGTTTTTCCGCTGCGGCTTCCAAAATTTTACCAGAAATTTGTGTTTCTTTCGACTCGTTGGAAAACAGAATCTGCCCGCCCTTACCTCCTGCGAAAAGTTGTTTGGCTTCCAGTTTTTCGCCGATTTCGCGGCTGATTTTGACGATCCGCTCGGAATCTCCGGCAATTCCGGCAAAACCCGCTTTGTGAAAGTTCTTGCTGAGAATCTCCTTCGTCAGTTCCGAAAAATTACCCGTCTTACGGTCGGAAGTTTTGCTGAATAGATCAATAATGTCGGCTTTTATTCCTTCGCGCAAAAGGGCGATTTTTTCCGATTTGCCGTAATCCTGCCGAATTTTATTGAGCGCGGCGGCTTCAATATCCAATTTGGCGAAGGCTTCCCGGATTTTGTGTTTATCATTACTAAACTCAAAAACATTTGCGGCGCGTTCCAGTTGTTTGAAGGTGGTCAGAGCTTGTTTGCCGGCTTCGAATGAGACTTTGCGATGATCGGCATTCAGTTCCTTAGGTTCAAGCTTTTCTTTTGCAATTTCAGCAGCTTTTGTTCTAATTTCCTCACGTTCTTTGGAAGAAAAAAGAGTTTCGAGGTTCTGAATTTCATCAACTTTGCCGTAATGTTTTTCACTCAAATTTTCCGCGAGTAGCCCTTTTTCAGCTTTTTTGAGTTCCTTTTCATAAATTTGCTGGCTGAGCGGCTTATTTTCGGTTGATGTGACCTTGTTTTCTTCGTGTCGGTGAAGCTGGTCTTGAGTTTGATCAAGAGTTTGGTCGCGACCGGGTTCGGTTTTGAGTTTAGCTTCTTCCAAACTTTTCATATCACGCGATATTTCCGCAAACTCGTATTTAATATCAAATTTCGCTTCACCCAAAAACTTTTCGTTCGCCTTGAATTTCTGATAATCGCTGATCGGGATTTCCTTTTGTGCGGCTTGCAAAAATTGGTCGTGGACTTTGTTTGAAACGAGATTTGAAGCTTTACCGCCCAAAGCGATGGAAACAATTTCTTTTTGGTCGCCTGGAGAGGGAACTTGTGGTTTTTGCAGTTTGGAACCGGCGCGGGCGACGTATTTATTCAAAATGCTTTTATTCTCACGCAGGGCATTTCGGGCTTCCGCTTGAAACTGCGCGATTTTATCGAGCTTTTCGAGAACTGTTTTTTCGGTTTCAAGGACATTTTCCGGCGCGTCTTTTTGATAAGAATTACCTTTTATTTCCTCGCGAAAGTTATTTATGGTTTCATCTTGTCCTTTTTGAAGCGCGCGGGAAACATCCTTTTCGCCAAATTTTTCAAACTTGTATTTCTCGTTTTGCCGCATATCATCGGGATAGAATTTTTCGAGCAGTTCGCGGTAAGTTTCCGTGCTGACCAGAGTGTTTTCCGGCAGTTTGATACTGATGATCGTCTTATTTTCGACTTTGGAAATCTCGGCACGATTGAAGGTTTGAAGAATTTCACCGATTTTTTTCTTTTCCGCGTTCTCGCTTTTCTGAAATTGCCCGGCGAGATTTTCCAACTTTTCGACCGGCTGATTTTTGAGCAGAACGGCGATGGCTGAAACATCCCGGTCACTTATTTCATTTTGCATCAAGGGTTTAGAATCAATTCGGTCTCCCAGAATCCGTGCCTGGTGAAACAGGCTGTTTAGATGAAAGGAGCGTTCCGCCGGGCTGACTATAGTTTTCGGTTGTTCGGTAAGGCTGATTTCTTCTACTCTTTCCAATTGCAATTTTTTGAAAGATAATTGGTATTCGAGGTTTTCCTTTTGCTGAGTTGCGCGCGTGTAAACAAAATCCTTTTCCTGGGAGGGAAGTTTTTGATAGATTTCCCGATGATCAAAACTATTTTTGTATTTCAGTGCGTCATTCGGCGTTTTGACGCTTTCAAAAAAATGTTTGGTGGCAAGCAATGAATCTTTAATATCGCGTCTTTGCAGTCTTGAATCCAGACTTTCAATCAATTTATGGGCTTCGGGGCTTGGTTTGATTTCGCCTTTCAAAAGCGATTCAGTCATTGCCCGGCGGCTCGCTCCGCTATGTGCAAAACTTAAACGAGCAGCGGTCATCTCGTTTGTGTAATGGGCGGGCGAGGGTTCCGTAAAGAGAAACTGCATTTCCCGATTTGTTAAAGGTCGCGGCAATTTTTCCTTTTCACCGTCTTTTAATTCCTTCCAACGAAGACCGAATGAAGCGTTTTTCGCCCGAATTTCAGATGATGTTTTCAACACTTCATCGCGCGTCGCAGCGGATTCAAGACGGACGGCAAAATCGCGGTATCGTTCATTCTCAAAACGTAACCGCGTTTCAGGTGTTTTGAGTTGGTAATTGATGTAAGACGCAATGAAATTACGACTCTCGACTGATTCTTGGGAAGGAAAACCGACAACAATTTCCAATGAGTTTTCGAGCTTAAAGGCGAAATTCGGTTTAGCTACTTTTACTTGATTCAGTTCTTTTTTAAGCGCAAGTTCTTCGATTTTTTCGGCGGTTTCTTTGAGCCGGGCATCATCAATTTTTGTCAGCAAATTTCCGACTTCCTGCTTCTGCCGTTTGTAAAAAGTATTGATTGCTTTTTTTTCAGCCGAAAGATATTCGTTTGGGCTTTTGAGTTCGATGATATTTTGCCGGAAAACATCAATTTTCGCCGGCTGTCCGTCAAGGCGTTGGTTTATTTCAAGAGGTTTTCCACTAATTTGTTGCTTTTCGGCTCGACCCTTTTGCTGTTTTTGATAGATGGATTCAAGCCGCTTGATCGCGTCTTCGCCGGCGCTTTGCCGAACTGCGGCATTAAACGGAGCAAGAATTTCTCTCGGCGTAATGCCGTTTTCGAGTTGCCGGTCAATGTCGGGCAGAGTTTCATTGATTAGTTTGGAAATTTCGGTTTGAGTGTAATCTTCGGGAATTCGCGGCACATCGAGACGTAAATCGATTCGCTCGTAACCTTCCGTATTTATTTTTTCGCTCTGTTCTAATTCAAAGGATTCAATTTGATTTTGTTCTACTGCTGCCTGGCTGATTGCTTCTTCGTAAATTTCTGCCGGATTGAGGGTTTCGCCTTTGTTTTCAATAAAGGATTCGGATGAATAGCTATGCTCAATTTCGATGAGCGGCACAAATTCGTTTTTATCAATCGGCTCAAGGGAGTGCATTTCTTCTGCCAAACCTCTGATTTTTTTAAGTGTTTCTTCGAACTTCGGCTTTTCCCCAACTTCTCGCGCTCCAAAATCATTTTTGCCTTCAAGGGATTCATACATCCAGCCGAAAACTTTGAGTTTGGTTTCCCCATCCGCCGTAATTCCCGCGATCTTTTTGCCGCACTCGACGACTAACGGCGCAAGTTCTTTGGCTCGTTCTTCATCCCGCAGAATCCTGCCGAGACGGCTCACGGCGAAACTTTCCGTTGTAATGGCTAACGGGTGAGAATCGGTCAATTTCTCCTGCGGAACAATAAGATTACCGTCCACGACATTTGCGCCGCGCTCAAAAATGTCACGGGTTAATTGCGAAAATTGTCCGAGATACGAGGCTTGTTCGCTGCGGTTTCTGCCGTCCGTTTCACCTATTTTCTCCAAAACACGGTCATTTTTGCTGAAACTGAGGATTTCGTTTATTGCTCTTTGGGTGCGCGGATTTA
>JBGTIH010000041.1:0-37717 GCA_041745765.1 Pyrinomonadaceae bacterium | reverse complement strand
AATCCGCCGGTCGAAATCGTTGATTTGGTCATAACTCCGCCGGAGCCGCCGCAAAACGGACAGGAAGAAAAATTTTGCAAATTCGGCGGCGTGTGAAACGGCTGAATTTGCTGCGTCAAAGGCGGCTGATTGAGCGGCTGCGTTTGATACGGCGAAAAATCGTGCTGTTGTCGGGTTTGTTCGGCAACCGGGCGCGGTTGCCGATTTGCTTGCGAAACGCAATCATTACAAACATCGGCTTCGTAATAAATCTGGATTCCGCATTGCGTACAATAATTCGGCATTATATTTATTCCTCAAAACAAGACGCATTTTATAACATTGAAACAACTTTTTCAAAAATTTCGTCAGGCAAAATCCGCGTCATACAGCGATGATCAATCGGGCAATCCCGCAGCATACACGGCGCACAATCTACGTCTTTTTTGATGATTTGCGATTGAAAAGGCTGTGTCGTGTTTGGGTTTGTCGGACCGAAAATCACCAAAGTTTTTGTTCCGAGAGCGGCGGAAATATGCGCCGGTCCCGTGTCGTTTGAAACGAGCATTTCGCAAACACTCAAAATCGAAACAACTTCCGCCAGCGTCGTTTTTCCGGTTAAAATAAACGGTTTTACCTCGGATTTTTCATAAACTTCGAGGGAAACACCCAATTCGTTTTCCGCGCCGATTAAAATTACATTTGTATTTAATTCATTTTGCAGACGATCATTTAATTTCGCGTAACTTTCCGTCTGCCAACGCTTTGCGCGTGAATTGGTCGAACCCGGAACGAACGCAACGGTTTTTTTCATTAATTCAACGCCACTTTCTTCTAAAATTTTTAGTGCCTTTTCCCGTCTTTCGGCGGAAACATCCAATTCGAAACGCGGTTCGCTTTCTAAAAAGGTTTTCGTGCCGAAAAATTTATGTTCGATTTCGGCAATCAGATTCAGATAATAAAAAATCTCGTGGCGTTCGTTTTTCCAAACGGGCATTTTTACTGCGTCCGTCAGCAGAAAACTTCTGGCTTCTTTGCCGTAGCCGAATCTGCGGGGAACTTTGCCGAGTTTTGCCAGAAACGCCGATTCAAATGAATTTGTAAAAAGAACGGCAAGATCGAATTTTTTTTCGCGCCAGATTTTCGCTTGAGCGAGGGTAGTTTTTAATGAGGTTTTTTCGCGTTCAAACGGCAAAATTTCATCTATAAAATCGGTATCCTGAAAGATTCCCTGCGCCCAAGAACGCGTGTGAAGCGTAATAAAAGCGTCGGGAAAAATGCGCCGCAATTCGCGCAAAGCGGGAATCGTCATCACCGCATCGCCAACCCAATTTGTTCCGCGCACAACTATTTTCATTTATCATTTATCATTTATCATTTATCATTTATCAGATAAAGAATCAATTTTGGTGTTGGTTATTAAGGCAAAGAGTTTTATTAAAATCATTTATTTTGAAAATCTGCAAATTTTAGTTTTTACAATTAAACCTCACAGTTGATTCGCTTTTGATAAATGATAAATGTTAAATGAACAATGTCTTAAGCCCGTCTTCGATGCTAATTTCCGGTTTCCAGTCCAATTCTTGCTGAACGAGTGTTAAATCCGAAATATAATTTAATGGAAAAGGCGCGGGAAGCGGATTTTCTTCGTCAATTACAGCCTGACAATTTGAAATTTCTTCCATTTTTTCGATGAGTTCACGCAAAGTCAGCGCGTTTTCTCTGCCGCCGCCGAGATTGTAAAGTCCGTGCCGGATGACCGAATCGGTAAAAGCGGTGCAAGCCCTGGCAAAATCCGAAACGTGCAGAATATCGCGGTTCGGCGTGCCGCCAGCCGGAAGTTTGATCGGTTCGCCTTTGTTAATTGCGTCGGCGTAATGCGCGACGAAATTCGGCGTGTTGCCGGCTGAAACGGGAGCGTAAATTGTGGAAAGACGGAAGATGCACGACCGGAAATTATTTTTATGCGCGTAGAAATCAACGTATTTTTCGGCTATTAGTTTAGACCATTCGAGCGCGGATTGACCGCTGTAAAGCGTTTCGCAAGTTTCGGGAACTTCCGCATATTTATCAGCAAATCTGCCGTAAATATCTTTAGTCGAAGCAAAAATAAACACGGAATTTTCTTTCATCACTCGCAAAAGATTGACCGTTCCTTCGACATTTGTCAGAAAAACTTCTTCCGCCGATTCCGGCGATTTGTCGAGAATCGCGCCGAGATGAATGACAACGTCGTAATCTTGCGCGACCTGTACGTCCTGCATATTCAGCAGATCAAATCCGGCGCGGCGCGAAAAATTGTCCGCTTCGATATAATTATGCAGCGAAGTTCCCAAAAAACCGCTTCCGCCTGTGATCAGAATTTTCATAAAATTTTTGAAATATTTAATAAATAACTAGACATTACAAGTCTAAAATTTATAAACTTGATAAGGCAACCGCCAAATTCAAAATCCTCTCTAAACAAATTAAGAATCTTAAAATGGCAAACCGACGAAAAATTTCCGATAATTTCAAAAACATCCCCGCAAAAAATAAAGCGGGCGTGCAGCGGCGCGTGAAATCTTTTCAACAACCGCCGCCGAGTCTGTTTAGACGAATTCTTCACGGAATTTTTAATGCCTGGACACTGTCGCTTGCCGGACTTTTTATTTTAACGGCATTTTTAACACTGACCTATTTTTGGTTTGAATATTCAGACCGCATAGATGTGATGTTGCGCGGCGAGGTTTTTACGAATACTTCGGGAATTTATTCCGCGCCGAAAACTTTGAAAACGGATGAAAATATTTCGGTCGAAGAATTAAAAGATTATCTGATTTCCGCCGGATATATCGAGAAAAATCAACAGGCGGACGATTCGCGCAGCCGTTATTCGATTGAAGATAATTCGGTCGAAATTCAGCCCGGATTGACGGCAATGATTGACCGTAAAAAGATTTATCCGGCTGTTTCGGTGAAATTCAAAAAAGACGGAAAATCAGTCGAATTAATCACCGATACTGATGAAGAAAAAAGCGTCAAGCAAGTAAAACTTGAACCGATGATCTTGAGTTCGGTGGCGCGCGAAGGCGACGGAAAACGAAAGGTTGTAACATTTAAAGATTTGCCGCCGCATCTGATCAAAGCGATTACCGTTACAGAAGACCGAGCGTTTTTCGAGCATTACGGCGTGAATTTTCGCGGCATCGGACGTGCGCTCTGGCGGCGTTACGACGGCGAAGCCGATAATACGGTTCTGGAAAATCAGGGCGGTTCTTCGATCACCCAGCAGCTTGTCAAAAATCTGTTTTTGAACAACGATCAGACGATTGAGCGCAAAGTAAAGGAAGCGTATATGTCCGTGATTTTGGAAACGCGGCTGACAAAAGAAGAAATTTTTACGCTCTATGTCAATCAGATTTATCTCGGACAGCAATTAGGTCTTTCGATCTACGGAGTCGGTGAGGCTTCAAAGGCTTATTTTGATAAAGATGTTTCGGCTTTAACACTGCCGGAAGCGGCTTTTATCGCCGGAATTATCCGAAGTCCGAATCGTTATAATCCGTATAAAAGATTGGAAAACGTGACAAAAAGACGCAATCAGATTCTTGATTCGATGATCGAAGCCGAAGCCTTGTCCGCCGGCGAAGCGCAAAAGGCGAAAGATACGCCGCTCGAAGTTCGTAAAATTACCAGCGGCAAGAATTTAAAAGGAATGCCGTATTTTTCGCAGTTTGCCGTTGAAGAAGTTCCGAAGATAATCAGCGATCCGGAAGCCTTGCAGCATCTGCGGGTTTATACGACGATTGATCCCGATTTGCAGAAAAAGGCTTACGAAATCGTCAATAAACGGCTCGAAAGATTAGAAAAATATTTTCCGAAAAAGCCGAAGGGAAGTTTGCAAGCCGCACTCGTCGCCGTTCGACCGAAAACGGGCGAAATCGTCGCGATGGTCGGCGGACGCGATTTCCTCGAAACGCAGTTTAACCGGGCAACAAGCGCACAACGTCAGCCCGGTTCGGTCTTCAAACCCTTTGTTTTCGCCGCCGCAATTAACACGCCTTACGATCCGAGTCCGCGTGTTTTAACCGCCGCAACCGTATTTAAAGACGAGAAAAAAATCTTTACTTACGGGCGCGATTCTTATTCGCCGAATAACTTCGGCGATACGTTCAGCAATGCGGACATTACTCTGCGCGATGCGCTCGTCAAAAGTAAAAACGTCATAACGGTTGATCTCGCTCTCGAATTAAATATTGGCAAAGTGATGAATTTTGCCGCTAAAGCCGGACTTCCAAAGGTTGAAAAAGCGTATCCCTCGATGGCACTCGGAACGAGCGAAGCCACGCCTTTGCAAATGGCTTCGGCTTACACGACATTTGCCAATCTCGGCGAGCGAACTTCGCCAATAGCGATAAACCGAATGACCAAAGGCGATGGAACGACCGTCGTCGCGCCGACCGCTGAGAAAAAAAGAGTGATTCAGCCCGATGTTTCCTACATTATGAACGATATAATGAAGGACGTGATAAATCGCGGAACGGCGGCAGAACTCAGAGCCTGGGGATTTAAGAATGTTGCCGGAAAAACCGGAATCGCCGGAAAAACCGGAACTTCACGCGACGGCTGGTTTGCCGGATATACGCCCGAAATCGTCTGCATCGTTTATGTCGGATTCGATGACGGTTCGGATTTGGGGATGAAAGGATCGGATTCGGCAATGCCGATCTGGGCGGATTTTATGAAGGAAGCACTGGCTCAAAATCCCGATTGGAACGGTGATTGGACGATGCCAGATTCGGTTCGCAAGGCGGAAATTGATATTCGCAACGGAAGTTTAATCAAGGAAATCGGCGGATTTGAAGAAACTGAACCGTTGCCAACGCCGACACCAACGCCGACACCGCTTGCCTCAAATACAAATCCGGAATTTGATTTCGATTTAGAACCGGAAATTGAGCCGAAAGAAATTTATGTGACGGACGTGCCGCCGGAATTTCGCCGCGTCGAATTGTTTATCGGCGGAACTCTTCCGAACAAGAGTTTGATTCCGGCAGAAGAATTGAAATTGGAAGAAAAACCTGATGTCATCAAACCGCAAAGTTCGCCGACACCTTTTACGACCTGGGAAGATGCACAAAAGGAATCGCCTCCCAAAACAGGAATCAGCGGAAATTTAGAAAAAAATGTGTCGGTTTCGGTATGCAGTTTTACCGGAATGAAGGCGGGCGAATACTGTCAGAAAAAAAATCTGAAAACCTTTAAAGAAAGCGAACAACCAAAGGAATTTTGTAATATTCACATTTATCCACCAAATTAGGACTGGAGCGCAAGCGTCCCCGCTTGGACTCATCCAAGTCCAGTCTTTTTTATTGAGCGAAGCGGCTGTGTTTCCACCAATCAATCGTGCGGCGCAAGCCTTCTTCCAAATCTACGAGAACTTCATAATTCAGACATTCTTTTGCCAGATCGTTTCCGGCTTGCGAATGTTTGACATCGCCTTTTCTTTCTTCCTGATATTCGGCTTCGACATCGTGTTTTTCGGTGATTTTTTTAAGTACTGTCAAAAGTTCGTTGAGCGAAATACGCTCGCCGTTTGCCGCGTTCATTACCTGCCCGATGCCTTTATCGGTTTGCGCGGCTCTGATATTGGCGTTGACCACGTTGGCGATATATGTGAAATCGCGCGATTGCTCACCGTCGCCGAAGATTACGGGAGTTTTGCCGCCCATCAAAGCGTCTATAAACCGCGAGATCACACCGGAATACATCGAAGACGGATTTTGTCGCGGACCGAAAACATTGAAATAACGTAGACAAATTGTTTCGAGATTATAGACGCTCGAAAAAACTTGACAATAATACTCGCCCATCAATTTCGCGGCGGCATACGGCGAAAGCGGTTCGGGGCGCATTGTTTCAACTTTCGGCAAGGTTTCCTGATCGCCGTAAGCCGAACTCGAAGCGGCATAAATTAAGCGTTTGACGTTTTTTTCTCTAGCGTTGCAGAGCAGATTAAATGTCGCATTAACGCACGCTTGATGCGTTTCCTGCGGGTTTGCCACCGAACGCGGAACGCTCGGCAAAGCCGCTTGATGAAAAACGATCTCAACGCCTTCGAGTGCTTTTTTTAATGCTGAATCATCATTCAAATCGCCTTCGACAAAATCGAAATCGCCTTTGATTTCTTCAAGATTTTCCCGAAATCCGGTTGCAAAATTATCTATGATGACAACTTTTGCGCCTTGTTTGATGAGTTCATCAGCCAAATTCGAGCCGATAAATCCTGCGCCGCCCGTAACCAAAACTTTTTCTGTAAATGACATATTTTTAAGTAAAATAAAAACAGTGAAAATGTTTATAAAGTGAAAAAGTGAAAAAGTGAAAAAGTTTTGATTAATTCCGGCATTTTTTTTCTGCAAAATAAAAAGTTTGATTTATGTTGGTAATGGTTAACAAAAATAAACCTTTTCACTTTTAACCTTTTCTATCTTCCAACGCCGATGTATTCAAATCCTAATTTACGCATATCACTTGGTTCGTAGATATTGCGCAGATCGGCGATTTTCGGTGATTTCAAAAGGCTTTTAACCCTTTCCATATCGAGTGCGCGAAACTGATTCCATTCAGTCAGGAAAACCAACACGTCCGCGCCATCAATCGCATCGTATTCGTCCGTTGCATATTCAATGTCGGGCAAGCAATGTTTTGCTTCTTCCATCGCCACCGGATCAAATGCTTTGATAGTTGCGCCTCGTTCCTGCAAGGCTTTGATAACATCTGTCGCCGGAGATTCGCGCATATCGTCGGTTTCCGGCTTAAATGAAAGTCCTAAAATGCCGATTTTTTTCCCTTTTAAATCACCGACCAGTTTTTCGATTTTCGGAATCATCGCTTGTCGCTGTCGCTCATTTGCCTCAATGACCGCATCAACGATCAAAGTATCAACACCGAAACTGTCGGCAACCGTCGTCAAAGCTCTCGTATCTTTCGGGAAACACGAACCGCCGTAACCCGGACCGGGATGCAGGAATTTACGCCCGATCCGGTTGTCCATTCCCATTCCGCGCGCAACATCGTGAACATCACAGCCGATTGCGTCGCAGAGATTGGCAACTTCGTTAATAAACGTAATTTTTGTGGCGAGAAATGCGTTTGCCGCGTATTTTATAAGTTCAGCCGCTTCGAGCGAAGTTATGACAATCGGCGTTTCAATTAAATAAAGCGGGCGATAGAGGTCTTTCATAATCGCAATAGCATCTTCTTCATTACTTCCGATAACAACTCTGTCCGGGCGCATAAAATCTTCGATTGCCGCACCTTCGCGCAGGAATTCGGGATTTGAAGCAACTCCGAAATTTGTTTCAATCTTCAGATTTTCCGAAACGAATTCTTTGAGCCATTTGCCCGTACCGACCGGAACGGTTGATTTTGTTACCAAAACTTTATAACCGTTCATCGCTTCGGCTATGTCTCTTGCCGCTTGCCGGTAAAAACTCATATCGGGCGAACCGTCTGCCTGCGGCGGCGTTCCTACTGCCAGAAAAACAACTAATGCCTGTTCGACCGCTGATTTTATATCTGTCGTAAAGTGCAACCGATTTGCTTTTACATTTTTTTCGACAACATTGTCTAATCCCGGTTCGTAAATCGGGATTTCACCATTGTTCAGACGATTGATTTTATTTTCGTCAACATCCACACAGGTAACTTCGACACCGAATTCGGCAAAACAAGCGCCTGTAACTAAACCTACGTAACCTGTTCCAATAACTGCTATGTGCATAAATAATTAAATAATCCTTAAAAGTAAAAATATAAAATATCTTGTTAAATAATTCACAAACTGATAAATAAATATGCGGGTCAAGTTTAATTCAACGTGACCCGCAATGTTTTTGACCTATTTAGATTTTAATTCAACGATTCGGACTAACGACAATAACGCCGCCGCCAATGTCAACATCATTATCTTTAGTGCCTAAGAAGACAGCTGCACCAACCGCGCCGGCTGCTGCCAATAAGATTGCTACAAGTGCGCCTGTTCCGATACCGGCAACAGGAACAGGTGCTCCTCCGCCCGGTCGCAAGCAAGGCTGACAGCCGGTTTGCGACGGATTGCCGATTGACGCATCCGTTCCGGCGGCAACTTGTTTGTCAGTTGAACCACTGCGCAAAGTAACAAGTCCGGTAGTGGTTTCGACAAATGTTTGTGTACAACGGGCAGTATCACCACAGCCGACATCAATACTAAAAGTATTAGCTTGACCGGCATCTGCGATAACCGTTGAATTTTTGGTTGTAAAAGATGTGGCAATTCCGGCTTTGTTGAAAACACGAATTTTTCCGGAATCAAGTGAGCCAACAATACTGTTGGCATTAAAAGTTAGGGATAAAGTCGAATCCGAAAGAATTTCTACGCGACCGTTTCCTCCTAAGTTAATAATTGCAGATGAGTTTGTGCCTGTAATAATGGTGCTTCCTGAGTTAATCGTTGCGCTTGAAACAACGGGTTGCCCATTGACTGTGACTGTTCCACTAACAGTAATTTCACCCATTCCGTCATTCGGAGCGGCTAAAACCGTCATTGAATATACACACAAAACAGCAACGGCAGTAAAAAATGTTATTGATTTACGAATCATACTTGTGCCGAGCATTGATTTAATTTCCTCCTGTATCAATCCTGAATAAAAATAAAAGCCTTTTCTATTATACGTTTAAATTAGATTACTTCAAGAAAAGGTTAGTAAAAAATTAACGGGACGGGCTAACCACTGTTACGCCGCCACCTAAATTAATGTCGTTGTTGCTGGAAGTAGCGGCTAAAATAATACCTGCTGCCGCGCCGCCGAAGATTAATGCCCAGACAAACCAGGCTGCACCGCCTTTATTTTCGTCGTCGGTTTGAGCTTTAGAACTGCCGGCAGTAGCAGATTCACCGGCGTTTAATGTAACGACTTCTCCGTTAATCATTTTAATGTTGACTTTGTTTTCAGCACTTAAAACCGAAACGGTTCCGGCAAGCAGTTCGCCGTTAATTCCATTTTCGCTAAATGATAAAGCCAAAGTAGTGTTAGGAGCTAGGTTGATGTTACCAATCTTTCCTAAATTTATAGTTGCATTAGTATTTTCAGGGGTTGCAATCGTGCTGGAGGAAAAGATTGAACGACCGCTTTGGGCGGATTCTCCGTTCACTATCACACCATTTAAGTTATTTCCACTAATTAAAAGCTCTCCGGTAACTCTTTCCGATCCGGCTAAAGCGACCATTGAGTAAGTTGCAATTGTAGCAACAATCAAGCACATCGAAAGTGCTTTGTTTCTCCAAGTTTTGCTATTCATAATTCTCCTCTTGTTTCGCGTTCGATAAATATAATCAAAAAAATCAAACCTTTGAATCTTTTACACGAATTGTTTCTTGATGTCAATAAAAAGATGGTAAGTATTTCAAAAATCAAAGCTAAAGTATATTGACCTTATGAAAAACCTTTAGCTTTGATTTTGAATATATTTATATCATAATTTTGGTACTCTTTGAAAGTTTAATTATAAAAAAGTGCGATTATTATAAAAAAATGATGATAAACTTTAAAATTATTGTTAAATTCAATGAGATTAAATAGTAAAACTGTTCGCCGAAAGCGAATAATCGTAAAATTTTTAAGATCGGATTGCTGGGTAAATATCAAAAAAGCGAGATGATTTATAAATTTTTCAAAAAAAATAGTTGCGATTTTCCGGAAGATCGAAGATTTGCGGATTTTAATGAAACAGTTTTATTTCAGTGATTTACGGAAAATCTTAAGTTTGTGATTGCAGATTTAGATATGAGAACTTTATATTCAAGCATTGATGAACGAAATAATTTTAGCAATTGATTTGGGCGGAACAAATTTACGTATGTCGGCAATTGACCGAAGCGGAAAAATTCTTTATCGCACAAAAAGAAACACTCCAAAATCCGAAGTTGCCCACGAGATTGTATTGGCAATTAAGGAAGCGGCAATCGAATGTCGTGAGGCGGTTAAAAAAAGCGGTGTTGTAAAAGCCATTGCCGCCGCTGTGCCGGGAACGGTTAATTCTGAAAAGGGAATTATTCTAAAAGCTCCGAATGTGCCGGCTCTGAGCGGTTTTCGGATTTCCGCTACTTTAGAAGACGAACTCGATTTGCCGTGTTTTCTGGAGAATGATGCAAATGCCGCAGCGGTCGGTGAGAATTGGTGCGGCGCTTCGAAAGGTTTTGATAATTCAATTTGCGTAACACTCGGGACAGGTGTCGGCGGCGGTATAATTATTGACGGGAAAGTTCTTCGCGGCGTTGACGGCACAGCCGGAGAAATCGGACATATTTGTGTTGAACCGTTTGGTGCGCCGTGCGGTTGCGGAAGTCGCGGCTGCGTTGAACAATATGCTTCGGCGACAGCAATTGTTCGTTTAACCCGCGAAATAGGTTTCCAATATCCGAAGTCTAAATTACCCGACAATCTGCATCTTTCTTCATTGGAAATCTACGAAGCGGGAAAAAACGGAGATGAACTGGCTTTAGAAGTTTTCAGGAAACAAGGTTTTTATCTTGCCGTCGCTTTATCCGGTTTGATAAATGTTCTTAATCCCGAAGTTATCGTCATCGGCGGCGGAGCGGCGGCAGGTTGGGATTTGTTTATGCCGCAAACCCGTTTAATAATTCGGGAACGTACTTATAGAGAACCCGGCGAACGTGTTAAAATAATTCAGGCGGAAAAAGGGGACGATGCAGGAGTTTTGGGGGTTGCCCGGTTAGCTTTTGAGAAAGTGTCAGGTTTAATTTAATTTCATCACATTAAATTAAAAATGATTGAATTGAAAAGTTTTTTGTAATTCAAAATTATAATTTCGGACTGAAAAATATGGATGTTTATCAGAAGGTTTTAGTAAAACTTTATGAAGTAACAGGCGGAAAAGATTCGCAAACGGTTGATTTAAAGGAGTTGGTAAAAAGTTTGGGATTTTTAGGGAGTTATCCTGATATTTTTAAACAATTAAGCCGGCAAGGTTGGATTGCGGAAACCAGACGCCCGGATGTTGTCAGCATTACGCATTGGGGGATAAAAGAGGCAAGGAAAGCCGGAGTAAGCGGCGACGGGGAATCCGAATCGGTGAAAATTGTTTCAAGAGAAACCGATCGCTTAAAATCCGAAACAAAACAATTTGCTATTATGCTGGACGAGTTTTCAGCCGAAAAAACAAAAGAAAGTTTTCAGAGTTTAGAAAATGTGTTCGGACAATTGGCTGATGCCGTCGGTAAAATAAAAGCAAACATTGAATAGTTCGCTTGCCAATTTCGGATTATTTAAGGTATGATACTCGTTTCCTGCAATGCGTAGGAGCGTGTGCTGTGGGTTTCGCGCCCACTTTTTATTTTGCGTTAAAGAATATGGGAAAACAGTCTATTGAACAAAGAGTTAGAGAAATTGCCGAGCAGGTTGCCGGGGAAAATAAGTTGGAACTCGTTCATACAGAAATTGTCGGCGCATTAAAAGATCGAAAAGTTAGAATTTTTATTGACAAGCCGGAAGGCGTTTCGCACGAAGATTGCGCTCTGGTGAGCCACAAAGTCGGCGAAATTATTGAAGAAGAAGATTTTATTCCGACGGCTTATACTTTGGAAGTTTCGTCGCCGGGACTTGAACGCGGTCTTTACAGTTTATCGGATTTTGAAAAATTCACTGGAAAATCGGCGCGGTTTAAAACATATCAAGCCGTTAACGGTCAAAAGAATTTCAACGGAAAAATTATCGGTGTTGAAGACGAAGAAATCATTTTTGAAGATAAGACCGTCGGCAATCTGAAAATTTCGTTTAAGGCGATTGCCAAAGCAAATCTGGAAATTGATTTAGAGGAAGAATTTAAGAGAGCAAAAGCCGTTGAATAGGACATTTTGCGTTTAATAAATATATGACAACTATCGGACAAAGCATCGAAGCATTGTGTAGTGAACAAGGACTCGACCGTGATTTGGTCATTGAAGCAATGAAGGAAGCCGTGAAGGCTGCCGCCCGCAAACAATTTAAAGCACATGATAAAACCGGTGAAAGTATCGAAGTTGAATGGAATAACGAAGAAGGCGTGGTCGAAATATCGGCGAATAAAACGGTTGTTTTAGAAGTCGAAAATCCTTCGACCGAACTTTCACTCGAAGAAGCCGTCGAATTGACCGGCGATGATGAAATCGAAGTCGGCGATATGCTGCTGATTCCTTTGCCGACCGAAGAACTCGGCAGAATCGCCGCGCAAACAGCGAAACAGATTTTGGTGCAAAAAGTGCGCGAAGCGATTCGTGAGAAAGTTTATGACGAATATATTGACCGCGTCGGAACTTTAATAAATGGTGTTGTTAAACGATTTGAACGCGGCGATTTAATTGTTGATTTAGGAAATAATCTCGAAGCGATTTTGCCGAAACAGGAACAACCGCGCAGCGAAACCTGGAATCAGGGCGAGCGCATCCGCGTGGTTATTGAAGATGTAAACAAAGAATTAAGAGGGCAACAGATAAAAGTTTCGCGTTCTTCGCCCGAACTGCTTAAACGGCTTTTTGAAATGGAAGTTCCTGAAATATACGATGAAACGGTCGTTATCAAATCTGCCGTTCGTGAACCGGGAGATCGTGCGAAAATCGCCGTTGCGTCAAATGAAAAAGATGTTGATCCGGTCGGCGCGTGTGTCGGTATGAAAGGCTCGCGCGTGCAGTCAATCATCAAAGAATTGCGCGGCGAAAAAATTGATATTATCGAGTGGTCGGACGAGCCTTCGGTTTTTGCGGCAAACGCTTTGAGTCCGGCAAAAGTCAGTCAGGTTCGCATCACGGACGTAACCAACCGCAAGATGGAGGTTATCGTCAATGAAGATCAGCTTTCGCTGGCAATCGGCAAGCGCGGTCAAAATGTTCGCCTGGCGACAAGACTCGTCGGTTGGGATATTGACATCATCAGCGAAGACTTGCTGAAGAAAGAAATTGCTCAGAAAATGGGCAAAATGATGGCAGCGGGCGAAGCTGTTCCGATAACTGCGCTCGAAGGCGTTACGGTTGCACAGGCAGATTCTTTGAAAGAAAAAGGTGTTAAAGATGTCGAAAAATTAGCCGAAACCACGGTTGATGATTTGGTCGAAATTTTGGACATTAGTCTTGATGCGGCTGAAGGAATTATTTCTGCGGCGAAGGAAGTCGTCAAAGCAAAATCTGCCCAATCGGAAGTTGATTCAAAGACTGTAGAAACATCTGAATCAAGCGAGGACGATTCGCAAGAAACGGCGGTTGTGGAAACTGAAGATGTTGAAGAATCTGAAGTTGAATTTGTAAATGAAGAAACAGAGGAAACCGAAATTGTTTCGGAAGAAACCGAAGCGGCGGAAGAAGAAACAGATGAGAATTCTGTTAAATAACAATAAGAAAATTTGTAATTTATGAATTAAGCGAAAATAAAAACAACAAAAATTTGTTTAATCGTAAATTGCTGTAAAATAATCACTTAAAGAGAAATATGGCAGTAGGAAAAAAAGTTCGGGTTTACGATTTAGCAAAAGAACTTAAACAAGATACCAAACGCATCATTGAGGAACTGCGCCGCGAAGGTGCAGATGTCAGTGTGCCGTCTAATTCTGTAAGTAAAGAATTAGCGGAAAAAATCAGTAACAGATATTTCCCCAAAGCTGAAACAACCCCGAAACGTACCATCAAAGTTATTAAAAAAGCTGTCAAAAAGGTCAGAGAAGAAGAAATTCCGACAAATGATGTTGCTGTTGTTGTGCCTCATGAAGAAAAAACGATTCAAGTAAAAGAGCCGGCTATTGAAAAAATCGAAACTCCGGTCAGCGCAAAAGAAACACCGAAAGCACCGAGCCGCCAGATTAAAGTTTTAACTAAAAAAGCAATCGAAGAAAAAATAGAAGAACCGCCGGTTGAAATCGAAGTAAAAGAACCGGAGATTGTTGAAGATAAAACAGAAGTTCAGCCGGAAACGCCGGTTGAGTTTGAAGAAGTCAAAGAAGTTAAAGAAGAAATCAAAAAAATTGAAGAAGTTGAAGTTAAGGAAATAGAAGAAACGCCTCAAGTTGTTGCTGAAGAAAAGCCGAGAGAGAAAACAAAGGGCACACACGTCAAAAAACTTACTGAAAGAAAACCTGTGGAAACTCAAACACAAGCACCGAGAACCGGAACACAAGTGAAGGTTTTAACATTAACTAAAGAATCACTCGATAAGGGAATTAAACCGGGCGACCGTGTGGTCAGCGATACGCCGACCAAAACCGGAAAACTTAAAACCGACCGAACAAAACAAAAAAGAGACGTACGCAGCGCTGCGCCAACTGGACGAAAACCCGATTTGCGCGGAACTCCGGGCGAAACTTCGACTCCGAAAATTACCTACACGCCGCCTGCCGATTCACGCAAAAAATTGGGTCGCGGCGGCAAGAAGGGCGGCAAGAAATATGAACCGCAAGGCAGATTCAAAGAAATCGAATTTGCCGCACCGCGTCCGAAATCAATCGAAGAACGCATCATTGATCAAATCGGCGACATCAATAAAGATAAACTCAAACAAATTCGCCTGACCGAAGGCGCGACGATTCGTGAGTTTTCCGAAGCTCTTGGCGTTACGCCGCGCGATATTGTGCAGCTTCTCGTGAAACGCGGTATTTTTGCCACGCTCAATCAGCCAATCGGCGAACCGATGGCAAAAGAATTGGGCGTAAATTTCGGTTATGAAGTCAGTTTTGTGCCGTTTGAAGAAATGGTCATCGAACAAGAGTACGATGAAATCATCGCGGCGGATGCCGATGATGAAGAAGTTTCGCGTCCGCCGGTCGTTACGGTTATGGGACACGTTGACCACGGAAAAACCTCGCTTCTCGATGCGATTCGCTCTGATAATGTTGCCGAAGGCGAAGCCGGCGGAATTACACAGCACATCGGCGCATACAGCGTTTATGTTGATAATCCCGATAATCCGAAGGAAAAACGCCGCGTCGTTTTCCTCGATACGCCCGGACACGAAGCCTTTACAATGATGCGTTCGCGCGGAGCAAAAGCGACCGATGTTGTTATTTTAGTTGTCGCGGCGGATGACGGCGTGATGCCGCAGACAATCGAAGCAATCGAACATTCGAGGGCGGCAAAAGTTCCGATGATCGTGGCGATCAATAAAATTGACAGCCCGAATGCGAATATTGACAAAGTAAAACAGGAACTTGCCGGACAAGGTTTGCAGCCGATTGATTGGGGCGGCGAAACGGAAATGGTTGAAGTTTCGGCGAAACAGCGCACGAATCTCGACACTTTGCTCGAAACCGTTCTGTTATCGGCGGATATTTTAGAACTTAAAGCCAGCCCAACGCGGCGCGCTTCGGGTGTTGTTCTCGAAGCCAAACTCGACAAAGGTCGCGGTTCGGTCGCAACGGTTTTGGTTCAGCAGGGAACTCTGCGCGTCGGCGATCCGTTTATCGTCGGACAGTATTACGGCAAAGTTCGGGCGATGTTTAATGATCTCGGCGAAATTGTAACAGAAGCTCCGCCGGCAACTCCGGTCGAAGTTCTTGGACTTCAGGGCGTTCCGCAAGCCGGAGACGTTTTCCAATCCGTTTCGAATATTGATAAAGCACAGACGATTGCATCGCAAAGACAATTGCAGGCGCGTCAGATGGCGATGCTCAAAACGACGAAACGCGGCATCGAATCGCTCGGACTCGCGGAAATCAAAGAACTTCTCGTCGTTCTTAAAGCCGACGTGCAAGGTTCGGTCGAAGTTCTGCGAGCAACGCTCGAAAAACTTTCAACCGAAAAAGTCAAAGTTCGCGTCATTCGTTCCGGTGTCGGAGCGATCAGCGAATCGGACGTTTTGCTGGCTTCGGCGACGCAATCGGATAACGATGCGATGGCGGTCGTCATCATCGGTTTCAACGTCAGACCCGAATCGAGAGCGGCGGATGTGGCGCGGCAGGAAGAAGTTGATATCCGTCTGCATTCAATTATTTACAAAGTCGAAGAAGAAATTACGGCGGCGATGATCGGAATGCTGGACAAGATCGAGAAGGAAGAAATTCTCGGAAAAGCACTCGTGCAAGATATTTTCAAAGTTTCCAAAGTCGGAACAATCGCGGGTTGCCGCGTTACCGACGGGCTTATTCGCCGACAGGCAAAAGCGCGGCTTATCCGCGACGGCGTAGTGATTTGGACAGGCGATATTTCTTCGCTCAAACGATTTAAAGACGATACGAATGAAGTTCGTCAGGGGTTTGAATGCGGTATCAGCCTTGTTAATTTCAACGACATCAAGGTTAGCGACGAGATCGAAGCCTACGTTATTGAACAAATCGCGCCGACAGAGCTTTAACAGTCTGGGAAGTCAGAGAAGTCTAGGAAGTCTAGGAAGTCTGGGAAGTTGTTTGGGAAGAACTGATTTATTGACTTCCCAGACTTCCCAGACTTCCTAGACTAGAAAGAATTTATGCGTCGTTCAGAAAGATTATCGGAAGTATTACGTGAGGAGATAACCGAGATTGTCGGTTACGAACTCGAAGACCCGCGATTGATCGCCGTTACGGTGACAGAAGTTCGCGTTTCGGAAAATCTCCGTGATGCGAAGGTTTTTGTAGTTGTTCAGGGCGATGAAAATGAAATCAAGGAAGCGTTAAAGGCTTTGCAAAATGCTTCGGTCTTTGTTCGCCAGCAGATTGCGTTAAATCTCGATCTTCGACACGCTCCGCAGATTTATTTTGTGCGCGATACGGTTGAAGAAAATGCGGCAAGAATCGAAAAATTACTCGAAGATTTGACGTAAGAGAAGAATTATTTTGAATGAAGGATTGGGAAACGCCCGGGTTTTTCAAAAGATTTATAAGTGCTAAGTCAAGTAATAGAAGTAATTGAAAATAAGCAGAATTTTGCCATTACGACGCACGTCAGACCGGACGGCGACGGAATCGGCTCTTCTTTGGGTTTATACTGGCTCTTGCTTTCTTTAGGCAAGAACGCGGAAGTGATTTTACGCGACGATATACCGTCTTCGTACAAAGACCTTCCGGGCGCAGGCGAAGTTAAAAAAGTCGCTGAAGTCAACGGAAAGTACGATGCGATTTTTGTTATCGAATGCTCCGACATAGATCGTCCCGGAATCCGAAATCTCGAAAGCCAAATGGTTGTAAATATTGACCATCATTCGAGTTGTGAGCATTTCGGTAATGTCAATTGGATTGACGCGACCGCTTCGGCAGTCGGCGAAATGATCTATAATCTCTGCAAGGCAATCGGCGGAAAAGTTACCAAAGAAATCGCCGAATGCGTCTATCTCGCGCTCGTTACAGACACCGGCTCGTTTCATTTTCCAAACACTACCGAAAGAACATTAAAAGTCGCCTCCGAACTTATCAAAGTCGGCGTAAAACCCGCAAAAATCTCCGAAGCGGTCTATAACGGCTATTCGTGGAGCAGAATTGATCTGATGCGTCAGGTTTTGGCAACCGTTAAACGCGATGAGAGCGGAAGCGTCGCCTGGATGCGTCAAACTCTGGAAATGTCGGAAATTTCCGATGCGGTTGACGGCGACAATAACGGATTTGTCAACATTCCGCTTTCTGCTAAGGAAATTCAGGCGGTTGTTTATATGCGTGAAGTCCAGCCGAACGCTTTTCGCGTCAGTTTGCGCTCAAAAGGCAATATAAATGTTGCCAGAGTTGCCGAAAAATTCGGCGGCGGCGGACATAAAAACGCGGCGGGCTGCCGCGTCGAAGGCGATTGGGACGAACTCGAAAGCCGAATCGTAACAGCAATGCTCTTCGCCGTCGAAAAAGCGGATGAAAATTTTGTCGAGAGTGAATTGCTTTTAGCTTGATTTTCACCGCAGAGACGCAGAAATTATTTTTTTATTAATTGTTTGTCTAAAATTCCGAAGCCGGAGTTTTAGACTTTTAGCTTTTTGTCTAAAAATTGCTCGGCGAACTCTGCGTTTCTGCGTGAAAAATAATTTATATCACGCAGAGATGCAGAGTTCGCCGAGCGCAAAAATTTGCGGTGAAAAAAAACAAAGGACAGCTTAAAACAATGGCAAAAGAAAAGCGTTACAAATGGCGGCGTGAGGATTATCAGGAAAAGACGAAAGGTTTATTGATCGTCAACACCGGCGACGGCAAAGGGAAAACGACGTGCGCCATCGGTTTGATGGTTCGCGCCGCCGGACAGGGTTTGAAATGCTGTATGATCCAGTTTATGAAATCCAAAACCGACCGCTACGGCGAGCATTTTTCGCTCGAAAAACTCGGCATTGAAATCCACACAATGGGCGACGGTTTTACCTGGGACACCAACGATCCGGCACAGGACATTAAAACCAGCGAAGAAACCTGGGCATTATGCGTCGAAAAAATGCGAAGCGGCGAATATGATCTGCTCGTTTTCGACGAACTCGTCTATGTTCTCGATTACAAATTCCTCGATTTGGACGCAGTTTTAGAAGAAATCAAAACTATTCGCGAACAACAGCCCGCAATTCACATTGTCGTAACCGGCAGAAACGCGCCCGAAAAACTTATTGAATCGGCGAATCTCGTTACGGAAATGAAGGAAATCAAACATCCGTTCCACGCCGGAATCTACGCTCAACAGGGAATTGAGTTTTAAAGTTTAAAGAATGAATCTTGAGATTTTTAATGAAAAGATAGAAAAGATCAAAGAAATTGAATTTGGAACTAAGACTGATTTCGATATTTCTTCATTTCCGATTGTACCGGAATTTATCAATTCGGATCGAATCAAAATTCAATTAAGACAGCGTTTTGTAAGATCTGGCTTAATAGATAATGTAATCATTCAACTTACAAAAAAAGACTCGATTGCTTTAGGATTATGGATTATGGGAGCGTGCTTTCAAAAGAAATTCGAGAAGTATATTTTGCAGTTAGAAAATGAAGACTCTTCAATACGAGAAATCTGGATTGATTTCAGACCAAATAGGACTGACGATAAAAACATTGTTTTAGATAATCCTCAAATCCAAAAAACTTTGAAAAAATTTGTTTGGACTGCTGATTCAGTTGAAGATTTTATACGATCAGCTTCATTATCCAATCAACAAAAGATATCAGTCTATGTCACAAACTCGCTCGAAGATTGGTTTACTATAGACCAGTTTTATAAAAGAGATATTTTGTTAGGTTTTGGTGATATAGACGGCGGTTGTATAGCTGCCGAATTTTTTCTAAATCTGGGATTGGACAAATCCGATGTAAATTACGAATACATAAACTATGAATATACTCCACGCTTAGCGCGTGAAAATTCCTGTGAAATTCGCGCTGAATTAGTTTAAGAAAGTCAAAAAACAGAAGATTTTATTACAGAAAACAATTAAACACCTATTTACGGCAAAAAGGGCATTTTTATTACTTCTAATCTGCGTCAACTAAAACCAAAGATTCATTTAACTTTCAAATCGGGCATTTGAGATATGAAAAAGAAGTTTTGTTGTTTGCAAACAAAAAATCATATTAAAGAGGTAAAAAAAATGTCATTAGTCCAATTAGTAAAGTCAGCGTCAACCAATGAAATTATTTATCCGGCGGATTCAATTGCGGCAGAATCGGATAAGATAATTAAACTTTCATTCGGCTATAAAAATGTAGCCATTGATTATTCCAAAATCGTGAATATAAATATCAAAGGATATATCAGAGACGAAGCGAATAGTTCCGTCGAAAAACAAGAACGGGCGACAATGCGGCAGCGTCTTGACGATGCAAAGAACAGTTTGT
Organism: Pyrinomonadaceae bacterium; assembly: GCA_041745765.1. Lineage (GTDB taxonomy): Bacteria > Acidobacteriota > Blastocatellia > Pyrinomonadales > Pyrinomonadaceae > JAHCHG01. Next base: position 17,971 of record JBGTIH010000041.1, on the reverse strand, counting down.
TTCGGTTGGGAGTTCCTAAAGACAAAATATGGATAACGGGAATTGCCTATTCGAGCAATCGTGGCGGACAAATAGATATTTCAGTTATTGAAGTTAATCTGAATTCAATCATTCTTCCGCCTTATCCACCTTATACAACGCCTTCTAATCCCCAACAAAATCAAGGCAGTAAAGAGCAATGGCTCGATGCCGAAGGCGGAGCAGTTATTGATCCGCTCAGCGGGGAAATGACGATGGAAATTGAAATCAGCTTTAAGGAAAAAGGAAAATTAATAATCAAACCGCCGTTAAAGGCAAAAGTCGCGCTTAATCCTGACGGCTCGTTAGGCGTGGTCGAACTCAGCGCGGAACTCGTTTTGCTGAAACAGGAAATTGCGAAATCATTAGCGGGCGGATTGATTCAAGACGTGAAATTCAAGATCGCAGCTTCTGCTTCAGCTAAATTTAAACTGGATGATTCCCAGCATTTTAAAACCGAATTAAACGCTAAAGTGAAAGCGGCGGTGGGTTTTGATCTGGTTATACCGAAATTAAAACACAAAATTCCGATTGAGGCTTCGTTAAGCGTTGACATTGCCGGCAAAGTGAGTCCCGGCGTGTCAATTACTGTTTTTCAATGGTGATAATTTTCTTGATTTAGATAAATATCCGTAGATCCGAATTTCGGAGATTTATCGAAAAACAGTGCCGAAATAATTGAGATATTGAGAAATATGTTTGTGAGAAATTCTCAATTATTTCAAGTTTTTCAGCCAAAACTCCAACAAACTTCAAAAAAGCCTTAAGCTGTTATCAGCAAAGGCTTTTTTTACGAAATCTAATCAAATGAAACCCCGATTTTCGGGCAAATATTTTCCAGAAAGCATTCGTCGCATCTCGGTTTTCTTGCCTGACAGATTTGTCTGCCGTGATAGATCAGCCAGTGCGGGAACATTACCCAATCTTTTTTCGGAACTAATTTTTCCAAATCTTTTTCGATTTTTTCAGGCGCGTTTTCAACGGTTAAACCGAGGCGGTTGGAAAGCCTGCGGACGTGTGTATCAACGACCACGCCTGAGGCGATACCGAAAGCGTTGCCGAGAACGACGTTGGCGGTCTTGCGCGCCACGCCGTTTAATGTGAGCAATTCTTCCATGGTTTCGGGGACTTTTCCGCCAAAATTTTGCACTATTTTTTCCGCCGTCGCCTGAATGTTTTTCGCCTTATTATTGAAAAAATTGATTGATTTTATATCTTGCGCGAGTTCTTCCGGTAGAGTTTCGGCAAATTCCTGCGGCGAGCGGTATTTGCGAAAAAGTGTTGCGGTTACGATATTTACGCGCTCATCGGTGCATTGCGCGGAAAGAATCGTGGCGACGAGAAGTTCAAAAGCGTTGGTGTGATGAAGAGCGCAATGCGCGTCCGGATATTCTTTTTTCAGGCGTTTGATTATTTCGGCGGTTCGTTTTTTTTTGTCGGAAATCATAACGAAATTTTAGCTGAAAAGCAAAAAAGTGAAAATGTGAAAAAGTTTAAAAGTGAAAAAGTCAGATTTTGAAATATGCAGGTTTATATGGAATCAAGAGAAAAAACGAATTTGCGGGTTTTTGAGATCAAATGTCTTTAAACAACGGCAAAACGAAGCGCATTCCAAGCCAAACACTTAAACTTTTTCACTTTTTCACTTTTTCACTTTTAAAACATTGGGAAGAAACTTTTACGCATTTTTGATAGAATCGAATTTCACAAAGAAAATACTTGAAATAATTTGTAAAAGTGGAAAAAGAAATAAATCAAAAAGTTTTAATAGTTAATTCAAAAAGCGTCGGAGTGCGTGTTTTTTTAATAGTGACAGTCATTCTTATTCTGCTTTTCGGTTGGTTTTCGGTGCGCTGGCAACTCGGTTTTATGCTTGCCGATCTTACTTCGCCGAATGAGTCGAACGCGAAGAATATTGCGGAAATTGCGGTAGATTTATCTAAAAACGATCCTTTGGCAAACTGGCTTTTGGCAAGTGTTACCAAAAATGATTTTACTGATCAGAGTCTTCAAGCCTCGATAATCGGTTTTGAAAAAGTAGTTCGGCTTGCTCCGCATAATTTCAGTTGGTGGGTGGAACTCGGTCGCAGTTATGAACAATCAAATCAGCCCGAAAAAGCCGAAAAAGCTTTTCTACGCGCTGTCGAACTCGCGCCGAATTATACTTATCCGCGTTGGCAAATCGGGAATTTTTATCTGCGGCAGGGCGATGATGTGAAAGCCTTTAGCGAACTGCAAAAAGCCGCCGAAAACAATTCCGTTTATCGTGAACAGGTTTTTTCGATTGCCTGGGATTTTTACGAACAAGATACAAAAAAACTCGAAGAACTCGCCGGAAATACGCCGGCGGTCAGAGCCGGTTTAGCAAGGTTTTATGTCGTCAAAGATCGTCCTGAAGAAAGTCTGCGAATGTGGAATACGCTTAACGCCGAAGAGAAAAAAGCAAATGCCGCGGTTGCCAAACTTATCGCGCAATGGCTTCACGAAAAACGCTATTACAGGCAAGCGATTGATTTTGTCAGAGATTTGGGCATCGAACCGAAAGCCCAAGCCGAAACTGTCCAAAACGGAAGTTTTGAAGATCCAATCGGCGAAAGTGATTATATCTATTATGATTGGCGCGTCGGAAAAATCGAGAAAATTGATGTCAAATTGGATCCGGTTCAAAAACAGGACGGAAATCGCAGTCTGCGCGTTACTTTTAATGGATTTTCCGGTGGAGTTTTTTATAACTTATTTCAAGTTGTAACAGTCGAGCCGAAGTCAAAATATCTTTTGAGTTTTTGGCTGAAAACCGAAGAATTAAAAAGTGGCGGATTGCCTGTGTTAGAAATTGTTAATACAAACAGCGACAAAATTATCACATCAAGCGAATCATTTCCCGCCGGAACAAATGATTGGCAGAAAATTGAGGTCGAATTTACTGCACCGGAAGATGCTCAGGCAATTACAATTCGCACTTCCCGCACCTATTGCGGCGAAGCCTGCCCGATTATCGGCACGTTTTGGTATGACAATTTCAGGTTGGAAAGATTGAAATAAGGAATTTTTTTAACGATATTTTCATAGAATCAGAAATCGAATGAATCCAAATTTAGAAACAACCCGGGCAAATAAATTCGCATTTTTTTTGCTTTTTGTATTGATTATTTTTACGACGCTGGCATACGGTGCGGTGCATCAGCCGATTATCGCGCTTTTTTATATCATCACCGCGATTATAATGCTCTTGTGGGCGTACGATGCTTTTGCAAGCGGGGTTTTGCGTATAAATAAAAGCCTTTTGCAGATTCCGCTGTACGCGCTGTTTTTATACGGGATAATTCAGATTATTCCGTTCGGTTCGCTGGAAACGGCGGGACTTGCGGAAATTCCGCGCACACTTTCGATTGAACCTTTCTGGACGAAGCTTACGTCAATTCACCTTCTCGCGCTCGCCTTTGTTTTTTCCGCTTTTTTGATTTTTATTGACAGCGCGAAACGCTTGAGAAAAGTGGTTTTAGTTATCACGATTTTCGGTTTTATCTACGCTTTTTACGCGATTCTGCAAGCGGTTTTAAGTCCGAATAAAATTTATGGCATTTATGAAACGGCGTTTGCCTCGCCGTTCGGTTCATTTGTTAATCGGCACAATTTCGCGGCATTTATGGAAATGGCGATTGCTCTGCCGCTCGGTTTAGTCTTCGTCGGTGCGATTCCGAAAGATAAACGTCTTCTATATTTTACGGCAATCGGTTTAATGGGAGTCGCACTGCTTTTAAGCGGTTCGCGCGGCGGTCTGGTCGCTTTTCTGGCGCAGATTTTCTTTCTGGCGATTTTGACGACAAATACAAAAAGTTACGGACAAATTGCTCTGAAAATTGGTCTTGCCGTTTTGCTCGTGGCGGTCATCATCGTCGGTTCGATTTTTACCGGCGGCGAATCTTCTCTGACACGATTTGCCGAAACCGCAACTTCTAAAGATATTTCGACAAACCGCACACATATCTGGTCAGTTACGTGGGAAGCGATTAAGGAAAATCCGGTTTTCGGCGCGGGAATCGGCGCGTTTAACGCCGCGTATGCAAAGCACGATACTCATAACGGAATGGAGCGCGTCGAACAAGCGCATAATGATTATCTGCAAGTTTTGGCGGATGCCGGAATTATCGGTTTGATTATCGGTCTGTTTTTTCTTTTTCAATTATTTAAAACAGCGCGGACAAGTGTTCAGTCGCATAATCTTTTCCGGCGCGGCGTTGCCGTCGGTGCCGTTGCCGGCTGTTTTGCCATTTTGGTTCACAGTATTTTTGATTTTGTTCTGCACACAACCGCGATTTCCTTGATGTTTTTGTTGCTTTTGGCGTTAATTGTCAAAAGCGGTGATTCCTATGAAGACGACAGCGAAGAACGAGTCGAACGCCACAAACGCCGCCAAAAAACTCGTTCGGCTAATGTTACGCCGATTGAAAAAGGCAGAAAGAAAATCTCCGGCAACAGAGAACTAGACGATTACAAGAAACTTGAAGACTAAACCGCCGATTCGTTTGTTTCTTGTTTTTTACTTGGAGTGAAAAGTCCGGCGATATAAAAAATTACGCCGTGAGAAACATATACGGTAGTAATAAATAACAATAAGTATTGTGAAAAAAGCCACAAAAGCAAAACTAATGTGCCGATTAGCAACACCAGCCAAAGTTTAATTTTGCCTGTTCCGAGGTTTTTAAAACTCATATAGCGAATTGTGCTGACCATCAATAAACCTAGAACTCCGAACAAAATCATCAGCAAAATACCGTAAAATCCGGCAAAATTTTCGCCGTAGGTATTCAGCGATGACGGCGAAAAATGGACGATTGAGGCAATTAGTCCGGCAGCAAGCGGAATCGGCAAACCGACGAAGTGTTTTTTATCAATTTTCGGCGTTCCTTCGATCAAAACGCGCGGTCGAGTCGCTTGCAGATTAAATCGCGCAAGGCGAAATGCGCCGCACATCAAATATATAAATAAAACAAAAACCCCGATTCCGTGAATGGAACTTTTTTCAGGAAAAACCGCGCCGATTCCCCAACAATAGCCTAAAACTACCGGAGCAATTCCAAAAGTTAAAACATCTGCCAATGAATCAAGCTGCACACCGATTTCTGTGGCGGTTTGCGTCATTCGCGCCAAACGTCCGTCGAGTGTATCAAACAAAATCGCAAAACCGATGGCGATTGCCGCATAATCAAAATAAATCGCCGCTTTTTCCGCATTTTCTGAAACAATCTGAAAACCGCGTAGTGAAAATAAAACGGCTAAAAATCCCATCGCAATATTTGCCGCCGTAAATGAGGTGGGAATTAAGTAAAGTCCTTTCTTCAAGCCTTTATGAACCGGTTGATTTTCTTCTAGTTCTGCCATAAATGATTTTTTTGAGTCGTTTCGATTAGATTTTTCTACTCCGCTTTGAGTCGGGCAATAATCGTTTCGCCGCCGATCACGCGGTCGCCGATCTTGACGAGAATCTCAACATTGTCCGGCATCAAAAGATCAGTGCGCGAACTGAATTTTATCAAACCGTATTTTTGACCGATTTCTAAATCATCGCCCAATTTACTCCAGCAAACAATTCTTCGCGCGACAATTCCGGCAATTTGTGTGCAGATAACGGTCATTTTTTCGCCTTCGATTTTGATCGAATTTCTTTCATTTATAAAGCTCGCATCGTTTCGTGTTGCCGGAACTTTTTTGCCGCGAATATAATCAACTTGTGTGATTTTTCCCGCAATCGGCGCACGATTGATATGAACATCGAGCGGCGATAGAAAAACGCTGACCAGTTTTCCTTCATCGTTTTCCTCGATGCGCGTAACTTTTCCGTCGGCGGCGGAAACGATTATATCGGCTTCGGTCGGAATTGTGCGGCGCGGATCACGAAAAAAATACGCCATAAAAAGCGTTAAAATCGCAAACGCGACTGACGGAATCCAAAAGCCGAAATACGAAAATGCAACGGCAATCAGAAATGAAATAATGACAAATGGGAAACCTTCTTTAACCATAAAAAAAAACAAACCAAATAATAAAAGGTCAGACAGTAAGATGTTTGGAATAAAAACCGCCATCTGACATCTAACCTGAAAAATAATTCAATTATTATCTTACGTTAATTTCGTGAGTTTGGAAAACAAAAAATGCCCGATGCCGTAAAACATCGGGCGTCAAAGGAGGATTGCATGGAGAAAAAATTTAATCTCTGACCGGATGATCAGCGGCGTAACTGTAAGCACACCAAGCGGCGATAAGATGAACTACCCATCCTAAAAGTCCGGCTGAACCGATCCACGAAAAACCTGTTAATATCAGCCACAGCAGACCGACTAAAACTCTGCCGTTGTAAATTTGTCCGAGTCCCGGCACTATGAGACTCAAAATACCTGCTATCCAAGGTTCGCGCATAATAGTTAAATTACCTCCAGTTTGTTATACGCGAATTTTTTTGGGAAGTTCCACAAAATTTAATTTTTTTACGAAATCTTTTTTACTTCGATAATTTTGCCGCGAAAAATCTTTAAAGCTTTTTTGACCAGCGGATGACTTTCCGCATACTTAAAAAGTTCTTCATCGCTCGGATTTTCGGGCATTACGGGAATTTCTTCAAACTTTTCCAGCTCATTGAGCTGCGGAATCATCTCGGCAATTTCTCTTGCCCGCGCCACGCCCAAAGCGCCGCCGCCGTTTGAACTTTCAACTTCAATTGTTTCTTTTTTAACGGAAATTCCGATTATCTTTTCAACGATTTTCGACGCGTTCGGAATAAATGTCAAATCATCGCCGGCAAGCATCAATTTTTTCTCATACGCCGCATCGAGCCAGTTGTCTTCGATATGTTCGAGTTCTTCGGAAGTGATTAAAGACAGATTGATCGAAATATTATCAACGAAATTTGCCGTAAAATTTTCGATAAATTCGGAAGTTTTAGTTTTTTCGGGCGATTCGGCTTGGGCTTTTTCTTCGGCAAAATCCCATGCTTTATTTGGCGGTTCGGGTGCGCTTTCCACGCGCTGTTCGATAATCTTTTCTTCGATTTTCGGCGGATTTGCCGAACTTGAAACCGGAAAAGGTGTATCTTCAGGCGGAAAATCAATCGTTAAAGTTTTTTTTTCTTCCGTTTGATTCGTTTGATTAACTTGCTTTTCTTCGGAAAGTGCAAAATTTCCGACGGCAATCGCGCTTTCAAGTTTGGCAATGCGTTCGAGTAGTTTTTCAATCGGCGTAACGCGGCGCATTTCGATTAATTTTACAAGACCGATTTCCAGCATATAACGCGGCTGAAGCGCGTCGTGAAGTTTTAACTCCGTTTCGCTCAAAGAGTTAAAAAAACGAATCAGATCGGATTCGGAAAACGGTTCGGCGTATTTTTTCAGCTCATCACCGCTTAAAATCGACGTGTCGAGCAGGTTTTCGACATCTCCGGCGAGTTTGACGATCAATAAATCTCTGAAAAAAGAAAGCAGATCGCGGCAGAAATTCCGCAAATCCTGACCGCGAGAAATAAGTTCGTCAACGACTTTTAAGACTTCGGCGGGTTTATTTTCGGTAATAGCGTCCAGAATTTTCGTGAGCATTTCCGCGCTCGCAATACCGAGTGCGCTGACGACTTCTTCCGTGCCGATTTTTTCGCCCGAAAAGCTAATGACCTGATCGAAATTGCTCTGTGCGTCGCGCATCGAACCTTCACCGGAACGCGCGATTTCCTTTAAGGCTTCATCGGAAATATCAATTTTTTCGGCATCGGCGATCAGTTTTAATCTGTCAAAAATTTTGTTTAGTGGAATCGAACGAAACTCGAATTCCTGACAGCGCGAGAGAATGGTGTCGGGAAGTTTGTGCAGTTCGGTCGTCGCCATAATAAATTCGACACGCGGCGGCGGTTCTTCCAAAGTCTTCAAAAGTGCGTTAAATGAAGAATTTGAAAGCATATGGACTTCGTCAATGATAAAGATTTTATAACGGTCGCGCGCCGGATTGATATTGATGCTTTCGAGAATAATTTCGCGGATGTCGTCAACGCCGGTGTGCGAAGCCGCGTCAAATTCGAAAACGTCAATCGAACGGCTTTCGGAGATTTCTTTGCACGAAACGCACGCGTCCGTATCGCCGAAATCGCACGGATTCGGATTCGGTTTTTCGGTTTTATGGCAATTTAAGGCTTTGGCAAGAAGGCGTGCGGTCGTCGTTTTTCCGACACCGCGCGAACCGCTGAAAATATAGGCATGATGCAAGCGTTCGTGTTCGATGGCGTTACGCAAAGTTTGCGTGATCGCTTCCTGTCCGGTAACTTCTTCAAATGTTTGCGGTCGCCATTTTCGGGCGATGACTTGGTAAGACACGAATATAAGGATAAAGGATAAAGGATAAAGGATAAAGCGGAGAGAAGTAAATTCTTTGAATTTTTTTTCTTAATTGTTGAAAAAAAGAAAAGGCGAAGAAAAAAAATATAATCCTTTATCCTTTCGCCTTTATCTTTTAAAAAACTGGAGGCTTCAGACTTAACCGCAACACAGGCTGAAATTGCTACCGTTGCTCGATTCCTCGTCTAGCGGAGTTCACAACTCAAACCTTGTGCGGAGCCTGAAGCCATATTCGAAGGATGAAGGATAAAGGATGAAGGATGAGTTTTTTTTCATCCTTCATCCTTTATCCTTCATCCTTCAGATTCTGGCGGAAAGGGTGGGATTCGAACCCACGGAACCCGTTAAGGCTCACAGCATTTCCAATGCTGCCAATTCAACCACTCTTGCACCTTTCCGAAAACTTTTTCAAAGAAAAACGGATTTCAAAACTGAAATCCGACATCGCAAATCTAAAATCGAATGGCGGAGAGGGTGGGATTCGAACCCACGGTACCCGCAAAGGCACAACAATTTTCGAGACTGCCCGATTCAACCACTCTCGCACCTCTCCGCATAGAAAGTAAAAAAGTGAAAACGCTGGAAAAGTGAAAGAATTTTCGGATTCGAGTAAAAAGCTTTTTCACTTTTTCACTTTTAACCTTTTTAACTTAAAAAAATCTTGCATCAGTTTTCGGCATTCTTCTGCCAAAACGCCTGATTCGATTTCGATTTTATGATTCAAAGAACTCGTGTCGCAAAGCCTGAAGACGCTCTCGACCGCGCCGAATCTTTCGTCGTGTGCGCCAAAGACAAGTCTTTTTATTCGCGCATTTACGAGCGCACCGGCGCACATCGCGCAAGGTTCAATGGTCGTATAAAGAACTGTTTCAGTCAAACGATAATTGCTGATTCTGCGTGCCGCTTCGCGCAAGACCAGAATCTCGGCGTGAGCAGTCGGATCATTGTCGGTAATCGTGCGGTTTCCACTGATCGCCAGAAGATTTCCGGCGGAATCAATCAGACACGCGCCAATCGGAACTTCATTTATCAAGGCGGCTTTTTTCGCCGCTTCAATCGCTTTACGCATCCATATTTTATCGGTTTCAGCCATAAAAAACAATTTTAACCGATAAAACAGGCAAACAAAAAATATATGTTGATATAAATCGAGTGTCAAGCGCATAGCGAATTTTTGGAAAGTTTTCGGGAAGATTTAAATTTTCGGTTTTCCCGGAAACTTTCGGTAAATTCTTGCATAAAAAGGCGGGAAATGATAAATATTTATTTGTGTTTCGGCTTATTTAATCCTTTCGTAAAATTATTATGGACAATGAATTTCGGCGTGAATTTGAAACTGAGGAAAACGAAGAAAAAAAAGTAAAATCAGACTTTTTATCACTTGCCGAAGAAGTTCGCGCACGAAGCGAAAAGCCGAAAACTAATTTTGTCAAATTACCGCAGAAACTCTCGGTTTCTGAATTTAATACCGCCATAATTCATTTTTACCGCGGCGAGATTTCGCGTTCGAATATCTGGCGGACGCGCCTCGATGCGACGACTAATTGGGCAGTAATTACTGCGGGTGCAACGCTTTCCTTTGTGTTCAGTTCGCCCGACAATCCCGCTTTTGCCATTCCGATCAACTCGATTCTGGTTTCGATATTTCTTTTTATGGAAGCGCGGCGGTATCGTTATTACGAAGTTTGGGCAAACCGCGTGAGAGTTCTTGAAACGGGATATTTTGCGCCGATGCTGTCGCACCGAACGATGCCGCCGGACAAGGAATGGGCGGAACATATTTCCGCGGATCTGCTTTCGCCGCATTTTACGATCACCGAATGGGAAGCCATCGGGCGGCGGCTTAGAAGTAATTATCTATGGATATTTGTGCTTCTCGCCTTAAGTTGGGGACTGAAAATTTATATTCATCCGTTTCCGATTCCCTCGACGACACCGGCAGAACAAGCCGAGTTTTGGAACACGCTTTTCAACCGCGCACAGGTCGGGATTGCGCCGGGATGGCTTGTGATTCTGGTCGGATTCATATTTAATACAATAATTTTACTGTTTGCCGTCGGAACTTTGAAATTAAAAGACGCTTCGAGCGAGGTTTTGCCGACGGAAAATCAAGAATGGCATCCGCTCCGCCAGGTTTCAAATTGGGCGGAAACAAATCTGAAACGCAAAAATACGATCCGCCGTTCAAAACGGGCGCGGCAGAGAATCCGTTCGGTGCAAAACGATATACGCGAAACTACGCAGGGATAATCAAAATCAAATCATTAAATTTTATGCAGGAAAAACCGAACTTATAATTTGGAAGATTATGGTTTGTCTGCTATTTTCAAAAGAAAACTTTAAGGAGATTAACAACAAATGCCAGAACAATTAGAAGAACGCGGCAGAGCTTTGGAAAATGAATATTTCCGCCGCAAGGAAACGGAATTGATCGAAAGAATGAAAGCAAAACTCGAATCGGAAAATACGGTTGATCTGAATCTGAGTTGTCCGAAATGCGATGGAAATTTAGTTGAAACCGATTACGAAAATATCAAAGTTGATGTTTGCGATAAATGTTCCGGAACCTGGTTTGATGCCGGAGAATTGGCGCAGATCGTTGAGAAAAACGAAAACAGCGGATGGCTGAGCCGATTTCTTAAATAGAATTATGATGACAAATACTTTTAAACGACAGATTTTATTTTTAAGTTTGTTTTTAACTTTAACTTTTTCGGCTTTCGCGCAAACCGAAACGGCAAAAACAGACTCAGCCGGAAAAGTTGCAAAACAAATTCTCGACAGTAAATTAATGGGGCGCGAGATGCCTTATAATTTGATCTTGCCGAAAAATTATAATGAACCGGCGGCTAAAGAAATGCGTTATCCGGTGATTTATCTGTTGCACGGTTTGACGGGAAACTTTAATAATTGGGCATCGCTGTCCAAACTCGAACAATTTGCCGCCGACCATCAATTTATTATCGTGATGCCTGACGGAAATAACGGTTGGTACACCGACAGCGCGACCGTCGCCGCCGACAAACATGAAAGCTATATCGTTAAAGAATTGATTCCCGAAATTGATAAAAAATACCGCACCAAATCGGCGCGGCAAAACCGTGCGATTGCCGGACTTTCGATGGGCGGTTACGGTTCGCTCAAATTCGGTTTGAAATATCCCGAAATGTTCGCGCTCGCCGGCTCGTTCAGCGGCGCACTCGGCGTTACGGATCTTACCGAGAAAAACTCTGGTGCGTGGGTTTCAAAATCTGTAATGAGTGTTTACGGCGAAGTCGGAAGCGAAACGCGCAATGTAAATAATATCTTTAAATTAGTGCGCGAGCTTACGCCGGAACAGATCAAAAAATTGCCGTTTATTTATGTGGACTGCGGCACGGAAGACTTTTTAATCCAAAACAATCGCGAGTTTGCCGCGCTTTTGACCGAGAAGAAAATTCCGCACGAATACCGCCAATTGCCCGGTGCACACGATTGGAAATACTGGAATTCGCAAGTTCAGGAATTTCTGCGCGTGAGCGAGAGGTTTATCGGACAATAATTCATTTCAACGAATAATGGATAACGGTTGAGATGACGTGGGGCGAAACCGCCGCCACACAAGCTAAGGGTCAAAAGACACCTCGATAACAAAGTCGCTGTTTCGCCCTCACGTCTACTGAATTGTTCGATGTGTCTTTATTTTCCAGACGACTTTTCACAACCCGTGCATTTTTCATTGCTGAGACTAATGCGCGACAACCTGCCACCTTGAAAAAGAAAATCTATTTTGTCGTATTCCAAACGTCTCCAAGCGTTGTTTCCTGTGTCGTCGCCAAAATCTCTTGGCGGTTTGCCGTAGGCTTGGATGACATCTTCGGGCAAAGAACTCCAAGTGATGCCTTTATCAGTTTTTACCGGAGCAGTAGTGAAATCGCCATAATAGGTTTGTTTACTGTAGAAGAAAAAAATGGCATAAGCCTCGTCCGTTTTGACGGTATATGAAATTTGGATACCTTTTTTCGGATATTCGACAAAATAAACGTCATCGTATTTTCTGCCGTCGTGTTCGCCTTGACCTAAAACCGTTTCAATAACTTTACGTTTTGCGCCGATAACAACTTTTCCCCAACCGTTATCTGTAATAATAACAGGTTCAAGTTTTTCATCTGCTTTTAGTTTAGAAAGATCTGAATCAACCGACTTTTCTTGCGCCGCCTTTTTCCGCAGTCTTTCAAGTTCCTGCCGATAAGTTTCTTGGTCTGACGGTAATTCGCTCTTTGTGTTGTCAATCGTTTCCTGCCGGACTATTTTGCCGTCGTCAACATCAAAAATTATGTCGCGCTCATAAATTGAAGCATAACCGGAATGAACATATTTCAACTGTTTGCCGTCTGGAACGCGCAACTTGTCTGAAAACCAAGAAGCAAAAACTTTTCCGTCAACAACATTTTTGCCGAACAAATCCCGCACGGTCACGCGACGACACCCGCTTTTGGTTTTAATAGACGGGCGACAAAACCACGAATCAACTTTGGTCAAATAAAGTTTATCGTCAACTATTTCCCAAGTGGCAACATAACCGCGCCAGTTGCCGCTACTCATAGTGTTAGGCTCAACCCAAAACTTCGGTCTTTTGCTTTCATCTCCGCCATAGAAATCTTCTAAAGGATTAGAAAACAAATCGTAAGTTTTGCCGTTGTAAATCAGCATGTCAGGGGATTGAGCAGTCGCAAAAGCTGCCGACGTAATAAACAGTAGCAGCAAAATACTCAACAAAAATCTTTGTATTATAACTTTCATCATACGTCGCTGATTTTACCAAGAAACATCGAACGGATAATGGATAATGGATAACGGATAGTGTAAGAATTCTTACATTATCCGTTATCCATTATTCCTAATTGCCTTTTAATTGTTTCAAAAATGCTTCCGCGCCGGAAACATTTGCCGGCGGAGTTGCGGCTTTTCCGACTTGAATGGCTTTTTCCGCCGCCGCTATTGCTTCTTGTTTTCTGCCCATTTCGTTTAAAAGACGAGCTTTTAATAATAATGCGCCGGCTGTTTCCGACATTTTTAATGAATCGTCAATCCAACCGAGTGCTTCGGCGTAATTGGCAGTAAGCTTTGAATCTAAAACGAATCTTGCGGCAGTTAAAGAATTTCCACTCATCTGTCTTCGCGCCGAACTCAAAAATCGTGCATTCAAATCACCGACATCGAGTTTGAACGGCACACGGACTTTTTCCCAGGCGATAACAACATCAGCGGTCGTTTCGGTTACATTATCAATGTCAATCGCCATTGTTTCACGGTGTTCTCCGGCAATTGGTTTAGCGGTTACACGTAAAACATCTTCTTCTTGTTTGTAAATCGTTCCCCATTGATTCCACGTTTTGTTAAAAATTATCGTCCATTCATTCTGATTCGGAATCGTATAAAGACTGTATTTTCCTTTTGCCAATTTCTGTCCGTTAATCAAAACATCATTTGAAACTTCAAAAACGGTTGCCTCATTTGCTCCCGTTCGCCAAACTTGACCGAGCGGAACCAAACCGCCCCAAACCGCCCGCTCTTTGACATTCGGGCGATTATAAACGATGGAAATTTCCGTGTCGCCGACTGTTTGCGAAACTGCCGCTCGCGGACTCGCTCGCGGCAGAGTCAGTTGTGCGAAAACATTTGTTGCGAAAACTAAAGTAATTATCGCGATAAGATAAAGTGTTTTTTTCATAGTATTTCTCCAAATCTCATAAAATTTTTCAGATTTTTGACTGCAAATATGTTGTTTTTTAACTTTCTTCCAATCTTTGACGAGCTTTTTGCACGAATTGCGTAATCATTTCGGCTATTCGCTTGCTCATCTCGCTGCTGATAATAGATTCGCCCGCAAGCGGTGCGAGAAGATGCAGTTGACTGGCTGATTTTCGCCGAAGTTCGACTGTTTGCGAAAATTGAATCATCGTTTTATTCACGTCGGTTTCAACATAATCGACCGCATAGCGCAGAAAATTTTTCGTTTCGCCGCTGACCGGCAGCCATTCCATTCTTTCATCGCTTTCTTCGGCGATTTCGACGGAAAATTTTTCCCGAAATGACCCGATCAGCGGAATGTCGGCGCGAATTTTCCAGTGAATAACGCCTTTATTGTCCGTGTGGATGCTTTCGATATTCGGCATCAAATCTATAAAGTTCTTAATATCGGAAAAAAATTCCCTGACGCGTTCGAGGTTTGTTTTCACCTCAACCTTATCTGTATATCCGGCACGTATTGTGAACATAATTTTTCGAGTTTAAGGTTCAAAGTTCAAAGTTTTTTGATAATTAGATTCTATCAAAAAACTTTGAACTTTGAACCTTAAACCTTGAACTTTTAAAAAGTCCTGCTCAAAAGCAACGAATTAATAAACGGTCGCGTCATCGAACGGAAAATTCCGCGATAAAAAGGATCTTCGGCAAAAAGAATAACGTGTCCCGAACCGGTTGATTCGTCAATCAAATAAGCCGTTCGATTTAAGAGCCGCTCGGTGTTTCCTTCCCAGACAAAGCCGGAAATCGTCAGCGGTTTTTTCGGATCATCCTTAAAAACGACGGCGTTTGTTCCTTCGTTGGAAAGTCTGAAAAAATATCCGGAAGCTACCAGAACCGGAATTTCATCGGCATTTAAGCCATAAGTTAAATAAGTTGTACGATCAACCGTACCGCGCATTACCGCGCCGGGAATTCCTACGGGAACATCTCCTGTGTTTGCCGAAGGCGAGGCAATCGGCGGCAAAACGGGCGGAATACCGTCGGCATTATGTCCTTCGGGAGTTGGCGACGGTTCGGGTTTGGTATCTCCTTTTTGTTCGTCGTCGCTGCTGCCGACGAGTTTGCTCGAAGTCAGCCCGACATCTTTGAGAGCCGCAAAAACCGATGAGCCACGCAAAGTGACCAAAGTTCCGCCATTGGAAACCCATTGTTTGAGAGCCGCAACTCCGCCGCTGCCGAGCGATGCGAAATAACTTCCTGGTTGTCCGTCGGGCAGAATTAAAACATTATAATCTCTCAAACTTCCGGCGCGAACCGCATTGAATGTCATCGGCGTAAATTTAATGCCGTAGCGGTCGAGCGTCCACCAGAGCGAGCCGTAACTTGTCGAAGAAACGCCTTCATCGCCGAGCATAGCGATGCGCGGCGATTGAATCGGCAGAACATTTTCACCGCCGACTCCGGTATCGCCTTCTTCGTTGTAACCCGTATTAACGGCGGTTACGCGCACGCCGAGTTCCCGTGCAAGTCTTGCCACCGCTTCGTGAATCGCTTCGGAATTGCGCGTTACTCTGACGACGAATGTTCCCTCGTCCCAATTCCTTCCGGCGGCGTTCAGAGTGCGCGTCGAAACCGAAACGCGAAAACCTTCCTGCGCCAGACGCAGAGCCAAAACGCCCGAAGCATCCGTATTATAAGGAATAACGTAAGCAATCGAAGCGCGTCCCGAAACCGAGCCGGTTTTGATCTGATTCAAATATTCCTGCGAAACGACATTGGCGGCGACATTTCCGGCATCTTCCGTCCAAAAGGCATCGATTCCGAAAGCGAGCGGCAAATTCCAGGCGGTAATATCGTAAAACCCGTAGCCTTCCTTCGGCTGTGATGCGCCGCGCATCTGATTGCGCCGGTAGCGCGCCATATTGTCTTTGACAAATTCCGGGTCTTGCGGCGTTTCCTGTTCCATCAGCGATTTGATCCAGATTCTTTGCGGCTGATTCAGTTCGACAATATAAGAACCGGCGGGAAAAGAGCGCGAAACCGCTGCGGCGTTTTTTAACATATACGTGTGCGCCCGCGCCGAATTGAAGGAAGATGTCGCCACCTTGACCTCGACTTTAGCGTTTCGCAAAATTTCGATCATCTCCGCCGTTTTTACGGGGTCTTTTTCCGGCAGAATTATGATGCGTTTTAATCTGTCCCTAGCGTAATCGTCGAGGGCTTTGCGGCGGAAATTATAAAAATCCTGAATTTTTTGCTGACGATTTTTCGCTAAAACTTCGAGCGTCGCCAGCGAAGCGACATAATGTTTGGCGATTGACGAACGAAAAGTCACAATCGTTCCGTCATCGCGCCGCCAACGCAAACCTTTGAAACCGCCGCCGTCAGTTTCGTAAGTCATTCCGATCGCGCCGTTTAGAGACGGGAAAGTATCCCAGTAACCCGGATAAAACAGATCGAAAATATCGCGCACGTAATAATCCCAACGCCGCGCATCGAATTCGGCGGCATTAGCGCGACCGAATCTGTCGAGCCATTCGTTCGTTACGGGCTGCGGCAGATTCGGATTGATCGGCAGAGCGGCGGGTGGGAAAAAATACTGCGAAGTTTGCCCGTGATGGTCAACCGCAATCTGCGGATTCCATTCGAGAAAAGCCTTCTGCATATTTTTCGTTTCCTTTTGCGTCGTCGCAATATTGTCACGGTTCAGATCGAAACGGTAGCGATTCGATCTGCCGAAAACCGACCATGGTTCGCGGTGTTCCATCGCCGCCGGATTCGGATCGCCGACCGCGACCGAGTTATACCAGGTGGCAAACCGTTCGTGTCCGTCCGGGTTTTCGCCTGTAATTACCAAAACGACCGTATTTTTCAGAATCTCGAGCGTCGCCGGTTCGTTTGAAGCGGCAAGCTGATAAATAACCTGCATCATCGTTTCAAACGAAGCCGATTCGTTGCCGTGAATCGTGTAAGCCATCCAGGCGATTGCCGGAGTGTTTTGCGCGATCTGCGCGGCTTCTGCGGCGGAAGTCGTGCGCGGATCGGTCAATTTGGCGACGTCGCTGCGGATTTGTTCGATTCGCGCCATATTTTCCGGCGAACTGATCGCCACGATGTGCTGCATCCGATTTTCATTGGTCGTGCCGATCTCGTAGATTTTCACGCGGTCGGATGCGGCTTTTTGAATCGCGTAAATAACCTGTTCCATCTGCCCGTAGGTCGTGTGCTGTTCGCCGACATCGAATCGCAGAATGCTCTGCGGACGCGGAACTTCCGCGCGATACGCACCACGCGTGTAAAAATCGAATTTTTCTTCTTCCTGTTCCTGCGCGAAGGCGATTTGAACAAACGAAATGCAAAAAATAATTGCAAACAAAAGGCTTTTTATTTTCATTATATTTTCCGAAATTTTGAAATGGTTTTGTAGAACTTGTTTTAAGATATTAAACTTGTAAATGTCTAAACGCAAAAGAGTATGAAAAGTTTTCAAAATAAAATCTGCCCGATGTGCGGCGCGCCGAAATTAAAAGACTGGAACGAACTGGACGAAGAACAAAAATTCCTCGCCCGAAAATTGCCGAAAAACGCGGAATTTTCCGCCGAAGAAAGAAAAAAGCACCGCTTTTGCGAGCGATGCTGGTTTGAAGATTTTGAATCTAAACAAAAAACATTTAATCTGCTTTGTTAGATTAACTTTAGGTTAGTCTTCATTAGTGTCCAGTTATAAGTCGAATAGAATCAATTGTTTAGAATCAGACTCCATTGATTTTTCCCGACTGTTTTCGCTAAGTAGTTGATTTAATTGCGTTTTATCAACCATTGAAACTGAAATTATTTGCAGAATTTCA
>JBGTIH010000040.1:0-38344 GCA_041745765.1 Pyrinomonadaceae bacterium | reverse complement strand
TAAATTTTGTAACATAATGTGTCGTGTTCAGAGTCCAAACTTTAGTTTGCCTTTCCGCCGCGCTTCGGTGGCGGAAACACGCTGAAGCGTGGAATTTGAACTAAAACCAAAATCTTACAAAACTTTTGCTGACCTGCTTACTTTACTGAATTTCTCCGATTCTTTGAGTTTATCTGCCATAATCGAGGCAAATTCATCATAAAAATCAACCGGAAATCCGACATTCGGCTCCTGGTCGAATTTTAAAACTTCAATCTGAGGGCGTTTGTCATTTAACGACGCATATTTATCGGAAGATTCTTTATTTCCATCTTGAGCAAATAAAGTTGCGGTGCTGAGTAAAAAAAACAATATTATTAGAATTATTTTATTTTTCATATTGATTTCTAACCCGTAAAGTTAGATAAAAAAGAGCAACTACAAATCGTTAATCAACTCTTTTTGCCGCCAATCCAATTAAATATAATGCTCCGACAACTACTCCGATGCTTAGCGCAATCGTTACGCCTAATAAACTATTTTTGCCTTCTGCCTTTTTAATATCGGTATATTTTACATTTCTGACTTCACCGGTTTTCTTTATCGTGATGTCAAAGCTGTTTTCGTCTCTGGCACTAATAAATCCGTTTAATTTAGTTCTGTCATTTAATGTAACCTTGATTTTGGAATCTTTGCCAACGCCGAGTTTTTCAATTTTAGCTTTTAATTTTTCCAAAGTTTTGTCATTGATTTCACTTTGGGTTTGAGCTAAAACTGCCACATTTTGAGTGCATAAAAGCAAGAAAACTATACTTGTTGTAATGAATTTTAGAAGCATATTTTTATTCTTTTGATTTTTAGTTATTTTACACGCCACGGCGGATTTTGGCGATTTTCTCCGGCGCGGAAAAGGCAGATTTTGTTTCCGGTCGGATCGTTAAGATAACTTTCGCGCCAGAGCCAATCTTTGTCAGTCGGTTCTACCGTAAATTCTAAACCTAGATTTTTCAGTTCCGCGACTTTCGTATCCAAATCTTCGCATTCAAAATAAAGCACGATGTTTGAAATTGTTTGATTTTTTTCCGCAATGCTGACAGAAAGCGTCGAATCGCCGTCGGGACACAGCAGTCGCGCATATCGCGGGCGGGAATCAACGATTATTTTTAAGCCGAGTTTTTGATAAAATTCGACGGTTTCGAGCGGTTTATGCGTGTAAATCGTCACTTGATTGAGATTCATTTCGCATTATTTATTTTCTTCAGCATTTTCTCAGCATCTTTTTTAAATTTGCTGTTCGGATATTGTTCGGCGATTATTCCGAAATAGGCGACCGCGTTTTCCTTCATTTTTTCGGGCGCGAATTTTTCCTTTTCTTCTTCATCTTTAAAATCAATTTTTTGTCTGCCTTTATTTTCCGAAAGATAATAGCTGCTCATTCCGGCAATGTAGAGAAATTCGTCCATTTTCGAGAATTGCGGATACGCGGCATATGTTTCTTCAAAACGCGTCAAAACGCCTTTATACGCTTTTTTCAGTTTGTAATATTGCTTGGCGACATCCAAATTATGCTGAGCATCCTTTTCAAAAAGATTGTCTGTAATCGCTTGCGGATCAAGTGTTTTCTGCGCTTTTGCTTCAAAGGAAAAAGCGAGTGTAAATATAAAAAAACTTAAAAGTAAAAATGCTTTTTTCATAATGGTTAGATCGTAAAAATTTAAAATTCTAAAAAATGTTTCAACCCTTTCTGATGCGTTTTATTTGTCAAAGGTTTGAATCGAGTCGGGAAATGTCTTTTGAAATTATCCGAATAATTTTTGCACAGTCTCCGGCAGAATGCTATGATTGCGGAAAATTTATCAATATAAAACGGAGCTTAAACTTTATGAAATCAAAGTTTTTAATAATTTTTCTCAGCGGTTTGTTTTTATTCGGATGCGATTACGAGTTCAGAGAAAAACCTCAGGTTAATGAAAATGCAAACACGGCACAAGGAAATCAGACGGCAAATAACCAGACATACACCGGAGGAAATTCCGATAAAACAGCCGGAAACAGCAATTCAGCGGAATTAGACCCGAATACGCCGCTTATTTTAGCCGGAACGAGCGAAATCCGCACGATTCCTTGCGGCGGCAGGGAAGTCGAAGTTGTCGAAGATTCGACGGCAAATTCCTACACATTAACCGGCGAATGTAAGAAATTGACGGTTGACGGCGTTTCCAACAAAATCAATGTTGAAAAAGTCGGCGAAATTTCCGTTAAAGGAACGAGCAACGAAGTAACATACAGCGAAGGAATTGATGGCAATAAACCGAAAATTACCAAAACCGGTGTCAGCACGGAGGTTTTTTCCTTAAAAGAGTTGGAAAAAAAGAAAGCGGCGGAAAGCAAATAATTTTGATCGAATTTTAGAACTTTATTTGGCAGTAATTTAGGCGAGGGTTAGTGAAAAGAATATATGAAAGTAAGAATAATTTCTGTAATAATTTTACTAATTTCTTCAAATCAGTTCGCTTTTGGTCAGCAACCGGATTGGTTAGAGAAAATAAAAAGTCTAACTTTGTTAACTTCTACGCGAGATGATGTAATTAAAGTTTTTGGTAACCCTAATAGAAAAATAGGAAACGACTGGGAATACTTTCACTTGATAGATGGAGAAGTCCGCATCAGATATTCTATCGGAAAATGTGAAACTTTAAATTTCAACGGAAAAGAAACTCCAGTCGGTTGGCTGGTTCCTGAAGGAACAGTAATTGAAATAGATTTTAAACCGAGCAAAAAAATAAAACCTAAAAAATTAAATTTTGATTTAAGCAAGTTTTATTCATATCCAGACGGTGATTCACTATATATAACTATTTATCAAAATGATGAATTAGGAATCAATTTTGCATTGTATAAAGAGTCAATAACATACATGACATTTTATCCATCAAATAAATTGAAAGATTTACATTGTAAGTAATGACGCATCGGGAATATGTCGGCAGATGATCTGCGACAGCAGAGTTCGACACAGCAGGACTTTGTAGTATTGCGTGATCTGCGATTCGATTCTCATTTTATGCAACAGAATTAGTCTATTAATTCTCATTACTGAGCGGTATAATTTTTGCTCACCTTAAATTTTGCTTAATTTTGTTTTTCTTTCCCGCTAAAAGGCGCGAAAGGGCGCAAAAAAAAGAAAACTTGTTTGGCAAAATTAATTTATTTTCGCGCCCTTTAGCGTCTTTCGCGGGCAAATATTGAAACCGCTCAGTAATGACTAATTCTAACTATTAGCTTGCGCGTAATAAACTTCTTCATACGGCTGAAGAACAACCCAGCCTTGACCGCGAAATGCAAGCTGGAAGGATTCGCCGCTGCCGCGACCGAAAAATGTTTTCAGCGAAATATCCGTTTTAATTTCCGGCTGAAGCGAACTCGACCACGCAATCGTCGCATTCGGATCGGTAAAGACCGGAACTTGCGGCGTTACCGCGAGCGTGATCGGATCGAAATGCGTTGTAATAGCAACCGCGCCCGTTCCGCGAAGTTGGAGATTAAAAAGCCCGCCCGCCGCCATTCCGGCGATGCGGCGCATCATTTTGATGTCCCAGCCGATTGAATCCTGAAACGCTAAAACATTGTTGCCGTTGACATAAAGCATCTCGTCCTGAAGATATAGAACGCGCACTTTTTTCCCGCTGTCGGCGAAATAGACGCGCCCTGCTCCTTCGGCTTTCATCAAAGGATTCGCTTCGCCCGTTACCGCCTTTTTGAACATTTTTCCCAAACCGCCTTCGAGCAATCCCTCGCGCTCGAATTTGACGTCGCCGACATAACCGATCATCGAACCGAGTTTCGCCCAGACGCGCCCGTTCAGATTGACTTCCAGAAGATAGGGATTTTCAAGCTCAAACGGCTCGCGGTTTTCGTCCTTTTGCGCCGTTTCGTTTAGAAAACTGTTGATTGAATATTTGCTCATAATGTTATCAATATATTTTCAATTTTTTGGATATTATTATCAATGCGTTTCAGTGTTTCCGCAGACCTTTTTTGAAATTTCTCAATTTCTAATTGAGTTTTATCCATCTGTTCATTTTTGAACTGCATTTCCTTAATCATTCGACGAATTTCTTTCTTATAATATTCATCGGATTGAGTAACTTCTTGTTCCAAAATTTGGCTCATAAAACACCTCCAAACAAAGATTTTAACACATTATTTCGGCGCATATTTGCCGATGATCGCGTCCAATTTTTTTGCCGTGTCCGCATTCCAATGTTCGGGCGCGGTAAAGATCGCGCTTTGCGTCGCGCCTTCAAACGGATTCGGAGTTTCCTTACTTGCAACTCTTTTAACTGCTTCCTTCAGAACCAATTGCGCATTTCGCACATTTTTCGTCAAATATTCGACGACCATATCAATCGAAACCGCGTCGTGATCTTCGTGCCAGCAATCGTAATCGGTGACAAGCGCAAGAGTTGCGTAAGCGATTTCGGCTTCGCGGGCGAGTTTCGCTTCCTGCAAATTCGTCATTCCGATAATATCCATTCCCCACGAACGGTAAACATTCGATTCCGCTTTCGTCGAAAACGCCGGACCTTCCATACAAATATAAGTTCCGCCGCGATGCACCTTTAAGTCTTCGACCGCTTTACACGATTCTTCCAAAATATCGCCAAGCTCCGAGCAAACCGGATGTGCAAACGTAATGTGTCCGACGATTCCTTCGCCGAAAAATGTTGATTCTTCGGCACGCGCACGCGTCCGGTCAAAAAACTGATCGGGAATACAAAAATCCGTCGGCGCATAATCTTCGCGCAGAGAACCGACCGCCGAAACCGATAAAATGTAATCTACGCCGAGCAATTTCATCGCGTAAATATTCGCCCTGAACGGTAATTCCGTCGGCGTTAATTTATGCCCGCGCCCATGACGGGGCAAAAATGCCACGCGTTCGCCTTCGAGCGTTCCAATGATAAAAGCGTCCGAAGGTTTGCCGAACGGCGTTTCAACTTCCGTCTCTTTTATGTTCATTAATTCCGGCATCTGATACAATCCAGAGCCGCCGATTATTCCGATTTTTACTTGTTCCACATTTCCTCACTCAAAATATTTATTTGAATTCATCATTACACTTTTTTGGCAATAATATGCAAATGATCGGTGTTATCTCTGAATTGCTCCATTTCGCCTGTTTCCGAAGCCGCTTGTAAAATATTTGCATAAACTTTTGGATTATTTCTTTCGAGTTTTTCGAGCTGCAAAGCCATACCGCTCGCAAAACTCTCTGCTCCGGCGTAGCTGACAATTTCAAAGCCACTCCGTTCGACCTCTGCTAACGCCAGTTCAGGAGTTGCCCAATAGCTTTCAGTAAAATTTTTTAATTCATTGCCGAGAAATATTTTTTCGCCCAGCATTGAACGCAGAAAATCAATGTTTTCGTAACGACTCGGAAAATCATTGATTCCCGTTCGCATTAAGCCCCACGAATTGAGATAGGCGATGATTCCAACGCCGCCCGATTTTAAAACGCGGTGAAATTCCCGCAAAGCGTCGGCGCGGCTTTCCGCATTGACAAGATGATACATAGGTCCTAAAAGCAAACCTGCGTCATATATATCGGATGCGAGCGCCCTTAAATCACGGGCATCGCTGACAATCATTTGCTCCGCCGAAATATTGTTTTCTTTAAATGCCGTCCGCGCCAAACGAATTTCTTCTTCCGATAAATCCGTCAGAGTTACGTCGTATCCGCGCATTGCCAATTCAATTGAATACCGACCGGGACCACCGCCGATGTCGCAAATTTTTCCCTGTTTAGGAAAATATTTTTCAATTAGACGTAATGTTCCCGCAAATTCGATTTTACACAAAGGCAAATCCAGACGATTTAATTCAAAAGAGGCATTGGCATTGTAAAAATTTTTGACGAGATCGCTCATAATCTTTAATAACTTCTACATTTAAGCAAAAACCAATCTGCCTTTCGGTTCAGGAATTTGTCTGCCTAAATCACGAGCCGTTTCAATCCATTCTTGAATAATAATTTCCGCATTCGCCAACGCTTCCTGATAAGTTGCGCCGTCAGCCATACAACCCGCAAGTTCGGGAACTTCGGCGATGAACGCCTGATCTTCTTCGCTCCAATAAATGATTATTTCGCATTTACTCATCGCTTGCTCCAAGTTTGTATTTCAAGATCAAATTCCACACTTGCTTAATATGGTTTTGCCTTCGCTCCATTCGGCTGAATGTTTATGATTTCTTCAACACCGTTTTTGGTGAAAATATGATGACTTCCTTTGATTCTTTCATCAAAATCCTAGTTTGCCAAAAGTCTGCGCAGATCATTGAAATCAATATTCGAATCCGTTCTGCCGGATAAAATTTGAGTTTCAATTTTCTTTAATCTTGACATTGTTTTTTATAAACTATTATCGCCGATAATTCCGATTTTTACTTGTTCCATATTTTTTCCAATTTAATAAATTATTATTATTGAATGATAAGTTCAGACTTGACGACAGGATCAAAATTTTCCTTTTCAATTTCTTTGGCTTTTTGATAATCTACGTCAGCCAATTTGGTTTGACCTCTTTTTTGATGTGAGTTAGCGCGGTAGCGAAAAGCCTGCGCCCAAAGCGGATAAATTTCTAAGGCTTTCGTATAATCTGCCACGGCTAAATCAAAATTACCTTTCTGATAATAAATGAAAGCTCTATTAAAGTAGTAAACTCCTTCTTTTGGTGTAAGCAAAATGGCTGTATTAATATCTTGTATTGCCAATTCAAAATTACTCTTACTTTGATAAACCAATGATCTTCCATTAAAAGCCTGAGCCAACTGAGGATTGAGTTCTATTGCTTTTGTATAATCTTTGATTGCTTGTTCAAAAATCTTCTGTTTATCATATAAACGGGCGCGATTATAAAAAGTAACCGGATCCGGCATTAATTGAAGGGATTTTTCGTAATCGGCAAGCGCCAAATCATATTGTTTTAAAGATGTGTAACTGTTTCCACGACTATTATAAATTTTTGCATCTTCAGAATTTAATGAAACCGCTTTATTATAGTTTTCAATCGCTTTAGAATAATCGCCCTTAAAATGAAAAACAATTCCCCTACTCCGATAAAACTCCGCTAATTCTTTGTCAGTCAATTTGGGACCAAGTTTTAGAGCTTTATCAAAATCCTTACCCGCTAATTCGTATTCTCCAATATTTTTATAAGCATTGCCCCGATTAATATAAAATTCAGGCGCTATTGGAAAGAGTTTTATAGCCTTTGTATAATTTTCAATCGCTGATTGAAACTCTTTGCGTTCGAAAGCTGTATTTCCTTCATCAAAAAATTTAAGAATTATTTTAATGTCTTCTTGTGTTTGAGCAGAAGCCTCGAATGGAAAAAATGAGGTAAATAACACAAAAATTATAACTATAAATAGTTTTTTCATAATTTTTTAATAATAGTTAATCAATCAAACCATCTGTATTAAAATAAAAGCGGAAATTTTTGAATTCGTTATATTAAAGCATAAAAACATATTCGCCTTAAAACTGCCGATTCAAAAATTTCCGCTCCGGTAAAATTTATTGATTTTTTATTTTTTCCCGCAATCGGCATCGGCGACGAATTTTGCAAGTTCGCCGTTGTTTCTTTTAGTAATCAAATTATCAATCGCTTTGGATTTTCCTTTCGGTTTTTCGGCAATAATTTTTTCGTAAGCTCGCAAAGCACTTTCAACGCCTGCCAGTTGAGCCGCATTTTCGTCCGCGTTATCAGGGTTTTGCAATTTAAAAGCGGTCATGGCGATGGTATGTTGATTAAGAAGTTCGCCGCCGTATTTTAATTTTTTATCCAGAAATACTCCGGCAGTTCCGCCGCAAATTATTACGCTGACATCTTTTGTTTCCGCCACCCAGACAAACGCCCAAGCACGAATGCCTTTTGCGTCTTTGTGAAACGGGTTTTCTTCTAAAAATTTAGCGGCTTTAAATATATTTTCATGATCTTTTTGTTTTTGGTCTTGAGCAAATGCAGATTGCGCCGATAAAACGGCAAGCAAAAGTGCGAAAATTATCGTAAGTTTTTTCATTTCATTATTTTTCCTTTATATTTATTCGATTGGTTTGGCTTTTATCCTTCCTTCATCTTCAAACAAACGGCAGAGCGGTTGATGAAAATCGTGATAGAAAAGACAAATCCAGTTTTCTTGTAATGCCTTCGGCAAAATTTGTTTCTTAAACTCTAAAGTTTCGGTTGGGAAAAGATCATAGCCCATAATCCACGGCAGGGAAATATGCGCGGCAGTCGGGATCAGATCGGCAAAACCGTAAATCGTTTTGCCGCCGCGCGTTAATTTCCAAGTTTGCATAGTTGCGGAATGACCGCGAATTGTTTGCAAAATCAAACCCGGGACGGCTTCGTATTTATCGGGTTTTAATTCCAATTGTCCGCTTTCCCGCAGAGGTCGCCAATTTTCCGAAAGATAACTCGCGCGGTCGCGCTCCGTCGGATTTTCCGCCGCTTCAAATTCGCTTTTTGAAACAAAATACCGCGCATTCGGAAATTGCGGAACCGGTCTTTGGACTTTGGACTTTGGACTTTGGACTTTGAACTTTGAACTTTGAACTCCGAGCGAAGTGTTTCCGCCGGCGTGGTCGAAATGGAGATGCGTGTTGATGACGATTGAAATGTCCTCGGGCTTGTAACCCGTTTTTTCGTAAAGAGTTTCGGCAAAAGATTTTTCGCGGAAAATGCCGTAGATTTCGGTTTGTTTCTCCGTCCATTTCTCGCCGATCCCGGTTTCGATGAGAATTTTTTCTTTTCCCGTATCAATAAAAACGCAGTTCATTTGCAGTTTTATGCGGTTAAATTCATCGGGCGGACATTTTTTTTCCCATAGAACACGCGGGACAACGCCGAACATTGCCCCGCCGTCGAGTCTGAATTCCGTATCGGGAATTATTTCTACGCGGTAATCACCGAATTGCATTTTTAACAAACTCTCATAAAAAAATGACTGCGGATTGCTTTTTACAAATAATTCACAGTCATTTTTTTGCGGATAAATTTAGTTTTTCTTCTGCGGAGCTGCTTTCGGAGCTGCTTTCGGAGCGTCCTTACCGTTTGCCGGCGGCGGCGGCGGCGGTCCGTCTTGTTGCGGCATTCCGCCCGGCATCTGTTTCTCCATCATTTTCTGCAATTCTTCTTCGGAAACTTCCGGCACTTTATAATCCGTGGCAACTTCGACCGGATTATTTGCCAGAATTTCATCTAACACTGCTTTTTGCTTTTCTCCTTCGAGTTTTGCTCTGACCATATCTTTAACCGGCAAATCGCGCCCCATCGGGTTTTCAGGGTCTTTGACGGTTGTCGAAATCAAAATATGACGAACATCATAAACCGGGCTGACCTGACCTGTTTGATCTTTCACATCTTCTTTTTTCTCAAGTTTGATGACATGAAAACCATACGGTGTTTCAACCAGATTTTCAGCAACCTGTCCAGGTTCGAGGGCGAGCGCGGCGGCTTCAAATTCCGGCATCATTCTGCCCTTCGGAACATCTGCGTAAAGACCGCCGTTTGATTTACCGTCGGGTGTTTTATTTCCGGGGTCTTGGCTGAATTCATCGGCTAATTTGGCAAAATCATCGCCCGCTCTAGCACGTTTTAATATTTCATCAGCCTGTTTTTTCTTTGTTTCGGGGCTGATGTCCGGGTTTTCGGCAATATATTTATCAATATCAGCATCCGTAACTTCTGTCTTTTTAGTCAAAACCTTTTGAGCGTAAGTTCTTGCAAGGAGTTGAGCTTGTTGGAGTTTTGTCTGCAAACCGACCTTTACTTTGAAATCTTCGCCAAGCTCGCCGGATGCCATTTTTTCTTCAGCTTCCTGTTGATAAATTTTGATTTTGGCAAAATAATCTTTGGCTTGTTCGATTTCTTCTTCGCTCGGTTGGCGGTCAGCCATAGCCGGATTGCCTTCCTTCATCAGCCGAAGTTTGGAATCAAGAAACTTTTGAAATTCGCCTTCGCGCGAAGCGTTAGACCAAAATTCCTTAATGCGGTCTTCGCCGATAAAACCGAACGGCGGCATCGGACCTTTATCTTTATTGATATGCTGATCGTAATTGACCGCTAAAACCTCAGCCCGCATATTTTCAAGTTCGGCTTTGAACGCCGGTTCTTGATCAATTCCGTCTTTTCTGGCTTGACTGGCAACCGCCAGAAGTTGTTTTAAATTATCGGCTTGCTGTTTTCTAAGTTCGGGGTCTTCCGATAAACGCTTGAGCATCATCGGGTTAGCGTCTTGTAAAAGAATTTCCATCTCTTGCGCGGTAATCCGGTTTAACGACGAATCCGATTGGGAGCCGTAGTTTGCCTTCCAGAAAACAAGTCCCGCGCCGACGGCGAAAACTAACGCTACGACAACTAATCCTTTCGTCATCGAACTCATTCCGCCGCCCGTCTGCGAAACCGCCGCCGCTTTCATTTTCGGATTTTCATTGCCGAATGTGGAAACGCTTTCCTTCGCCGTTTTATCTACATTTTCTTCTTTGTTGTTAGAACTATTACTCATTCAAATTTCCTCTTAAAAAATTATAATCTGCTAATGTTTTTCAATGGTCTGTACCAATTCCAGCAAAACGCCGTTTGCCGACGACGGATGAATAAAGGCAACCAGGCAGCCTTCCGCACCGATTCTGGGGGTTTCATCTATTAAACGCACGCCTTCCGCTTTTAGTTTCTTGAGCGACGCTTCAATATCTTCGACTTCGACGGCGATATGATGAATGCCGCCGCCGCGTTTTTCCAAAAATTTCGAGATCGGCGAATCTTCGCTCGTCGGTTCAAGCAATTCTATACGAGTTTCGCCAATCGGCAACATCGCCACGCGCACTTTTTGATCTTCGACAATTTCGGTATGAACATTTTCCAGCCCAAGCGCGCCTTCCCAAAACTTCAAAGCCTCGTCAATTCCTTTTGTGGCAATGCCTAAATGATTGATTTTCATTTTTGTTTCTTAAACTCCAAATACGCTTCATAATAGCGTTCCGGTTTTTCTAAAACACCAATCTGAACCGGATAACCTGCCGGACCGAGTTCCTATTCATCTTTAGTCAGTTTTGAATTGCTCCAACTCGGATAATCAGGATAATGCGCTACCAGAAAATCGCTCAATTCCGCTAACTCTTCGTCTGAAATTCTGATTTTATAAATAAATCGTAAAGTGTTTTGGATAGTAATATCCCTGTAATTTACCGCTTTCACAACTTTAAATATTGATTCAGCACCTTTGACTATATCGTTACGACCGTATTCGGCGTTCGGGTCTGTGTTGTATTTCGATCTTCTTAATCTCTCAATTGAGCGTTCGATCGCGGCTATCGCCTTTCTGCCTTCCTCCGCCGAACGAAGCCGAACGCTCTGATTATCTATGAATTGAAGCAATTCAAGACTAACATCATAACGATTGTCGAGGTTGCCTTTACCTTCACGAAATTGTGTCGGATCGTATTCGTCAATAATTTCAGTCAGGCGCGGCACCGCCTTCATTCCGTCGAGCAGCACGTATTTTCTGATTAATTCGGTCTGTTTATCCGTTTCCCAATATTTTTCATGATGAACTTCTTCATTAACCCATTCGTCAACTTTTTGCGCCGGAGTCATAGCGGCGATTTCGGCTTCTGATTTATGCTTGTATTTCTGCGCCAGCGTCGCCAATGGCATCGAAATTACCAGACATAAAATTAGAATATAGTGCTTCATAAATTAGCTCAAAATTTCCTCAATCCGTGTATACAAATTATTTTTCTAAAATTCCAACTAATATTCGCATAATTTCTTCGAGATTGCTCGGCACAGTATAGGTATGAATATCTTGGTAAAATCTTTTTTCAGTTCGGTTGAGCCTGCCGAATTGCCATTCCTGCCCGGTCGAAACCGCGCCGTAAATAATATTTTTATCCGTTTCGCTTGCCATATCAACCGCTACGAGTTCAACCGCAAGTTGTGTAAAAGCTCTGGTTAAATCAGCATTTTTAGCCTCGACTACTAATAATTCATTTTCTCTTTTCAAATAATAATCAAGCGAACCTTTCAGTTGATGATTTATTTCAATCCAATATTCCGAATTCAATTTAGCTTGAGTTAAATGCCGAACTTCAAACATAATCGGAGCAAGCAAAAATTCGCGCCGTGTGATTTCATTTTCCAGACTGATGTGAATCAGAACTTCCTGTATTTTACTGGCTAAACTTTCCAGTTGCGGAATTTCGCCGGCGAATATAGGCAAAACAGTTTGTTCGTTTTGTTTGGAATACCCGAAATAATCAAGAATTTCATCCGTTCTGAAGCGAAGTTTGAAATAATCAGAAAAAGTATAGGATTGTTCGGGATTAATAACACTCTTTTTCATCTCAAAATTTCCTCAATCGCCGAATATGGATTCGTTTTCTTCTCCGCGATTTCCTGCGCCAACCTTTCCAGTTTTTCGCTCGTTCCGTTTCTTTTTAAAACATCTGCCAGAAGTTTTTCCTGTAAAAGTTCAAGAAGTCGCCATTTCGCAATCGCTATTCTTCTTTCCAGATTTTCGCCCTTTTTCTGAAATTCGTAATAACTTTCGATGGCTTTTGATAAATCTTCGATGCCTTTGTTTTCGGTCGCCACGGTTTTAACAATCGGCGGATCCCAGAAATCCGGGCGATGCGCGAGAGTTAAAAGTGCTTCGAGTTCTTTCTCCGTTCTGAGAACGCCTTCGCGGTCGGCTTTGTTGATCACGAAAACGTCGCCGATTTCCATAATTCCGGCTTTTATCGCCTGAATATCGTCGCCCATTCCGGGAACAAGAACGACGACCGAAACATCTGCCGCTTTGACGATTTCGACTTCATCCTGCCCGACTCCGACCGTTTCGACAATGACTTTATCAAATCCGGCAGCGTCCAGAATCGCCACCGCATCAACCGTTGCGCGGGACAGTCCGCCCAAGTTTCCGCGTGTCGCCATCGAGCGAATAAAGACGTTTTTATCGAGTCCGAGCGTTTGCATACGGATTCTATCGCCGAGAATTGCGCCGCCGGAAAAAGGGCTTGAAGGATCAACGCAGACGATACCGATCTTTTCGTCCTTTTCCCTGTAAAAAAGCGCGAGTTTATCAACCAAGGATGATTTTCCCGCGCCGGGCGAACCTGTTATGCCGATAATCAGGGCGTTTCCCGTTTTTGGAAAAACTTCCTTCATTATTGCGGCGGCATTTTCCGCGCCATTTTCGACTTTTGTGATCGCACGCGCCACCGCACGCGTTTCACCGCGAAAAAGTTTTTCTAAAAGCTCAACTTCCGTCATTTTTTATTTATAAAGTCTTTTTTGGAAATCCGAATTTTTTGAGAATCGTAATCTAACAACAAATAAAACGGTCTTTTTCACAAAAAGTGATTTTCTCATTTTTCCCAGAAATTGCCAAAGGATAAAGCAAAATTTGAACGTAAAAGCAGATTTTATCTAAAGGGATTCAGCGTAATTGTTTGATCTTAATACAAGTATTATTGATATAAATTGATCGGAATAATTTATCGAAATCTCTTAAGCTTATATAAATAAACATTTACAGCCATTCAACAACTGTTGATGAACTTTTGGCATAATCTTTGCGATGCTTTTTTTACAAGGGGGAGAAAAGATTATGAAAAACAAAATCAAAGTTACAATTTACAGATTTTTTGCAGTTGCGATCGTCGGTTTAGTTTCATTTTCGGGCGTATATTCATTCTCAAACGACAATACTAATAAAAACAAAAAGACAAAGAAAATCGAAGCGGTTAAAACCGTTGATATTGTTAAAGGTGCCGATGTTCCCGCAGAGGTTTCCATTAGCAATGATGAAGAAGTTTTGATGAAGGAATTGATGAAAAAGATCAGCCGCGATTATAAAACCACTAACATCACGATTGCGATTGACGATTTCAAGATCGAAAACATTTCAGCCGACAAAGCCGAATTTATCGGTAAAGGTGAGATTAAAATCGGTGAATTTGTTTGGAATACGATAAATTTCGGTGTTGTTCTTAATAAAAACAAAAAACCCACAAAGATCGAATATGAAATTAAAGAATAGATTATAAACGGATAATTGATAATTGATAATTTTCTTCATTATCAATTATCAATTATTAAGCGGTTGCCGCTTCCAAACTTTTCTTGCGCGAAATCCACCAAATATCAATCAAATTCGCCACCGGACCGACGATAAAAAGCGCGTAATAAGGCGCGTGAACATTCTCGGTCAAACGCATAATCATCTCAACAAATGCGATAATAATAACTACACCGATTTGTGCCGCTTTTGATGAACGAACCGTGGTTTTCGGATCGGTAATCATAAAGAAAATAAAGAGTTGATACATCGCGCCGGTGATCGGCGCAATTTCGGCGAGATACGGGCTGCCCGTCCAGATGCTTCGGACAAAACTAAAAAACAGAAACGCAGCAATATATGTAAATGTGATGTGAAAGCGTTTGAGCCGGTAGACTATGACCGAACCGAGCAGCCAGATGACCATCATCGCGTAGAGATTATTGCCCCATTGAATGGAAAGACTTGCCACCGCCGACGGCGCAAGAAAAAGCATCGCGCAGATTCCAAAATTCGACGGATTCCAAATGTGGCGATCTTTGACGCGCAAAGCGTATTTCGACGTAATCGAAATCGCCGCACAAAGCGCGAAAGTCCAGTAAATATCGGGCGAACGAACCAAAATACCGACGCTGATTCCCGAAATATACGCGCTTGCCAGATGCGGAAATTTTCCGCTCGTCATTTTGGAAAGAACGATCTCGAAAATGATCGAAACCGCGATTGCCGTCAGAGTTTGCGGGTAACTTTCCAAAATCCCGAACGAAAGCTGTCCGCCGAGCAAGATCAAAGTAATCAGAATCGGCGCGATAAAACGTGAATCAATTCCGAACATTTTCATCGGAACTTGTTCATTAGTAATCTTGACTGGTGTTAATTCGATGGCATTTGCGCTCATAATTTTTATTTGCCGCAAAAAATCACAAAAGACACAAAATTTTTTTTTTTGCGTTTTTTGCGCTTTTTTGCGGCAATTCATTCTTTAATTTTATGAATTCTGTTCAATTCCGGGTTCTCGATAATTTGTATTTTACCCGAAGCCCAGCGAATTTCAACTTTTTCGATATTTTCTACTTTTCCTAAACCGAAATGCAAGCGTCTTTGATTTTGTGCGGCAAAACCGCTGCCGCCGTGAATTTCCTGCAATTGCTGGTTGCCGTTCCAAAAGAGGCGAACCTGCGTTCCGATTGTGCTTTTATTGCCATTTGCCGCTTCGAGATCTAATGCAATCCATTTATTTCCAGGTTCGACCGTGTTTTTGTAAATCAAAACCGGAGCTTTTTGATTGGCGACGATGACATCTAAAACGCCGCGATTCCACAGATCAACAAACGCTACGCCACGACCATCGAATGTTTCGTTCACACCGACAATTTGCGCGATTTCATTAAATCTGCCCGCACCGTCACTGAGCCAGACTTTTTTCTGTTGATAACCGGAAAGGCTTCGTCCGTTCATCGCCGCCCAATTTTTCGTGTCGCCGATGATCGTATTATTTCCGACAGTTACTTTGGCGAAATCATACCAGTAATTCGTGTTTTTATCAGCGGAAACATAACCGTTTGTTAAAAATATGTCTAGGTTTCCGTCATTATTCAGATCACCGAACTGCGCCGACCAACTCCAGCCGCCCATATCAACGCCGAAATTGCTTGCCAGATTATCGAATTTTAAATCCATTCCGCTTGTTCCCGAGCGCGGCATCCACAGATTATTTCCCTGCAGTAGAATTCCTTCTTCGGAGATATTCGATTCGTAAATGCTTAATCTGCCGTCATTTAAGACATCGCCGAAGCTTGCGTTCATTCCGCTTTTCGGCGAAAATCCGACACCGCTTTTTTCGCTGACATCAACAAAACGCTTGCCTTCTTCGTTATAAAACATTTCTGAAATGCCGTAATCATTGGAAATGAAAAGATCGGGAAAACCGTTTCCGGTCAGATCAGCCGCGCCGACCGCCAAAGCCCAGCGGTTTGAATCAATGCCCATTTGTTTGGAAACTTCTTCAAATTTTCCGTCGCCAAGATTGCGGAAAAGATATTTTCGCCCGCCATTTCGCGCATATTCAAAACTTTCGGGCATAATCCGCGTCGTTTCCAGATTCCACAGATTGAATTTTTCGGGAAAATATCCGCCGAGGAAAATATCGAGCAGACCGTCGCGGTCGAAATCAAACCAAACGGCGGAATTGATATTCGCCCAAACGGGAAAATTCGTGTTTTCGACTTTTGAAAACGATTTTCCCTGATTATTTTTGTAAAGTTCGGTTTTGCCCCATTTGTATAGGAGCAAATCTTCAAAACCGTCGTTGTCGAAATCGCCCCAAACCGCGCCCATCGAAACGCCTGTGTCGCGTCTGTTCACGTCCGCGATGCCTAAATCTTTGGCGACATCTGTAAATGTGCCGTCGCCGTTGTTGCGATAAAGCGCGTTTTGCGAATCTTCGCCGCTGTTCGTCAGATAAAAATCGTTCCAGCCGTCATTGTCGAAATCAACAATTGACACGCCCGCGCCCATCGAAGCGATTTGCGGCATAATATTTTCGAGTTTGCTGTCCAAAGTCGGCGCAATATGCGTAAAATCAACGTCCGATTTTTTCGCAACTTCTTCAAAATAAAAGCCGTAGCGGTTCATCGCCGTTTCCATATCAACCGTTTTATTTTCCGTCCGGTTCCAACGCTGAATAATCAGAGGCGTTGCCAGAAGCGCGGCAAATAAAAGGATTATGAAAATTTTAGTGAATTTTTTCATCTCTCAAAATGGAGCGCAGGCATCTTGCCTGCTGCGCGTTAAGCGCGAAAAAGCCTTTCATTAGGAATAAAGTGTAATTGAAATCAAACGCATTTCCATTGCTTTCAGCGACGGTTGCAGGCAAGATGTCTGCGCTCCCGGCTTTTATCGCAAGGCATTTCTGAAATCATTCGGCGAAACGTAGCGCGTATGAAATCTCAGCCAATCTTGTTTGTTTTTTTGATAAACCGGATCATTTTCCAAACCGTTCGGCGGACGCGTGTAATCGTTCGTCGCGTGCGTCGGCAGAGGCAGCAGGGTTTTCGAGAAAACCGAATTCAGATCGCCGTCTTTGATCCAACCGTTGCCGATGATCACGAAATCGCGTTTCCAGCCCGCTTTCACTTCGGGCAGAGCCGGGAATTTTAAAACGAGTTCGTCGCCCGCGTTCATCAAAACCATTCTATCATCGGTTTTTTGCAGTAATTCCAGCACATCGCCGAAGCGCGTGTAAAAACCTTCGAGGTCGCGCCAACGCTGCGTGGTCGTCAAAATTTTATTGTAAACCGGTTTTTCCGGCGAAGAATCATCTCGCTTTTCGATGACGGAAAATCCCCGGTAGCGAAGCTCCGCCGAATTTAATTCGAGCGGAATTTCCTTTGTTTCGTTTTCCGGCAGATCAACTGCCCACGCGAGTTTATCCCAGAAAATCTCCATATTTGTCCGAAGGCGGAATTTTCGCGCATTTTCCGGCAGTTCGATCAAAACGGTTTTCATTTTTCCGGCGGGAAAACCGAGATTTTCCTTTTCGATCTTCCATTCGCCGTTTTCCTGCAAGACTTCGAGAGATAGACTTTTCGGTTTTTCCAGCGAAGATTGACCGAGCTGCACGTTGATCGAAGCGTCGGTCGGATGAACCCAGCCGTCGGCGACAATCCGAATCTTCTTAGTGCGCGGCGCATCTTCCGGCAGTTCGAGTTCGACAAAATGTTCCTCCGCCACGCCTTGAAATTTTCCGCGTTTGACGGAATCGAGATAATTTTCGTCCAGATTTCGTACAATGCGCGAAACGTCTTCGCCTTTGTGATTTCTGACCGAAGCAAATTCCCGCGTTTTTTCGGTCGTATAAATTTCAAGCGGCGGCAGAGGAATCGCAAATCGTTCATCGGTAAAGATTTCCGTCGTTTCAGGGTGATCTACGGCGATCAATTTATAATTATCGAGATAAAAACTTTCCCAATATTCGCCCGTGATCCGCAGTTCGTAAAAACCGTCTTTCGGCTTTAACGATTCGCCCGGAATTTTGAACCATTCTTCAGTCTGCAAAATGCCGTAAATGTCCTGCGCGTTTATTTTAAGACCGAGCGCGGGCGACCACGGCGGCGCGTCTTTGACCAGAACGAATTCCGAACCGTTCCACGTAAATAGATGCGGACACGAGCCTTTCAGACGCTGTTCGGCGGCGATTGTCTGGTCGGCTTTTAGATCGAATTCCGCCTGCACATAACCGTTTCCCCAGACGACGCGCAAAACGTCCGCCGAATCGTTTTCGCCCAAACCAAAATGAACTTGCGGCGCACTTATCAATTGTTTCTGCGCCAGAAGCCCCGAACGAATTTCCATTTCGCCGCCGATGCCGAAGGAATTTACGCGCTGATCGCCTTCGGTTTTCGCCGCTTTCGGTCTTAAGATTTGCCAGCGGTAATTTTTTGTCGAATGATTTTGAAAAACGGTCGGATTATTTTCTAGATTTATTCCGATCAAATCCAATTTTCCATCACTATTTGTATCGGCAACTGAAGAAATTCTTCTATTAAGCGTATTGTTTGACGGGGAAAAGTTCGATTCTTTTCCACTGAAATAAATCTGTGCAAGCTCTCTATCGGCAACCAAAATATCATTCGCGCCGTTGTTATCGAAATCAGCGAGTTTTAAGTCACATCTATGGACGACATTGAAACCGCCCGGAGAAACAATCGAAGATCCGCAATTCATATTTCCTAAAATTCGAGTAATTTCTACATCTTTAAATTCGCCTTTATCATTAATCGAAATTCGAATAATCGCCCCTTTAATATCCAAGGCGATCAAATCAATTTTACTGTCCCCATTAACATCTCCGGCGGCGATTGCTGAAATTTTATTCATCAGAGGCAAAGTTCTTTCTTTGAAAATACCGCCACGTTCATTTGAAAAATAACTGATTATACCGTCCCGATTCAGAAAAACCGCATCCGAATCGCCGTCTTCATCGAAATCAGCCCCGACAAATTCAGGCATATCTCCGACATCTTTAAAAGCTTTAACGGGCAGAAAACTTCCGTCCGAATTATTTTGCAAAACCACGGGCGCACCGAATTCGCGTGCCAATATTAGATCCAAATCGCCGTCCGATTCAAAATCAAGCGTCCAAACGCCGAAGTATGAACCTTGCAAAATCTCATTCGGCAATTTCGTGTTTGCCGTAATATCTTCAAAATTTCCGTCAACGGTTTGCCGGAAAAGCCGAAAACCTTTTTCGTTTGCGATGGCAAGATCGTTTTTGAAATCGTAATCGAAATCAAAAGCGGCGATCTGATTCGGATTGGAAAGCGAAACGGGCAAAATTGCTTTGCCGACGTGAGTTTCCTTTTCGTTTGACCAAGCAATGACGGGCGGATCTTCGCCGTTCAGGAAAATTCCCGTGGCGAAATTCGCTTTAACATTTTCTGTAGAAACTGCTGAAAATGTTAAAGCCGTGTCGGGTTCGGCGGGCAAAAAATCAGGTGTCGGAAGTTTTAAAGGTTTTAAGAAGGGTTCACCGAGCGTCGTATTTGACGGCTGAATTTCGGCAATCGCGGCGCGAAATTCCGGCAGGCGTAGCAGAACATTTCTGAAATAAGTAACCTGCGTCGAGGCTTGCCGCGCATCGTTTTCGTTTGCCGCTTTTTGCAGATTGACGAATTGTTCTTTGATTTCCGCATCAAAATGTTCGGCTCGCGGCGCGATTTCCGCGACGATTTTTTTCAAAGTTTCGCCGTCGTTTTGTTTGGCGGCGAGCCGCGCGACCTCGATCTGAATTGATAAATTTTCCGGTTTTTCGCGGTAAATTCTCTCGTAGAGCTGCCGCGCTTCCGCATCTTTATTGGCGC
Source organism: Pyrinomonadaceae bacterium (assembly GCA_041745765.1). GTDB lineage: Bacteria > Acidobacteriota > Blastocatellia > Pyrinomonadales > Pyrinomonadaceae > JAHCHG01. The sequence goes on along the minus strand of JBGTIH010000040.1, from coordinate 18,377 downwards.
GTTCTTTTTCTCTGGCAAGCGTGTAGATTGATTTTACGTCCTTCGGATCGAGTTCGATTGCCTTGTTCAAATTTTCAATCGCTTGTTCAAAATTTCCGCCTTGAGTCGCCAAAACCGCCAGATTCGAATAAACAAGCGCATTTTCCGGCGCGAGATTTTTTGCCGTTTCCAAAGATTTCAGGGAATTTTCGTAATCTTTCTGACGAAGCTGCAAAACGCCGAGATTGTTCCATATCGCCGGTTCGCCGTTTGCCAGTTCAGCGGCTTTTGTCAGTTCGAGATTAGCGCGTTGATCGTCGCCGGCTTGCATCGCGGCAAGCCCGACATAAAACGCCGAAACCGCTGATTTATAATCTTCCGTAGATTTTTCCGGCACAGAAGATGTCTGACACGCCGAAAAAACGAAAAGAACAATAATTGTTAAAAATAAACTTTTTGACTGCATTTTAAGAAAATTAAACGCCGCATTTACTCAGAAAAAATTCACCATTCACCACTAACCATTCACCATTAAAAAGTTATCTGCTTTTCGCCCGGCACGAAAGGCATCGGCTCTCTGCCTTCGCGGATGTAGTAAAATTTTCCGGCTTGAATGTCTTTTAAGGTCTGCGGTGCGCTTCCCGCCCAATAAATCGTTAAATCGTCAATTTTTTCGTTTTGTCCGAGTCCGAAATGAACGCGGAGATCGCTGACCGAAAGATAACTTTGCGCGCCCATAATCTGCCGCTGAATCGTTTTATCGCCCATTTTGGCGACAAGCCGTGTGCCGATTGCGCTGCGGTTCGCCTTTTCGCCTTCGAGCCAGAAAATCGCAAAATTTCCGATGTCGGCGGTTTTATTCAAAGCGACCTGCGCCGTATCGCCGTTGTTCGACGTGATATAATCCAAAGCTCCGTCGCCGTCAAGATCGGCTGTTACGAGTCCGCGGCTGACTTTTTTTACCTGCAATGCACTGCCCGCCGCTTCGCTGATGTCCTGAAATCTGCCGTTCCCGATATTTTCGTAAAGCGTATCGTTTTGAGCAAACGTAACGGTGTCGGAATTTTGTTCGATGTTGTCTTCGATATGCCCGTTGGCAACGATCAAATCTTCGTCGCCGTTATTATTGGCATCGAAAAAATCAATTCCGAAAGACAAACGCCGCCGCGAAGACGCACCGACACCGACCGCATCGGACATCTCGAAAAAAAGCAGAGATTCTTTCTGTGTGTAAATATCCGTAACTTCGTCCTGATAAGTCGTAACGGCAATATCGAGCAAGCCGTTTCCGTTATAATCCGTAAAATCAACGCCCATACTGCCTTCTTCGTGTCCGATTTCGCTGTAAGCGACTCCGGCAAGCTGGGCGATTTCTCTGAAATTTCCGCCGCCTTCATTGATCCATAGATGATTTGCCGCGGTGTCGTTGGCGACGAAAATATCCTGATCGCCGTCCAGATCAATATCGCCGATTCCGATTGCCAAACCTTTGCTCGGCAATTTATCCAAACCTACTTTTAGGCTGATGTCGGTAAATTTTCCCGTGCCGTCATTTTCCCAGAGCTGGTCGGCGACGCCTTGATACATCACCGGAGTCGGATAAATAAGAAGTTTGTTGCGAAAGGCTTTTTGCTGTATGTCTTTATTATAAGTTATATATTTTACAACAAATAGATCGAGATCGCCGTCGTTATCGTAATCGAAAAATCCCGCACTTGTCGCCCATTCGCCGTCGGGTTTTATGCCGGATTGTTCGGTAATGTCTTCAAATCTTTCACCCGTATTTCGCAAAAGCCGGTTGTTGCCGTGATAATCGGTCAGAAAAACGTCAATCCAGCCGTCGTTGTCTATGTCGCCGACCGCCACGCCTTGCCCGTAACCTGTGCTTGTTAAATTCCATTTTTCGGTTTGATCGGTAAAATTTCCTTTGCCGTCATTGATATAAAGCCGTGTTTTAGTCGCTTCGGTGCGTTCGCTCACGCCGATTTCGCCGCCGCCGACAAAAATCACGTCCGGTGCGCCGTCGCGGTTGAAATCGGCGATTGCCAAGCCGCTTCCCATTATTTCAGGTAAGAGTTTGGCTGCGGTGCGTGTCGGTTCGTGTTTGAAATTAATGCCGCTCTGCGCGGTTGCTTCGTCAAATCTGATTTTTGTTTGAATTTGCTTATTTTGTGTGTTTGCATCATTTACGCCTTGATTTTGACAGGCGTTCAGGCAAACAAACATTACTAAACCGAAAAATGTTAAAGATATTCGTTTCATTATTTTTTAAATTTTTCCAATTCTTTAAGCGCGGCTTCAGCTTCCGTTTTCATTCCCATCGCTTTATACGATTCGGCAATATATTGATAAAGCGCGGGTTTGTTTTTCTCCTGTGCGTCGGGCAGAATCCGGTTTGCCAGGGAAATTACTTCGGAGTATTTTTTTTCTGTCCAGGCAGTTTGCAGGTCATAGATCAGACCGACATTTCTCATCGAGCGGGCTTCGAATTCTTCCGCATTCCGGTGAATTTCCGCCGTTTTTTTGCGGAATTCTTCGGCTTTTTCCACATTATTGTTTGCCGTATATGCGCGGCTCAAGGTGTTGGTTGCCGTCGAATTGAGCGGATTAATCTCAAACGCTTTTTCCAAAACTTCAATCGTTTTCGGATAATTTTTCTGCCGGAAATAGATCAAACCGCGCGTCGTTATTTCATCTATTCTTTTTTCGCTGACGATTGTTTCCCAAATCCGGTCGAGATACGCGGCGGCTTCGTCGTTTTGTCCGAGATGAAAATAGCCGAAACCCAGTAAACTGTTAAAATCGGCATCATTCGGATTTGCGTCCGCCAGCGGCTTAAACATCGCATTCAAATCCTCATAATGCCCCAGTTTCAGATAAACTTTTCCGAGATTCAATTGATCGGCGCGGGTTCTTTGATCGGCGGGAATTTCGTTGATAAATTTTTCCAGTAAAACCCAATCTTCGCGTTTAACGAGCGCGCTTTGATAAATATTTCTGACCTGTTCCGCCTGCGGATATTTTTCGTAAATTTTCCTGAGCGATTCAAAATCCGCAGGAAGCAAAGGCTGTTCGGTTGCTAAATTCCGATTGATCCGCGTAATTTCAGCCAGTGCCTGTTTGTCTTCGGCAAGCAGAATTGCATCATCCTGTTTTGTATCGCTTTGACAGGAAATGCCGGACAAAATTAAAGACAGAATTAAGATGAATTGAATTATAAAATAATTTACACGAAAAGTTTTCAGCATTTCGGCTAATTCTAATATTTGCCGCTTTGAAATGCAATTATATTAAAAAAGCGACGCGCTTCCGTCTGAACGCATCGCTTCGTAAAGTTCAAAATAAACAATTTTACATCAAGCCTTCGTCTGCCGACGGTCCGTAAAGCGCGGGAACGGGAATATCATTAAGCCGCAGATAAACCGAAAGCTGTCCGCGATGATGAAAGATGTGATTGAAAACCATTCCGCGCAAAACCTGTATTTTCGGCATTTCAAAATAGATTTGCTCGCCGTTTCGCAACTTCCAGTTTTGCATAAATACTTCTTCCGACGAAACATTCTGTAAGGCTTCAATCGCTTCGGCAAGATGTTTGTCAAAATATTCGACCAGTTCACCGGTCGTTTTCGGCTCGAACGGTTTGTATTCGATCGTCGAAAAATCGAGTTCGTCTTTTTCGACGGTTTCCTTCACCCAATCGGACATTTCCGCGATGTGAACCGCCAGACGTATAAACGACATAGATTTTTCGTGCGGTTTGTAATCGAATTTTTCTTCCGGAATGCGTTCCAGACATTTTCGCGTAGTTTGCGCTTCCTGCTCAAATTCAGCGATCAAAGCGGCTGATATATTATTGGTTTTTGCTGTTGCTTGACTCATAGATTTGCTCCTTAAATTTTGAATTGTTTGTTTTAAAACGTAAGAATTATAACTGCCGCGTTTCATCTATGCAACGCGCGAAATAAAAATGTTTCACAAATTTAACAAAGAAAAAAGACGAGCCGTTTAGAACCCGTCTTTTCCTATCTTTACGTTTCATTTTATGCGTTACACGGCTTGTAAAATTAATTCTTCTTTTGTTAGGGAATCAAGCATATTTTCTGCTTCTTCACGATAGCATTCAAGCAATAAAGAAACGGCTTCTTTTAAGTTTTCGCGGGTTTCTTCCAAAGTTTCGCCCTGTGTGTTTGCACCGGGAAGTTCGACGACATATCCGACATAGCCGCCTTCATCCGCTTTTTTATAAACTGCCGTAAATTTCAAATTTGTCATAAATTAATTTTTACGCCTTCAATAACTGTTTTGCAATTACAAGTCTTTGAATCTCGCTTGTTCCTTCGCCGATGGTGCAGAGTTTTGAATCGCGCCAGTATTTTTCCGGCGGATAATCTTTCGTATAACCGTAACCGCCGTGAATTTGGATTGATTCTTCCGAAACTCTGACCGCGACTTCCGACGCGTAGAGTTTTGCCATCGCCGATTGTTTGGTCACGCGTTTGTCGTTGTCCTTCAGAAAAGCGGCTTGCTGCGTTAAAAGCCGCGCCGCTTCGATCTGCGTTGCCATATCGGCTAATTTAAATTGAATAGCCTGAAATTCCGCAATCGGTTTGCCGAATTGTTGGCGTTCTTTGGCATATTTGACGGCGGCTTCATACGCGCCTTGCGCGATTCCGACCGAAAGTGCGGCGATTGAAATCCGTCCGCCGTCGAGGATTTTCATCGCCTGCGTAAATCCTTCGCCTTCGGTGCCGAGCAGATTTTCCGCCGGAACTTTGCAGTCTTCAAAAACGACCGAAGCCGTTTCCGACGCGCGCATTCCGAGTTTGTTTTCTTTGTGATCGGAGCGAAAACCGTCCATTGATTTATCGAAAATAAACGCCGAAATCCCTTTGTTTCCTTTAGATTTATCGGTTACGGCAACTGCCACGCAAGTATGACAGGCGATGGCGTGCGTGATGAAATTCTTCGAACCGTTGACGACATAATTACCGTTTTCTTTGACGGCGTTCGTGCGCGTGCCGCTCGCATCGCTTCCGGCATCGGCTTCGGTCAAACCCCACGCGCCAAAACTCTCGCCCTGCGCGAGTGGTACGAGATATTTTTGTTTCTGGTCTTCGCTGCCGAACATAAAAATATGATTCGAACACAAAGAATTATGCGCCGCGACGGATAAACCGACCGAACCGCAAACGCGTGCGATCTCCTCGATAATCGTCGCGTATTCGATATAACCCATTCCCGCGCCGCCGTATTCTTCGGGAAAAATAATTCCTAAAAGTCCTAATTCGGCAAGCTTCGGGCGAAGTTCCGCGGGAAAATGCTGCGTTTCATCCCATTCCATGACATTCGGCAAAATCTCGCTCTCGGCAAATTCCCGAATGCTGTATTTAATTTGTTCTTGTTCTTCGTTTAGTTCAAAATTCATAGCTGTTAATCGTAAAAAGTTATTTATGTATAAAAATAATTTATCATAAAATAAAACGATATGCGTATCGCAAAAATAATTTTCAAATGGATTTTCGGCATCGCTTTTATTCTTGCGGGTTTGAATCATTTCATAAACCCTGATTTTTACCTGCGAATAATGCCGCCCGTTTTGCCGTTTCATCTTTTTTTAGTTTATTTGAGCGGGATTTTTGAAATTGTCTTAGGAATTTTGCTGTTGATTCCAAAGTTCACGCGCTTTGCGGCTTGGGGATTAATCGCGCTTTTAATCGCGGTTTTTCCGGCAAATATTTATGTGGCAATGAACACGGAAAATTTTGCACACATAAATCCGATGCTGATTTATTTGCGAACTCTACTGCAATTTGTCTTAATCATTTGGGCGTTTTGGTTTACAAAAGAAAATTAAAAAGTAAAAATTAAGAAATGAACTGGCAAGAAAATATAATTACAACCGACGCAGGAATCAAAAATTTACTCAATGAAACAAAGCGCATCGCCGTCATCGGCATTAAGATAGAAACCTTTCAACCGGCATTTTACGTGCCGGCTTATATGCAGGATGCGGGTTTTGAAATCGTTCCCGTTCCCGTTTATTACCCGGAAGCGACCGAGATTTTAGGCGAAAAAGTTTATCGAAGTTTAATTGAAATTCCCGGCGAAATCGATCTCGTCAATATTTTCCGGCGTTCAAATGATGTTGCCAAACACACCGAAGACATTTTAGCGAAAAAGCCGAAAGCCGTCTGGATGCAGTCGGGAATTCAAAACAGTGAAGTCGCCGAAACGCTTGCCGCCGAGGGAATCAAAGTCGTTCAAAATCTGTGCTTAATGGTCGAACATAGAGCTTTAAAGTGAAAATATGTAAAAGTCTAAAAGTGAAAAAGTATTTGATATTTCGGTTTTACGTTACTTTAAGAAATGTAGCAAATTTTTACATTTAAAATTTCCAGGCAGATCAAAAAGTGTAGTGTCTAAAATTTTATGCTGAGGAAAAATACTTTCGGAATAAGTGAAAAGTGAAAGGTAACAGGTGATAGATAATTCCTTGATAAAACCTGTCACTTATCACTTTTTACTTATTCCGCAGAAATAAGGGCTAAAAACTTTTTTCAGCATAAATTCTGAAACACTACCGTCAGAAAAAGTATTAAGGTATTTTTACTATTCTAAAAACTTCCGTAGCCTATAAAGTCAACAATAATCAAGAGTTTTATTACATTTTCCGTTATTCATTTTTTCAATTTGGCTTATCTTCCGAAAGTGTCGCATTGGCGCATATCTCCGGTTTGGAATCCTCTGGTAAACCATTGCATTCTTTCTTTTGAAGATCCGTGTGTGAAAGATTCCGGGACGACGTAGCCTTGCGAGCGTTTTTGAATCGAATCGTCGCCGACTGCCGCCGCCGCGCGGAGGGCTTCTTCAAAATCTCCTTCTTCAACCAAGCCTTTCCGGTCGGCGTGATGCGCCCAAACTCCGGCATAACAATCAGCCTGAAGTTCCAGACGTACTGAAAGCGCACTCGTATTTCCGGCGCGATGAACTTTGTCCATCGTTCCCACTAAATTTTGGATGTGATGCCCGACTTCGTGGGCGATGACATACGCTTGTGCAAAATCGCCGGGAGCTTTGAACTCATTTTTAAGCTCGCGGAAAAATCCGAAATCAAGATAGAGTCTGTAATCCGCCGGACAATAAAACGGTCCGGTTGAAGAACCGGCAACGCCGCACGCCGAAGAAACCTGATCCGTAAAAAGCACAAGCACCGGATCACGGTATTTAATTCGGGCTTGGTCGGGAAGAATTTTACGCCAAACATCTTCGGTGCTGCCTAAAACGGCGCGGGCAAATTGTCCTTGTTCGTCATTTGTCTGATTCGGCTGAGTTTGTGTTTGCGGTTGTTGTGTTTGCGGAGCCTGGGTTTGACTTGGCAGATTAGTAAGAAGCTGCGCCAGATCGCCGCCGCCGCATAAATAAATAACCGCCACCAGCAAAAGCATTCCCAAACCGCCGCCGCCGACGGCAATTCCTTTGCCGCTCATTCCGCGCCTGTCTTCAACATTTGAACTCTGTCGTTGATCTTTCCAACGCATATTTCGTCTTCCCCCGATTTATCGCTTTCGCAATTTTGATTTATCATTAAGATTCAAGTGATTTTAGCATTTTGTCGGGAGTTGTAAAAACAAAATAGTAAAACAGAAGTTTTCTTAATTCTAAAAACTAAGAAAAACTCTTGTTTCAGTAATGTTTTTACTGGGAAATCAATTTTGCCTGATGGAGAATAATAAATATGAGCGAAATAAAAAAAATTCTTATCGGATACGACGGCTTGGAGCAATCGGAAACGATAATCGAAGATTTACAAAATGCCGGAATGCCGGAAATGGTCGAAGCACTCGTTTTAACAGTCGCCGAAGCGTGGGAACTGCCGTCGGTCATTGATCGCGTTGCGTCGGCGGACAGCGGCAAATTTGTGCATCCGAATGTATCTGCGATTGAAACACATCTGTCAAAAGTGTCCGAAAATTCGCAGACGATTGCCGATTCTGCCGTTAAACATCTTCAAGACAATTTTCCCGAATGGAATATTACGGGAGAATCGGTTTTCGGAAAACCGGCGGTCGAGTTGATTAACAAAGCCGATGAATGGAAACCGGATTTGCTTGTTGTCGGTTCGCAGGGACGTTCTGCCATTGGGCGTTTTTTGTTGGGAAGTGTTTCGCAAAAGGTTCTTTATGAATCACATTGTTCGGTGCGGATTTCAAAGAAACGGGCTGACCGTAAAAATGTTGTAAATCGTGTATTGATTGCAGTTGATGGTTCGGAAAATGCCGAAGCCGTCGTTCGTGCGGTTGCTTCGCGCAATTGGAGCAAGTCAACCGAAATTCGTCTGATTGCGGTAAATGATCCGTTCACTCGCACGGAAGCAGGTTATCTTCCCTGGAATACTCAAGAAGATAAACCGGAGGATAACGAAAAATCAAGGGAATGGATTAGTAAAGTGATTGATGCACCAGCGCAAATTCTCGAATCTGCCGGCTTAAATGTTTTAAAAGTAATTAGATGGGGCGATGCGGCGAATCTGATTCTCAAAGAATCGCACGATTGGGGCGCAGATTCGATCTTTCTCGGCGCACGCGGTCTCGGTCGTTTTAAGAGATTTCTGCTCGGAAGTGTTTCGTCAACAATCGCCGTCAAAGCCGATTGTTCCGTCGAGGTAGTGCGCCAAATCGAGTAAGTTTTAATAGATATTCATAAAAATTGGAGAGTAAAAAAATGTCAGAAAAATATAAAGTTTTAATTGGATACGATGGTTCGGACTATGCAAATGAGGCATTGGCAGATTTGCAATATGCCGGATTGCCGGATGATTCGGAAGCCATAATATTTTGCGTTTCAGACTCTTGGGACACGCCGATCATCGGTTCTTTAGTCGAGGAAATTGCCGAATCGGCAGATGAAGTTTCGGACAGCGCAAAAAAATCTGTTTTGGAATCTGAAAAACTCTCCGAGCAAGGTGTGTTCCGTTTGAGAAATATTTTTCCGTCTTGGAACGTAAGCGCAGAAGATCGTCACGGAAAACCGGCTTGGGAGATTATTGAAAAATCGGACGAATGGAAGGCGAATCTGATCGTTGTCGGTTCACAGGGCAGAAATGCAATCGGACGAGCGGTATTAGGCAGCGTTTCACAGAAGGTTTTAAATGAATCACAAAGTCCGGTTAGAATTTCCCGAAAACGCGAAAAAGACGAATCTGCACCGGTTCGCATTTTGATTGCTTTTGACGGTTCAGAATATGCCGTGCAAGCCGTGCAAAGGGTTGTCAATCGAAGTTGGTCGCCGGAAACCGAATTCAGAGTAATTATCGCCGATAATGATCCGTCTTCACGCCCCGCAGTCAGTTTGATTGATGAAATGCCGAAAGGCAAAGAAGATTCTCTGGCGGCAAAGGAATGGATAAAAAAAATGGTTGAAAAACCGGCGGAAATGTTGAAATCAGCCGGATTAAATTCCTCTCAAACTATCAGATGGGGCGATGCTTCGCAGATTATTCTCAGCGAGGCGGAAAACTGGAAAGCCGATTCGATTTTTCTCGGCGCACGCGGTCTCGGTCGTTTTAAGAGATTTCTGCTCGGCAGTGTTTCATCAACAGTCGCCGCTAATGCGAAATGTTCGGTTGAGATTGTTCGCTAGTAAAATTTTATAAAAAAACGGAGAAAACAAATGTCTGAAAAATTTAAGATTCTGATCGGGTATGATGGTTCGGAGTTTGCGGAAACGGCTCTTGAAGGATTGCCTCGGGCGGGATTGCCGGTTGAAGTTGATGCTTTTGTCGTATCGGTTGCCGAAATGTGGATTCAAATGCCGCGCAGTTACGGCGGTGTCGAAACAAGCTATGTTAATCAGACGATTACGGGCGAAGCCTATTCACGCGAACTTGCTGTAAAAGCTGTTGAAAAACTAAAAGCTGATTTTCCGAATTGGACGGTTGATTATGGAACTGCCGTCGGTTCGCCGACGGGTATTTTGCTAGCAAAAGCTGACGAATGGAAATCGGATTTAATCGTCGTCGGCTCACAGAGCCGCGGCGCAATCGGTCGGTTTTTTCTGGGAAGCGTTGCTCAATCCGTAGTTAATAATGCACTTTGTTCCGTTCGGATTATTCGTCAATGTGAAGAAAACAGCGGAAATGTGAATCGAATAATCATCGGAGTTGACGGCTCCGAAGGCGCGAATGCCGCCGTAGATTCGATTATCCGTCGGAATTGGGCTTCCGACAGCGAAGTTCGGGTGGTTTCCGCGATGAGTTATCTGATTCGTTCTACTCTTAGACAGTTTGATTTGGTTGAACCTTCGGCAATTGCCGACACCGAATTTTATCAGGAAGAAATTCGAAAAAACGAACAGAACGTCAATCTTGCCGTTACAAAACTGGAAAATGCCGGATTTGCGGTTTCATCAGTTATTAAAAGCGAAGACCCGATAAATTTATTGATCGAAGAGGCAAAAGAATGGAAAGCCGATTGCATTTTTGTCGGCGCAAAGGGAATGAGCCGAATCGAACGGATGCTGATCGGCAGCGTTTCATCAACGGTCGCTGCCCGCGCGCATTGTTCGGTTGAGGTTGTTCGATAAAGAAAAATGCCGGTTAAGATAAATCACGCTAAAGTCTTTACATTAAATAAAGTGAGATAACAAAAAAAATGCTGCATCAAGGACTTTCGAGTAAAGAAGCGCGACAGAGATTAGCGAAATTCGGGAGCAACACGCTTCCCGAAAAAAGCCGGATTCCGCTCTGGCTTCGATTTTTACGGCAATTTCAAAGTCCTCTGATTTATATTCTTTTATTCGCGCTCATCGTTGATCTGGCGATTTTTATCATTGAAGGCGCAAGTGGAATTCCGGTCGAATCAATCGCCATCGGCTTGATTTTGTTGATAAATTCGGGCTTGGGCGTTTATCAGGAAGGCAAAGCAGAGGCTGCTCTTGCTCGCTTGAATGCGCTCGCCGCGCCGCTTGTCTGGGTGATGCGCGACGGACACATCGTTCATTTGCCAAGTGCGGAAATCGTTCCCGGCGATGTCATTCGCATCGAAGCCGGCGACCGTGTTCCGGCAGACGGCGAACTCGTCGAAGCGCAGGGCGTGATGATTGACGAATCAATTCTGACGGGCGAATCGGTTCCGGTTGATAAAGGCGATACGAACGAGATTTTCAGCGGAACTCTGCTCGTGCGCGGCAAATCCTACGCGCTCGTAACGCGGACGGGCGAAAAAAGCGCGATGGGCAAATTGGCGGTGATGATCGGCGGAATTGAAGCCGGTAAAACCCCGCTCGAACGCCGTCTCGACGTTTTCGGCAAACAAATCGCTTACGCGATTCTCGCGCTGGCGATTTTTCTGGTTGTGGCAGGTCTTTACATCGAAGGACTTGAACGAATCGGACACGTTTTGCTTTTCGCCGTCGCTCTCGCGGTGGCGGCAGTTCCCGAAGGTTTGCCCGCCGTTTTGACTCTGACGCTTTCGCTCGGCGTTGAAAGAATGGCAAAACGAAAAGCGGTCGTCCGCCGTTTGAGCGCGGTCGAAGCGTTGGGTTCAGTAACGGTGATCGCAACCGATAAAACCGGAACTTTGACCGAAAATAAAATGTTCGTCAAAGACATTGACAGTCCTGAAAAAGATCAAGCTCTGCGGGCGATGGTTTTGGTGAATGATGCGGAACTCGGCGCGGGTGTCGGCGATCCGCTGGAAATCGCTCTGCTTGAATACGCACAAAAAAACGGCGTTGACATTACGGCGGAAATTGAAAAATTCCCCAGAAAATCCGTTTTGCCCTTCGACAGCAAGCATAAATTTATGCGCGTTACGGTTGAAGAAGACGGCAAACGGATGAGTTATCTGAAAGGCGCGCCGGAAGTAATTATCAGCCACAGCATTCTTTCTGAAGATGAAAAGCGAAACTGGGAAGAAAAAGCCGAAGGTTATGCGGCGGAAGGCTTCCGTATTCTCGCGCTCGGCTGGCGGACAGGCGAAGGCGATACGGAAATTCATTTCGGCGGTTTGATTCTGCTCTGGGATCCGCCGCGCGCCGAAGTTCCGGAAGCAATCAGGCAGGCGCAGGAAGCCGGAATCCGCGTCTTGATGATCACGGGCGATCATCCGGCGACCGCGCTTGCCATAGCGAATGAAGTCGGCATTCCGCCGAGCCGCGTGCTGACGGGTTTCGATGTCGAAAATTACAGCGATGAGGCTCTCAGGGAAGCCGTTAAAAATACGAATGTCTTCGCCCGTGTCGCACCCGAACACAAACTGCGTCTGGTCGAAGCTCTCCAGGCAAACAACGAAGTCGTGGCGGTAACGGGCGACGGCGTGAATGATGCGCCCGCGCTGAAGCGTTCCGATGTCGGAATTGCGATGGGCGAGCGCGGCAGCGATGTTTCCAGAGAAGTTGCCGATCTGGTTTTACTGGACGATAATTTTGCGACAATTGTCGCTGCAATCGAAGAAGGGCGGAGCATTTACGAAAATATTCAAAAGTTTATACGCTTTTTATTTTCGACTAATCTGGCATTGGTTCTTTTAGTTGTCGGCGGTTCAATCGGTTCATTTATGCTCGGATTGCAGGACGCGGGCGGTGGGCTTCTATTGCCGCTGACAGCGGTTCAGCTTTTGTGGATCAACATCATTGCCGACGGTCCGCCCGCGCTCGCGCTCGGACTGGACAAAAACGACGGCGTGATGCGGCAGAAACCGCGCAATCCGAATTCGCCTCTGCTTGATCGGGTTTCGCTTTATTTTATTATTTTTACGGGTATCATCAAAGCCGCTGCCGGCGGAATTTTACTGGTTATTTTACCGCTTTTCGGATATAGTGCTGCCGTTATCCGCACGGCTGTTTTCTTGTTTGAATCAATCGCGCAGCTTTTCTTCGCTTATCCGGCGCGGCATATTACCGTGATGCCGCGCTTGAATCCGGCACTTCATCTGGCGGTCGGTTTCGGGGTCGTGCTGCAAATTTTAACAATTTTCGTACCGTTCCTACGCGAATTATTAGGACTGACAATGCTTGAAGCTCAAGTTTTACTGATAGTTACAGGCGTAATTTTTGTAACCTGGGTTATTGCTGAGATTTACAGCCGCATTGCATTGATGCGAAATAAAGTGAATTCTTAAAAATTATGAAAGCATCAATAAAATTAGGACGCATTTTCGGCATCGAAATCGGGCTTCATTACAGCTGGCTGATTATCGCCGTTCTCATCTCTTTATCTTTGGCGGCTTATTTCAGTAATTCTCATCCAAACTGGAGTGGCGGAATTATTTGGGCAATGGCGATATTTACGGCGGTGTTGTTTTTTATTGCCATTATTCTTCACGAACTTTCTCACGCGTTTGTGGCGCGAATGTATGATTTGCCGGTGCGTTCGATTACGCTTTTTGCGCTCGGCGGCGTGGCGCAGATCGAAAAAGAATCTCCAAACGCGAAAGTCGAATTTTGGATGGCTATTGCCGGACCGATTATGAGTGCCGTTATCGGATTTGTTTGTCTCGGCGCGGCTTGGACAGCAGGTTGGAGAGTGGGAATCGAAACAGAAACGCCTTTATTGGCAATAATCGTCTGGCTCGGTTATATCAATATCGCGCTGGCTGTTTTCAATATGATTCCGGGTTTTCCGATGGACGGCGGTCGAATTTTACGAGCCGCAATCTGGTGGATTACAGGCAATCAGTCCAAAGCAACGCGGGGAGCTTCGATTACCGGACAGATTATTGCTTTTGGTTTTATTATTCTCGGATTGTTCAGCTTTTTCAGCGGCGCGGGTTTCGGCGGTGTATGGATTGCTTTTATCGGCTGGTTTTTGCTGAACGCGGCGAAGGCAACCTATGTACAATCAGAAGTTGCGGAAGGTTTGCACGGCGTTTTAGTCCGGGATTTAATGAGGCAGGAATGCCCGATTATCGAAAGCCGCACCGATCTGCAAACTCTGGTTGATGAACATCTGCTTAAAACCGGAGAGAGATGTTTTATCGTTACCGAAATTGATGAAACGGTCGGAATAATTACGCCGCACGAAATCAAAAATGTCGAGCGGCGTATGTGGGCTTTCAAAACGGCTGCCGATGTGATGAAACCAATCGAAGAAACTCATACGTTAAACTCTGAAACTCCGGTCAGCGAAGCTCTCGAAATAATCGGGCGCGAAGACATTAATCAATTACCGGTGATTTCAGACGGACGACTCGAAGGCATTATTTCACGCGAGCGAATTCTAAGTTATTTATTAACCCGACGGGAATTAAATTTGTAACATAAAATAAAAAGGTGAAAGTTTTATGATTGTTTGGCTACAATTCATTATTTGCACGGCGATAATCGTTTTTGCCGGAATAAAACTTTCAACCTACGGCGACATTATTGCCGAGAAAACCGGTTTGGGACGAACCTGGATCGGAATCGTTCTGCTTGCATCAGTTACATCCTTGCCGGAACTAATCACGGGTTTCAGTTCCATAGTAGTTTTTGATGTGCCGAATATCGCCACAGGCAATGTTTTGGGCAGTTGTATGTTTAATATGTTGACGATAGCCTTGCTCGATCTGCGAACGCGAACCGCGCCGATTTCTTCAAGAGCGCATCAAGGACAGGTTATTGCTGCCGGCTATGGAATATTTTTATTGGGAATGGTCAGTTACTCGATTGTTATAGATAATAAACTTCCGACGGTTTTCTGGATCGGCGTTAATAGTATCTTCTTTATTCTTACATATTTATGGGCGATGCGGATGATTTTTATGTATGAAAGAAGAAGAAAACTTGCCGCGCTGAAGGAAGTCGTCGAAGAATTACAGTATAAGCAAATTTCAACCAAGAAAACTTATCTGATGTTTGCAGTTTTCGCCGTAGTAATTATCGGGGCGGCGTTGTGGCTGCCGTATTTGGGCGATCGAATTGCCGAAATGACCGGACTCGGCACGACTTTTGTCGGAACAGTTTTTGTCGCCTTTGCAACCGCTTTGCCGGAACTCGTTATCTCATTTGCCGCTTTAAGAATCGGCGCGGTAGATTTAGCTCTCGGAAATCTTTTTGGAAGCAATTTATTTAATATCGGAATTTTGGCGTTCAACGATATTTTATATGTCAAAGGTGCGCTTCTTTCAAACATCTCAACTAATCATCTGATTAGTGCCAACGCCGCTCTTATGATGACCGCAATCGCCATCGTCGGCTTAACCTATCGTACGCGCCAAAGATTTCTTTTTCTCGCTTGGGATTCGGTTGGGATTATTTTGATTTATATGATTACGACCTCGATTTTATTTTCTATGCGATAGATTTCAGATTTCAGATTTCAGATTCCAGATTCCAGATTCCAGATATGTTTTGTTTTTCAGTATCTGAAATTTGGAATCTGGAATCTGAAATCTGAAACGGCATTAACCCGTCGGCTGCTGAAGATCTTGCAGTTGGCTCTTTTCGTCGTTTTGTATCGAAATTTCTTCAGCTTTTTCTTTCAGAGTCAAAAGCATCTTGCGCTCCATAATCGGTGTTTCTGATTTGCAGTCCGAAAATATTTTCTACCCAATCATAACTGTAAAAACCGCCGCGCTCCTGACCGATTTGTACAAGCCATTTCCAGACTTCTTCTGCTGGAGCATTGATCGTAACGGCGTGCGTTACTTGAATCCCCGCGCCTGGTTTTACATCATCACCCGGCAAAGTTTCCGTTAATTCTTCATCGGTTGCGCCCCAGCGCAGATGCCACGGGCGCACGGCAAATGTATAACCGGCAACAAGCGCACCGACTCCGGCGGCAGTCAGTCCGATTCCAATATTTCTTAAAAGTTTAGTATTCATTTTTTCATCTCGCTTCTTTCTTCAATATTCAGGGCTTAACGGCTATTTTCATCACGCCGTCGCGCCGTTCGCCGAAAAGTGCGTAGGCTTCGACGATTTCATCAAGCGCAAAGCGATGCGTAATCATCGGTGTTAGATCAACCCGTTGAGCTTTAACCATTTCCATCAATCGCCGCATACGCTCTTTTCCGCCCGGACAGAGCGTTGTCACGATTTTGTAATCGCCGATTCCGGCGGCAAATGCGTCATACGGCATTTGCAGTTTGCCCGAATAGACGCCGAGACTCGAAAGCGTTCCGGCAGGGCGCAGACAGCGCAGACAATTTTCAAAAGTTTCCTGTGCGCCGAGTGCTTCGATCGCTACATCCGCGCCGCCGTTCGTCAGTTTTTTGATTTCCGCAACCGTGTCCGTCGTGCGGTAATCAAGAACTACATCAACGCCCATTTTTTTTGCTATTTCAAGCCGATTGTCATCGCCATCTATGCCGATGACTAGCGATGCGCCCATTAATTTCGCGCCGATTGCCGCACAGATTCCGATCGGACCGAGCGCGTAAACCACCACACTGTCGCCGATTTTTACATTTCCGTTTTCTGCACCGCTAAAACCGGTCGAGGCGATGTCAGCTAAAAGAACGACTTGTTGATCCGATAAATCATCGGGAATTTTGGCAAGATTCGCCTGCGCGTGCGGCACGAGCAGATATTCGGCTTGCGCCCCGTTCATCGTGTTGCCGAACCGCCAGCCGCCGAGGGCTTCCGTATCCAAACCGTGTCCGCACTGCGCCCAGTGTGCCAAAAGACACGCGCGGCACTGTCCGCACGGCGTAATCGCTCCGACTAAAACGCGGTCACCGATTTGGTAACCGATTACGCCTTCGCCTAATTCTTCGATCACGCCGACCGCTTCGTGTCCGATGACCAGACCGGATTTAACCGGATATTCACCGCGCACGATATGCAGATCTGTGCCGCAAATCGTCGTTAATGTAACGCGAATAACGGCTTCGCCCGCTCCGGTTCGCGGTCGCGCTACTTCTTCAATCCTAAAATCATTAACTCCACGGAAAACATTTGCTTTCATTGTATTCATTTTATTTCTCCTTTTGGGTTTGACTGCGAATTACCTCGACCGTGCAATGAGCGCGGGCGGTAACTGCGTAGGAAACACTGCCGAGCAAGATTCTCTCTAACAAACGATGTCCTTTTGCTCCGATGAAAATTGCGTCTGCTTTCCAACCTTCAGCTTCTTCGACGAGAAGTTTTTTTGCCCGCCCTTCTTTGATTACAGTCGAAACACGCAAACCTTTTTGTTCAAGATATTCGACAGCAAATTGGCGTAATTTTCCCGCTTTTTCAATTTCTTCGCTGTTAAACGGCAAGTTATTGAGAGAGTCGAGGTCAATCATCCGGTCAATAGCGGTTACGAGTCTGATTTCGGTTTCGGGCGACCAAAAGCGTTTGGCAATTTTTTCGACCGCAAGGTGAGAATCCGGCGAACCGTCAATGCCGACAATAATGCGCGGCGGCGAATTGTCATCAGCAGCGCGAAACGGAGATTGACGTGCTACACGCACCGAACAGTCCGCTTCCGACAAAACCTTGAGTGAAACGCTTCCCAAAATTATTCGCCCGATGCTTCCGCGTCCTTGCGAACCGACAACGATCAAATCCGGCTTGATCTTTTTTGATTCGACAACAACCGCCCATTCGGGATAACCGCCGACAATTCTCTGCCCGATTTGCCAGGCGGGAAACATCTCTTTTATTTTCCGGCTCGCTTCAACGGCGAGATTTTCGCATTCAGCAACCTTTTTTAAAGCCGTTTCCCGCCAAGTCCATTTCGGATCATCGCTTGAATCTTCGGTATAAAGATCATCTCTTGCCGGAAGCCAGGTTTCGGTTGCGGTCAGAATTGTTGCTTCGGCATCTTGCGGCAAACCGGCAAGTTTCAAATCAAGAAGCGCGGCATCGGCATAATCCGACCCGTCATATCCAATTAAAATTTTCATAAAATTTTTCCGGTCTGAAATTTAATTTATATAGTTTTCAGTTGAAAATATATCTGAAAAGTTTGTTTATAATATCTTTCGCAACAATCGTTCCGTAATCTAAAAAAGTAATTATCAGTCCGATATATTAAGCCTTGCAGTTATCGTTGTAAGATTTAAAAAAACTTGTGAAAAATCTCAAACGCGGAATATTTCGCAGGAAATTGCGAAATATTCCGCTCTTTTATAAAAAAAAGGATTTGCGAAATTCATTACGCAAATCCTTTTTTACAATAAATTAAAAAATGGCGGAGAGGACAGGACTCGAACCTGCAAGCGATTACTCGCGGTAGTTTTCAAGACTACTGCATTACCAATTATGCTACCTCTCCGTATCGGCAGACTCGAACGAAAAATATACCGCAAATCTTTGATGGAAACAAATCGTTAAACGAAAATTTTAATTAGTCGTTCCTTAAAAAGAGGTTAAGTTGCCTGTTTACTATCTTTTATGGTAGATATTTGATAAAATAATTTGCAAGTTTTTCTTAATTTACTTTCGTTTTCCGGCAAATTTTTTATGATTGGCAAATCTCCGAATCAGAA
>JBGTIH010000039.1:0-23529 GCA_041745765.1 Pyrinomonadaceae bacterium | reverse complement strand
CGGCGGAAATGCCAGAGGATTTTTAGGACAACTGATCGGCGGATTCACCGCGACGGGCGTTTTACGCTATCATTCCGGCTTTCCTTTAACGCCGGACAACGGCTTTAATTTTCCGACCAATTTCTTTATTCAAGGCGCGGCGACCGTGATTCGCCCCTTGCGTTCGAGCTTTACGCGCCGCGATTCGTCGGGCAATCCGAATTTGTTTTCAAACCCGCAGGAAGCGCGAGCGAGTCTTGCCCCGACCCGTTTCGGCGAAGTCGGCTCGCGCAACGCGATTCGCGCTCCCGCCTATTCGACTTTCGATTTCGGCTTGCACAAGCGCATCTTCTTGCCATGGAGCGAAAAACACAACATCGAACTGCGGGCGACATTCTTTAATTTATTCAACACCGTTAATTTCTCGGCGCGACCGTTTGAAAATCGTTTCAGTTTATCGGGTCCGTCAACTTTCGGACGCATCACCGAAACCGTCGGACCGCGCGGCGGAGCGCGGGAAATGGAGTTTGCCATTCGCTACAGTTTTTAACAAAAACCCAAATTTGGAGGTAAAAAATGAACGAAGAACAAGAAGATAACAGAATTTACAAAGTTGTGGTCAATCACGAGGAACAATATTCAATCTGGTTTGCCGACCGCGAAAATGCGCTCGGTTGGAATGATGTCGGAAAATCGGGAACAAAAGCCGAATGTCTGGCACACATTGAAGAAGTTTGGACTGATATGCGACCGCTGAGTTTGCGAAGAAAAATGGATGAGACGGCGGTCTGACAAAATTAAACCGAACAAAGGGATGTTAGAAATAAACGGGGGAAAATCGGATTTGATTTTGTTTCCACGCCCGAACGAGAAAGCGGAAATAAGATTTTTCTGCTTTCCGTTTGCCGGCGGAAGTCCGTATATTTTTCGTAATTGGCTTGAATTTTTACCCGTTTGGAGCGAAGTCGGCAGTATTCAATTGCCCGGACGCGGCGGTCGTTTATTTGAAACTCCGTATCGGCGAATCGAAAACCTGATTGAAGATTTGTCCGAGGCAATGATGCCTTTTATTGACAAGCCTTTCGCTTGTTTCGGACATAGTATGGGCGCGCTTCTGATTTTTGAACTCGCGCGATTTTGGCGAATAAACTCGATAAAAATGCCTGAAATTATTTTTGTTTCAGGCTGTGTCGCGCCGCAAGTCTATGAGAAAGAAAAGCCGATTCATAAATTGCCGGATAATGATTTGATTGGTGAACTAAATCGTTTGGGCGGAACTCCGCAAGAACTTCTTGAAAATGCGGAGCTGATGCAGCTTGTTTTACCGGCGTTGCGGGCGGATTTTGAAATGCTGCATTTTTATAGTCATAAGCCCGAACCTGCTTTTAATTTTCCGATTGCCGCATTTGGCGGCGATTCCGATAAAGATGTTGATTTTGCGCGGCTGCAAGCGTGGCGAGAGCAGACCACAAATGATTTTTCAATGGAAATTTTCAGCGGAGATCATTTTTTTCTGCTTTCTCAAACTTTACCGCTTTTGGAAAAGATAAATGAAAAACTGAAAGTTCGTTTAGGAAAAGCGGTCTCTGCTCAAAAAGTGTAAATCGGCGAACCGATGGATTTAGAGCGTGATGAATTGCATATTTGGCATATTTCTCTGATTCAAAGTCAAGATACGATTGAAACTTTGGCGAGTCATCTTGATGAAAACGAGTGGGCGAAAGCAGACAAATTTCGATTTGAAACAGAGCGGCTGAATTACGTCATTTCGCACGGAGCAAGGCGGGAGATTTTGGCGAAATACCTCGAATGTCTGCCGAATGTAATTAAATTCAAGGAAAATTATTACGGAAAACCGTTTTTACGCGAAAATAAAAAAAGGATTTATTTCAATCTTTCGCATTCTCACGAAATTGCTTTGCTGGCTGTCGCCAAAAAAAGACGAATCGGAGTTGATATTGAGGCTATTCGCAAAAATTTCGACGAAATAAACATTGCCGAACAATTTTTTTCAACGTCTGAAATAGAAACTTTGCAATCGCTTCCAAGAAATTTGAGAACAAAAGCATTTTTCGATTGCTGGACGCGAAAGGAAGCATTTATCAAAGCGGTCGGACAAGGTTTGTCTTATCCCTTGAAAGAATTTTCCGTAGCTTTTTCTCCATTCGAGCGGGCGCGGCTCATTTCGCTTGAAAATACCTTTCTGAAAACCGAAAATTGGCAGATTATCGAATTGAATATTGCCGATGACTACGCGTCGGCGGCGGCAATCGAATCAAAGAAAACGGAAACGAAATTATTTGTATGGAACTGCTCGAACAATACTTGAATATTTATCCGGCGATGCTGCCGCGACTTTCTCCCGACGGCAGCAAACTGGCGTTTATAAAAAATGACGATCAAACATCGCAAATTTGGATAACGCCGGCGAATGAATTTTCCGAACCGAAACAATTAACGAGCGGCGAAAGTCTAACCATCCTAGATTGGACGGCAAACGGAGAATTTATCGCTTTTGCCGCTGACTTGGAGGGTAACGAACGCCAAGGCTATTATTTGGTTTCATCCGACGGACATACGAAAAAAACACTGCTCCCGCCTAACGATTCTTACCGGATTTGGGGCGGTTTTTCGCCCGACGGAAAGCTCTTTTCCTTTGCCGCAAACCGCGCCGGGACTTACAATTTCAGCATTTACGTTCAGGAAATCGAAACCGGCGAGACAAAGGAAGTTCATCACGGAAACGGCGGTCTTTATCCGGTTTCGTGGCATCCGAACGGCAACGGGTTGCTGTTGCTGCGCATCATTGCCGCTGATGCCAACGAGGTTGTCTATCTCGATTTGGAAAGCGGCGAAGTCGAAACGCTGCTCGCTCCCGTCGAGCCGTCTTACCACAATTTTTTTTCCTGGAAGCAAGATGGCAGCGGCTTTTTTCTGGCGACTAATCAAGACCGTGATTTTGGCGGACTCGCCTTTTTTGATTTGCTCAAAAAAGAGTTTTCGTGGCGGCAGACGCCGGAAAGAGATGTCGAAAATGCCGCGTTATCTCCAACGGACAAGTATCTGACCTGGTTTGAAAATGACGGCGGATATTCAAAACTTTTGATCGAAAATCTGGAATCCGGTGAAATGATTTCACTTGAAAATCTGCCGAAAGGAGTTATTTATGAAATTCGTTGGGCAAAAGGAGTTGATAAACTGGCAATCGAAGTAAGCAGTCCGCAAGTTGCGGGCGACATTTGGATTTACGCGCCCGATTCGGATAAATTATTTCGCGCGACCGTTTCGGAAAAGACGAAATTGGAAAACAACGATTTTATTTTCCCCGAAATAGTAAGTTTTCCCGCGTATGACAGCGAACCGATTTACGGTCTGTTTTACCTGCCGCGAAAAACCGAAACATTGCCGCCGGTTATTATTCATTTACATGGCGGACCGACGATGCAGGCACGACCGAAGTTTGATGCGTTTCATCAATATCTTATCAAAAGCGGATTTGCGATATTCGACTTAAATTACCGCGGTTCGACCGGATACGGAAAACGCTTTATGCGCCTCGACAATCAACTTCTAAGAAAAAACGCCGTCAACGACATTGCTTCGGCAGTTGAATATTTGGCAGAAAAAGGGCGAGTTGACAAATCTAAAATCGCTCTTTTGGGCGAATCTTACGGCGGTTTTATGGTTCTGGCGGGATTGGTAAATTTCCCCGAACTATTTGTCTGCGGAGTTGATATAGTCGGCGTGGCAAATTGGCTGACGGCTCTCGAAAACACGACGCCGCAACTAATGGCTTCGGATGCGGCAGAATACGGCGACCGCAACGATGATGAAATTCGCGCTTTTTTATATGATTTAAGCCCGATTAATCATATTGAAAAAATCCGTTCGCCGCTGCTGGTCATTCACGGTGAAAACGATCCCCGAGTTCCCGTAACTGAAGCAAGGCAAATCGCCGAATCTTTGGCTGCTGAAAAAAAGGATGTCGAGCTTTTAATTCTGAGCGATGAAGGTCACGGAATTCGGTTATTAAAAAACCGTTTATTGATTTACAGGCGCGCTGCAGAATTCTTGACAAAGCACCTGTGAAGCGCATTGTCAACTGAATTGAGTTCTTCAGACAAGCGAATATTGAACCGTTGAGAAAGTAAAAATTATATTTCCTGCACTTCTTTACTTTGGAGAATGGTTTCAACAATTTGGACACCCGTTTGAGATGCTTCTTTCTCTTGAAAAAACTGCTGCGTGATTTTTGGCGGCGAATGTATTAAAAATTATTAGCGACCATTTCAATTAAAAGCGAAAGTTATACGAAACCTTGGCGAAAAGAGATCGGCTTTGTCTGGTGATTCCCGGTTGTCGGATGCCGTAAAGCGGGTCGAATCCGTTGTAAAGCGCGTCGCCGTAACCGACGAAAAAAGCCGTATTGGGTTTCGGAGTATACGAATAAAGCAAACTCAAACCGATACGCCTTTCGAGCGTGTCGTAATCAATAATCGAACGCACCGCGTTGAAGCGGTTGAATTGATAAATCGTACGGTTGCGATAAATGTTCTGCGCGAAAAGATTTTCGCCGTTCGTGCGGCTGGCTAAATTGCTTCGCAGCCAAAGAAATTCGGAACTCAAAGGCGTAATCGGTTTAAAAGTCACATTGACTTCGGAATTAAAAGATTTTCCGAGTTCGGGACGGCTTTCATCAAAATTAACGCCCGTGCCGGTTTCAAAATAACCAGATGTCGAAACCGTGCGAAAGGCTTCGACCGTCCAAGACAGAATAAAAGCGCGCGAAGTATAACCTCTGCCGAGAAAATTATCGCGGCGCGTCGAATAGTAAGTATAGATTGAGATGCCGCGATTAAATTCCAAATCAATTCCCGGATCGAAAAATGATTCGTCAAGATTACCGTTTCCATCTTTCAAAATGGTAGCAACTACAAAAGGACGCGCCTTGACCCACCATGATTTTTCCTTTGGACGAAAGGCTCTGCCGCCGTCAATATAAGTTCGATTGATGTCCGTTCGGCGAATAAATCCCGAATCCGCCCGAAAATCTTTCGTGATAAAGGTGTTGGAAATACCGAAATCCCACTTTCGGGCATCATAATTATAAACGACATAACTCGAACCGCCGTTTCTTTTTACATTATTCGCATCGGTTGAGCGGCTGTATGAAAATTGATAGGCAATTAAGTTTTTATCATTTAACTGCAAACGTCCGTCGAGCGTTGCCGTTGAATTGGAAGTGTCGGCAAACCGTCGGCTGGTAAAGATAAATCCGATGCTCGATTGCTTGAGAATGTCGCGGCTGTAACGAAAAATATTGAAAAGCGCGTTTTTACCGTAATTTTCATTGGTCGGCTCAATTCGCAATCCCGGAGCGTTGTCCGAAGCGGAAAGTAAACCGATGGTGTTTTTGCCGATTTTGCCTGTCAGTTTTATTCCCCAATCGGGGTCGACAATCTGGCGCGTGTCAATAATGCGCGGAGCAGACTGAAATGCTCCGCGAAATATTTCTGCTCCTTCCAGAAAAAACGGGCGCCGTTCGGGAAAGAAAAGCGGAAACCGCTGATTCACCGAAACCTGCGGCACGTCGTTTTCGATCTGCGAAAAATCCGGGTTGACCGTCGCCGATAAAGTCAGATTCGGCGTTAATGTATAAGTTGCCGTTACGCCTAAATCGAGTTTGTTAACTGTGTTTAATTTTGCTCCAAACGGAATTGTCGGGTCTTCTTCTCTATTTCCCGTATTTGAAAAAGTAACGGTCGGGATAACGTCGAGTGTGCGTCCTGCGAAAATTCCGTCCAGACCGGACAGGTTTCCCATCTGGATCAACAAATTCTGTTTATCGGGCGAAATCGGCATCCAGGAATTTTGCTCGTTTTTGCGGGCGATTTTGCGAAAAAGATGAAGTCCCCATTTTTTGTCGCTGTTAATCTGAAAGCGCAAAGTTTTAAAGGGAATCGCTGCTTCAACAACATAGCCGTCATTGGTAACCGTTCCTTTCGATTCAAAGATTCCGTCCCAGGTTAAATTTTCCACTTCGCTGTCGGTAAAAATTCCGTCTTCCTGAATGCCGAGCGGATTAAAGCGCAACACATATGTGCGGCGGCGGTCGTCGAACGTATCGAGCCAAATCGAAACAAAATCGTCCAAAGCAATCGAATCGCGTTTTGAAACCGGAGCGCGAATAGCAGAAGGATCGTTGTCAAAAGCGTGAAAGGCGACATACAAATACTCTTTATCATATTGCAGATAAGCGATTGTTTTTTCGGTTGCGGTAGCATTTTGCTGAGGAGCAAACTGGTGTTTTAATTCGATTTTTGCGGCATTGCCCCATTCCTCCGGTTCGATAACTCCATCAATTTTAGGAGGCTTATCGGTGCGAACAATTCCGATGCCTGAGTCCGTGGTTTGGTCGCTCGATTCTTGAGCCTGGCAAATTTGTATAACATAAAAGATACTGAAGCAAAAATAAATGAGTTTCCGACAGCGATGATTGTTAATCATTATTTTGATTTAAAGGCGGCAAAGTTATGTTTAAGACTTATAAAACTGCATTTTAATGGATTAAACAGGACAAATATATCTAAATTAAATGAATGGAACTAAATGTTTGTTTAGAGGTAAGTAAGGACAAATGAACGAAAAACAGTATTTTTTGAAGCGGAAGGTAAATCATTTTGATAATTTCTGGTGAATTCAAGTAGCAAGTAAAACTCGACAAAACCTTGAACACAAGCTGTTTGGAAGATTTGACTAATAAATCATTGGACAGCAACATTTAACTAAAGAAAGATGCTTGCAAAACGACTAAATTATTGTCAAAGGAAAAGATAAAAAAGTTACACTTAGTACTTGAATTCACTCAAAATGTAGATTCGTCTTCGGTCATCAAAAGTATTGAGCCAGGGCGCAGTATGGTTAAATGGACAGTTGTCACCTATTTTGTTAAATTTAGAAATCAAGATTACACATTCAAGCCAAATGTGTAATCTTGATTTCAGGAGAAATTTGGTCTAAAATCCGCTTGTGATGACTTCAGAAGAATTACAAATTTTAGATGCCGAGAATTTTTCCGTTTCGCTCGATGTGAATGCGGTCGTCGAAAGCTGGCTGACCAGAACAGTCAATTCGTCTTTAAAACGCGCCAGCGATATTCGCAACGATAAATCGAAAGCCGTTTTTGATTTCTTTGATTTTTGCGGAAAATCTGCCGAGCAAGTTTTGCCGGCGGATGTCGAAGAATGGCGTTGGAATTTGAAAACTCAAAAGTTGGCTGACGGCACAATCTATAATCGCATATCGGCACTCGCGCAGTTTTACGAATATTTGCGGAATGAAGTCGGAATGCTGAAATTTATTCCGATCAATCCGGCGCGCGCCTCCTTGCCGAAAGCGTCAAAACCTTTTCAATCGGAAAGCGTTAAGGCTTTATCGCGTGAAGAACTGGCGAGATTATTAGAAGTAGTTGCCATCCACGCTCACAAAAATCAGCCCGTTCATTTGAGAGACAATGCGATTTTGCAGTTTTATGTGGCGACCGGCAAACGACGCGCGGAAATTATCAATCTTCGCGGAAATAGTATCGAAATCAAAGACGGACGGTTTTTTATCAAAGCCAAAGTTAAAGGCGGATTTTTCTTAAACTTTGAACTTGATGACGAAACGACCAAAAACGCCTTGTTCGCCTATCTTGAAGCGACTAATCGAAACGATATTTTCGGCGAAGACGAACCGCTCTGGCTGCGGCACGATAAAGGCGCAAAATCAAGTAAAAATAAAGGCTTAACCTCGCACGGCTTTGCCCGCCGCATGGAAATCTACGCAACGGAAGCCGGGATTAAACATTTTCACATTCACCGTCTGCGGCACACCTTCGCCAAAATTGTTTCTGAGTATTCGGAATCGATGGCGGAAACTCAAGAGGCTCTCGGACACAGCAACATCAAAACTACGCAGATTTATGTGCAAAGGCTCGCGGTTAAAAAAGACAAACATTCAAAATCCATTCGGGATGCTTTGAAAAAATAATTCCATTTTTGCTCAATTTTCTCTCAAAATCTCAAAATCAAGGAATGGTAAGACAAGGCTCTTGTCAAAAAAAAGGCTTATAAACGATTTGTGAAGCAAGCTTTTTTTGAGAATTCTTGTATTATTCACAGTTCTAACAGAAACTTTCATATGTCTGATATTTCGCTAATTTTTTCAGCACCTTTTAATTTTTGATAAGCAGTTCTAAAATTATTCAAATTTCTGCCAAACTAGCGCAGAAAGGCGGTTCGCCAATTGACCGGATTCAATTATCTTTGGGACACAATTCGATTCTGACGACTGAAAAATATCTTGGTGTCGAACAGGATTTAACAGATGTGCCATGCGACCACCTTGGATTGGGTATTATCTAACCGGGATAATAAGAGATTTATTTTAACGGACGACAACTTGAAGAAAGCAAAGCTTTGAGAATCAGGTGTTTTGCGCCAGTGACGAGATTTATGTAATTTATTTCGATTAGTTATAGAAGTGAAAGTTTCATCTAAATGAACAAATTTAATCGTCTCCAAATTTATTTACTTTCTTTTTCTAAGAGTTGAATTAAATTCAATGTCTTCTCGAGTTCAATTTTGGAATCTGCCAATTGCTCTTGAGAGAACTGAAAAGACTTTTGTTCATTTCCTGCAAAATCATAAACATTGACTTTTATTTCTGCTTCTTCGACATTCAATATTTCAGCATAGGCGGATTGAATCAGCGGAAGTCTTATTTCATCTTCCCACTCAACCGGCTTGTTGGAGAAAAGCCAAGCGGTATAACCGTCCAGCGTGATGTCAAGGCGCGGAATTTCACCGCTGATATGAAAGCCTGCTTTTGCCAGTTCCGGTCTTAAAGGAACTATGAGTATATCGTTCACTCTGAAAACGCTCGCGCCGGAATCCTTAAAATCCGAAGTATATTGCCCGAGTTTTTCGATATATGTGGGTAATTGCTTTTGCTCTTTGAATTGTTTGGCAAAACTTTCCTCCAAATAATCCTGCGCGACCGTTGCGTCGTTATTGACACGATGAAATTTGTGAATGGAACGCACGAGCGTCCGATACTTGCTTTTCGGGTTGAAGTTAAAACCTTTTACACTTCGCCGTTTTTTCAAGTAGGCATCGGGATTACGACGCGCTTCTTCCAGTTCTCGCAGCGGAATCTTCATTTTGTTTTACGACGCTTTTTATTAGGTTCAGCTTTAGCGGCTGAATTTTTACTTTTACTTCCTTTGGATGAGACTGCCGAGGCAGTGCTTTCCGATTCGGACGTTTTGACCGACCCCAGAAGAGCCGCGGCGGATGCATATTTGCCAAATACCGAGCGCGTTTCGGCGGCAAGCCGGCGGTGCATCGCGGTGGCTTTCTGCTGACTGATATGCGGGTTTATCAGATCAGGATAATAAAATTCGATTTCCGCATCGCTCAATAAATCAAAGCTGTTAGCGAATTCAGCTAACTCCGTTAAATTCCGCCGACCTTCATCGTCAAACCTTAATTTGTTCACGTCCTCATTCAGCAAATCCCGCGCGAATTCTGGAAGACTCAAACCGTTATTCTCAGTCGCAATACGGCGAATCAGACACGGGACGCATTCGCCGCAGTGGTTAAATTCTTTACTGAGCCGCGAGCCGCGCCAGCAGCTTACGGAAATTTTTACCGCGTTTGAATGTTTCTTCACTAACTTGGAAATCGTTTCCGCCTTAGTTTTGTAAAGATATGGATTCGTAATGCTGACCGGAAACTCTAACAAACTTGCAAAGTAATTTTCGACCTCGTGAACGAATTCGGGGTGCGCGGTGTGCGTCGAAAAGGCTCCGATTCTGGAAACGCTGAGCGGAAGATGAATCGCCATCTGACCGTTTTCGGCGATCATAATTATTTCACTTTTGCCGCTTCTCCGGGCAGCCAGAGCAGCAATCGTCAGAAACATAAACGAGCGCGTCCGCTGAGTTTCCTCGCGGGCATCGTCCGACGGAAAATCAAATCCTTTGTTTTTACGCCCGCCGGTACGAATAACTACGCGGTCAGGCTCCAGCTTATAATGATTTTTCAGGTATTCAATCAAATTATCCTGACTGTGCCGGGTGGTCGTATTAGCCGTAATGTGACTGGCTAATTGAACTCCTTTTACTCCGAACTCATCGATCAAATCCACCGCGCCCGCTAGCGAATCGAGTCCTCCCGAAAACAATAAGGTTTTTCCGACGCTCGGCTCCCAATCAAGTTGCTGTTCCGGCACGCCGCCCTTTTTTTGTTTGAAATTAATTGCCCAGTTATCATGTGAAAGCAGCCACAGAATTTGAACGAGATGGTCATTTAAATGTTCAAAAGCGCGAAAGTTTACAACCGGAATAGTTACTTCGATGCTGCGGGTTACTTCCTCGCGCCGTCCTCTTTTAAAAGCGAGGTCACAGGCGTAAATAGTCGCCGCAACTACAAGTAAATCCTCTTCCAGACTCGTCGGTTCAGGAAAAGATTGAGAAAAATCACCAACTCCGGTTCGCAAATTCCAATCCGGCTTCAGCAAAAGCGGTTCCGTCGAATCTGGCGGCGTTTGGTCTTTAAATGTGACAACGGCTTTGTAGTTGTTGCTCATCCACGTCTCTCCGTCAACCGTTTGATGACCTCACTCGTGTATTCGCGCCATTGCCCTTCGCCCGTGCCGACTGTGGGAGCGTCAATGACTTTAACTGATTGGACTGCCGCGTTTGTTATTGACTGCTTGAACCTGAACGAGTCTAAGACTGTTTTATTGCGAAACTCGGAACCGACAAAGCCCGATAAATCGCGCGACACGAGATAATTCGAGGCTTCGGCAAACACTCTTTCATTAAACGCCTGACTTCGGTTTTCAGCCGTCAGACACTGAAGCGCCGCGCGGCGGGCGATTTCAACTCCGAGAGAATTTTGGCGCGACAAAGCGATTTCTCTGTTGACGGCTGACGCGACTTCAACAGGCGTTTCGCCTTTGACGGCTATTTCCCGCAAACGACTGATTATCGGTGCCGAGAGTTGTTCGGACAGATTGCCTTCGGTTTGATTCGTAGCTGCTCGCCAAATTTCACGGAGAACTCGTTTGACCGGAAAATCGTTCGACTTATAAGTGGCTTGCGCCGCCGCCCAGTTGCGGGTTTTTGGCGACGGATGACTGACTGAAGTCCCCATATTTTTATTTTAACGATGAATTACGCCGTCTTTGTAACGAGCGCGTAAATCTTCAAGCGCGGCGGCGGGACGAACAACGCCGCCGGAAAAAATTCTCCTCCAATCAAGGCTTTGCCGGTAAACCGGGTTTTCAACAAACATTTTTATAATGTCACCCATATCCTTCGCATTTAAAAATGATAGCGGAACTCCGCATTCGGCTATTAACTCGCGTGAACGATCATCAAGAGAATTGGGATGTTGAAAATAACCGGAGATGACAAGAAAAGAGTTTATGCGTCCGACGTAATTCTGATAACGTCGGTGAAAAGCATTTACGTAATCAACGAATTGTCTCATTGAAATACTGCTTATCTCATACCCTTTTCCAGCGGCTTTGCAGTCATACAACAGCAGAATGTTTCCTCCCAAAGCAATTCCGTCCGGCAGTTTTTCAAATAATCTTTCCTGACCGTATCTAATGACCCGATGCCGCAGTAGAAACTGTAAGCCGACGTGAACATACTCTTCAAATAAATCGTCTGCTTTGCCTGTCAATCCTGCCGGCAATTCGTTGCGACCCAATTTTTCCAGATGCTCGGAGTAGAAAGGCTCCAGCGGTAAATAAGAGGAAACTGCTCCGCCCAACCTTTTCAGAAAAGTTTCCGGCGAAATAATCGGCGTGTCATCTGCATCCGGCTTATCTACGATACCGACTATAACTAATGATTCCGAATTATATTTCGCCGATTTGCGGAGCGCGTCGAAATCCGTCTGCGTAAAATTTCCGCCGTTGTTAAAGGCTAACAAGTATCTTGTCCTTACTCCGAATTCGTCGGAACGAAACGCATGAAAAGCGATGTAAGACGGCTTGCGGGAGAAATTAGTGACTACAAAACCCGCGCTCAGGAGCGTTCGGTGAATCGTTCCTAAATCAGCGTTAAAGACTTCATCAAACTTCATACCTGATATTTACCGGGAAATTCAATACCCGCCTTGATTCTCGAAATAACCCAAAAGTGATTACAAAATAAATTTCAAATTCTCACCTGTAAAATTTTAACGATTGCGTTTTATATTCAATAAAATTATAGACCTTCGCTTTTGAGTTCAAATAGCTGGGTCTTAATCGCATCGGGAAAATTTACGTCCTTAAATTGCTCAGGATTGTCATTTATATAAAGTGACAGAAAAAATTCTTGGTATGTTCGGTGCGTAAATTTAATAATTTGCCTCTCCGCCGTAGATTTTTCCTGTTCAAGCAGACTGTGCAGAAAAAGATTGATTGCGTCAAGCGATTGCGTCAATTCGACGCTCTCGGATTTGACCGTTTCAATGTCGCACGAGGGCAGTAATTCAAGCGAACCTTTTTCGACGACGACCATTTTTGAAGCCGCTATTTTCATAATCTTAAAAGATAATCTAACTGCTTCGTCAGCGTCGCTGAAATAGTGATTTTGCAAAATTGAGTTTCTTCCCTCGCCGCCTGCCAGAATCGGATTGTAAAAATCGCGCCGGATTTTTAAGCAAGCCCAATCTTTAAACAATCGCGCTTTACCTTTATTTTTAATTCCTTCCGCAGCGACCGATTCGAGAATATAATTGAGAAAAAGCGGGCGTTTGGGGATGTCGCCGTAAACCTCTTCAAATCCGCCGGTGGCAACGAGATTGATAAATTTTTCGATGTTGGCGCGTTCGGAGCCGGTCAGAGTGGCTTTATACCTTTCGGCGAACGCCTTGATCTGCTCTTTGCTCCAATCTTGTAATCGAATAACGGTGGCTTTTCTTTTGATATTCTTATCCTGTTTTTGAGCTTGCTGTCCGAAAGATTTCGCAAAAAACTCCTGTTTGCCGTTCCAGTATTCCTCTCGCGCCAGCAAAACAACCGGAACTCTAACGTCGGCGATGTGATTAAACAAGTCCTGCAAACCGCTCTCACGGCTGAAATATCTTGACTCGTCCAAAGCGTCGAGAATTAAAACAATCGGTTGTTTCGAGTCTTTGAGAAGATATTCTAACGCCGGAGAAATTAACTGATCCAGAGCGGAAAAATCTTCGTCCGAAACATCTTCGTAAAGTTTGTCGAATTTAATCCAATCCTTGAAAAGCGAATTTTTGTTATTTCCGTCGCGCGGCAGGGATGCCGCCGACAGATAAAAAATTTTCTTTTCGCTCAGTTGGAAAGTGCGAATCGCCGCAGTCGTTTTTCCGTATCCAGCTTTCGCCAAAACGAGCGACAAATTGCCGGTCTGAGTATTTAATATCTCAAATGACGGGTCGGAAATTTTTTCGGTGATGAAAGATTCGCTGACCTTTTGATTGCGATTGAAAACCATTTCAAACAACTGTAAAGGAACTTGTTCGAGTGGAGCGCAAAGCGGTTTATCGAGCGAAATCTGATTTGCCTTTGAGTCGGTGAGCCGCAAAGATTGGCTGCAACGCGCCCGAACTTTCTTTCCGGCTTGCTTCAGCAGTGTTTGATAACTCCAAACGTATGCCTCTTTAACGCGCCCGCGCGTTTTTAATTCATTTACTTTTTGTTCGACCTTCTTTTGAAAATCGCTGTTCGATTCGCGGTTGAACAGTAAAATATATACGTCGGCTTTGAATCCGCTTTTGATAAATGAATCAACGGATTCGGCGCATTGCTCTACTTGGGATTTTCCGAGTTCGGATTCGTCAACGCGGAATCCTTTGCACTGCACGGCGAGCGGAATCAAAGCATCCTTTCTTGATTTCCACCGGAGAATATCAACACCGCCTTTGTCGTAAGTTCTCAAGGGCTGGGGCAGTATCGCGTCGCCCCAAATCGCCCGCAGAAAAGGCAAAACTTCTCTCTCAAAATCACGCCCTACAGCGTTTCTCAATTCACTTTTTGTGCGTTTCCATTTGACGCTCATCAGACAAAGTAAACGGATGTTTCAATCCTGCTCCAAAATGCCAGTTAAATATTTATCTTACTGCAATATATTGCGCGAGAAAAATTACGTCTTTACCGATTCGTGTCAAATATATAGCAAATTGAGAAGCCGCGCCTATTTGCCCCCCTGGATCGAACTGAAAATTGATTTTAGCAATCGCTATCTGGAGGATTTATGTCTTCCGGCGAATCCGTAAGCAATTACAAAAATTTAAAATCAAATTATTGAAGCGATTGCCAGTGATTTAACGCTTTTGAATATAACTCTGCTTCAGCCGAATTTGCATCTAAAATTTCAACTGAATGATAGCGAAGCAGATACTTCAAAATATTAAAACACACGGTTGCTTCGCCGCAGAATATCAAGTTCTCTAAATCTTCTAGTTTTGTGAACCAGAGATTAGTCGGATACGCTTCGGCTCTAACAGCAATGTCCCTGAGTTTAGCCGAAGGCTGGAAGTTCGCGTTTTTGATTTCTAATCCCCACTTTGATTCGTTGTCGAGGTCGTAGATAATATTCGGAACGACTTTAGCTTCAAAAACGGAACTGGCGAAAATTCGGTTGTAGCCCAAATCACGAATCCGCTTCATAAAAACCGAGCTAGCCATCGCCACCAGCGATTTTGCCCGCGAGCCGACGATTTCGATAACGGCGGGAACAGTCAGATGTTTGAAATGCGCCCATACGTCAATTCCGGTTTCTGCGTTAAATTTGCCGAGTAACTTTTTCACCAAACTGCGTCCCCACGCGATAAAGGCTGCCGCGCCCGCCGCCAGCAAAAACGGAACAAGATAAAGAAACGCCCCGCGCCAAAAACTGATGCCCGTCGTGGTGGCGATTTGGACGGCATCGGCGGCGATGGCAATCATTGTCAGAATAGCTGCAATCATTACTAGCCGGAGCAAAACGGCTGCTTGCGAGAGAGTGAGCCATCCGCTTTTCGGAGCGACCGGATTTTCGAGCAGGACGGCGTTTCGCTGGTCGGTGTCCGAAATGATATAAAGCTCAATTTCATTATCCTTGCGTTCATAAATCCGCTCGATGCTGTCAATTCCCTGATTGTCGAAAACGCCGCCGTCCATTAAACTGATTTCGTTCTTGAACCGCTGACCGAGCGTGTTTTTAACTTCGTTCAGTTCCCTGCCGCTTCCCCAAACAAAGTCCGACGGAAACCTGAGCGGCTCAAAACCTGAAGGAAAACAGGATGATGCGGCGACAATATCCGCCAGGCGAATCAATTCGTTGACACTTTTCTTGACCGAAGATTTATTGTTTCCGGTGCTGACGTGCGGGCTGTTACTTTTTTGAAAGCGGAAAGCATTTCCGGTGCGAAAATCGGTCGCGTTAAAAATAACTTCTTTAAGCTGACTACTCACGCCGCTATTGAGCGAGCCAAAAGTTTTATCGCCCAAAAACTCCGGCGCGGCGTAAATTTGCGCCGCCGCTCTGATTAAACTCGGCATCGCTTCAAAGTCGTTTATCGAAGTGGAAGCGGAAAGATTTGCAAGAGATTTTTCGATGACGTTCGTATTTCTCAAAAAACCTTTCAATTTTTCGTAAAACTCGTCGAACGACGCGCCTTCCGCAAGCGAGTTTGCCCAAGCCGCGCCGGTGATTGTTCCGCCCGAAACCGTTGACAGAATTCGCACTCGATTGAGCAGCCCCAAATCGTTTAGCATTTTGAGCGTTCCGAGGTGAAACGCGGCGGCGCGATAACCGCCGCCGGACAGCGACAAGGCGATTTCATCAAAAGCCCGGTTTGATTTTTCGTCCGGTTCTTGATTATTCATCTCACAAGCGGTTTCCCTGACGATTAGGATTTGTAAACTAATTCAATGCCTTGCAGCGTTCAATGGACAAATTAACCGACGATTTATAATTGTAGCTGCCATTCTTCCCGAACGAAATATCGGCACATTCCGGCGAACAAAGCGTCCGGTTCAATCATTGCTTGAATTTCATCTTTTATTTCCTGTTCCAACTGAGCGTCTAACTGGTTTGAATTGAGCGATCTAGCGAAAGCGGACAGGATTCGATAAATTCTGCCGCGTTCGAGCTTTAAATCTTCTCGGTTTAGTCCGTAAAACTTATCTGCCGCCTCGAAAAACGGCTTTGAAGCCGCTGTTTTTTCGCTGATGCTGACTTTGCGCGACAGTGCGTTTACTTCCCACTTAAAATGTTCTTCCGGGTCGTCTAAATAAGGATTAATTAAGGTTGCGCCTTCGTTCCGGCAGAGCGTTTCGTATTTGGCGAGCAAAGCCGCGTCGAGCAAATCGAGCGGGTCGGGCGACATCTCGGTGACGAGTTTTATTTTAGCGGCATCTGTGGCAGTTGCCGCTAAAACGGGCGCAGCGAACATTAGAGTTTCATCGCCGAGCGGAAATTCATTGCCCTTAAAACTCTGATTACAAAGCTGGCAGGAAAACAGGTAATTGTCGTAGCAGTAAGCGAGCCACCAATATTTGCTTTTCGGGCGAAAATGCTCCACATCGCCGTGCGCGACGACTGCTGTCGAGGCTTCGCAATATGCGCATTTGCCGTGTGATTCCTTTTTAAGCTGGTTCTTCGCTTTCTTCCAATAGCCGCTGTCGAACTCCGTTCCGGCAGCCTTGAGCAACAAGGTCAAAGCCTTGTCAATTCGTTTTTGCCCGCGAAACGAAACGGGAATTGCCGATATAGTGCGTTCTCTGAATAGACGAATCATATTTGACGCTGATAAATTTTCCGCATAACCGATGAAATTCCAAATTCTCTATTTGGTCTTATCGCCGCCGTTCGTATTGTTGCCGTTTGAAACGAGCGCGGCTTCGATTTTTTCAAGCAAGGCAAATTGTTTTTTGTCTTGTTCGGTTTCCCTGCTCCAATCGGGAATGTCGCCGAGTTCCTCGCGCAATTCACTCAACCGACGTTCATCCTTTTTGTTTAGCTTTTTATCGAGGCTCGACAACTGCTCATACTCTCCGCGCATATCCTCGACTTTTTTTGAATTCGTCGAATCGAAACCGAAAGCCGGGCTGAGCAAAACTTGATGCGTGAACAGTTTGTTCGGCGCGCCGTTGTACATTTCGAGTTCCGAAGCCTGCGTTTGACTCGAACGCCGCAGGAAATACAATTCATTTTCGCCCGCTTCCTGCGCTGTCAAAGGCGAATGAGTTGTTGACAAAATTTGGAGATTCGGCATTTTTTCTTTGAGAAATTGTCTCAAAACACGCTGCCAAACCGGATGAAGGTGCAAATCAATTTCGTCGACGAGCAGCAGACCTCTCGCTTTCAGTGGATTTTTGTAGTCTTCGTAAGTTTCCGTGATGCGATACAATAAATCCCCGCACCAGCCCGCCATATTTTGATAACCGTCGCTCAACTGGTCCAGCGGCAGTTCCCCGTCGGGCGTTTCAAATAATAATTCGCGCTTTTCGCGGTCAATGCGCGATATTTTTACGTCCGGCAAAAGTTCGGAGATTGTTTGCTGGACGATTTCAAACCCCTGACTGCTTTTCCGGTATTCCAAATCCATCGCCCATGTATCGAGCGGGTTCATAACGGCATCGTTTGAGAAAAGAGTGGCGACGTTTCGCGCTCGCGGGTGTTGGTTGGTATCAAAACTTTGCGATGCGAAGCGCGCACTTCCCAAACGGCGCGAAGCACCGTAGCCGACGGTAAAATAATTTCTCGTCGAATGCGTGAGTGCGGAATCCAATTTATCGAGCGTCAGTTTATTTTTTTCAAACAAATCGCGAATATTTTCTCCGCGCGACCAGGAAAGCGAGATTTGCCGCTCCTCGCCGTCGGCGGTTACTAAATCGGCTTCGATGCGGCATCCTTTCGCGCCGAGCCGCACCCACGAATCAGGTTTGAGAAGCAGTTCGGAAAGCGCGGCACTTCCGGCAGTAATCAGAGCGATTGACCGAAGAATGGAGCTTTTGCCCGTCCCGTTTTCGCCGAGAAGCAGCGTCCATCTTCTCGGTTTATCCGAATCCGATTTAAAATTAAGTTCCAAATGCTCAATGCTTCTGACGTTTTCAAGCTCAATTCTTTGTAAAAACATAACCGTTGTTTCCTGTAATTAATGTCAAGCAGAAAAAAATAAGACGATTTATAATTTTAGCTCTAATTGCCGAATTTTCATAACCTTGTAAATCAATCCGAAGCCATTACGCGCAATTTCTCGCATCGCGCTTTAACTATATAGTCATTGGCAGCTTTAATTAATTCTCCGGCACTTTTTAGCTACGCGA
The DNA here is from genome assembly GCA_041745765.1 of Pyrinomonadaceae bacterium. Lineage (GTDB taxonomy): Bacteria > Acidobacteriota > Blastocatellia > Pyrinomonadales > Pyrinomonadaceae > JAHCHG01. The sequence continues at coordinate 5,214 of JBGTIH010000039.1, read as the reverse complement.
CTTGTTGATAGCTGTATTGCCGGACAGTTCTGGCACAGATTCAAATGGGCAAATCGTTTTTAAAATAAAGTTCCTTGATTGTTTTGAGAAACAGGGATTGGTTGATTGTCTTTACCTATCTCAATAAGATTTAAGTTTAGCAATCTGGATTTCATTACGGACAGGGAAACCCCAAATGCTTCAGCAAGTCTATAGATTGGTCTCCAACCTTTCATCAGAGGTGTAATTTCCAGCAATTCATATAATTTATCCTGCGGAATACACAGGCATTTGGCGAAGTGTTCGGCTTGCTTGAACATCCAATCAGGCTCAAATTTTTCGTCGAGTTGTCGTAATTCTCGTCGCGCATCGGAATCTAAAACAGCTTTCTTCACCAAATTTTCTTTTAATTGTTTTGAAAAGATTTTTCGCTTTTCAACTTCATCTTTTGGTAGTCCGTATTGAAACCACGAACTACTATGAAGCATAAATTGTTCGTTTTGACTGCTTTCGGAAAATAGCGGAAATTCCTGATTAATCGAGGGATGGCTGAGGTGCTTTAAAGTCGCGTGTCCTATTTCGTGTCCAATGCAAATCACATATACGTCAGGTCGTTCGTCGAAAAGTTGGCGGTGTTTCTCATTGATGTAAACTGTCCCGCCATCAGAAATAGTAAGTCCAGCGAAAAATGAAGCTCCCTCCGGTTCATCGAATTCATCCGAGTAGATTGATAATTCAAGCCAATCAGCAAATCTTTCACAGTCCAAGGGATAACCTTGCTTGTTTTTACTTTCTCTCCGATATAGTTGACTGAGCTGCAAAGCGATTGAATCAACTGTTTTGAATGAAACGAATTTAGACGGTTCAGGAATTTCAAGATTCGGGTCTATCATCATTTTTATCCTTTATTACCAGATTTTATTGCTTGCCGGGCATCCGCTTCTATTTGTTCGGCATACTGAGCAAGTTTCTCCGGCGACAAGTGAACTGCGGAACGAAATAATTTCATCATTTCAGGATTCTTGTTAGCTATTTGCGCCGCCTTCTCCAGTTCTCCGGTAATTCTTCCAGCCGCTCCCATCAATTCATCTCGCTCTATTTCATCGCAATCTAAAGCGGCGGCAATTTTATCTATTGTTTCAGGAGTCGGTTTTGAGTCAAATCGGTCATTTTCGAGCCGTGAAAAATAGGAAAAATCCATACCGATTTTTTTAGCTACTTCTCTTTGCGTCATATCTTTGGAACGCCTAATTCTTTGCAAAACTTTACCAAAAGTCATTATTAAATCACCTGTCTGAAATATATCTAAGAAAAAATTGACATTCAATATCAATTTTGATAACTTGCACGTTGATACCGAATATCAATGATATTCTTTATCAATTTAATTTTCAAGGATTTCTTTACGTTAGTAAGGAAACAAGGATGGAATTTTATGAGTAGGTGGACTAACTTGATAAAAATAGCCGATGAAAATTTCTGGTACCCGCAGGAATTATATTATAACGGTCCGGCTTGTTACGAATTGGTGGTTGCCGGAGCTAGAAAAGGTAATGCAAATATAGTTTATGTAGGCGAAACCCAAAATGAGAAATGCAGAATCACGACTCACGCAAGACGCACTTCACATTTGTCGGAAATTATTGATTGGCATTTAGCTAAAGGATGGCATTTGTATTATCGTTCGCAGGCACTTCCGACTAAGGAAATGGCTTTTGAAATGCAAAATCGTTTGCTGAAAACTCATATTTATCCTTGGAATAGAGTTGGTATATAAAGACAAATTTTAGCTAATAATTTATGACTAGAGCCATTATTGCACGACAAAGCGGAGACGACTATCAGGCACTTTTCTTTTGGAAAGAAGCTTGCGAACTTTTTTATCCGCACACAAAAGTTTCCAAAATCGGCTACGAACATTCGTCCGTTAAATCTTTCGATGACGTTGTTAAATTTTATTCCAAACCTATTCTGGACTCAGACGGTAGTTTGGTAAACACAGATTATTTTCAGTTAAAATTTCACGTTGACTATGATGATTTTTTTACTTACGAAAATCTGACCATACCGGCTTTTATAGGCGCAGAGAGCCAATCCCTTTTGCAGAAGTTGCTGAACGCGCAACGGGAACATGCGCCGGAAGGAGTCGGAGTGCGGTTTTATCTCGTTTCGCCTTGGCAGATGCATCCTGACAATTCGCTGCGAAAACTTGTGTCAACGCAAGACGGCGAGATTCGATTACCGCATCTCTTTTCTCCAAAAAGAAATAAAAGAGTCAGACAGTATTGGTGTAATCATTTGGGATTGTGCGACGAAAATGAACTGCATTTAGTTTTGCGCCCGCTTCGCATTTGGTCAGCCAGCGAGCCGTTTGAGCGACTGAAATCAGCAACCAACATAAGACTATTGGCAGCAGGCTTTAAGCCGATGGCGAATGATAAGCGAACTTTTAATTACATCGAATTGATAAAACGTCTGCACGCCGAAGGGAAAACGACTTTTTCGCGTGACGACTTGCAAGACATCGCTGTTAGAGAAGATTTATGGATAGGTCAACGCGAACCGTCCGAAGAGTTTGTTGATTTAGGTCTGCGAAGTTTTATGCCGCGCGCGGAAAATATGGAGCATTTTACTGAAAAAATGCTTTGTTTGGTTAAACATTTCGATAATCGAGTCGTCCGTGAACCGCAATTATGGCACGGAACAATTTATCCAGAAGTTAAAAAGTTTTTCGCTGAATCAGCCGATTCGACAAGACAATATCGTTTGTATTTGGACACACACAATTCGATAGCTTTCGCGGCTGGTTTTGAACTCCACAGTAAAACAGGCGTGAAAATTGACCCGATGCAAAGCACGAGAAACGGGCGCGTATTGTGGCAACCGGATAAGTCTGCTGCCAACTCTGAAGAATCGTTGTGGCAAATCAGGAATATTCGAGTCAGCGAAAGCGCGGAAGCAAATGATGTCGCTTTAGCCATCAGCGTTAGTCGGGATGTAACACAGGATGTCGAATTATACGTTCAAGAACATCTACCGAAAGTCAGTCGAATTATCGAATGCAAAATTAATCCATTTCCCGGACAAGCAGCGGTTCGGGATGCGACGCACGGCTTTCAGCTTATCGAGCAATTACTTAGTTCTGCCGTCAAACGTAGTCCTGACGAGCGCAGAGGCAACCTGCATATTTTCGCCGCTGCGCCAAACGCTATGCTCTTCTGGCTCGGACAATCGGCGCGTGGGTTGGGAGTTTGCACGATTTATGAATACGATTTTGATGCGATGACACCGGGCGGATACTTACCAGCTATCACTTTTCCGGTGATTTGAAATAAACGACTAGAATAAAATTACAAAAATAAGGAGTTTTCCGTGAAATTAAACACATACTTTTCAGATTTTTTAGCCGACATAAGATTACAGCAAAACCATCGTGACGAGTTGAAAACCGGACACAAGACTCTTCAGAATAGATTGTGGGCAGACGAAGATCTATCTAAATTTATCGTCAACACTTTTCTGCAAGGAAGTTATCGCCGCGCGACGGCAATTCGTCCGCACGGCGGAAAACGCGCGGATGTTGATGTCGTCGTCGTTACGACAATTCCCGAAAGCACGACTCCTGAAGATGCGATGGCTCTGTTCACCCCATTTCTCGATAAACACTACAAAGGCAAATGGGAACCGCAAGGTCGTTCGATTGGCATCAGTATGTCATACGTTGACCTCGATTTGGTAATAACATCCGCCCCGACCCAAGCCGACCGGGACGCGCTAAAATCGGCGAGCGTCAGCGACGAAGAAAGTTTGGAAACGGCAAGAGATTGGCGGCTCGTCCCGGCTTGGGTCGGATTTTCTGAGCGTTCGAGTTCGACGATGACGGAATTTATGCTCAAGCGCGCCGCGCAGCAAGCCGAATGGAAGCTCGAACCTTTGAGAATTCCAGACCGCGATGCCGAATGCTGGCAATCAACACATCCGTTGGAACAAATTAAATGGACGCGGAATAAAAATGCGAACTGCAACTGTCACTATGTTAATGTCGTCAAGGTTTTGAAATGGTGGCGGCGCGTCAATTACTCCGAACCGAAATACCCGAAAGGTTATCCTCTCGAACACTTAATCGGATTGTATTGCCCTGACGAAATTGATTCGGTTGCCGAAGGCGCGACGCTGACTTTGGAAGGCATCGTTGACAATTTGGCTGATTATTACGCGGCGCAACAAGTTCCAGTTTTTTCCGACCACGGAGTTCCCGAACACAATGTGTGGCATCGGATTACAGTTGAAGACTTTACCGCTTTTTATGAACAGGTTCGGGATGCCGCTAAAATCGCCCGTCGCGCGTTAGATGACGAATCGGTCAGAGGGAGCGCGTTGGCTTGGATAGAGATTTTCGGAAAACGATTTCCCGCGCCGCCGGAAGTAAAAAATAACGGCGGCGACAATGACGATTCTTCAAATCAAAAACAAGGCGGTTTTACTCCGCGTGTTCAGGTTACTACGCCCGGCAAAGGTCGTTATGCTTAAAAAATTAAATGGATTTAGTGGTAAGTTCCGAATTAAAACTTGCACGACGTTCTCTTGAACAAATTAGAGGAGTCGAGTTTTTAGACGATTGGAAATGGCAAGAGCGGCAAAAAATGTGGCGGCTTGATTTAAGACTAGCTCCTAAACTGTTTGCTTCGGAATATGTTCCGCTTGTAACTGATTGGTGTGTTTTAGTTTCAGAAGTATATCCATCGGGAGATATAAACTTTTACCCGTCCGCAAAAAACGGTTTAACTGTCACCTTTCAACATCAAAATTATAACGGCGACTCCGTTCAAGAATGGCGAACCGGAAAACTTTGTCTGGATACGCCGGTTCGCTCACTAGGCAGAGTTTATGATAATGACGAACCTTTCGATGCCGGAGTAAGACTCAGATGGCACGTCGAACGCGCACTGCAATGGCTGGTTTTAGCTTCACGCGATGAACTCGCGGAAATCGGCGACCCGTTTGAACTGCCTTATATTCTGTCTGTAAATAACACAGGCGTAACTGTCGCGTTTAGCGAGAGCGAAGAATCAATGGTTAGGTGGCACGACCATCGGGGTATGGCAGAGATAAGGGAAAAAATTCCCACTTTGGTTTAACGATGTTGATTTTCTTAGTTTTTGCTTGTCCTATTCATAATTTGAAAGTGTATTCAATATCAAGCGGCGGCGGAATCTCGCTCAAATCCAACACATA
>JBGTIH010000038.1:0-2233 GCA_041745765.1 Pyrinomonadaceae bacterium | reverse complement strand
GCTTGAAACAATAAAAATGGTTCAGCCAAAAGCAGAGATAATTTTAATAGAAAAGGTCAAAGCAGCCATCGGACGAATAGGCAGCATTCATCGGCACAACATTTCTATTTCTTCTGCTTAATTTGGCGAAGGTATTGTTTGTAATTTGCTCTGATTCAAAATTGACCTTTTCACTAAAACCAATTTTTTCTTTGCTTTCTAAATAAGGCGTTCCCGAAAACCCTAAAACGCCGTTCACATTTCCTCGTTTATTCCATTTATTAACAACTTGCCGGAGTTTAATATCCGAATCTGTTGCGTGATGAACTTCATCAATTAAAATCTGCAAATTCGGAATTTTACCGATAAAACTTCTCAATTCGTTTGCCTGAGCATCTTTTTCGTCTTCGGTCTTTTCGAGAAGTTCTTGCTGCTTAGTAAGTTCTAATCGGTCAAGAATAACCTTTTCCGCATTAACTACCATTATCAAGCCTGTAAGCGTGTCAAAAGGCTGATGTCGGGCGATTTTCTGCACATTCGGATTTTTGGCTTTATTGCTTTTTTTTGCTGATTTTGATTCATCTAAAACTTCAAACTTAATAAGTTTTCTCAAATTACTTGCGGTCGGTTCTGGAATAACCCAACTCGGATCGAATTGTTCAATGCTTTTCAAACTCGGAATAATTGAAGTTTTCAAGCCGGACGGAATTAGAACGAGAAAGTTATGAGCAAAAAGTTTGTTGTCGGGTTCGGTTTGAGCAAAATACAGGTCAAGATAAATAATCGAAGCCATCAAGAAAGTCTTACCTGCGCCCATCGGCAAACTGAAAAGATAATCGGTATAATCCACGCCATAAAAGATTTCTTTCGCACCTTGCTCAAAATCTATTGTCGAGATATTTTCCGCGATTATCCTTTCATTCTTTGAAAGCATTGTCGAAGTATTTCCGCTTAAATGCCTAACGAATTCAAAAATAGAACGCCCTGAAACGGAATTCTCAAAAACCTGTCTGGCTTCAACCGCCAATTCTAATTTTGATAAATCTATTTCGTTGGTAAAAAAACCTTCACTCAAAAGTTGCCAAAGCGGTTTATTTTGTCCGGCAATCTTCAAATAAAGATAAATCTCGATTGCTTCGATCTGCGGCTCTCGAAGATGTCCTTTTGTCCTTATGTATTCGATTACGGCTTTTATCTTGCAATCCGGCGAATTAAACCAAGATTTAGCATTTTTTTTAATTATGTCATTAAACATATTTGCAATGTATTTATAATAATTGAGAAATTATTTATGTGCTATTGAGAAAAGATTAGAACGAATTGTATCAAAGCAAATTTATTTTAACCAATGCCTTTATATTTTGGTGTGTCGTTGGTGTGTCAAAGTGCGAAAAACCCTGTAAAATTCGGAAAACTAGAGAAGACCTCAAAAGAACAATCGGTCAAATATAATAAAGGTCTTTCACATTCAGAAGAACAGAGAAGTAAGTCAATTTAAGCCTGAAAATCCGCGTGTCGGCGGTTCGATCCCGTCCCTAGCCACCATTTTTATTGAGGAAAAGCGCATCGAAGAATGCGCTTTTTGCTTTTAGCGCAACATTAGGGCAGTATTTTTTCTTTCTTTTTTAGGTTTTTTCAAATTTTACTAACAACCCGAATCGCTTTTGACGAAATAGCGTGCGCCGTTTAAGCCGATTTCGTTGCTTGCTTGTCTGGTTGAAAGTTCGTATTCGGCAACTCCGCCGCTGTTGAAATTGAGGATCAAGCGCGCACCGCCGGCAGAGGAAACTCTCCAGGTTCCGCTGGAGTTTCCTGATGTTGCTACTGTGCCGTTAATTGAAATACTTGAATCGCCGCTGTTTGAACGAAAAGTTCCGTTTGAGCAGAGATAGATGTCTTTGCGCGTGCTGAAACCGTTGGCGGTATAAAGATATAAAAGATGCTTGCCGCGCAGGAAATTTTGCCACTCTGAAGCGGCTTCGGATTGCTGCGGTTTTGAAAATCTGGCAGTTTTGGAGATTTCCAAGGCTTTTTGAAATGCCGTATTTGCTTTATCGGTTTCCGACATTGCGACAAACATTACGCCGCCGCCGTGCGGTGAAAAAAGCACGAAGCTAAGCAGGTCAGCAAAAGTTTTGTAAGATTTTGGTTTTAGTTCAAATTCCACGCTTCAGCGTGTTTCCGCCACCGAAGCGCGGCGGAAAGGCAAACTAAAGTTTGGACTCTGAACACGACACATTATGTTACAAAATTT
>JBGTIH010000037.1:0-4931 GCA_041745765.1 Pyrinomonadaceae bacterium | reverse complement strand
GCTTGCCAAAAGATTTATTTCATCGGCTCGTTCGGGAAGTTCAGAAATGCCTGACAGATAATCATTATGCTGATGAGTATCGGCGGCAAATGCGATTCGCAGACCGTTTTCCCGCGCTGTCTTAAAATACAAGTCAACGTCACGCCGCACATCCAGAACCAAAGCCTCGCCCGTTTCTTCCGATCCGACCAAATACGAAGCATGTCCCAAACTTTCCAAATAAAATTGTTTAAAGATCATCTCTTATTCCCCCTTTATCAAAAGTAAAAAAAAATTAAAATATCGTTTCTTTGAGAATCATATAAATTCCCATTATCAAAACGAACCAACCGAAACCTTTTTTCAAACGCTGCCCGTCAACAAATTTACCGAGCCACGATCCGATAAAGATTCCGGCAACCGAAAACAATGTAAATAAAAGTAAAAATGACCAATCAATCGGGCTTCCGATTTGAATGTCGCCCGTGAAACCGATAAGAGATTTCATCGCAATAATAAACAGCGACGTGCCGACGGCAAGTTTCATCTCTAAACCTGCCAGCAAAACGAGCGCGGGAATTATTAAAAATCCGCCGCCCGCGCCGACCAGTCCGGTCAAAACGCCAACGCCGATGCCTTCGAGCAAAACGAAGCCGAAATGATGCGCTTTCGGTTCGTTTGCAGTTAATTCAAGCTCTCTTTTTTTGCGATTGCCGCGAATCATCGAAACCGAAGTTGCCACCATCAAAACGGCAAACACGAGCAAAATGCCGACGCCTTTTGAAACCGAAAACCACTCGCCGAACGCAATTTCCGAAGGAATCCGGGGCATAATGAACGCCCGCGTTGCATAAACCGCCAAAATTGACGGAACGCCGAAAATAAACGCCGTTTTGAAATCAACGAGTTTCTTAAATGCATTCTGAACCGCGCCGACCAGCGCGGTCGAACCGACGACGAACAGCGAATAAGCAGTCGCCAAAACCGGTTCGACACTCGCCAGATAAACCAAGACCGGAACAGTCAAAATGCTCCCGCCCGCCCCGATCAACCCGAGTGAAATGCCGATTACGGCGGCGAAAAAATAAGCTAAGATTTCCATTTGAAAAATTTACGAGCGAAACGCAAGAGCGGCTCGCGCTCCAGTCGATCTAAGAATTTGCGCAAGCCGTGGCAGAAACTTCCGTATCGAAACCGGCATCCATCCAGGCTGTTGTTCCGCCGCTGACGTTGTAAATTTTCTTGAATCCGGCGTTTTCCAGAATGCTTGTTCCGAGACTCGAACGATAACCGCTCTGGCAGATAACGTAGGTCGGTTTTTCGGGATTAAGCCGGTCAATTTCCTTCGGCAAGGAATCGAGCGGCAGATTAATCGTGTTCGGCGCGTGTCCGTTTGCGTGTTCGGCAACGCGGCGCACGTCAACAAATTGAATGTCGTCCGATAAATTTTCTTTGACTTTTTCGACCGGAATCTGCTCGACCGTGTTCGTTTTCCCCGTAAAATCCTTCATCAAAATAAAACCCTTGGCGGTTTCGATTCCGACTCTTGCCAGCCGCATAAAGGCTTCGTCAACCTGATCTTGCGTTTCGGCGGCAATAGCAATCGGCGTTCCGATTGAAACGAGCGTTCCCGCCCAGGAGGCAAACTGTCCGCCCAACCCGATGTTGATCGAATTCGGAATGTGCGCCGCACCGAATTCCACGTTTTGCCGCACATCCAAAACTATGCCGTCGAAATTTTCAACTTCTTCACTTGAGAGCGCAACCGGTTTCGGCAAATCTTCCAGAGATGCCGAGCCTTCCAGATTTTTCGCCGCCGATTTCGGAAAATATGCCGGAACTTCCGACTGATCCGCCGCGATGATCTTAATAAATTCTTCCTTCGTCATCGGCTGCAAGGCATAATTAAATTTGCGCTGATTTCCGAGCGTTGACCATGTTTCCTTGGAAAGCGATTTTCCGCACAGAGAACCCGCGCCGTGCGCCGGATAAACTTCCGTTTCATCCGGCAAAGGCAGAATTTTTTCGTGCAGCGAATCGAAGAGCATCGCGCCCATCTGCTCGGCGGTAAAGCCTTTCGAGCCGACCAGATCGGGTCGCCCGACATCGCCGATAAAAAGCGTGTCGCCCGTGAACATTTTTAACGGTTCTTCCGCGTTTTCCGTGTTTTCCGCCAAAATCGTAATTCCTTCCGGCGTGTGTCCGGGTGTTTCCAAGAATTTCAGCTTGATTTTTCCGAGCGTTAATTCGTCGCCGTCTTTAACTTTCAAAGTCGGAAACTGCGTATTCGCTTTTTCCCCGTAAATGATTTCCGCGCCCGTCTTTTCTGCTAATTCGAGATGTCCCGAAACAAAATCAGCGTGCGAATGCGTTTCGATAATATATTTGATGCGCTGCCCGTTCGCCTCTGCTTCGTCCAGATATTGCTGAACATCGCGCTGCGGATCAATGATCGCCGCTTCCGTTTCCGAACCAATGTAATAAGAAGCGTGTGCTAGACATCCCAAATAAAATTGTTTGAATTTCATATTTTTTTCCTCTCTTAAAATCTTTTGTTATTGATCTAACGGCTGCCGATTCCAGGGCATTTTTGCGAGAATCATTCCCATCCCGCACGTGTTCGAGATTGCCGCGAAAACCAAACCTGCGCCGACAAATCCCGAAAGTGCGATAAAATACGAATGCACGAAAACCGCGAGCAAAACGCCACTCAAAACCAGCAATCCGGCGGTAAAACGCACTTGCCGTTCCAAATCCCAAACCGCATTTTCGTCCCGTTCAACCGGCAGATTTTCAGCTTTCCAATCATTGATTCCGCCTTTAACATTTACTACGTTTTGAAAACCTAATTCTTTCAGACGCTTCTGCGCCTCTGTCGAACGATTTCCCGTGCGGCACATTACATAAACCGTATGACTGTGATCAATTTCCGCGTGCCGTTTTTCGATTTCGCCGAGCGGAATCAATTTCGCACCCGACACGCGACCGCTCGAAAATTCGGGAAATTCGCGCACGTCAATCAGCGTCGTATTCGCGTTTCCCAATTCTTCCTTTAATTCTAAAACCGTGCATTCGCTCATAATATTGTTTTTCTCACCGTTACTTAAAATCTTGCCGGATAAGCTAATTGTTCTTTCAATTTATTTCTATCCGAACCATCACAAGTATATTGCCATATAGTTATACAGTTTGTCAACTACAATTTTAACATTTTATAATATGTCTTCTAATAGTCTGTTTATAATAGTCTGTTTAAATTTTGTCTATTTTGTTGCTGAAAGCGACTTTTTCGAATATTTAAACGGACACTAATTTGTCTTGCAACTTATATCACTATACGGTAATATAGCTATAAGGTCAAAAAAACAAGCCGATAAAATTGAAAAGAGGAAATTTGAAAAAATGAAAGAATTAAATGATGAAGCATTAGAATTGATCGCCAGCCGGTTTCGGCTTCTGGCAGAACCGACGCGGCTCAGGATTCTGCACACGCTCGGCGAAGGTGAAATGAACGTCAGCCAGCTCGTCGCGGCGACCGGCGCGGGACAGGCACATATCTCGAAACACCTCGGCGCACTGCTCGATGCAGGAATTGTCTCACGCCGCAAGGAAGGTTTAACCGCCAATTACCGCGTTGCCGACGAAACGATCTTCGAGCTTTGCGACGCAGTCTGCTCGCGCCTGAAAACCCAACTCGAAACGCGCCAGAATGTTTTGGCGGACATTTTTTAATTTCTTAAAACTGCGCGTATCTCCCTCTCCCGAAATCGAACCCAATAAATTCCGCTTAACCTCATAAATGTAGTAGAATAGCTTTTTTCTATAATTGGATGAAAGCATCGCCGTTGATTCCTTTGAACTAAATAATTTGACAAATTTTTAATTAAGTTTGATAATTTGGGCGAACAACGTGCGTCCAATGTGCGTCCAAAAGTATTAGAGGAATTTAGAAATATGATTTCAACCAAAGAAAATCGTGAAAATCGTTTTAGCATTCGGGCAACCGCAAAAGAGAAGGATTTGATTGCCCGCGCCGCTTTGCGAAGCAATAAAACCATCAGCGAATTTGTTCTGGAAAACGCTGTCGCCGCCGCCGAGGCGTTGGAAATGGACAATGCCGATTTTCTCGTCAGCCGCGAAAAATACGAGCAGTTTTTAGACGCTCTGGACGAACCGCCGAAATCAATTCCCGCGCTTCGCAGAATTTTTTCGGAAGACGTTTGATGGAAACAAAACCTTTAGACAAACTCCAGGACCGCGCTTCTTTCGATTGCGGAGTCGAACCTTTAAATGATTATTTAAAAAAATACGCTCTCCAAAATCAAAAAAAAGATGCGGCTCGGACATATATTGTAACTTCCGAAGAAAATCAAATCATCGGTTATTACACTCTGGTTTTCGGCTCGGTTTCTACCCAAGAAACCACGCCCGAAATTTCGGCAGGTTTAGGCAAATATCCGATTCCGGTAATTTTGCTGGCGCGTCTGGCAATTGACAAAGGCGAAAAAGGCAAAGGTTTGGGCAAATTGCTGCTGCGTGATGCACTGCTCCGAGCCGTCCGTGCTTCGGAAATTGCGGGCTTGCGGGCATTTTTAGTTCACGCCAAAGACGAACCGGCGAAAAAATTTTACGAAAAATTCGGTTTTCAGCCCGCGCCGCACAATGAATTTCATTTATATTTGAAAATGTCGGACATCAGAGCATCTTTGACGGATGAATTGTAAAATCAAGATTGGGATTTGCCGAGCATATTTGGGTGAAAGCACCGCGGTTGATTCCGTTAAGTTAAAATGATGCTAAAACAGATAGATTTAGAAGCTGTTTGAAAACTCGAAATAAAAGGTGATTTGACTACCAGCTTGTCAGTTTGGGTAAAATAAGTTGTGAACAAAAAATATCCAACCTGTTTAACCGATAGTCAATGGAATCATATCAAAGATTTGTTTCCAGCA
>JBGTIH010000036.1:0-31476 GCA_041745765.1 Pyrinomonadaceae bacterium | reverse complement strand
AGTCAGTTTACTCTGGAAGCCATTTTTGCCGCCTGAAGTTGCTGCGCTGATCGCCGATTTTGGCAAAGTCATTCCGCTTCCGACCCGCTTGCTTTACGGCGGCATCACCGAAGAACTTCTGCTTCGTTGGGGATTGATGACGTTGCTGGTGTGGGTAGCGTGGCGGCTGTTTCAAAAAGGACGCGAGCAGCCGAAGCCCGCTTATTTTGTCGGAGCGATTCTGATTTCATCGGTGGTATTCGCCATCGGTCATTTGCCAATTGCCTTTATGTTGTTTCCCGAACCGACACTTGCTCTAATCGCTTTTGTCGTCGTTGCCAATTCGCTTTTTGGTTTGATTGCCGGTTATCTTTTTTGGAAGAAAGGGCTTGAGTCAGCGATAATTGCTCATATGTTAACGCATGTCGTTATGCTCACGGCAAGTTATTTCGGAGTGTATTTTTAGTTTTACCGATTGTCGCCTTGCCACGCACGGCGGCACAACAAATTATTGGACGTGAGGGCGCGGACAGCGACTTTGTTGCGTGAAAAAAGTGAGAAAAACTGAAACCACGAAAAAACACGAAGTAGCACGAAGATATTTTCATTTTCGTGTTACTTCGTGTTTTTTCGTGGTTAATTTTATCTATGTTTTTTCACGGAACTTGGTATCAGACTTCCACAATCGTTGTAACGATAACGGGTTTTATGCCGATTTCATTCTGCAAAAATCTTTTCAGATGAATCCGCAGATTTTCACCGAACCAATTTTTATCGCTGATTTCCTGTTTGTTCATCGCGCCGACGGCATCGGTTATCGCCTGCCGCGCATTTCCCGACAGTCCGTTGGTCGGAACGATTCCGGCAACGCCCTGAAATGTGATTTGCGGCTGTTCGGCTAATTCCTTGGTTTCCTTATTAATCGTTACAACCAGTGAAACCGCGCCGCCGTAGGCGAGTTTTTTGCGTTCGCGGAGAACGTCGTATTCGACTTCGTGAAGCGATTCTTCGTCAATAAATGTTCGACCGAGATCGTGATTTTCGGTGATTCGCGCACCGAATTCGTCAAATTCCAAAACATCGCCGTTTTCGATCAAGATAATATTTTCGTCCGAATAACCTTCGATGTGATTTTTAATAAATTCCTTGTGGCGAAAAAGCATCCGGTATTCGCCGTGAATCGGAACGACGTATTTCGGGCGGACGGTTTCGGTCATTATGCGAATATCTTCCTGCGAAGCGTGTCCCGAAACGTGGATCAGACGGCGTTTTTCTTCGATAATATTCGCGCCGCGTTTGTAAAGATGTCCGATCAGACGGCTGATTCGTTTGTCATTTCCGGGAATGATTCGCGCCGACAGAATGACCGTATCGCCTTTTTCGATCTCCATTCCCTTGTAAGTATTGGTCGCCAGATTCCACAGTGCGGCGCGTGATTCGCCCTGCGAACCCGTTACGAGATAAACGATTTCATCATCGCGCATGGCGCGCGATTCGCCGAGTCCGATCATCGTCCCATGCGGTATTTTCAAAAGTCCGAGGCTTTCTGCAATCTCGACATTTTTCAGCATCGAGCGACCGAGAACACAGACCTTTCTGCCGAAATCGTGCGCGACATTGAAAACGATCTGCAAACGGTGCATCGAAGATGAAAAAGTCGAAACGAAAATCCGACCGACCGCATTTTCAAAAATTTCTTCAAATGCCGGAATCACGTCGCGTTCTGACGGCGTTCTGCCGGCGACCGTCGCGTTTGTCGAATCGGAAAGCAAAGCCAAAACGCCTTGGTCGCCGATTTTTTTCAGAGTTTCCAAATCGTATCCTTTTCCGATGACGGGCGTTTCGTCAATTTTATAATCGCCCGTGTGAATCAGAGTTCCGAGCGGAGTTTTGATCGCCAGCGAAAAACAATCTATCAGCGAATGCGAAGCGTGGATAAATTCGATCTTAAAATTGCCGATCTCGGCAATGTCGTTCGGTTCGACGCGGTGAATCAAAGTGCTTTCCAAAAGTTGGTGTTCTTCGAGTTTTTTATCGGCAAGCGCGGCGGTAAAGCGCGAAGCGTAAACCGGTAAGTTGAATTTTTTCAAAAAATACGGCAGTGCGCCGATATGATCTTCGTGTCCGTGCGTTAAGATCAGCGCGGTCAGATCGTCTCTATATTCGTCCAAAAAATCGAAATCAGGAATGGAAATATCAACGCCGTACGGTTTTTCTTCGGGAAATCCCATTCCCGCATCAACGATTATCATTTCGTCGCGGTAGCGGATGCCCATACAATTCATTCCGAATTCGCCGATTCCGCCCAAAGGTATTATTTCTATTTTGCTCATTAGTTCTCTTTTCAAATTTAAATTAACTTTTGAGTTTAGCACATTTAGCCGTTTATGTTTAGCGGTAATCAAACTTGACATTAATTTTCCTGAAATGCTAATCTGCTAAATAACAATTTAATAGGGGAGTAGATAGCCCGAAAGGGTTTGATGCAATCGTCATTACAACTGTTTTTTTTGTCGGAAACAGTTCGGTGCATCGGAGAAAATATCGAGACCTTTTGCGACACAAACATTTAATGTCGCAGAAGGTTTTTTCCTTTTGCGATGAGAATTTATCGAAAAAAAGGAGCTTTTCTATTTTATGAGTTTATTTCCGTTTGCCGAATACTGGTGGTTTTATCTGGCATTTACCGCCTTCGTACTGCTTTTGCTGTCGCTCGATCTCGGTGTATTTCACCGCAAAGCACACGCCGTTTCAATCAAAGAAGCAACCGTCTGGAGCGTGATCTGGATTTCTCTCGCACTTGTTTTCAATTTTCTTTTATATCGCTACGCGCTCTGGAAATTTCCGCAGGACGAGCGTTTGATGAGTCTGCCGGATTTTAATCCCGATCTCGCCGCATGGACTGTTTCGCTCGAATTTCTGACCGGATACATTGTCGAAAAATCTCTCTCGGTCGATAATATTTTTATCTTCGTGATGGTTTTCGCCTATTTTGCGATTCCGACCAAATATCAGCACCGCGTACTATTTTTCGGCATCATCGGCGCACTTGTTTTCCGCGCGATCTTTATTGCGATGGGTTCGGTGCTGATGCAGTTTCACTGGGTTATTTACCTGTTCGGCGGATTTTTAATCATCACGGGTTTGAAAATGATGTTTATGCCGGAAAAGGAGATCAATCCCGAAAAGAACTTTCTGATCCGGCTTTTCAAGCGTTTTATGCCCGTAACGAACTCGATCGAAGGGCAAAGCTTTTTTGTTAAAAAGAATAATGTCTGGTTTGCCACGCCGCTTTTTATCGCGCTTTTGTTTTTGGAATTGACCGACATAATTTTCGCCGTTGATTCGGTTCCGGCGATTTTTGCTATCACGGACGAACCTCTGATCGTCTTTACATCGAATATTTTTGCGATTCTCGGTCTGCGTTCGCTTTATTTTATGCTTGCCGGAGCAATCGAGAAATTTTACCTTTTGAAATACGCGCTCTCGATTATTCTGGTTTTCGTCGGTTTGAAAATGATCTGGCTCAACGATCTGTTCGGCGGCAAATTCCCGATTTCCTATTCGCTCGGCATAATTTTGGGAGTTTTGGGAATTTCCATCGTCGCCTCGCTGATGTTTCCCAAAAAAGAAACCGCCGATTTAAATTAAAAACGCGATTAAAAATCAAAAGAAAACGGGCAGGGGAAAACAACGAAAAATTCCCTGTCCGTTTTTTGCGTTTAGGCAAATCGTTTTTATATTGTAGAATAAAAAAAATCTTCCCCGAATTGCTTATGAAAAATTTATTCTTCATCATTCTTATTCTGCTTATTTCGGCGGTAAATTTTACGGCTCAGGATATCGAAGAAGAGGAAATTATCGAAATCGAAACCCGTCTGGTCAGCGTTCCGGTAATGGTCAGCGATCGCAACGGGCGTTTTGTTTCCGGTTTGAAGGAACGCGATTTTACGATTTTTCAGGACGGCGTTCAGCAGGAAATCGCTTTTTTCGGCGATAATACCGAACCGATCAATATCGCTTTGCTGCTCGACACGAGTTTCAGCACATCGGAAGTCATCGTAAAAATAAAAGAAGCGGCTGCCGATTTTATTCGTCTGCTCAAAAAGAACGACCGGACGATGATCATCAGTTTCGATACGGATGTAAAAGTTTTAAGCCCGCTTACGGCAGACAGAAACGAATTATTCGGCGCGATAAATCAGGCAAAGGTTGAAAACGTCAGCGGAACGGTGATGCGCAAAACGGTTAATGATGTTTTAAATCCTTTGTTTGCTGAAGTAAAGGGGAGAAAAGCGGTGATTTTACTGACTGACGGCAAAGATTTCGGCAGCCGGATTTCCGAACAGGAATTGCTCTATAATCTGGAAGAAGCCGATGTTTTGGTTTATTCGATCTTCTATTCGACCGAACTCGAAAAATACAATCAGCTTTCACCGGAAAGAATCAACAGCCGAATGACAAAAAATGTTCCGGGCGCGGGCGTGCAGAGAAGCGAAGCGACGCTCCGCAGAATCGAACAAATTAAAAAATACAATGCCGAAGCGACCGATTTTCTCAAAATGATGTCCGATCTGACCGCCGGACGTTTTTACGAACGCGAAGTTACGGATTTAAAGGAAACGTTCAAAATAATTGTTGACGAACTCAAAAATCAATACCGCATCGGTTTTTACCCGCCGGAAGATAATGAAAGAGGCAAAATCCATCAAGTAAAAGTCGAAGTAAAACAAACAAATACCGTTGTTCGAGCGCGGAAAACTTATCGTTCTAAATAGTTTTAAGACTAAAGACTTGACTTCAGACTATTGAAGATCTTTGTAAAAATGCAAAAAATCTTTGTTGAATCTTTACATAAACGCCGTAATATATTACTTTATTTTTGCACCCCCGAAAATATCTTCAAACAATTTCTGTTGTAGAATTTTTCAAAAACTAAATATCTTTTATGAATATACGAATTATCAAGCTTGTAGTTATTGCGTTTTTTGTGTTTCCGGTCTTGTTTTTCTCCGGCAGTTTTTTTCTTGAAACAATCGTTGAGGGAAGAATCGGCGGAACTGCGCCGTCCGCGCCGACGAATCTGACGGCGACGGTTAATATGTATCACCACAAAGTCGGGCTTCATTGGGATACGATCAAAGGCGCGACTGGCTACCGTATATTTCGCAGTACCACAGGCGATTCGACAACGGCAGCCGATGTCGGCACGACGGCGGCAAATTATTTCTTCGATATGACCGCCGTTCCCGGACAGGTTTATTTTTACTGGGTTCGCGCTGAAAACGCTTCGGCGGTCAGCGGTTTGAGTTTGGCAAAACAAGGTATGCGCGGCATCGGAAGTGCTGTCGAAGGACCTTTCGCCCTTTTAGAACCGCCGCAAGCACCTGCCGGAAACGAGATAACCGCAGCTAAAGCCACGCTCGGAAAAGCACTTTTCTGGGACGAGCAGCTTTCTTCGACCGGAACCGTTTCCTGCGGAACTTGTCATCAATCAAACTCCGGCGGCTCTGATCCGCGCACGCGGGCAACTTCGGTCGGTTCGATAAATCCCGGACCGGACGGCACTTTTAATACGCCCGACGATATTTTCGGCTCGCAAGGCGTTCCGAGCAATAATTCAAACGGAACTTATAATTTTTCAAGCGTTTTTGGTATGAATAATCAAGTAACGGCGCGTAAATCTCCGTCTTATTTAAATGCCGGATATTCGCCGAACGGTTTATTCTGGGACGGTCGCGCTTTGGATACGTTTCGTGATCCTTTAACGAACGCCATTATTTTAGGAAGCGGCGCATCGCTCGAAAGTCAGGTTTTGGGTCCGCCCGTCAATGATTTTGAAATGTCGCACGCCGGCAGAGATTGGAGCGATGTGGCAAATAGAATCGCCGCATCAAAACCTTTGGCACTCGCCGCCGAAGTTCAGCCTTCGTTGAGAAATTGGATCGGCGGCAGGAATTATCCGCAGTTATTTGAAGAAGCCTTCGGCTCGCCGGACGTTACGCCCGCGCGAATTGCGATGGCGATTGCCACGCACGAGAGAACGCTTTTTACCGATCAAACCCCGCTTTACAGATCAATTTCCCAACTCGAACCGCTCGACGGCAACGAAGAGGTCGGAAAACAGCTTTTCGTCCAACTGCAATGCAATGTCTGCCACGGCGGCGCACTTTTGACCGATCATTTATTTCACAATATCGGTGTCCGACCGCAATCGGATGATCCCGGCAGATTTGCCGTGACGAATATCGAGGCAGACCGCGCGAAATTCAAATCACCGCCGCTCTTAAACGGCGAACTGCACGCGCCGTTTATGCACAACGGACGTTTTGCGACACTTGAAGAAGTCATCGAATTTTATGATCGCGGCGGAGATTTCACCGCGCCGAATATTGATACCGAACTTATCCGTCCGCTTAATCTGGCAGAGGAACAAAAAGCGAGTCTGGTCGCCTTCTTAAAACGTCCGATGACGGACGAGCGCGTTACGAAAGAACTGCCGCCGTTTGATAAACCGAAACTGTATTCGGAATCGGTCAGAGTTCCGAAAATCACCGGAACCGGCAAAGCCGGTTCGAGCGGACAAATTCCGCAAGCGGTGGCAATCGAACCGCCGGTCGTCGGAAATACGAGTTTCACGGTTGCCATAAACAGAGCTTTAGGCAATGCTCAGGCGGTTTTGGCAATTGATTCAAACGAACCGGCAACAACCGCAATTCCTGCAACAGCGAGTTTTGCGCGTTTGAATCTACAGCTTTCCGGCGCAGGTGCGGGAAACGGTTATGGTTCAATCAGCATCTCGATTCCAAATAATCAAGCATTGGTCGGACAAACATTTTACGGTCGCTGGTATGTTACAGACGCAGGCGCGGCGGGCGGTTTTTCTTATTCGCCGGTCTTTAAATTTACGATTTTCGGTCAAGCGGTCAATATCAGCAAACCGCACGTTGATTTTGACGGCGACGGCAAAACGGACATTTCCATTTTTCGTCCATCGGTCGGCGAATGGTGGTATTCGCGTTCATCAGACGGAATAAATCG
The DNA here is from genome assembly GCA_041745765.1 of Pyrinomonadaceae bacterium. Taxonomy (GTDB): domain Bacteria; phylum Acidobacteriota; class Blastocatellia; order Pyrinomonadales; family Pyrinomonadaceae; genus JAHCHG01. The sequence goes on along the minus strand of JBGTIH010000036.1, from coordinate 24,456 downwards.
AACTTTCCAATTCGGAGCTTCGACCGATAAAATCGTTCCGGCAGATTATACGGGCGACGGAAAAACAGATATTGCCATCTTTCGCCCGTCTTCAGGCGAATGGTTTATCTTACGAAGCGAAGATTTTTCATTTTATTCGTTCCCGTTCGGCGCAAACGGCGACATTCCCGTTCCCGGCGATTTTGACTCCGACGGCAAAGCCGATCCGGCGATTTTTCGTCCATCTGAGTCAACGTGGTATATAAATGCTTCATCGCAGGGAGTTTTGATCCGGCAATTCGGCATCAGCGGCGATATTCCGCTGGTCGGAGATTTTGATGGCGACGGAATTTCCGATATGGCTGTTTTTCGTCCGAACGGCGCAACCGGTGCGGAATGGTGGATCAATCGTTCGAGCAATGGCGTTTTCGCCACTCAATTCGGTATATCAACCGATAAACCCGTGATCGGCGATTATACGGGCGATGGGAAAACCGACATCGCCTTTTTCCGTCCGTCTTCGGGTGAATGGTTTATCTTAAGGAGCGAAGATTTTTCGTTTTATTCGTTCCCGTTCGGAGTTTCAACTGATATTCCAGCACCCGGCGATTATGACGGCGACGGCAAAACCGATCCGGCGGTTTTCAGACAATCGATTGCAACCTGGTATTTAAATACCTCGAGCAACGGAATTCAAATTATCGGATTCGGCATAAGCAATGATCTACCTGTTCCGGCGGCGTTTGTTCCGTAGTTTTAATCTCTATTAAAAAAAAGACTGAAATCTTTAGTTGATTTCAGTCTTTTTTTACTAGATGTCTTCACCGCAATGCGGACAGCATTGTTTTCCGCTTCTTCGTTTCTCCAATTCTTCGACGAAGCTCGCGCCGAGAATTCCGGTCGGTAGAGCAAACATACCGATTCCGAGCATTGCAATGACGGCGGCAAAGAGTTTTCCAAGAGTTGTAACGGGATAAACATCGCCGTAGCCGACCGTTGTAAGAGTAACGATTGCCCACCACATCGAACTCGGAATATCCGGGAAATTTTCCGGCTGCGCCCGATGCTCGGCAAAATAGATAAAAGAAGCGGACATAACCATTAAAACCAAAACAATCGCCACCGTTACGACTAAATCTTCTTTTCTGCTTCTCAAAACTTTCCCGAAAAGCTGGATCGAAGAAGAATATCAGGCGATTTTTAATAAACGAAGCAGACGGAAAATCCTTAGAGTTCGAAGAAAACGTAGATCGAATGCCGCAATTGCCAGATAAAAAGGCAAAATTGCCAGAAGATCAATGATTGCCAGCGGCGTGAGCATAAATTTTACTCTGCCCCAGAAAGGCTTGGCATATTTTTCCTGACTCGTGCTTGCCCAAACCCTTGCCACATATTCTAATGAAAAAATAAAGACGGAAACGACCTCGAACCAGAAAAAATAAGCTCCGTATTCATCTTCAATCGCTTGAACGGTTTCCAAAATGACCGCCGCCGCATTCAGCAAAATCAAGATTAAAATGAAAATATCGAAATAATCGATATTTTTTCTCACTTGATCTTCGTGATCGGTCGCTTCGACGATTTCCCAGACCCTTTGTTTAAAAGTCAGATTTTTTTCATTCATTTTCAGCAATAAAATTTACGAGTTTTTTCCATTCCTGCAAACTTAAAGTTTCGGCGCGGCGCATGGGAGCGATTTCGGCGGTTTCAAAGATTTTATCTAAATTCCCTTTTTTTTCAAATTTGCGTTGTAATTCATCTCCGGTGTTTTTTAAATTGTTTTGGATCGTTTTTCTTTTTTGAGAAAATCCCAGACTGACGATTTCCCGAAACAATTTCTCATCTTTTAATTTATTTTCCTTTGAATCAATCGGCATCAGCCGGACGACCGCGCTTCGGACTTTCGGAACGGGCAAAAAGGCGTTTGGCGGCACATCGAAAAGTTTTTCGGTTTGCAGATAAGCCTCGACCAAAACGGTCAAAAAACCGCGTTCTTTGTTTCCGGCTTCAGCGGTGATTCTTTCAACGACTTCCCTTTGAAACATCAGAATCATTTCCGAAAAACACTCGCGTTGTTCGATAAGTTTTTGCAGAATCGCCGTCGAAATATAATATGGAAGATTGGCGACCAGTTTGATTTTTGATCTTTGATTTTTGATTTTTGAAAGTTCTTTGAAATCAATTTTCAAAGCATCTTGTGCAACCAGTTGAAAATTATCGTATTTAGCGAATTTTTCCAGTAAAACCGGAATCAAATCACGATCTAATTCGATAGCTAAAACATCCGCGCCGGATTCGACTAATTTTTCGGTCAAAGCCCCGCGCCCCGCGCCGATTTCGATAATTGTTTCGCCTGTTTGAGGATTTAAGGCTCTGATTATTTTGTCAATATAATTTCCGTCAACCAGAAAATTCTGCCCGAAAGATTTTTTCGCAAAAGGCTTCTTCATAATGGAAAATGGAAAATGGAAAATGGAAAATGATTAATTTTATTAAATCCGTTTAAATGCTAGGTTAAATATTTTCCATTTTCCATTTTCCATTTTTCGTTTATTAATCTTTGTCCGGATAGCCCGTAAATTCCAAATCTTCGCCGTGATTGGTGATTTCGACATCTCGCAGACGCATCGCGCTCGATAAAACCTGTGCGCCTTGTCCGCCGATGGCGGTCGGCGCGTCTTTTCCGCCGATGACGAGCGGCGCGATAAAAAATGTGATTTTATCAATCAGTTTCGCGTCATAAAACGAACCGGCAACTTCCGCGCCGCCTTCGACCAGAACGCTCTGAATATCGCGTTTTCCGAGTTCCTGCAACACGCCGAAAAGATTTCTTCCGCCTTCCGCAATATAAATTACCTCAACGCCTTCGATCCGCAGATCGACGATTTTTTCGTCGTTGGAACTGTCTGTAAAAACAATGGTCGGCGTTTCCTGCGCTGTCAGAACAATTTGCGAATTTAAAGAAATCCGCAAAGAATTGTCAAGAATTACGCGCACCAGCGGACGGCGGCGCGTTTTTCCCGAACGGTCTGTAAGTTGCGGATTATCCACGACGACCGTATTTGCGCCGACCAGAATCGCGTCGTATTCGTGGCGGATTTCCTGAACTCTGGCTAGTGACTGTCCGCCCGTGATCCAGCGCGAATCGCCCGTCCGCGTGGCAATTCGCCCGTCGAGCGAAATTCCCATCTTCAAATGCACGAACGGTTTTCCGGTTTTATGCCAGTGGATATATTTTTCGTTTTGTTTTTCGGCTTCGTTTCTTAAAATATCGGTCACAACTTCAATTCCCTTTTGCCGCAAAAATTCAAATCCCTTTCCGGCGACAAGCGGATTCGGGTCTTCCAAAGGCGCAACAACTCGTTTTATTCCCGCATTTAATAAAGCTTCCGTGCAGGGCGGAGTTTTGCTGAAATGGCTGTGCGGTTCGAGCGACACATACGCGGTCGCGCCATTTGCACGCGTTCCCGCTTGTTTCAAAGCAATCGCTTCGGCGTGAATTATGTCTTTGAAAATATAACATCCTTCGCCGACAATTTCACCGCTCTCAGCAACGATTATGCAGCCGACCAGGGGACTCGGACTGACTTGTCCGATGCCTTTTCCGGCGACTTCCAAAGCCCGCCGCATCATTTCTATATCAATATGTTTTTGTGTTTCAAAAGACAAGATTTTTTTGTTTCAAATGTTAAAATTTTCTGCTATTTAAGCTGATCGAGCGCGTGAGTTATAACTTTATCAATATCGTCTTCGGACAAACCCTTAAAATATTTTTCCGCCAAATCTACGCTTGCTTCTTCACAATGATCTTCGGTTTTAACGACAATTTTCACCTTTTCACCTTCTTCGATTTCAATTGTGATCGGATTTACCGGCTTGAAAACACCGTCTTCATAAACAGCTTCGATAGTTTGATTCATTTTCGAAACTCCTTTTTATTTGATTTTATTGAATTTGCGACTCTTGTTACTTTATTTTAAGTTTACCGATTTATGCAACAATGAAGAACCTTTCAAATAATTAACTGATTCAAAATTCACTTTCTATCAGAGATTTATTCTCAAAAAAAATCTTCAATATAAATTTGCCTAAAATCGTATTCGCTTCCGAGTACTCGACAAAATCATTCCCGAAACCGCTAGTTCTGAATTTTTAAGAAAATCGCGCCTTTGCATAAATAAATTTGTATTTGTTTTAATTTTTACTACTTGAATCCAATTTACAACAATTTAGTTTTTCATTTGTTTTTGAAGAAAGCCGATCCGGAAAATGATATTCTTTTGAAATATAGTTTGCTTTTTCTAGATAGCTTATTTGCAACTGACTTGAATTTAATATTCCTACTAATGTAACCCTTACTGTTCCACTTGAATGTTTTTGGCGAGAAATTTTATTTACAAATTTCGATTTTGTCTTACTTTCAAATGTATCTGCAAAATAAGGTTCAATTATCCCTGCTTTATAACATTGCGGACTATATAAAACAGTAAAATCTTCTCCCCCATAGGCAAAAATCGCTATTGTCCGGATCATTTTATTTTTATATTGATTCGGATCATTTATAAGATTACAGAATTCAACAGTTTCTATTTGATTATTCTTATTTAGTTTATTTTGTGAATTTATTTGTTTCACGAAGAAAATTTGTACAATTAAAAACAACATACTAAACAATAGAATCGATTTTTTGTTAAAAGTTATTATTTTCCTCATCATGATTCATTTATTCCAATTCAAAATTTGCAATCCAGAAATTCGGTTAAAATGGCTTTCATTGTTTGTTACAACCGCTAAATTATTTTCAATTGCCGTTGCCGCAATTAAAATATCGGCATCTAAAATCAGCAATCCGCGTTTGTATAAGTCAGCATAAATTTCAGCAGCACGATCAATAATTTTATGGGACAAATTTATTTCTCTGCTTTGCATTCTAATCAGACCGAATTTTATAATTTGTTGCTGAGCATTTTTGATCTTTAAACCACGCAAAATCTCAAAATTCGTGATAACAGAAAATGTAAAACCTTTGTGAAACTTTAGGTAATTATTGGCTTCCGTCATAACTTTTGGAACATTTCTTAAGAAAAATGAAATAGTGTCTGTATCAAGCAAAACTTCGTTCATATTTTTCTGTCCCCAAAGAAATTTGAACGGTCAAGCGCGATTTTTTCTATCTCTTCAACATCTTCTTCGGATAAACCTTCGTAGAAATTTTCCGCAAGTTTCATAATCGGATTAACTTCATTGTTTTCAACTTCAGATTCAACAACCAACCTTACTTTTTCGCCTTCGGAAAATTCTTCTGAAAGCGGTTTTATCGGTTTGAACATTCCATTTTGATAAATTGCTTCAATTGTTTGCATAATAATAAAACCTCCTAATTAAACAACCCGTTCACATAATTTTCCGCGTCGAAAACCATTAGATCGTCAACCTGTTCGCCGATTCCGACATATCTTATGGGCAAGTTTAATTCTTTCGCAATGGCAACGGCGATTCCGCCTTTTGCCGTGCCGTCGAGTTTGGTCAGGACGATTCCGGTTACGTCCGCGACGCGCATAAATTGTCTGGCTTGTTCCAAACCGTTTTGTCCTGTAACGGCATCAATGACGAGCAAAGTTTCGTGCGGTGCTTGTTCGACTTCGCGTCCGGCGATGCGTTTCATTTTTTCGAGTTCCGCCATTAAGTTTGATTTATTGTGCAATCTTCCGGCTGTGTCAACAATTAAAACGTCGGCGTTTCTTGCTTTGGCGGATTTCAGCGCGTCAAATAAAACTGCTGCCGGATCGGTTCCCTGTTTTTGCTGAATCAGCGGAACTCCGGCGCGTTCCGACCAGATTTCGAGTTGTTCGGAAGCGGCGGCGCGGAATGTGTCGGCGGCGCAGATCATTACTTGATTTCCTTCGTTTTTAATGCGTTGAGCGAGCTTGCCGATGGTCGTTGTTTTACCGACACCGTTGACGCCGACGACCATTAGAACATACGGTTTGATGTTTAAAGGAACGGCGGTTTCTGAAGCGATACCTTTATCGCCCAAATTGTTCATAATCGTCAAAAGCTCGTTTTTCATCGCTTTTTTGAGCGCGTCTAGATCGTTGATTTCCTGCCGCGAAACGCCTCTGCGAACCGCGTCCAAAACCTGCATCGTCGTTGCTACGCCGATATCCGTCGAGATCAGCATTTCTTCGAGTTCATCGAGAAATGATTCGTCAATCTTTTTGCGGTTCTCGAAAATGTTATCGAGCCGGTCGTTAATCGAATTGCGCGTTTTGGCAATTGCCTTGTTAAATCTTACGCGAAATTCCTTCTCGATCCGCTCTTCTTCGGCTTTGAGTTCTTCGAGTGATTTATCGAGTCCTAAAACCGAGGTTGAAAATTTGTCTTCGTCTTTTTTCCTTTGCCAAAAAAATGCCATAAATAAAAAAACCTACTCTTTGTTTATAAATTCAAATTAGAAATTATAAACGAGTAGGCGAAACTTGTCAGTTTTAGGTTGGAAATAATTCGTACTGTCAGCGTCCCGTTGGCTGTCCGGTGTAAGTCCCGCACACCGCAAAAAGGCGGCAAGATGCCGCCAAGACAGCCAGCGGGACGCTGGCGGTACATTTTTATTTAGGCGACCTTTTTATGCGGGATTTTTTCCGGCTCCGGCTTTTCTTCCGTTGGATGATTTCGTAACTTGACGACACCGATGCCGATCTGCCCGTCGTTGCAGGCTTGGACAAGCGCTTCGACGACTTTTCCGTCATACCTTGTGCCGACAAAACTGCCGATTCTCTCCAGAGCGGGTTTGAGTTCCATTCCTTTCGAATACGGACGATCAATCGTCATCGCATCGAAAGTGTCGGCAACCGAAACGATTTTTGCCTGAAGCGGAATTTCATCGCCCTTCAAACCTTGCGGATAACCTTGACCGTTGACCATTTCGTGGTGCATATACATTCCGGGCAGAAAGTCTTTCATCGCCGGAATATTTTTCATAATCTTATAGCCTTGCTGCGGATGTGTTTTCATTATTTCGTATTCTTCATCCGTTAAAGCGGCGGGTTTTTTCAAGATCGAATCGTCAATCGCAATTTTTCCGATGTCGTGCAGAAGCGCGCTGATCCGGAGTTTTTCGAGTTCTTCCGGGTCCATTCCCAAACGCTGACCGATGGCGACCGAAACGCGGCAAACCCGTTCGGAATGTCCGCGTGTGTAGCGGTCCTTGCCGTCAATTGCAGCTGCGAGAGCTTTGACCGAACCGACGAAAAGCTCGCGGTTTTCTTCGGCGGCTTTAGCGAGTTTGGCGATATGTTCTTCCAATTTATCGGTCATTAAATTGAACGTTTCGCCGAGAGTGCCGATTTCCGTAATATTTTTGGTTTCAACTCTGGAAGACAAATCTCCGGCAGCGATTTTCTGCGCCGCACCGACCAGATTTAATAAAGGCAGAGTCAATTGTCTGGCAAAAAATGTTCCGATAATCAAAGCCAATAAAGCAAACGCCAGACTGATTATCCAGGTTTGGCGGCGCATTTCTCCGACCGAAGCCAGCGCGCGATTTTCGTCCTGCATCGTAATCACGCCGAAATTTAAATCTTTACTGAAACTCGCCGTCGAATACGCGCCGATCATTGCGTGTTCCGTACCGTTATATTCCGCATCGAATGGAAATAAAGCCGATTGAATCTGTAAATTTGTTTCCTTCCATTCCTGGACTATTTTCAGATCGTTAAACGATTTTTGATTGAGAGTTACATTATGGTCGGGATGAAAAACCGTGTTTCCGTTTTTGTCCACGACAAAAATCATCGGCAAACCTGCTTGCCAAAGCTGCGCTTCGGTCATCGGCTGCGCCGCCATAATCTGCGCGATTTCACGCACCGAAATGACCGCCATCACCGCCGCCGAAATTTCATTTTGAATGACAACCGGCGCGGCAACCGTGAAAACGATCTCGCCGCTCGATTCAATTTTTTGTGGTTGTCCGAACACGAATCTCTGATTATCTAAAGTAGCAAGAATTGATGAAGCGAAATTTTCAATCTCGCCTTTTTGGATTGTTTCCGCACGAAATACAGCCAGCGATTCGCTTTGTGCCGGTTTAACAAAAAGCGCGACGACATTCGGATTATCTTTGAGCGTCTGGCTGAATTTTTCTTCGGTTTGCGGTGCGGAAATTATTGCCAGGTCGTCATTCAGCTCAACGGCTTTGGCGTAACTCCCGACCAGATCGCGGTAACGAAGCGCAAGAATTTCAAGCTGATTCGCTTTTTCCTGAACGAGTTGGGTTTGATAACGATTTTCGACCGAACGCAGTTCCTTGCCGCTTTTATCGGACAAAAACCAACCTGTCAAAACAAGTGGAACCAAGCCCACGAGCAGAAGCGTGATGATTACAAAATATATTAATTTTATCTTTTTATTTGTTGGAGGCATTGTTTTTGATTGCAGGAATCCGCGAAGAACTTCGCTGTTTATGATTCTAATTCAAAACAATGCGTTTGGTCAACAAGTTTTAACAAAAAAACTAATGGCTCAACAAAAAGTTACAGACAAAGTATGCAGCAGCTAAAAGAGCGGGCGCAAAGCAACCCTTCCTGACCTGAAATCTTTTTTAACTTGATTTGTAAACTCAATCTTCATTGCAAGATAAAGTTTATTAAGACAAGTTATAATAATAACAGGTTGGGAAGGGTTGCTTTGCGCTCGCTCTTCGCTGAAATATAAATACCTTAACTTTTTATTGAGGCATGACAAATAAAATATGGTTAATTATATTTTTTTGACAATCACCAGTGTAATATCATCATTCGCCGGCGCGGTTTGCGTAAAAGTCGAAAGCGCGGATTCGACTTTATCGCGCATCCCGGAAGCCGAAGCCGTGATATTTTTGCTGATTACGTCAATCAAACGCTCCATTCCGAATTCGTCTTCCGCTGAATTATTCGCTTCGGTTACGCCGTCGGAATAAATAACAAGCGTCTCACCGGCATGTAAATAAATTTCTCCAACTTCAAATTCGGCGGTCGGAATAATGCCGAGCGGAAAACCGCCGGATTCGAGTTGTTCGACTTTTCCGTCGGAGCGTCCGATCAGAGGTGGATTATGTCCTGCGTTGATATATCTGACGAGTCCGGTCGGCGGATCAAGTTCGGCGATAAATAGTGTGATAAAACGGTTTGACGGCGTATTTTCAGCTAAATATAAATTGATCGCTTCGACCGAGTTTTTCAGAGAAGAATTTGCCACCGATTGCGCGTGAATCGAAGCGTGCAGACTCGACATCAAAAGCGCGGCGGCTGTTCCTTTGCCGGAAACATCGCCGAGCGCGATCAGCATTTTGCCGTCTTTTTGCGGCAGAAAATCGTAATAATCGCCGCCAATTTCGTAACACGAAAACGAAATTCCCTGAAATTCGTAACCGTCCATCACGGGCGGCGCGGATGGTTGAAATGTTTGCTGAATTTCAGTCGCCAATTCGAGTTCGCGTTCCATTCGCTCGCGCTCCAAACGCTCTTCAAGAAGTTTCGCATTTTCGACACGAATCGAAGCGACCGAGGCAAGAGTTGTCAAAATATTGAGATGTTCCTCGCCGAACATCGTTTCGGTCGTCGGCGAATCGGCATAAACAATTCCAAAAACCTCGTTTTCATTTACGCTCAGCGGCACAGCCAAAACGGAGCGAATGCCGAGAAGCGCCATTGTTTGACTCGCATAGCGCGGATCATGTTGTGCATCAGAAGTTAAAACGGATTTGCCGTTTTTCATCACCTCGTCCATAACGGTTCGGCTGATTCGGACTTCCTTGATCTGATGTTCATTATCCCGTTCACGCGCCACGACGATTTGCATTCCGCCTTCTTCCGCTTCATCGCGCAGCATTATGACGCATCTTTCCGCCGGAACTGCTTCAAATACAAGACTTGCAACTTGATTCAAAGTATCTTGAAGACCGCTCGAAGACAGAAGAGCGACACCGACTTTACTAATTAAACCGAGAAGTTCAGTTCGTGTCGAAAAATGCGATTCCAATATTTCGGCAGTCGGATTTTTGCGATGCGAAAAGGCAATCGTCATCGAAGGATCGAGGGCTTCGGTGTTATCGGCGATTAAAGTCGCGTTTTTGTTGAGGCTTAATCTTTCATCCTCAAAAATAATCGTTGTTTCGCCGATCTGAATTTCGCCGCCGGACATCAGTGGAATCGGCATCGTCACATTGTTTCCGTTGTAGCGCGTGCCGTTTGCCGAACCTAAATCCTGCAACCAATAGGCATCGCCTTCCTGCCTGACTTCGGCGTGAAGCCTCGAAGCAAAAGCATCGGAAATACAAATATCGCTGCGCGCCGAACGTCCGATTGTCGTGCGAAGCCTCGATAACGGAACTTTTTCCGTCGGATGATCCGAATTTTTTATGATAAGCTGCGGCATAAAATCTGGCTTAAATTAAAATTTTGAAGTAAGAATTGAAAATGTTTTTATCAGTTACCGAATCCGTTTCTCACTTTAGATTTCTAACTTCTTTCACTTTCGTTTCACTCAAAAGTTTTTCTTCAACACGGCGGCGACCATAAACAACAATCGTTCCCGCGATAAAATCATGCAAAGTTCGCCCTTTTTGATTAAAAGCGGCAAGAATAAAACCGATTCCACCCGTCAAAATCGTTAGAAAATAACCGACTATATGCCGCAAAAATAAAGTGCCGAAAGTCGGATTCAAACCGTCAAGTTTGACAACACGCAAACCTGTCAGCATTTTCCCGAGGCTTTGTCCGGTGAACATCGGAAAAATCACGAAATTTGTTATGCCCAAAAGAAGAGTAATTAGCCAACCCGTAGTGTTAATTTCACTATTCAAAAGCCTTGCACCGTCCTCGCCGGTAAATCTGGCGAGCAAAATACTGATTACAGGAATGGCAACAAGTAAAATATAATCAATTAAAAGCGCACCGCATCTCAAAAGAAACGGGGCTTTTAAGCGGTCTGCGTCAAAATCTACGACGACTTTTTCAGTTTTAATTCTAGGCACCGGAGCGGCTCTTTTCGTCCGTTCAACCTGTTCTGCACTTGCACTCATAAAATTTCTGTTGTTCGTGAAAAGACAAATTAACCGATGACAAAATGCAAGGTCGTATCGCCTAATTTCAATTTATCTCCATTGGTCAAAATATGCGGTTTATTCGGCACAAGTCTAAACGCTTCATTAATTACGGGCATTAAAACCGTTCCGTTCGATGAGCCTAAATCTTCGACCAGAAATTTATTTCCATCGCGCCAGATTCGGGCGTGGCGGCGTGAAATTTTTGTCTGCGGATCGAATTTCGACAAATCAACTTCGGGGAAAATATTTGACATCGGATCGCGTCTGCCGACCAAGTTTTCATCCTTTTCAATTGTATAAGACGGCGATTCGAGATCATTTGTTCCGAGAATCGTCAACCTTGCCGTCACCGGAGCGGAAGCATAACTTTCGCTGTGAACGCCTTTTTGGGCAATCGGCTGTTTCGCGCCGCAAAAAGCACAGAACAAATCGGATGCGACAATACTTTGTCCGCAAAAGCCGCAAAACACTTTTTGATCCGATAAAGTAACCGCTTGCGGAGTTTCTTTGACACCGAAAGTTACCGAATCTGCCTTTAAACTGTCTAAATGCTTTTCTAGTTCCTGGCGCAATTCGGCGGCAGAAGCAAAGCGTTTTTCGGCATTATATTCAACCGCCCGCATCAAAATCCTTTCCATTTGATCGGAAAGCTGCGGATTTATCTGGCGCGGACGCGGATTTTTCTGAAAATCGAAAATCAGCAAAGGATTGCTTTGCGGATCGGCTCCGGTCAAAAGATGAAACATCGTCGAACCGAGGCTGTAAATATCGGAACGCGATTCGACATTTCCGCTAAAAAGTTCCGGCGGCGCATATCCCATTGTGCCGACAGCAGTTACGCCTTTTTCTTCCTTGTTTATCCAGCGCGCGATGCCGAAATCAATTAACATAATCCGTCCGGTATTGCCGTCAATCATTATGTTTGCGGGTTTTAAATCACGATAGACAATCGGCGGCTGGCGTTGATGCAGATAATCTAAAACGTCGGCAACTTGAATTGCCCATTCGACGACGCTTTTTTCTTCAATCTTGCCTTCCGGCGCGGAACGCAGCCGCATCGCCAGATCGCCGCCGTTGATGTATTTCATTACGAGATAAAATCTGGCTTCTTTTTCATCGTAAAAATAATCGAAAATGGTCGGAATCGCCGGATGCTCAAGAGAAGTCAGCAACATTGATTCGCGTTTGAAATCATTGACGGCTTTTTCCTGCTGGGTTTCTTCGATATAGGATTGAACCATTTCCTTGACGGCACGAAGCACGCCGCCGAGATTTTTATCGCTGGCGAGATAAACCGCGCCCATTCCGCCGCCGCCGATTTTTCTGACAATTTCATATCGCCCGTTTAAAACCGTGCCTTCATCGAGCGGTTTGAGTTTTGATTTCTTTCCGTCCGTGTCGGACAAGCCGATATTCGGAGTCGTGTGTGAGCGCGATTCTTTAGAAGAATCATTTGCCGGCTCGGAAACTTGCGGCGACGGTTTGCTCAAATCGGTTTGCGCTTGTGCCGCAGAAGTTGACGGCAGATTATTATACGCCGCGTTTTCCAGTAAATCCTCGTGCTTTTCCATAATCCTGACCGAATCGAAACGAGAAATGTCGGTCGGTTTTTCTTCGGGTTCAAAGTCAAAATCAGGTTTATCTATCGAAGAATCGCTTGCCGTCTTATCTTCATCATCCAAATTTGCAGAATCATTTTGCGGTTCGCTCACAGAAGAAACCATCGGTGATTCTTCAACTTCATTTAATTCTTTTATCTCGGTTTCCTCATAAGACATCATTGAAGATTCAGTTTCATTTTCGATTTCCGGCGGTTTTTCCGCAACAAAATCTTCGAGCGCGGCATCTGCCGGAGAACCGGCAGATTCGGTAACTTCTCCCGTATCGGTAGAACTATCAGCAAAATAATCATCTTGATCATCTTTTAAAAACGGCATTGACGGCGCAGGTTTTTCAATTTCGACATTTTCCAACGGCGTTTCCGGCGAACTTTCGGAAAATTCCGCCGGAGTTTCGGGTTGAAGATATTCTTGATTTTCTTTAACCGGCGGCAATGAATCCCAGTCATCAATAGGCAGAGCCGACGGTTCGCTCGTTTTTTCTTCAAATGCGGGCTGAAATGTTTCTTGATTTTGCCAAGATTCGGCGGATTTTTCAAACGACTCATCAAAATGTGCTTCCGGCAAATCGGACGGCTGATTGATGTTATTTTCTTCAGTTTGATTTTTCGATTCAAAAAACTCTGACGGCATTTCTACTGATTCGGTTTTCACATTGATATTTTCTTCGGTCGCCGGATTAGAAAAATCATCCGTTTTCATATCAAGTTCTTCTATATTCTTTTGGGAAAAAGGCGTATTTTCCGCCGAATCAAACAAATCGGGCGCAGTTTTCGGTTCGGCAACCGGTTGGAGAATTTCTTCCTGTTTTGCGGTTGCCGGCAAATCATCTGCCGCATCAATTTTTCCGGGTATATCGGCAACTTCGGAATGATTGATGGCAATGGTGTGTTCCTGTAAATCTTTATCTTCACCCGGAAGAACTACGGGTTGCAGAGAAATTCCGCAATGCGGACAAAAAACATCAATTTCCGCGACTTGTTCGCCGCATTCGTGACAATAAGCCATTTTTTTTATTTCCAATTTGTTAAAAAGTTTTTTTAGTTGTTAATGTTAAATCGCAAAAAAGTTTTTCCGACAATTATTTCATCGCCATCATTTAAGATATGCGCGTTGCCCGGAATCAAACGTCTGCCGCGGTTGATATACGTTCCGTTGGTCGAACCTAAATCTTCAATGGCATAGTCATTACTGGCATAAATAATTCGTGCGTGTCGTCTTGAAACTTTTGCTTCCGAATCATACGCGTCTAAATCAACATCAGGAAAAATTCCGTTATCCGCATCCCACCGTCCGATATAAGATTCTTCGGCGGTTAAATTAAATTCTGTTCCGACCGCATCGCCGCGTTCGATTACCAAAAATGCGTGAACGCCCGATCTTTTCGGGTTTAATTGTTTTTCAACTTTAATATCCTGTTTTTTTAATTCTTCGCCAATTCCCGGAATTCCGAGCGATGTTACATTTGTCGAATGAAAAACAGGTGTTTCTGCAATTTGCGTTATAAAACTTTGTTGTTCAACATCAGCGGTTTTGTTTTGCGATTGATTTAAAGCGGTTCCGCATTCATCACAAAATTGTGAACTTTCAATGTTTTTAGTCCCGCAAACCTGACAAGTGATCATTTTTAATTTACCTTACGATATTTTTGAAAGAAATTTTTACGACAAATCATTTTAACCTGTATTGCTTTGTTCGTAAATCGTAAATCGCAGGTCGTCATTTGGAAATATATTATTTTTTATACAAAATCGCATTTCCCATTGAGTTTCAAAATACTTCATTAGAATACATTTTTTTGAAACTATTTCATATTTATTCACGTAGATAGGTCTTGACGCACACAGGCTAATTTATTTGCGTTATTGTATTATTCATAAATAAAACCCCAAACGCTTGAAAGAGGACTAATAAAAATGGCTATGAGCCGGAAAGGAAAAATCATCATCGGCATAACCGCTGCCGTACTTCTACTTATAATTGTTATTGTCAGTATTTTTGCCAGCCGGACAGATTCACCGGAAGTTACGGTTGTTAAAATTGAAATACGCCGCGAATTAAGATCGAATGTGATGGCATCGGGTGAAATTCGTCCGATTCAATTTATAAATTTGACGAGCGAAGTTCAAGGTCGGATTGAAGATATATATGTTAAAGAAGGCGATAAAGTAGAAGCCGGAACGCCGCTCGTCAAGCTCGATCCGACACAGCTTCAGTCAAGCACCGACGCGCAGCTTGCCGGTTTGCAAGCATCGCAGAATGAATCGCAGGTTACACAATCGCAAATTACCGCGGCGCAAAATCAGCTTTCGCAAGCACAGCAAGGTTTAAACGCCTCGCAAGCGGCGGTTGATACTTCTCTGCAGCAAGTTGCCTCGGCGCGTCAGCAAGTTGTGGCAGCGCAAACCGATGTTGACCGTGCTCAAGTTGATTTAAATGTCGCCGAACGCGAATTAAAAAGAAATGAAGAACTCCTCGAAAGCGGCGTAATTTCCAGACTCGAATACGATCAGCGAAACGACACGGTTTTAACGGCGCGGGTTGCTCTGCGAAATGCTCAGGCGCGGCTTAAATCGCAACAGCTTTCGATCAATGAAGCCGAAGCCCGCGTCAAAGAAGCCAGAGCGAGAGCCAGCCAGCAAGGAGTCGCCGTAAAAGATGCAGGTCGTGCCGTAAATACTGCGGGTTTAAGCGCAAAGGCAAGTGCCGACCGCGCCTCACAGCAAGCCGCACTCCTTCGCGGACAAAGAACTCAGCGCGATAAAACTCTGCAAGTTGCGCCGATTAACGGCGTGATCGCCGACATTCCGTCAAAAGTCGGAACTTTCGCCGTCGCCGGACTTTCAACCACGCCGCTCTTAACGATTGCCGATATGTCAACCGTTAATGTCGAAGTAAAAGTTGACGAAACCGAAATTGACAAAGTTGCCGTCGGTCAGCCGGTAAAAATTAAAGTTGACGCACTCGGCGACAACGAAATCATTGGAAAAGTTACACAAAAAACTCCGCTTGCCGTCGGCAAATCGCAAACTACGGGCGGACTTTCGACCAATATCAATGTTCAGGAAGCCAAAGAATTTCGCGTAGTGATCGAATTGATCGAACTAAATGAAGAAATCAAAAACAGTCTGCGTCCGGGAATGAGCGCAACCGCCGTCATTACAACAAAAACGGCGGAAAATGTGATCGCCGTTCCGCTTCAATCCGTAGTCGAAAAAAAACCCGATCCGTCGTCGTCGCCGACCATTGCGGGCGATGCGCCGGAAACTCCCGAAAAACCGAAAACAATTAAAGGAGTTTATATTTTAGACGGAAACAAAGCAAAATTTGTTGAGGTTGAAACCGGAATTACCGGCGAAGCCGATATTCAAATTATTTCGGGACTTTCCGAAGGACAGGAAGTAATTACCGGACCGAGCCGCATTTTAAACACGCTCAAAGAAGATACTATCGTTAAAAAACAAACCAGAAAGGAAGGAAGCGGTTCGCCTTCGTAAAAATCTTATGGGAAAAGTAGAGAATTTAGAATTTAACGGCAGCGTAACAAATCCCGCGCCGGGCGCATTGATCTCGATGCGAAACATCTGGAAAACATATCAGATGGGAAATCAAGAACTCCACGCTTTGCAAGGAGTTACGTTTGAGGTTCAAAAAGGCGAATATCTAGCAATCATCGGACCTTCCGGATCGGGAAAATCAACTTTGATGAATCTGATCGGCTGTCTCGATTCGCCCACCAAAGGACAATACTGGATTAACGGAAATCTCGTTTCGACGATGACGGACGACGAACTTGCCACGATTCGCAACAAAGAAATCGGCTTCGTTTTTCAAACTTTCAATCTTTTATCACGCGCAACGGCACTGCATAATGTCGAATTGCCTTTGATTTACGCCGGTTTGCGAACGGCGGAAAGACAGGAAAAAGCGACGGCGGCACTAACTTCGGTCGAACTCGGCGACCGCATCACACATCGCCCTAACGAACTTTCCGGCGGACAACGCCAACGCGTGGCAATCGCCCGTGCGCTGGTCAATCATCCTTCGATTCTGCTGGCGGACGAGCCGACCGGCGCACTCGATTCTAAAACAAGCGTTGAAATTATGGCTCTGTTTGAAAAACTTCACGATGAAGGAAATACAATTATTTTAGTGACGCACGAACCTGACATCGCCGCCCGCGCCCATCGCATCATCACGATCCGCGACGGCGAAATCGAAAGTGATGTGATGACCAAATAATGAACCGTCAAAAAAACTGTCAAATCTCTTAAATTTAAGTTTTATAAATGTTTACTTCCAGTGCGAATCAATAGTAAAAACTTTCTGACGCGGCAATAATCTCAAAAGCCATCGGATACTGTTGCCCAATTCATTTTTGAAAAAATATGGTCAATTAAATCTTTGGAAATTCGTCTATTCACTATAGTTTTTATTGACGTTTTTGAATTGGGCAACAGTATCCCATCGTTATTAATATCTTTTCTCAACAGCAGGTTTGAAAACGATTAACAATCGGATTACCGGATTTACTGCGCTTCAAATTCAACCAGACTGGCGATAACGGCTGCCAATTCAGCCGGTTCGACCGGTTTCGGGACGTGCATCTGAAAGCCTGCCGAAAGCGCCTTCATTCGGTCTTCGACGCGCGCGTAAGCCGTTAAAGCGACGGCTGGCAATCTTTTAAGCTTCTCGCTTTTTTCGCGCTTCCTGATCTTTCGAATCAGCGAGTAGCCGTCGTCTTCGGGCATCCCGATATCGCTGATCAGAATATGCGGCTCAAATTCCGGCAAAATCAGCATGGCTTCTTCCGCCGAACCGACCGTTATGACATCAGCTTCGCATTGTTCGAGAATATTTTTTAACAGATCGCGTGAATCTTTTTCGTCATCAACTGCCAAAACTCGCAGATTTTTCAAATTCGGCGGACAATCGAAGGCGATTTGAGATCCCGAACTTGTTCCCGGATGAACGCGCTCGACGCTTTCGTTCATTTTCGAGCTGTTGGCGACCGTAACCGGCAGACAAACCGTAAAAGTTGCGCCCTGACCAATTCCCGTGCTTTCCGCGCGGATGCTGCCGCCGTGCATCTCGACGAGTTGTTTGACGATCGAGAGTCCGAGTCCGAGTCCACCGTGTTTGCGCGAACTTGACGAATCAGCCTGCCGGAAACGATCGAAAACTTGCGGCAGAAATTCTTCTGCGATGCCTTGACCTGAGTCGCTGACGACGATTTCAAGGTGCGAATTAATGCGTTCGAGCCGCACCTGCACGCGCCCGCCTTTTGGCGTAAATTTGACGGCGTTGGAAACCAGATTCCAGATGACCTGCTGCAGACGGTCGGGGTCGCCCGAAACGGGACCGGCAAGAGGATCCATAAGTATTTGCAGGCGGACGTTCTTTGATTCGGCAGCGTGAAGAAGCGAATCAATCGCCGCTTCGATGACTTTTCCCGGCTGGACGAGCTGCACGTCGAGCCGCAGTTTACCGGTGACGATACGCGAAATGTCGAGAATGTCTTCGATAATTTGCGCCTGCGAGCGGGCGTTGCGGTTGATAGTTTCGACGGCGCGACGGGCATCATTTTCGAGGGACGTGTTTGAAAGCAGAATGCTCGACCAGCCTAAGATAGCATTGAGCGGCGTACGGACTTCGTGCGAAACGACCGCCAGAAAATCGTCCTTCAGGCGGCTCGCTTCCTGAGCTTCTGTTAGAAGCCGCTCGTTTTCCTGGGCGGCTCGCTCGGAGCGTTCGCGCTCGCGTTTGGCTTCTTCGTAAAGTCGTGCGTTGTCCATTGCAACTGCCGCCTGCGCCGCCATCGCTTCGACAATTCTTTCGTCCCGTTCACTAAATACTGCCGGCTCTGAATGCCCGAAAAATAAGCCGCCGATAACTTCCCCCGAACGCGAAACGACCGAAACTGCCAGATAACTGACGACCGGCAGATGACCTTTCGGCATTCCGTGGTACGGCGGGTTTTTGCCGAAACGCTTGTCTTTCGTAATATCATCGCTGCGCAGCGTGCCTTCGCCGTGAAAAGTCGGGCTGAAAACCTGCGTCGCGCGGGGCATCGGAAAATTCTGGAATTTTTCTCGCGGGACGCCCGAAAGCGAATAAAGCATATAGCTTTCGCCTTTGTTGTCTATCAAGTTGTAAAAGAACGCCCCGAACTGTGCGCCGGTCAATTCGGTCGAAGCGTCCGTGACGGCTTGGACGACTTTGTCCAAATCGAGTTCGGCAGAAATCAGTTGACCGAGTTGGCGGATAGTTTCGCTTTCCTCGCGGGCATCTTGTTCGGCTTTGAGTAGAGTTTCGCGCTCGAGCGAGAGCTGTTGTCGTTCGTGAATATCAACCGCCACGCCGACCCATCGCACGATTTTGCTCTTTTGGTTGCGGATCGCCAAACCGCGCGCCAAATGCCAGCGGTATCCGCCGTCCGATGCGCGGCGGAAAGGAATTTCTATTTCCCAACCGCCCGTTTCACTCGCACTTTGCCAAGCTTGCCCGACTCTTTCGCGGTGTTCAGGCTGAATCGCATTAATCCATCCTGAACCGATGGTTTCTTCCACCGAAAAACCTGTGTAATCGTGCCAGAATTGATTGCAGAAAGTGATATTGCCGTCGCCGCGTGCCGTCCAGACCATTTGCGGCGACACTTCGACCAGCGCACGATATTGTTCTTCTGATTCCTTTAGTATCTCGTCGGACTGTTTGCGTTCGATGCCGAGCGCGATGACATTGGCAATTGAGGCGAGAGCGTCGAGTTCGGTCTGGTTTAAAACGCTTCTTGAAAACATTCCGATGACACCGACCAAGCGGTCTTCAACGATCAGGGGATAACCGGCAAACGCCGTCATTTTTTCGCGCTTTGCCCATTCCTGATCGCTGACTTCCGGATCGCCGATCACGCTGTTGGTCAGATGCGGTTTGCGCTCGGCGGCGATCCGCCCGATCTTGTATTTGCCGAGCGGAATGCGCGAATGCCCGCCGTCGAGATGCGTGTATAACCCTGCACTGGCTTGAAGCTTCAGAATATTTTTCGTTTTATCGAAAATCCAGACGCGGGCAAAGGCGGCACCCAGATATTTGACGACCGACTCGCAGCAGGTGTGAAGAATTTGCGGAAGCGATACGCTCTGTACGAGCGCGAGACCGACTTCGGAGGTTAAACGCGCGAGGCGTTCCCGCTCGAGCAAAACTTCCCGGTCGTGTTTTTCCTGTGAGATCTCGCGGACTTCAAGAATCGTCCCGACGGTTTTGTCGCCCTCACGGATCGGGCTGGCGGTAAAAGCGATCGGATAAAAGCTGCCGTCCTTATGAACAAAAAGTTCTTCGCCCTGTTCCTGGTTGTTTTCCGGAAAAACGCGGTCTATCGGACATTCTTCCATCGGATAGTGTCTGCCGTCCGGATACAGCCGATGAACGTAATCATGGAGCGGCTTATCGGCAACCTCATCAAGCATAAATCCGGTCAATTTTTCCGCCGCCGGATTCATAAACACGCACTGCTGCGCTTCATTCATGATAAAGAGCGCGAGCGTCGCATTGCTGGAGATCGCTTCAAGTTGTTTGCGATAGTAATCGGTATCGTAAAGTGTTGTTGAATTATTTTTCATCCCGCCTTGTCAGTTAACAGTTTTATTGAAAGTTGTTAGTATCTTTTCATTTTTATCAAATTATTCAAAAAAATGCATATCATAAAAATACAATTCGGACAAAACAGCCTACATTAATGTAGTCAAGTTTAAATAGACAAAAAACTCTTTATCTTTCTTCCATTTTTAGTTTTTAATTCCGACTCGATTTCAATTCAGATTATCACACTCTTTCATAAGAGGTTATGAACGTGCTGTTCAAGATTTTCTTCTAATGCACTTTTCGCTTCGCATCAGAGTCTTTAATTTTCAAATATTCGCTAACGACTTACATTTCCCAACTAAATAGATTCCATCCTGCTTCCAATTTTTCCCGTAACAAAGTGTCATTCCAAATTCCAGATGGAGACAGTTGTAGCTGTTCCTCAATCGCATTCTCCATTTGACTCAAACTTTTCAGCCCGCTCGCCAAATCATAATCGTGAATCCCAAACACTTTGCCTTCATTATCCGTTACTGTTATTTTTACTTGTGCCATAGTTGTTTTATCTTACAACTTTTCGCACGAATTATTTACAGTAACTAAAATTTTGTTAAATGTATTAAATTCGCGTTTTTTGCTAAAATTTTAATGGAATTATGAAATATATCAAAATTTTATTCGTATTATTTTTCCTGTCAATTTTAGCGGTCATCGGTTTTTCGTATTGGCTTTACAGCTCGCTCAATGCGCCGCAAACACACGATAAAACCGCACAGTTTATCAAGATCGAACGCGGCACAACGCCGAATCAGATCATTGACAGACTCGCCGCCGAAGGAATTCTTTCCGCCAAACTTCCCATTCAAATCTATCTGCGGACTTTCGGAAACGCGAGCAATTTTCAAGCCGGTGAATTCAAATTCCCGTCGCCGATCACGCCTTTAGAGGTTTTACGCGAACTCGAAAAAGGCGAAGAACGCACGACCAGATTCACGATTCCCGAAGGTTTTACGCGCTTTGATATTGCGAAACGTATTGCCGAAAATTTCCCGCAAGATCCGCCGATGGACGACAAGAAAATTCTCGAATTGATGAACGATACGACGCTTATCAAAGACATAGATCCGCTTGCCACAAACCTCGAAGGCTATATGTATCCAAGCACTTACAATTTTCCGCCGGATACAAAACCGCAGGACATTATCAAGCGTTCGGTTGAACAATTCCGAAAAATCTGGAAACCGGAATGGAACGCCCGCGCACGGGAATTGGGGCGAACTCCGCACGAAATCGTCACGATTGCATCTTTGATCGAAACCGAAACGAACTTTGAAGAAGAACGCCCGATTGTTTCATCGGTCATTTATAACCGAATCCGCAGAAACATTCCGCTCGGCATAGATCAAACGGTCGTCTATGTCGCCAAAATGCAAAACCGCTGGGACGGCACGATTCACAAAAGCGACATCGAAGCCGATTCGCCCTATAACACACGAAAATACGGCGGAATCCCGCCCGGACCGATCGCTTCCGTTTCCGAAAGCTCGATCAATGCCGCGCTCAATCCGGCAACCACAGATTATATTTTTTACGTTCTAAATGTTGAAAAAAACGACGGCTCGCATCATTTCTACGCTTCCGCCGCCGATTTCGAACGCGGCAAACGCGCCTATCAAATCTGGCTCGCAGCGCAAAGAGAGAAAATCCGCGCCGAAGGAAAAAATTGACGCGCCCGTTTTATTTAACTAAAATGAGATTTGAATGGGATGAAGAAAAACGCTTAATAAATCTGCAAAAACACGGTTTTGATTTTGCAGACATTTGGCAAATTTTCGATTTTGATGTTGTAACGGAAATTGATAATAGATTTGATTACGATGAAGTTCGTTATTTAACTTTCGGACTTTTGCGGGGTACTGTAATCACCATTGCACACACAGGAAATGATAATTTATTTAGAATTATCTCTGTGAGAAAAGCTGAAAAATATGAACAAGAAATCTACTTCGACAAAATACGGCACTGATTGGGAAAGAATAGATAAAATGAAGGATGAAGATATTGATTATTCCGATATTCCTAAAATAACGCCGGAAATGTTTAAAAATGCCGTTGTTCGCCGAGGTTTAAAATCCATTCAAACAAATGCTCAGGAAACTCTGGCAATTGACCGCGATATTATTGATTTTTTCAAGGAACACGGACAAAATTATCAGCAAAAAATCAATCAACTTCTCCGCGCTTATATGGAAGAACATCAGGCAAAATGATTTTTTTAGCGGAACTTTCCCAATTTTTCGGTGTCTAATCAATTTGAGGATTTACAAAAATGTGTTCAGTCAAATTTATATCCCAAACCGAACGCCGGCTTTTAATTTTTTTGGTTATTGCTGTTTGTATAACTTTTTATTCTCATCTGGCGATCACAAAAATCGAAGAACACAACAAAGCTGTCACATTAGAACAAACTGAAAAACTTTATGAAGCAACCACACTTCCGGGTGAAAGAATGTCGTTTTCCTATTGCTCATTTGGAGAGCCGATTATTAACCGAATCTTTTGGCTGCAGTTTTTCATTAATCCTCTACTTTTGTTATTACTTTGGAATCCGACACCGATAAAATCAATACTCACAATATTTATTCATTCAATATTAACCTTCAGTCTTTTTAATTGGATTCTTCGAAATTATATATCGTACGTTTCAAATGAGGTTTCCTATCTTCATTCCGAACAGTTTGGATATTTCTCAGAAATTTCTCACACTTCTTCGGTGTTTCTTGCTTTGTTATGTTTTGTTTTCATAATTCTTCAATGTTGGTTGCTCTCACGTTTTGCCTTTGAGAGGTTTCACGCTAAAATTTCTCTCAGATGATTAAATTACTCGCACTCGATCTCGACGGAACACTTCTTAATTCTCGCGGAAAAATTCCCGAAGAAAATCTGCGTGCCATTCAAAAAGCCGAAGAAATGGGCGTTCTGGTAACGATTGCGACCGGCAGGCGTTTTCGTGATGCGCGTCCCGTCGGGTTGGAAATTGATTTGAATGCGCCGCTGATCTGTCATAACGGCGCGCTCCTTAAATATGTCGAAACGCTTGAAAACGTGGCGGTTTCGCTGATTCCGCACGAAACTTTGTATGAAATCCTGCGCGTCGGCAATGAATTCGGCGCGGACGCGATGATGAGCTGCGATCCGCACGGGAAAGGTATTTTGTATTACGACCGCGTTTCGGAGGAAAATCTGCCGCTGCAAAGTTATATCAGCTGGTCGAAAACGCTTCACGGCGCGGAAGCCGAAGAATCCATTCTCCACGTTCCGAATCTGGAAGATATCTTAGAAGCAAACGAAACCGTCCACGTTTCATTTTCCGGTGCGTGTGCGCCGATGCTCGATCTGCAAAAGGTTCTGGAAACGGAACTTCATACAACGGCAAATATTCTCGCAACAGTTTATCCGCATCTCGATTTTACTCTGCTTGACATTTTGCCGTCCGACGCTTCAAAAGGAATCGGCGTTGAAAAACTCGCCATAATGAACAAACTTTCTGCCGAAAATGTGATGGTCATCGGCGATAATTTCAATGATCTGGAAATGCTCGAATACGCCGGAACTCCAGTCGTGATGGGCAACGCTTCGCCCGAATTACTTGAAAACTCCAAATATTTCCAAACGCTTTCAAATGATGAAAACGGAGTTGCAAGTGCAATTGAAAGATTCATAATCAAGCCTTAATTCTCTCTCAAATTCCAAATTCCAAATTTAAGATTCGTCCGAGTTTTCCGTAAATTAGCAAATCCTGTTCGCCCTTCCTTTTCCCGCGCCGAACCGACGTGCGTCGTCAAAATAACCGTGGCGATCGGAGCGGAGCGGTCAACGTAAAAAAATCACGTCCAAAACCGTTCGGAAAAGTAAATTTTTCGTATTCAACTTTAAAAATGGGCGTTTGTGCCGGACTCTTCTCGTGCGCGGAAACCGGAAATGCGGATAACAATAAACAAAAGAAGATCAGTTAAATTTTTGCGATGTTCATAATTGTTTTTCAGATTTATAAATTATGTGAATCAAGAGTAGAAAAGTGAATTCACCTTTGGTTTTTCAGCCTGTTTTAACAGGCTTTCCGCCGCAGAGGCGGCAATTAGCCGCGTCATTTATGGCGCGCGGGGTTGCTTCGGCATAAAAGGGCGTTTTAACGTC
>JBGTIH010000035.1:0-8073 GCA_041745765.1 Pyrinomonadaceae bacterium | reverse complement strand
GAATAGAAACTGTTATTTGTTCATCGGATGCTGACTAAAAATTAAAATATTGTTTATAATATATTTCAGATGTTAACCAAAGAATTAGAAGAAACATTAAGTTTAGCAGTTGATGAAGCCTTTAAACGCAGGCACGAATTTGTAACGCTCGAGCATTTGCTTTACGCTCTGCTCGACGATAAGACGGCGCGCGATATTTTGTATAACTGCGGCGCGGATCTGGCGCAGATCGGGAACTTGTTGGAAAATTATTTCGACGAAGTGATGGAAAAACTGCCCGACGGCGCGACGCAGATGCCGGAGCTGACTTCGACCTTTCAGAGCATTATTCAATACGCGATGCTTCAAGCCGAAGGCAGTGGTCAGCAGCGAGTTGACGGCGGAAATATCCTTGCCGCGCTTTTTCAAGCCGAGCAATCTTACGCCGTTTATGCGCTCGCCCAGCAAAACGTCAAACGGCTCGACATTTTGAATTATATCGCGCACGGGATTTCCAAAATTGATGAAAACGATCCGCTTTTAGAAGGTTTTGACGAAGAAGACTTTGCCGAAGAACGCGCGGCGCGAAAACCGAAACCGCTCGAATCTTTTACCGATGAACTCGTCAAACGCGCGTCGGAAGGCGGAATCGATCCGATCATCGGGCGCGAAGCGGAAATCGAACGCACCATTCAGGTTCTGTGCCGGAGAAAGAAAAACAATCCGCTTTACGTCGGCGAACCCGGCGTCGGAAAAACTGCGCTTGCCGAAGGACTTGCCTTAAAAATCAGCGAGGGAAACGTGCCTGATGTTTTGAAAGATGCCAAGGTTTTCGCGCTCGATATGGGCGCGGTTTTAGCCGGAACGCGGTATCGCGGCGATTTCGAGCAGCGGTTCAAATCAATTATTCAAGATCTGAAAAAACATCCGAATTCGATTCTTTTTATTGACGAAATTCACACGATTGTCGGCGCCGGTTCGGTTTCGGGCGGAGCGATGGATGCCTCGAATATCCTGAAACCCGCACTTGCCGCCGGAGAATTGCGCTGTATCGGTTCGACGACTTTTGTGGAATATAAAGCCGCATTCGAACGAGATCGGGCGCTTGCAAGACGTTTTCAAAAAATCGAGATCGGCGAACCGACCATTGATGAAACTTACGAAATCTTAAAGGGTTTGAAGCGGTTTTACGAAGAACATCACAAGGTCAGATACACCGACGAATCTTTAAAGGTGGCGGCGGAGCTTGCCGGAAAATATATCAACGACCGCTTTTTGCCCGACAAGGCGATTGACGTAATTGACGAAGTCGGCGCGAGCGTCAAACTTCTGAAAGAAGAAGACCGCCCGAGCCAAATTACCGTGCAGATGGTCGAAAACACGATTGCGCGAATGGCAAAAATTCCGCCGAAAACGGTGGTCGCCGATGAAAAAGAGCAGCTCAAAACCCTCCGCGAAGATCTGAAAAAAGTAATTTTCGGGCAGGACGAAGCGATTCAAAGAGTCGTTGACGCGATTCAGATCTCGCGTGCCGGTCTCGGACACGAAACAAAACCCGTCGGTTCGTTTTTGTTCAGCGGTCCGACCGGAGTCGGGAAAACCGAGCTTGCCAAACAATTAGCGGAAAGCTTGGGCATCGAATTTATGCGCTACGATATGAGCGAATACGCCGAAGCGCACACGGTTTCGCGCCTGATCGGTGCGCCGCCCGGATATGTCGGTTTTGACCAGGGCGGACTTCTGACCGAAGCGATTATGCGCACGCCGCACGCCGTACTGGTTTTGGACGAAATCGAAAAAGCGCATCCGAATCTTTTTAATCTTTTATTGCAAGTGATGGATTCGGCGACTCTGACCGATAACAACGGCAAAAAGGCGGATTTTCGCAACGTGATCTTGATTATGACGACCAACGCCGGAGCTAGAGAACTCTCGTCGGGCGGAGTCGGTTTCCGCAATCAATCCGATACGAAAGGAAATGCCAAAGGCGTGATCGAACGCACATTTACGCCCGAATTCCGCAATCGCCTCGATGCCTGGGTCGCGTTCCAGCCGCTCGGTATGGAAATTATCAAACTCATCGTTGATAAATTTATCAAGGAATTAAACGGTCAATTGATCGAAAAGCGCGTTCTTGTAAAACTGTCCGAATCGGCGAAGGAATGGCTCGCAAAAAATGGCTTCGATGCACGCTACGGCGCACGTCCGATGTCGCGTCTGATTCACGATAAAATCAAACAACCGCTCGCCCAGGAGATTCTTTTCGGCGAACTCACGAGCGGTGGAAGCGTTCTGGTCGAAGAAACGGGCGGCAAACTTGTTTTGAATTTTTGAGAAAAAAGAGCCCGGATAAAAAGAGTTTTAACTTTTTTTTATTCGGGCTTTTTTCAATAAGGATTTTCTTTGTTATTATCAAATCCGATTTTTTCGCGCACGGCGTAGATCGTTTTGTCCTGCGATTCGTGATAGGTTCTGACAAGCATTTCGGCTAATAACCCCATCAGAAAAAACTGCATCGAGATTGCCAACAAGACAATCGCAATGACGGGCAAAGGCGTTAAAATGAAGGAAACACCGCTGATGAATTTTAAATAAAACGCCCAAAGTCCCGCGAAAATTGAGAGAAAAAACGCAATCGCACCAAACGAACCGAAAACATAAATCGGTTTTGTATGATATTCTGCCATAAATTTGATCGTCATCAGATCGAAAACAACTTTGATCGTCCGCGAAATTCCGTATTTCGATTTGCCGCCCGTTCGCGCGTGATGGTCAACCGGAATTTCCGTAACTCGTGCGCCTGCCCAACTTGCATAAATCGGGATAAAACGGTGCATTTCGCCGTAAAGTCTGACATCTTGGATAACTTCGCGCCGGTAGGCTTTCAGACTGCAACCGTAATCGTGAAGCGGAACGCCGCCGATCCAAGAGATAATTTTGTTGGCGATCTGCGAAGGAATTTTTCGCAAAACAAGCGCATCTTTGCGGTTTTTGCGCCAGCCGGAAACAACATCGTAACCTTCGTTTAATTTTTCAAGAAGGCGCGCAATATCTTTCGGATCATTTTGCAAATCCGCGTCCATCGGGATCAGAATCTCGCCTTTTGCCGCGTCAATTCCCGCACTCATCGCCGCCGTTTGACCGTAATTTCTTCTGAGCGAAATAACGCGAACGCGCGAATCTTCTGCCGCAATTTCGCGTAAAATTTTCAAGCTCGAATCGGTCGAACCGTCGTCAACATAAATTACTTCCGCCGTTTTGCCCAGTTGATTCAAGGCTTCTTGAATCTTGGCGTGCATCGGACGAAGATTTTCTTCTTCGTCCAAAACCGGCAGAAAAAGCGACAATTCCGGCGCAGTTTCGCGCTTTCTTAAATCAATTTGTTCGGTTTGTAGAGAATTCATTTTTTTTCACGCAGCAAATGTAATAATTTACTGTTTTCCCGCGAAAAAATACAGGCGAAGAAAATAAAAAATGAATAATGAAAACAAAAGCGAAAACGTAATACGAATATTTCAATTTAATTTGCAATTTATCTGACCAAAACATTCGTTTTTATCATTTAGAGCAGTTTAAGTTGGAATATACGGTTTTTCTCTGCGAACTCTGCGTCTCTGCGTGAGAAAAATATTTCACCTGAGAGACGCAGAGTTCGCAGAGTTAAAATCGAATCTAATAATTTCCCTTACACTTATATAAAATTCGCTCTAAATCTGTGTTCATCTGTTTTAAAAATAAATCTTTCACCAAAAATCAATTGTGAATCTGCTCTAAGTTTTAGCGCGATTGCGTGAAAGATTTTTTTTATAAACTCGTTGTTTTACTTAAACTTATCAAACGGAATTTGGAGAGCTTTCATAGAAAACTCTTGATCGGTCATTTAACATATCGCTTTTTCCGACTGTTATTGGTTACACTATTTCTATGAATGCAAAGAGTCTAAGATATTTATTTTCCTCTATTATCATCGCCCTGACCTTTTTTTCGGGTCTGACGATTTTTGCCCAGAATGAATCTGTGACGGTCAGATTTGACGGACGCGCCCTGTTCCGCGTCGAACCGGCGGGCGAAACGAGCGCGATGGAGCGCGCCGCGCAGATTGAGCGGCGTTTGACTACATTGTTAAAGAATCCGCAGGCAATTACACCGGCAGTCATCCAAACACAAAACGATGCGCGGCTGATCACGGTTGCCGAAGTTCCGGTCGTTACCGTAACGACTGCCGACGCGCAGGAAAATCTAACAGATATAGATGCGCTTGCCGCGCAGTGGGCGCAGACAATTGATTCCGCTCTGGCGCGCGGACGCGGAAACCGCGAAACCCAACTGGGAAGTTTCTCGTCCGAGATTCGGGCATCAGTCGAAACGGCATTTGCGCGGCTGCTTGAATCCGCTATTACGATTATTCCGCGCGTTCTTGCTTCGTTGCTGGTTATCGGATTGTTTTGGGTCATTGCCGCAGGTGTCAGATACTTGATGCGTATAATCTTTCATCGTATTGTCGAAGATTTGACGACGGAAAATCTCATCAAGCAAGTTGCCTATTACGCCGTCTGGACTCTGGGCTTGATTGTCGCCGCAGATGCGCTCGGCTTCGATCCGCAGACCGTCGTTACCGGACTTGGATTAACCGGGCTGGCACTCGGATTCGCTCTTAAAGATATTATTTCAAATTTTGTCAGCGGTATTCTTATTCTGGTTCTGCGTCCATTTGAACTCGGCGATCAAATCGTTGTCGGCGAAACTGAAGGCAGTGTCGAACGAATCGAATTGCGGGCTACGCAGATTCGTCATTACGACGGACGCATCATCGTCGTGCCGAATGCCGAAATATTCACTTCGCGCATCACAAATAATACTGCAAATCCCGTCCGGCGCGGCAGCGTCGAAATGTTTATCGGTTATGACAGCGACCTGCGGACGGCGGTCAACGTAATGGAATCGGCGGCGCAGACTGCGGAAGGCGTATTGAAAGAACCGAAACCTTCGGTCAGAGTTCACACTCTCGGCGCGGATGATATTATTTTAGATGTACGGTTTTGGACTGATTCGCGCCGCTCGGATTTCATCCTAACAGCCTCGAGTGTCAGGGAAAAAGTTATTCAGAAACTAAAAGAAGCAGGAATCGGTTTGCCGAATCCGGCGGAGCGCAAACTGATTCTGCTAAACGGCAGCGAATGGAGCGAAGCCTTCCGTCAGCAGTAAAACCGGCAAAAATTTTTCAAGTGAGAAAGAGAAAAAGACGGAAAAATTTTCCGTCTTTTTCTTTCAAGCAAAGTTTAATAACAGCCTATGCCGGAACTTTTTTTGCCAGTTCGCGTTCCCAGTTGCGGTGCTGCGCGATTGCGGCGGCAAAAGGTTTGGCGGTTTCTTTGGCGGTTTTGCCTAAAATAACGGCTTTGTCGTTTTCGTCTTTTCCGGCAAAAGTTTCGTTTTTAACAAAATCTACGCCTTCGCCGGTCGCGCTGATCGCTTTGCAATGCTTGAAGGCTTCGTTGACAAAATGAACCGCGTCCATTTCCTGCGAAAGCGCGTCAATGCTCGCTTTTCCGCCCGGAACATACACCGCGTCGAAAAGAACCGAAGCGGTGGTCATGAATGTTTCGTCAACTTTGACTTCCGTGCCGTTTGCCGTTTTGATCGTGCCGTGTTTAGTTGCGACGATCTTGACCATCGCGCCATCCGAAACAAGCGATTTTTTCATCGAATTAAGCGCGTCGTCATCAACGCCGTCAGTCGCCAGAAATGCGATTTTGCGCGTTCTTATCGTGTCTTTGACGGTGTTTTCCATACTCAAAACGGGCGATTTATCGAGATAATTCCGCTTTTTCGTTGGCTGAACCGTTTTCGGATCGGTGTCCGCGCCGAAAGCATGGCTGATCGGCTGTTCCGGTTTCTCTGGCGTTAAACCGAGATTTTTCGCCACCTTATTTGCCAGATCCATATCAATCTGCGTCAGGATATTAACGAGTCTTTGCCGAATGGCGACCGTTTCGCATTTTCCCAATTCAAACGAAAAAGCGTCAACGATATGTTTCTTTTCGATTTCCGAATGGCTGTTGTAGAACAGCGCGGGCTGCGTGAAATGATCACGGAAACTGTCGCTGCGGGCGCGAACCTTTTTCGCGTCAATGCGTTCTTCGTAAGAATGAAAACCGCCGTCCTTCACCGTCGCCTGAAACGGACTGCCGCCCGCAAGCGAGTTCGGTTCATACGCCACGCGACCTTTATTTATTGTCTGGCGCATATGCCCGTCGCGCTGATTATTATGAACGGGGACGACCGGGCGATTGATCGGAATTTCGTGAAAATTCGGTCCGCCCAACCGCAAGAGTTGCGTGTCGAGATAAGAAAACAGACGACCTTGCAGCAGCGGATCGTTTGTAAAATCAATGCCCGGAACGATATGACCGGGATGAAACGCGACTTGTTCGGTTTCGGCGAAAAAATTGTCGGGATTGCGGTTTAAAACCATTTTTCCGATTCTCTGCACGGGAACTAATTCTTCGGGAATGAGTTTCGTCGGGTCTAAAAGGTCGAATTCAAATTTATGTTCGTCTTCTTCCGCAACGATTTGCACGCCGAATTCCCATTCGGGAAAATCGCCCGCTTCGATTGCGTCCCACAGATCGCGGCGGTGAAAATCCGGGTCTTTACCCGAAATTCTGGTCGCTTCGTCCCACAAAACCGAATGCAGACCGAGCAAAGGCTTCCAGTGAAATTTGACGAAATGCGATTTGCCTTCTTCGTTGATAAAGCGGAATGTGTGAACGCCGAAGCCTTCCATCATTCTAAACGAACGCGGAATCGCGCGATCCGACATCGCCCAGAAAATCGCGTGCATTGATTCGGGCATCAGAGTAATAAAATCCCAGAAAGTGTCGTGCGCGGCGGCTGCCTGCGGAATCTCGTTGTGCGGTTCGGGTTTGACCGAATGAACCAGATCGGGAAACTTCATCGCGTCCTGAATAAAAAAGACCGGCGCGTTGTTGCCGACGAGATCGTAATTGCCTTCTTCGGTATAAAATTTGACGGCAAAACCGCGAATATCACGCGCCAGATCGGTCGAACCGCGAAATCCCGCAACGGTTGAAAATCGCACAAAAACAGGCGTTTTCACCGAAGGATCATTGAGAAACTGCGCCTTCGTGTATTTCGCCATTGGTTCATAAACCTGAAAATACCCGTGCGCTCCCGCGCCGCGTGCGTGAACGATACGTTCGGGAATGCGTTCGTGATCGAAATGCGTCATTTTTTCCCGAAAGATAAAATCTTCGAGAAGCGTCGCTCCCCGCTCGCCCGCTTTTAGAGAATTCTGATTGTCATTGATGCGAACGCCCTGATTGGTCGTTAAAAATTGATCCGCTCCATCTTCGCGGTTTTGTTCCAATTCTTGTAGTTTTTTGTTGTCATCTGCTTTGTTGTCATTGGCTTTATTGTTTTTTGTTGTTGCCATTACCTTCCCCCTTAATAGAAAAAATTTAATTTGCGATAAAAAAATAAGACGGGCATAACGGCAAATTAAAATCGAGTAATACCGATAAAAAGTGCCGAAAGCTTCGTCGTGTTTCAGACAAACGCCGTTGTGCGTTATGTTTCAATTTTTATATGGTAACAGAAAGATTTGTTTTTTCTTAATCGTTATTCGGAAGTCAAACTTCCCAATCTTCGGTTTTGAGATTATTTATGCGGCTGAATTCCTTTGTGTTATGAGTAACGAGTATTAAATTGTTTGCCAACGCAATTGCGGCGATCTGCAAATCATAAGCTCCGACAGGCGTTCCTTTTTTGGCTAAATCGGCGCGAATTTCGCCGAAAATCAAAGCTGCCTCATCGTCGAAAGGTAGTGAATAAAATTGATTGAAAAACTTTTGTTGAATAATCAAAGATTTCTGCGGATTTTCGCTTTTCATCGAGCCGTAAAACATTTCGGCTTTGACGATTGAACAAACTGCTAAGCAGGTCAGCAAAAGTTTTGTAAGATTTTGGTTTTAGTTCAAATTCCACGCTTCAGCGTGTTTCCGCCACCGAAGCGCGGCGGAAAGGCAAACTAAAGTTTGGACTCTGAACACGACACATTATGTTACAAAATTT
>JBGTIH010000034.1:0-10596 GCA_041745765.1 Pyrinomonadaceae bacterium | reverse complement strand
TTCTCCGACAATCAAAACGTCGCCCATACTTAATTGCATAACTTTCAAGTTTTTTTCATCAACAGGTATTTTCATAGTGTTTATTTATCCTCTTTTTTGCTCTTTTTTTCAATTCGGTTTAATCTGACAAAGTAGAATTAGGTTCTATATTAAAAAATACATTTTCCATTTTCCATTTTCCATTTTTAAAATTATGCTTACCCAACTAACAGAGATCGAAGCCCGCGTCGTTGGTTGCCTGGTCGAAAAACAATTGACCACGCCGGAATATTATCCTTTGACGCTGAACGCTTTAACCAACGCCTGCAATCAAAAATCAAACCGCGATCCGGTCGTCAGTTACAGCGAAGAAGCGGTCGAAAAAGCTCTCCAATCTTTGCGCGATAAAAACATTGTCTATGTCTTTTACGGCAGTTCGAGCCGTGTGCCGAAATACAAACATATTTTGCCCGACGTTTTCGAACTTGAGCCGCCGGAAGTTGCCGCTTTAAGTGTTTTGATGCTTCGCGGGGCGCAGACAATCGGCGAGATAAATCAAAGAACGACAAGACTTTACGAATTTTCCGGGCTTGATGAAGTTAGTGAAACGCTCGAAAAATTGGCAAACCGCGATGAACCGCTCGTTATCAGATTAGAACGCCAACCCGGACAAAAAGAAGCGCGTTACGCACATCTTCTCTGCGGCGAAATTGATGCGGAAACTCTGGCAAAATGGCAGGAAAAATCGTCTTCCGGCGGTCAGACTCAAAGCGAAAGAATTACCGAACTCGAACGCGAAATCGAAAATCTGAAAAGCGAATTCAAAGAGTTTCGTGAATCTTTCGAAGAATTTAAAAAGCAGTTTGAGTAAATTTTCAACCCGCTAAATTTTACGTCGTTTATAAATTACTGTAATTTATAAACGGAACTATATTTTCAGGAGATTTCAGCAAAAACAATGAGCAATCAAGCAACAGTATCAGATATTTTTCGTCGTGCAATGGAAATCAGACAAGCGAATCCAAACGGCTCTTTTAAGGAGGTAACCAAGAAAATTGCCGATGAATTCAACGGAAAACCTTTTCCATCGCCCGCATTTTTAACCATTCCTGAACACGACAATATTGCGCCGGAAGAAGATTGGACTGCCGGTTTGCCGGTGGTTTTGCGCGGAATTCAAAATGAAGATTGGAATGAAATCGCGCACGGAATCGTGATTAGCCTGGAACAAGTCGAAAATTATCCGAAAGAATCAGGCAGAGAAGATGCGCCGGAAAAAAACTGGCGTAATCGCCGCAGAGGAATCTCCGAAGCCGACGATCAAAATATAAACAAATGGCTGCCGGAAGATTTAATGAATATCGCGCAAAAATCCGCGAAAAAATAAAATCTGTTTTGAGTTCAATGTCCGCGTGTTCAGTTTCTTCGGACAAAATTAACAAAATTCAAATTTTCTTGAAAATCAGTTCAAAAATTCCTGCTCTTTATCATTAAATTCAAGCGGCGCGTCGAATCGGGGCGTTTCTTCTTCCAGCGACCAAATCTCGAACATCGCGGGCGGGAGTTCGAGGATGAAGCGCGAGGGTTTTTGCAGTACGGTTTGGCGTGAATAATCTACCATCATCAGCGGATATGTCAGATAAAGTTCGTCTTTGGCGCGTGTCAGAGCAACATACCAGAGGCGGCGTTCTTCTTCTTCGCTGCCCGCATCCTTGAGCGCACGGGGCGAAGGGAATTTGCCTTCCGCCGCCCAGATGATAAAGACGGCTTTCCATTCCGCGCCCTTTGCCTGATGAATGCTCGTTAAGGTCAGGAGTTCGTCTTCTTCGCCGCCTATCACCACGTCTTCACCGACAATGGCATTTG
Source organism: Pyrinomonadaceae bacterium (assembly GCA_041745765.1). Taxonomy (GTDB): domain Bacteria; phylum Acidobacteriota; class Blastocatellia; order Pyrinomonadales; family Pyrinomonadaceae; genus JAHCHG01. The sequence goes on along the minus strand of JBGTIH010000034.1, from coordinate 8,751 downwards.
GCGCGCCGAATCTTTCGGTCGAGATCAGGGCGAGTTCGGATAAAAAGTCTTCGGTCGAATCGTATTTTTGCGCGTAGACGGCGAGCTGGCGCAGGTCTTCGACGCGCGATTCGGCGTTTTCAAAGGTTTCCTGAAGGAATTGTTCGTAGCCATTTGATAAAACAAGTTCGATCTGTTTCGCCGGTTTATTGCGCGTATCGTCGGTCGTTAGGGTTTCGAGCAGTTTAACAAAATCCTGCCACGCTTTTTTGTTGCGCACCCTTGAAAAAATGTCAGAACCGCCTGCATAAGCGGGCGGTTTCTGCGTTGATTTCGAGGTCGTTTGTTCGACGCTTGAGCCGCCCGCTAACGCAGGCGGTTCTGACTTGATCAGCGCAAACGGATTTTCTGTGTAAGCAAGCCGTTCATAAATCTTATTCGCCGTCGCGTTGCCGACGCTCGGAATCATCTTTAAAATGCGTTTCCAGGCAATCTCGTCGCGCGGATTGACCATGATTCTGAGATATGAAATCACATCTTTGATATGCGCCTGTTCAAAAAAGCGGACGCCGGATTGGACGCGGTATGGAATATTGCGTTTCGTCAGTTCAAGCTGCAGTTCGAGAACGTGATAATGCGAGCGGTAAAGCACGCCGATTTCTTCCAAAGAAACGCCTTCGTCGCGCAGTTCTAAAATTCTTGACGCGATAAATGCCGATTGCTGTTCGACATCCGAGCAAGGAATTAATGCGGGTTTGAAATCCCTCGATTTTTTCACCGCCTGCAAAACCTTCGGAAACTGCCGTCGGTTATTCGCAATCGAAACATTCGCCAAGCCGAGAATTTCCGGCGTTGAACGGTAATTCGTTTCTAATTTAAACTTTTGCGCTTCCGGGTATCTTTCGGGAAATTCGTAAATATTCTTAAATTCCGCGCCGCGCCACGCGAAAATTGATTGCGCGTCGTCGCCGACGACCATCACGTTTCTGTGTTTTACGGCGAGAAGATCAATGATTTCGGCTTGAAGTTTGTTCGTATCCTGATATTCGTCAACCAGTATGTGCTGGAATTGTTCGGCATAAAATGCGGCGATGTCCGGTTTTTCGATCAAAAGACGTTTCCAGTTTAAGAGCAGATCGTCGTAATCCATCACATTTCGCTCTTTTTTTCGCTCCATATAACTGAAATCCACGCGCTTTATCTGTTGGGAAAGCATTTCGAAATACGGGTATTTCGCAATAATCACGTCTTCAATCGGCTGATCGGTGTTGTTGGCGTAACTGACTATGTCTTGAATAACTTGCGGTTTCGGAAAACGTTTCGCCGAGGTGTCAATTCCCGCGTCTTCGATGCAGACGCTGATAAAATCGCGAGAATCTTCGGAATCGAGGATCGAATAATTTGAATCGAAACCGATTGAAACGGCGTGTTTTCTTAGGATTAAATTGGCGATTCGATGAAAAGTTCCGCCCCAAACGCGATGAACATTCTGCGTTCCGGTCAGAAGTTCAACGCGCTTGAGCATCTCACGCGCCGCGCGGTTCGTAAAAGTCGCAAGGAAAATATTCTGCGGCGCAACGCCCTGTTCTAAAAGGTAAGCGACGCGGTAAGTGATCGCGCGGGTTTTCCCCGTTCCCGCGCCCGCGACGACCAGCGCGGCTTTCGGCGGCGAAGTAACAACGCGAAACTGTTCTTCATTGAGTTCCTGCCGGTAGCGCGTCAGGCGTTCCGGCAGAGAGTTTTTATCTCTTTTGACGACGTATTTTTTCATTGGTGCGTAAAAATTGCTGTTTCAACGCTTTATTTCATATCCGCTGCGGCTTTGTTTTACTTGAAAACCTTCGGGAACTTCGATTCTAACCTGATGAAACTTGCCGCTTTTGCGATTTTCCGGTTTCGGATAAAATGCTAAAAGATATGATGAAGTAATTTCTTCCGCCAGATGATTAAAAAGCGGTTCAAAACCTTCCGGTGTGGCATAAAATGTGCTTCCGCCGGTTTTCTCGACCAAACCGCTTGCTTCGAGCAAAGTCATCAGCGGTTTTCGTCCGGCTTGAAGCCGTGAAAAAGACGGCAAAATTACCGAGTAAACGGTAGTTTCCGCTTCGTTGGCGCGTTCTATGACGGTTTGCGGTGAAACCGTATCGCCGACCGGAAAACCGTCCGTAATCAAAATCACGGCTCTTTTCGGCATCTTGTCTCTGATCGAACGCGGTGCTTCGCGGCGCAACATCCGAATTGAGTAGTCAACCGCGTCGTAAGCGTGGGTTGAAAGTCCTTCTTGATCGCGCAGAATTTTTTCAAAACTTTTCTCCAGTTTTTGCGGTTGATTGGTAAAAGATTGAATTTTTTTGACTCTCATACCAAAAGTTGTAACGGCAAAATACGAATTATAATCGCCGAGTTTTTTAACAAAAGACTGCATCGCATCGCGCACTTTCAACATTTCCTCCGTGGTCATACTGCCGGAAACATCGAGCGCGAAAACAATCGAAAGCGGGCGCGTTGCATCGCGTTTTCTGAGCGGCTGAAAAAAATCAATCGCGCGCTCAACGCCGTCTTCGTAAATCTTAAAATCTTTGGCATCGAGTCCGCGCACCGGATTTCCGTCTTTGTCCGTTACACTTACCTCAAACGGAACTAAGTCGGTTTCGATGCGGATAATTCCGTCGTCGTTCTGCGCGTTCGCGTTTAACAGCAAACCGGCGGCAAGAAACATTAAAATTATTGATTTGAAAAAGACTTGTTTCCATAAAGTTTTGCGGAAAAATGCCGAAAAATTTCGATAGCCGAATATTTTGCCCTTTAACTTTAAATTTATTTGTCTTGCCATTTTTAATACTCCTTACCGTCTGAAATTTCCGGCATTTACAGAAAATTATCCCGATTGATTTTTGTTGTTTAAATCTTTTTTTACGAAAATTCCAAAAGGATTTTTTATCCGTGTAATTTTTTATGATGGTTTTTCGATCCGTTCAGTTTGACCGAAATTTTATCATTTTGAACTCCCGGTTTGAATGAAATTTTATCACATAAACTCTTCAGTAACTTTTTTTCCTTATATTTAGATATGTTTTTAATTTTCATAGCTTTGGCACGAAAATTGTTTATTAAACCCATACTCAGTTACCGTTTCTGAGTTAATTTTACCGAAATAAATTTTTAGATTTGTTTTTAATCAAAAGCCTTCCGCAAATTAAAAACCTTAAAATAATTGAAAGCATCTTGTTTTAACAAATTAAAAAAATGAACGATTCCGCTTCCGAAAAATTTAATCTGCAAGAACGCATTTATTGGTTTTTAATGCTGAGCCTGAGCTTTGTCCCGCTCATTTTTGCTATTTATAAAGGTCTTGAATTTACGACTACGCAACTTATATGTTTAGCCGCAGTTTTTGCCATTTCGGGCATAATCAATAAATATAATTTTAAAATTCCGGGAACTCAGACACATATTTCCGCCAGAGAATTGATTGTTTTTTGGGGAATTATCTGGCTCGGTGTCGTGGGCGGCGTGTTGCTCGCCATCAGCGTTTCGCTGGCAAAGCTTCCACAGATTTCAAACTCTAAAAAGAATTCCTGGTTATTTGATTCATTCGTTAATATCATTTCGGCTTTCGCTTCGGGAATAGTCTTTTATATGACTATTAATTACCTGACAAATTTTTCGGGAAATACAGTAGCAGAAAATAAAATCGGAGTTGGTTCTCTAATCATTGCTACGACTTTGATGGCATTCACGCATTTCTGGCTGAGCTTGATTTTTTCGACAACGTATCAAAAAATCAGCGGCAGATTTTCTATGGAGGATTTCTATAAACGAAATTTTTTATGGATTGCCGGAACTTATCTGCTCGGAACAATCGCCGCGCTTTTTGTTCATTTTCTTTTCTTTAATTTTGGTTTGGGATTCAGCTTAGTTGTTTTGCCGATGGTGATTGCCGCGCACCTTGTTTATAAAATTTTTATGCGGAAATTGGCACTGAAAACCAAAGAAACGCGCGAAGCCGGTCGCATTCATTTGGCAACGGTCGAAGCCCTCGCCACAGCAATTGATGCCCGCGATCAAGTCGGAGTCGGTCACGTTCGCCGAACTCAAATTTATGCCGTCGGAATCGGCGAAATGCTGAATTTATCTTCCGATGAACTTCAAGCGTTGAACGCCGGAGCTTTGCTTCACGGGATTGGAAAACTTGCTGTTCCCGATAATATTTTGAATAAACCCGGCAGATTAACGCCCGCCGAAAGAGAAAAAGCGAAGATTCATTCAATCGTCGGTGCATCAATTATCGAAAGTATAAACTTCCCGTATCCGGTTGCGCCGACCGTTAAGCATCACAACGAAATGTGGAGCGGAAACGGCTATCCTGACGGTCTAAAAGGCGAAGATATTCCGGTAACGGCGCGGATTCTGGCTGTTGCTGATGCGTATGACACATTGCGCGGCGAACGTCCGTATCGTCCGGCAGTTTCGCGTGAACAAGCGCGGCGAATTTTGCAAAACGGCGCAGGAACGCAATTTGATCCGAAAATCGTGGATGTTTTTCTGCGAAATCTGAACCAGTTTGAAGCAAATGTTGAAGAAAAAGGTCTTTCTTACGGCACCGATACAAAAGTAATTCATCTTTCTGAAGATACCGGCAACGGAAATTATGTCGAGCAAATTAAACGTGCAAATCGAGAAGTTTTCACCATGTATGAACTCGCCAGAGTTTTCAGTTCGTCCTTGAATTTAGAGGAAACACTCACTATGTTTGCCAAAAAAATCGGTGAACTCGTCCCGTTTGATACTTGCGTTATCTATTTGATAAATGAAAACGCGACCTTTGCCAGAGCGGTCTACACCGAAGGCAAAAACCGCGTTGCCCTTGAAAATAAATGCGTCGAGATCGGCGAAGGTGCGACCGGCTATGTTTTACAAAAATGTCAGCCCGTTCATAATATAAATCCGGCACTTGATTTTTCATTCGATCAACTCGACTTTATCGAAGAATATTCGGCAATGGCTTCGCTGCCTTTGCTTGTTGATGATAAATTGCTCGGTGCGGTTTCGCTTTATTCGTGCGAACTGGAAAATTACGGCGAAGAACATCTGCGCCTCAGCGAAATGGTTTCCCATATCGCCTCCGACGCAATTTCGATGGCTTTGCAGCACGCCGAATCGGAAACGCGCGCTTTGACCGATTCGCTGACCGGATTGCCGAATGCCCGAAGTTTGCAGATTCAATTTGAAAAAGAAGTTGCCCGCGCCAGCCGCAACGGAGGCAGTTTCCAACTTTTAATGCTCGACCTTGACGGATTCAAAGCGGTCAACGATACCTACGGACACCGGGTCGGCGACCAGATGTTAAAAGACCTTGCACAAATTATGCAGGATCAATTACGTGAATATGATTTTCTCGCTCGCTACGGCGGCGACGAATTCGTCATCATCGTGCCGGAAACCAACAATGCGGGAATTAACGAATTATGTGAAAGACTGGAAAAAGCGGTTGCCGGTTTCAAAATCCCGATTGACGAAAGAAGAACTGCTTCGGTCGGTGTAAGTCTGGGCGCATCGTGCTACCCGACACACGGCGAAACAATTGACCAAATAATAATATCTGCCGACAAGAGAATGTATTCGGTCAAAGCCGAACGTAAATTAAAACAAACTCTTCCGGCTGTAATAGTTCAACCGAAAGTTAAAGCAACAACAATTGAAATAATAGAAGAAGAAAATTTCATTCTCGAACTCGACGAAAGCCATATTATCTCAACAGCGATAAATTAGATTTCAGATTTCAGATTCCAAATCTGAAATCTGAAATCTAAAATCAAAATGGTGAATTGTTTCATTCTTCAAATGAAAATTCTAAAAGGTTATTAGCTTTTAGAATTGAAACTTTTTAACAATTTTCTTCAATTATCAATTATCCATTGATCCTCATTTTTCCTTTGATCCTCATTTTTCCTTGGCAATCAGCGGCTCGACAGAACTTTTCGAATGTGAATCCATATCTTGAATCACATAGTTTTCGCCTTTCGGAACAGTCTGTTCTTTTTCAAGCGCGGCTTCCAGAACATCGTCAATTCGGTGTGCCAGAATAATTTCAAGTTCGCCGCGCACGTCTTCGGGAATATCGTCAATAATCGCTTCGTTTTGATGCGGCAAAATTATTCGACGAATTCCGGCGCGATGTGCTGAAAGAACTTTTTCCTTGACACCGCCGACCGGAAAGACCAAGCCCGAAAGCGTAATTTCGCCAGTCATAGACGTATCGGAACGCACTTTTCTGCCCGTGTAAAGCGAAGCTAGAGCCGAAGCCATCGTCACGCCCGCGCTCGGTCCGTCCTTCGGAATCGCTCCGGCGGGAACGTGCAGATGAACGCCGTTTTCCTTGATCTTTTTCGGATCTATTCCCAATTCTTCGGCGTGCGACCAGAGATAAGAACGCGCCGCCTGCGCCGATTCCTTCATCACATCGCCGAGCTGTCCGGTCAAGGTCAAACCCGAACCGCCGGGAAGCATCGTCGCCTCGATAAAGAGAACTTCGCCGCCCATTTCCGTCCAAGCCATTCCGGTCGCTACCCCAGCAGGCATATCGTCGCGCGCCTTTTCGGGATAAAAACGCGGTGCGCCCAAATATTCTCTGACATCTTCGGGCGTGATCGTAACTTTGTCGGTATTGCCCTGCGCGACTCTCAAAGCGATTTTTCGCGCCAGATTTCCGATTGTTCTTTCTAATTGGCGAACTCCGGCTTCGCGTGTATATCTTGCGGTTAAAAGATTTATCGTGTCGTCCGTAATTTCGAGCTGTCCCTGTTCGAGACCGTTTTCCGTAATTTGGCGCGGAATCAGATATTGTTTGGCGATATTCAGTTTTTCCTGATCGCTGTAACCCGCAATTGAAATAATCTCCATTCTATCTCGCAGAGGCGCGGGAATCGGCTGCAATTGATTTGCCGTCGCGATAAAGAAAACTTTTGATAAATCGAACGGCAGATCGAGATAATGATCGCGGAATGTGTGATTTTGCTGCGGATCGAGAATTTCGAGCAGAGCCGAAGCCGGATCGCCGCGATAATCGTTGCCGAGTTTGTCGATTTCGTCGAGCATCATCACCGGATTATTAACCCCGACGCGCCGCAAAGATTGGATGATTCTCCCCGGCATCGAACCGATATAAGTGCGGCGATGCCCGCGAAGTTCGGCTTCGTCGCGCATTCCGCCGAGACTCATTCGCTCGAATTCGCGCCCCAAAGCGCGCGCAATCGAACGCCCCAAAGATGTTTTACCGACTCCGGGCGGTCCGACGAAAAGTATGATAGGGCTTTTTGAATCGGGGCGCAGTTTGACGACCGCGAGCGATTCAAGGATGCGTTTTTTGACATCTTCCAGACCGTAATGATCTTCATCCAGAATCTTTTGCGCTTCGTTTAAATCCAGTTTTTCTTCGCTCGATTTTCTCCAGGGCAATTCTAAAACATATTCCAGATAGGTGCGAATCACGTGAAAATCCGGCGCGGTTTGCGGCAATTGCTCCATTCGCTTGAGTTCGCGTTCGGCTTCCTTGCGCACGTCGTCCGGCAAATCGGCAGTTTCCAGTCTTTCTCTGAGTTGTTCGGCTTCGGCTTTTTCGCCCGTTTCGTCTTCGCCGAGTTCTTTTTGAATCGCCTTCATCTGCTGGCGCAAAATGTAATCGCGCTGCGATTTATCCATTTCATTTTGCGCTTCGCTCGCAATTTTCGTGCGAAGCTGCATTATGTCGACTTCTTTGGCAAGCGCGGCGTGCGTCAAGGTCAAAAGCTCGTCAACAGAATTTGCTTCGATCATTCTTTGCTCGGTTTCGCCCAGATCGAGAACCGATGCGAGAAAATACGAAAGCTGAACCGGATTATTCTGCGACATCACCGCCATCCGGACTTCGGGCGGAACTTGCGGCAGCATTGCCAGAGCCTGCTGTACGAGATTTTGGATATTGCGTTTTAACGCTTCGACTTCCGTGTTGTCCTCGATTTTAAGTTCCGGCAAAACCTCGACCTTCGCCTTCAAAAACGGTTCGTCGCTTATCCATTCGACAATGCGGATGCGGTCAATTCCCTGCACGATCAGTTGCAAAACATCATCGTTCCGCATCATTCGCTTGATATTGACGATCGTGCCGATCTCGAAAAGATCGTCATATTTCGCTTCGTTCCCGTTCTTGTCGGGCGTTTTGGTCGTGATGCAGGCGATGAGTTTTTCTTCCGTCGAAAGAGCAAATTCGACCGCCTTGATCGAACGCTCGCGACCGACCGCCAGAGGAACGACCGTTTCGGGAAAAAGCGTCGTGTTCTGCAAGGGCAAAACCGCGATTTCAAACTGTTTGGGTAAATCGGGTTTATCTTCCAAATCTATGTTTTGTATGGTTTCGTTGTTCTCAGTCATATAAAATTTTTAACTTTCTCCCTTTTTCAGGCGAATTAATAACAGACCGTCTTGATAATTATGTTCGATTTTCGCGCCTTCGATGGATGCGGGAAACTTCAGAGTTTTTTCAAAATGGCTGTAGGTTATCTCCATCTGCTGATAAGAAACTCCGGCGGCGCAGGTTTTGTCCTTGCGGCAACCCGCGATTGAAAGCACATTTCCCTGAACATCGATTTCGAGGTCTTCCGCCGAAACTCCGGCAAGTTCGACCTTGACGAGCCAGCCGTCCGGCGTTTGATAAACATCCGCCGACGGATACCAAAGCTTGCCCGAAGGCTTCGCGTCTTTCGCCGTAGCCAGAAATTGAAAATAACGATTGAT
>JBGTIH010000033.1:0-57017 GCA_041745765.1 Pyrinomonadaceae bacterium | reverse complement strand
GGTCGCCCGTTTTAAAGTCGGTTACATTTTCGCCGAGTGCCGCAACTTCGCCGGAAAATTCCAAACCTAAAATTTTATCCGAAACGTCCGGCGGCGCGGAATAAAAGCCTTTGCGCTGTAGAATGTCGGCGCGGTTGACCGCCGACGCTTTGACGCTGACTAAAACTTTCCGATCCTTCGGTTCGGTCGGGTTTTCCACTTCGCGGACTTCGAGATTTTTCGCCGCGCCGAACTCTCCGATATAAACTGCTTTCATAAATTTTCAGCCGCGAAGCGCGCGAATCAGAACGAATAAATTTTATGATTTTTCATTCGCTCGACGCACGCGGATTCGCGGCTCATATTTTATCAGATAAAAACTACTGCTTAACCGAGCGTTTCGCCATATTCATCAAGTCTTCGGGCATCCATTTCTGCAAATTTTTCGCCTCCGCGTCGGCGATGCCTTTGTGCCGGTTGCGCCATTCTTTTTCCGGCGCGTCTTCTCTGCCCGACTCCTTCGGGTAATTTTCGACCTGTTCGAGACTGATGATAATGCCGTGCGCGATTTCCGACCAATCTTCGTTTTGAATGCCGCGCAGAACAACCGGAAGTCCGGCTGTCCAGTCTTCTTGCGGCGCGATGTGATCGTATTCGGGAATCGTCAAAAACGCCGGTGACGGAAACGGTTTACCGTCAAACTCGCTGATTAGGCGGCTTTTGACATCCATAAAAGAGCCGTTCGGATTCGTCTGTCTGATGTCCAACGCACGGCGAAAAAGTTCTGAAACGGTTATTTGATTGGTCATTGTCTGTTAATCATTTCTCCTCAAATTTCTACTGCTTTTAAACTTACCTTAAATTTCAAAAGAGGTAAAATTCAGCACCGGCGAAACGTTCCGCAAGGCTTTTCTTTATCTCGTCCGAAGCTCCGGCACCGGAATTAACAACTCAGATTTTCAATCATTAGTGTCCAGTTATAAGTCAAATAGATTCAACTGTTTAGAAACAGGCTCTTGAAAAGCATTTGACTCTATTTCGCTAAGTAATTGATTTAATTGACTTTTATCAAACATTGAAACTGAAATTATTTGCAGTATTTCATACAAACTTTTTTCGATTTTCAGTTCTTTTTTAATGATTGCCACCAATAAATAATTGCAGATGGCAATCCATATTTGAGTTTTGACGGCGTTTTCACTCTCGCCCCAAAACTTCTTGACTTTCAAATGCTGCTTAATCCATTTGAAAAATAGCTCGATTTGCCAGCGATATTTGTAAAGCATCGCTATTTCTAACGCCGGTAATTCAAAATTATTGGTCAGAAAAATATATGTTTTTTCTTGTTCTTTGTCATAATATTTTACTCGCCGCAGACTTTCAGGATAACTTTTCCGTGATTTATAAGTGGTTAATTTGATGATTTGGTCGCATCTTAAACCAAAAGTTTTATCAACTTTATTGGATTTCAAACAACGGAAAGCCAAGTTGGTTTTGGCTCTTGTAACAAAAAAGGCGCGGGCTTGATGCAGCCGATAAAGTCTTGCAAAATCAAGATAACCTTTATCCATCAGATAAATGGCGAGGGCTTCAAAAACGAGTTCATCCAAGACTTTGACATCGTGCATTTTGCCATCGGAAATATGGATGAAGGTCGGCAGCGTGCCGCGTAAATCAAGCAAAGTGTGTAATTTAACAGCGGCTTTGGTTTGTCTGAAAGCCGCCCACCAAAAGACACTCAAACAAAGGTCTAGCGTGGTTGCATCCAAAGCATAAACCGTGTTTGGAATATCTAAACCAAAATCATCATCCAGATAAAGTTTTCGCGCACGAGCCAAGAGAACTTGCGCCAAATCCGCGTAAATCCGCCAACTTCGGGTTTCATTAGCCAAAGCCAAAGTCGAAAGATTGACTTGATAAGTGAAACCGAAATGATAAAGTTTCGAACTGTGCGCCGAGAGACAACTAACCGTGTCGCGCAAAGATTCCCGATTGGTTAATTGTCCGAAACTCATTGCCAGAAATTGATTGCGGCAAGTAAAGCCTTTGTTTTTATAATTGCCCTTATAACGGGCAACACATTTCTCAAATTCGTATTTAGGCAGAAATTCAAAGAGCTGAGAAAAAACATATTTTCCGTGATACATTTAAGCAGTTTAGGACTAAAATGAACACGAGTTGAAGTCTAGAAATCGAAAAATGGCTGTAACTAATCAAATATCAATGGCTTACAGCTGTAAAAACTTTTTTAACTGGACACTAATGGTTAGTCTTAAATTTTAATCTGACAACGTAGAACTAAGTTTTCTGGAAATTTGGCTCGCCAGATTTTTTGCTAAATTTCCCCACGAGGTCGTTTCTCCGGCGGCGATTACGGTGCCGCTTTTGTTGTCATAAACGCGCCAGACGTAGCGGCGCGTGAGCCACGAAAGCGAAACGTAGCCGATTTCGATAAAAATGTCGGCATCTTCTTTATGGCGGACGATTATCAGGTTTAAATCATTCCAATCCTTGCGTTTAAGCAATTCCTTTTCGAGAGCCTGCCGCGCCGGATAGGCGGAAGATTTTTTAAGTGCAACGGTCTTGGCGTTTCGCATCGCTTCTTTCGGGGCTAAAACGATGTGCGAAACAGCAGTATTCGGCGAAACCGGAAAACTTTCGGAAACGGGAACGGAATCTTGCGTCGTTTCGCTTGATTGACGCGGTTTATCAAGCATCAACGCGATTACTTCGTCCGCCACGCCTGCTTTTTTCAGATCAATCAAATCCTGCGCCGCCATTTCAAATTTTCCGGTTGAATCCATGATCTTGCGAATGATCAATTCTTTGCTCAAACCGGCGCGCGTCATCAAAATTATTTCCTCATTGGTCAGCGTTTCGTTCTGCGAAAACGCGCTGAAACTTAAAGTTACAAGAAAAATGAAGGTTATTAAATAGTTCATAGCAAATTTGTAAGATTTTCGTTGATACATTTTGTATAAACGTCTAAAAAGCTGTCGCGGAAAGATTTCCATTCATCCAAATTTTGATATTTCCGGTTGTTCGGACGCTGTAGAAGAAAATATATCGTGACAACAATTTTGTTTTTATCGTCAAAAAAAACGGTTGCGCCGATCTCGTTGATTTCAATTGTGGTTCGATTTATCGAATAAGTTTCAAAATTGTTTGTATAAGTTTCGCGGGCAAATTTCGTTTCAGAATCTTTGCGTTCCCGATTTACGAAATTAATCCATCTTATTAAAATTTCTTTGTCGTCCGCATAATCTTTCGGAATCGAACGATCAACACGAACATTGGCAAAATAATCCGGCGTTTTAAAATCAATCATTATACGAAAACTGTCAGTTCGCGAAACGCCTTCAAGCAAATCTCCGTTATCGGCAAGAAAAAATTTATTCTCGTCCTTGCCACCGGCAATTGACTTATCAAAAACATTTTTTGCCGTCTGACGAGCGAGATATTGTTCTTTATTTTTTCGAATCCGATCAATTTTGGAAATTCGCAAATCTTTTTCCAGAGTGCAAAATGTGTATGCCTTTAGGGTTTTTTCAATTTCTTCGCGTTCTGTCTTTTGTAATACTTTTTGCGATTTTTTTTCACTCTTGCTAAGTTGCTTGTCTTGTGCATTTACAGACGAAATCGCCGTAAGTAAACATATAATAATCAATAGAATTTTCTTCATAAATTGTTACAGTTTTTATTTGATATATCGTTTTTCACTTTTTCCTACAAGTTTTTTCCCCTCAAACAAACATTTCCAATATCATCACGGAGAAAAACTTTTTAGCAAGAATATATGAAGTTAGAAACTCTGGTATTTTTTGTTATGACACTTTTTCAAACTCTCACAATCAATTATTTCAAAATATTTTCAAAAGAAGCGCGGATATTCAAACGGTGAAACGTGAGCTTTTCGTGTAAATTTTCAATCGAACCGATTTTTAATCTCTGCGCGATGGTTTGCAGAATTTTCGGGTTGGCGGCGGGAAGTAGCGTCGAACGCCCGACGATTAAACGCAAATTATGATCGAGTTCGGACAAAAATTGATAGCCGTTTAAAAAGTTTTGAAAATCTTCTTCGGTTAAAGATTTGTGTTTGCGTAATTTGTAGAGAATTTCCGTCGTCGAACGATTTTCCGCGTCATCCGGCACATTGTCGCAAAGCTGCAGAAAACGCATCGCAAAATAAATATCGAGCATTCCGCCTTCGCCGAATTTTATGTCAATATTTTTGCCTTTTCCGCCCGCCGATTTTTCTTTTTCGAGACGATCGCGCACGCGGCGCGTCTGCGTTTTCAAATCTTCTTTGGCAGCGTTTTGCGCGTTTTGATGAATGATTTCCCGCGCCGCAAATTCGGTTGATTTTGCTAAAGCCGAATCTCCGGCAACGCCACGAATTTTGACATATGCGAGCCATTCCCAAATTGCCGAGCGCGATTCCAAATAATTGAGCAGAGAAGATTTACTGACGCTCGTCGCGCCGTTTTTGCCGTCCGGTCGGAGGCGCAGATCAACGCGGTAGAGCAGTCCGTCGCGCGTTAAGCTCGAAAGCGCGTTAACAAATATTTCAACCGCGCGGCTGTAAAATTCGGCGTGTGAAAGATTTTCGACGGGCGATTGTTTTTCGTCGTCATAAATTAAAACCAAATCCAAATCCGAACCGTAATCCATTCCGCCGCCGCCGAGTTTTCCGAGTCCTAAAACGGCAAAAGGAAAGTCACCGATTTTTATGTTATAGCGATTTTCGAGTTCGCCTCTTGTAATTATAATCGCTGTTTCCAGACTCTCTTCGGCAAGTTCGGTTTGCAAAATCTTTGTTTGCTTGCGCGTGATTTTCTCAAAAACATCAAATGCGGCGATTTCCAGCAAATGCGCCGACCAGTTTTTGCGCAATGCCGACAATTTTCCGGCAAAATTCTTCTTTTTGCCAATGGATTCAAGTAAATTATCTTTGTATTTTATTTTCTTAAACTCATCAGATTCGGTTGGAAACTTTTTTATCAAAACCGGATTAGCCGCAATCATTTCCGCAAAATGCGGCGAAGTTTTGCAAAATAATTTGAGCGAGTTTAATCTTTCTTCGGTTAAATTATTTTCAATCTCAGACTTTTCGAGCGAAGAAATAATCTGCTTAAATGCTTTGGAATCTTTGTTTTCCGTATAAATTTTATTAGTTTCCGAATCATTTTCGGAAATAAAATCGTCCGAGCCGATCTGTTTAATCGAATCGCTGATTTCGGCAGTTTGAATTTGCGGCGCAATCGTTTCATTGCCGAAAATTTCGGTGAAAATCCGATTGACGTTGATTGTATGAAGTTCGAGAGCTTTATTAAAATCAGCGACAAAAATAAAATCCATACGCTTTGCAATCGGCAGACGTTTGATTAAATCATCCGGTACTTGATGCGTCTGCAAACCGTTTTCCATTTGAAGCCGATGTTCAAGCCGACGCAGAAAGCTGTAAGCCTCGAATAATTGAGTTAATTCGTTTTCAGTAAAGAGTTTGCGTTCGGCAAGCCGATTCAAGCTGATCAATGTGTGCGAAGCGCGAATCCATTTATCTCTGCCGCCGTAAGCGAGCTGCAGAGCTTGTGCGATAAATTCGATTTCGCGGATTCCGCCTTTTCCAAGTTTGACGTTAAAACCGCTACCGCTTGTTTTTTCAACATTTATCTGCTCTTTTGAAAGCCGCACATTGCGCAGAGCGTTTTCAACCGTTTCATTTTTTGAAAAAACATTCGATTCGACCCTTTGGAAAAATTCGTCGAATATTTCCGTATTTCCTGCCGAAGATCGCGAGCGAATCAAAACCTGCCGTTCCCAGGTTCGCGCTGTTTTTTTGTAATAATTGACGGCATCTTTGAGCGAAATCGCCAAAGCTCCGACGCGCCCGTTCGGACGCAGTCGCAAATCAACGCGATACGCTGCGCCCTCGCCACTCTGTCCGCCGACGAGTTTTGTTACCAATTGCGCGAGCTTGACGAAATATTCGCGGTTTGTGATCGCGCCGCGTTCGCCTTGCCCGGAAGTTGCGCCTTCGCCCGAATATAGGAAAAGCAAGTCAATATCGGATGCGTAATTGAGTTCCTTCGAGCCTAATTTTCCGAGCGCAACAATGCACAAAGTAGATTGTTTGGCGCGATTATTGGCGTCGGTTTCAAACGGAATTCCGTAATTATTATTTAATTCCTGAAGCGCGATTCTTAAAGCGTATTCCAGAATCGCGTCGGCAAGATTCGAGATTTCTTCGGTTATTTCGGCAATCGTGCCGAGATTTCTGATGTCGCGCAGATAAATTCGCAAAAGCTCGCGGCGGCGGAAACGGGCGAGTAGAATATTAGTGTCGAGACTGGAATTGGTAAAAGAAAAACGCGCCAGAGATTCGAGAATATCGTCTTTTCCGCGCACTTTTTGAAAAGTCTTTTGCCGTTTCAGCCAAGAAATATAAGCCGGATTTTGCAAAAGCGTCGTCGCCAGCAAAGGGCTGAATGAGGCAAGTGTCAAAACGTCAGACAATAAACCCTCGTCTTTTTTCAGCTTTTTTGCGTCGTTTGGAAACTTTTCGGAAAACTGTAAAAAAAAACGCTCAGCCGCTTCTGCATCAGGCAAATCCTTGATAAGTTTTTGAATAATTTTGTCTGACATTCTGTAAAGAAATTTATAATTCAATTTATTTTTTCAGTTTATAACCGATAAATCTTTCAGTCGAATCAAACAATTATGTTTTGATTTTTTGGTTTTGATCTTTTTGCGGATAAAATCAATTTGTGATGAAAAAATTTGAATTCCAAATCGAAGAAAAATTTCACCGGCGAAGGCTCGACGAATTTTTATTTGATAAATTTAATTCGTTGAGCAAAATGTACTTACGCGATGTTTTAAAAGCGGAAAAATGTGAGATCAACGGTTATACGGCGAATTCGGGCAAAATTTTGAAAACAAACGATTTTGTCGAAATCGAAGTTGACACGCAGCGCGAAACGGCGATGAAACCGCAGAAAATCGCGCTCGAAATCATTTTTGAAGACGAATCAATAATTGTTGTAAATAAACCCGCAGATTTGCTCGTTCATCCGACGCACCGGGGAAAAAACGGTACTTTGCTCAACGGACTTTCTTTTTATCTGAATGAAGGAAAAGGTGCGGAACGCGAAAATATTCGTGCCGGACTCGTGCATCGCCTCGATAAACAAACTTCGGGTTTAATTGTTGTAACTAAAACACAAAAAGCCTTGCGGAATCTGACGAATCATTTCAAAAGAAAATTGGTCGAAAAAAGATATTTAGCAATTGTCGAAGGCGTTTTGGAAGAAAACGAAGGCAAAATAATCGCGCCAATCGGGCGTTTTGCGGAAGAAAAAATCTGGAATATTAAAACGGACGGAAAATATGCGGAAACGCGTTTTCGGGTAATAGAAAGGTTTTCCGGCAAAACCTTGCTGGAACTTGAACCCGTTACGGGCAGAACGAATCAATTGCGAATTCATTGCGCTTCACTCGGACATCCGATTGTCGGCGATGTGAAATACGGCGCAAGTGATTTTCAGCGGCTTTGTCTGCACGCTTTTCGACTCGGTTTTCATCATCCGATTTCAAATGATTGGGTTGAATTTGAAGCCGATTTGCCTGTTGAAATCAAACAAATTTTAGACTTTTGAAATTTCTTCCAAACACTTCGGACATAAACAATCTTTAAATTTTGATTTTAATTCCGTCCGATTTTCGTCGCTGAGTTTGACGTTCATACACCAGCAGCCTTGGAGATTTGCGCCGCAGACAAATTCTTCGCCGCACGATTCGCAAATTGAAGGTTCTTTATATTTTTCGGAAATAAAACCGGTTGCTTTTTTCAGTTTCATCAAATTATTTTGCTTGCAAACAAGGTTTTTTAGCCGATTTGTCTGCCACTTCGCGCGCCTTTCCGTTGGCTTTCAGAAGATGACATTGATTGATTGACGCAGATTTCATTGTTTTAACTGATTTCGACATTTACGGTTACATCCAGAGTTTCCGTCGTCAGGTTGCTGACCTCGAAAATAAAATCTCCGGTTTGGTTTAATTTGGCGGTAAAATTGCTTTTTCCTCTTACGTCTAATCCTTTTTGCAGCGGTTTCGGAACCAGAAGTGTTGCATCGCCCTGATACAATCGGATGGTTGATTTTTCGTGATTAGTTGAAATATTGAGTGTTCTGCCGCGTCTGCCGCTGATAATAAACCGTTTTATTTTATCATCGCGGCTTATTTTCAAATTAAAAAATACTTGATTTCCGCCTTCGGGAAAGTTCAGTCTGGTCGCCGGATATAACGCGACGGAAGTTTTTTCGCCGACCGGAGTCACTCTGTCTTCGGAAAAGCGGTAACTCGCCGTTTCGACAAATTCCGTGCAGCAAGCATCACCGGAAGAATCCGGTCGGCTTCTTTCGACAACGATTAAATTATTCTCGATTTTGACCGAACGCAAACCGCCGAGGGCGCGGTCGCCGCCTTCGATTCTGGTTAAAAGTTGGACATTCCCGTCTCTGATTCCGTAAATAAATCCTTCGGTGTAGCTTCCGGTTCCGCCTGTGCTGCAAGTTGTTAAAACAATTGCTTCATCAATTGCGTCGCCGTTGATGTCGCCGTATATTGTCGTATATAGCGAGAAATAGCGACGTTGAAAAACGCGCATAATCGGCGACTGTTGAGAGGTTTTCTTTGATTCCGCCGGAGGCATATCAATCGTGGGCGGCGTTACATCAATTTCGGAAAAGAAAATGCCGTTTTTGACCGTCATTGTTTGCGGTTCGGCGGTTCCGCAAAACGGTTGGTAAGTAAAATTATTAAAATCAACATCTTTAATATCGCTCTGAGCTGAAATCGTTCCGATAAATACAAAGTTCAACAATAAACATATTTGTAAAGTTCTTTTCATTAAAATTTCTCCTAAAACCGTTCGTTGCCGATAATTATAAAATCGTTTGTAAGAAATATTCGACGGTGACGGAATACATTTTCTATTAAACAAAGTTGCCGACGATTAAATAAACTCTTAAATTACACAAAATTACAAAAACTTTACCATAATCTGAGGTAAAAATGTTAAAAAGATTAATCAGCCGATTTTCCGATGCCGAAAAGCGGCTGACCTGACATTTTTCCGGTCATTTTAATGCCATCGAAAACAATCGCGCCATTAACGATCACAGCAGTAAAACCTTCGGAATACTGATGCGGATTTTCAAAAGTCGCTTTATCGGAAACGGTATTTTCGTCGAAAATTACCAGATCGGCGGCGAAACCTTCCCGAATCAGACCGCGATCATTTAAGTTAAAAGTTTGCGCCGGAAGCGAAGTCATTTTTCTGATCGCGTCTTCGAGTGGGATAATCTTCATTTCGCGCACATATTTTCCTAATATCCGCGTATTATTGCCGTAGCCGCGCGGGTGCGGCACGCCTTCGCCGAATTTTCTCACGCCGCTGTCGGAAGCGAACATCGTAAAAGAATGACGCATAATATTTTTCACGTCTTCTTCGCTCATCACGCGATAAACCATACTCGCGCCGCCATTGTCATACATCTCGAAAATTTGTTCGATTTGCGCGTCGAGATCGTTTTTACCTCTGACGATCTGCGTGATTTCAGCGATTGATTTGCCGTTAAAATCTTTGTTTGCTTCGTAATTGGCGACAAACGCAAAAGAATAATCGTCAAAGTTTTTAACTTTCAGATCATCTTTCATATCTTCGATTATTTTTTTACGAGTTTCCGCATCGGCGAGACGTTTTCTGCCTTCATCACGACCGCCGGCGACCGCCCACGAAGGCATTCTGACATCTAGCGAAGTCGAAGAAGCGGCGTAAGCATATTGGTCAATCGTTACTTGCAGACCGCGCTTGCGCGCTTCTTCGATCAAAGCAATCGTCATCGGCGATTTTCCCCAGAGAGCTTTGCTGGAGATTTTGAAATGCGAGATTTCGACGGGCATTTTCGCCTGTTCGCCGATATTGATCGCTTCTTTGATCGCTTCGACGACTTTTGTTCCCTCGTCTCGGATGTGGCTGGCGTAAACGCCGTTGTATTTGGCGGCAATTTTGGCAAGTTCGATGAC
Source organism: Pyrinomonadaceae bacterium (assembly GCA_041745765.1). Taxonomy (GTDB): domain Bacteria; phylum Acidobacteriota; class Blastocatellia; order Pyrinomonadales; family Pyrinomonadaceae; genus JAHCHG01. Next base: position 46,949 of record JBGTIH010000033.1, on the reverse strand, counting down.
TTCCGCCGTTTCGGAATACGTTCCCGGAACATAGATCAATCCGGTCGAAAACCCGACCGCGCCGTCTTTCATCGCTTGTTCGACGAGGCGGTTCATCTTCGCCTGTTCTTCGGCGGTCGGAGCGCGGTTGTCCAAACCCATCGCCGCCGAGCGCACCGAATTATGACCGATCAAAGTCGAAAGATTGACCGCCAGAGGAGTTTCCTTGATGCGTCCGAGAAATTCTTTGACATCGGTCGTCGAACTGCCGCAATTTCCCGTAACGAGCGACGTTACGCCCATTCTGATAAAATTTTCCGCCTCCGGATTATTGTAAATTCCCTCGACGTGCGCGTGAACATCAATAAATCCGGGCGCAACAATTTTATCTTTGGCATCAATCGTTTGTTTGGCATTTGAAAACGCAAAATGTCCGATCTTGACGATTTTGCCGTTTTGCACCGCAATCGAACCGCGAAACCACGGATTTCCCGTGCCGTCAATGATTCGAGCATTGGTAATTACCAGATCAAAGCCGGAAGTTTGTGCCGCCCTTACAACTGATAAATTTGTAACGAACAGCGAAACGAATATTAAAAGCGAAAATAAATAGTTATACATAAAAGAAACTCTCGATAATTTTTCTTCAGTATTATATCGTCAAATCGGTCATATCAAAAAACATTTGATTTTTTTTGATATGACCGGGCGTAAGGAAATAAAAAAAACTAAATTTTTTCAATTGCAACTTCGCCGGGTTCTGAAAAAGCATCGTGCAAAATGACCGGTTTAGCTTTTTTGCGTAGCCGCATATTCAAGAGTTCGACAAAGACCGAAAACGCCATTGCGCCGTAAATATAGCCTTTCGGAATATGTTGCCCAAAGCCTTCGGCGACGAGCGTAAAGCCGATCAACAAAAGAAATGAAAGCGCAAGCATTTTAACGGAAGGATGTTTCACGACAAAATTTCCGATCGGATTGGCAAAAAGCATCATTGCTACAATAGAAACGACGACCGCTGCAATCATAACGCCTATATTATCAACCATTCCGATTGCCGTAATGACCGAATCGAGCGAAAAGACCATATCCAAAATCGTTATCTGGATAATAACACTTGTAAAAGTCGCGTAGGTTTTTTTAGCCGCGTGCCCTTCTTCGCCTTCAAGCGAGCCGTGAATTTCGTGGGTGCTTTTCCCGATTAAAAAGAATCCGCCGATCAGCAAAATCAAATCGCGTCCGGAAATATCCTGACCAAAAATCGTAAAAAGCGGCGTAACCAGACCCATTACCCACGTTAGCGAGAAAAGCAGAATTACCCGCATTATCAAAGCAAGTGAAAGCCCGATAAATCGAGCTTTTGCCTGTTGTTCCGGCGGAAGTTTGCCCGCCAGAATCGAAATAAAGATAATATTATCAATGCCCAAAACCAATTCGAGAACCGATAATGTTAAAAAAGCGATCCATATCTCAGGTTGTAACAAAAATTCCATATATTTTCCGTATCTTTAAAAGATTTTTGTTTATTCTAATTTCTTTCTCAGCTTATAAGAGTCCGTTGAACTTTTGAAAATTTGTCTGTTTTGTCCCTTTCAGGGACGCTGTCGAAAATTTAAACAAACTCTAAAAGCGTTTAACTTAAACATATTGATTATTAGGAGTTAAGCCCTCAATAATTTAATGCTTGAGATTATGAATCAGTTTGTTAAAGTCGGCAAATGAAAAAGCCGTCTGAGAGCCATTAAGACGGCTTTTTTTTAATTATTTTTTTCGCAATTTATTCGGGCGAATGTTCATAAGCAGATGAGCAAAAATTTTATGACAAATTGAAAAAAATAATTTGTTGAAAATAAAAACTTTCCACAACTCGTCTGCAACTCAAAACTTTCTGCGAACTGCTTATACACCATTTTTGCTTATCATTTGTCTTAAAACGGTGCGTGCCGGTGCGCCGTCGCCGGTGCCTCCCGCGATTTTTAGCGGAAGACAGATTAATTCGTATTCTCCGGCGGGAACTTGCCTAAAGTCCAAGCCTTCGAGAATTATAACTTCATTTTCAAGCAAAATAATATGTGTTTCGGCAGTTTCCGCATCAAATTTTTCGACCGAAAGATAATCAATTCCGACTAATTTAACACCTTTTTCGACCAAAATTCGTGCTGTTTCGGGTTCGATGTAAGTAAAATCTTTCCGAAAACCTTTTTCAAAATCGTTCCAGAAATCTGAATTTCGGGTTTTGAATAAAACGCGCTCGATGTTTTCCAAATTTTCAATATGTTTCGGGGCGATTGCCGAAACGCTTTTATCTAATTCGATGACGCGGCATTGTCCGATGAGAGTTTCAAGGGCTAAATCGGCAACTTTTTTCGCGCCGTTGATAAAATGATTCGGCGCGTCAACGTGCGTTGCGGTATGTACGCTCAGACAAATCTGCGAAACATTTGCCGCATCTCCGTCATCAAAGGAATTAAAAGTTTTAATTTCAACGTGCGGATCGCCGTCAAAAACGGGAGTTTTTTCAGTAATCGGAAAAGTTATATCGTAAATTTTCATCTTTTTAGGATAATTCGGTAAATTATTTCGGGCAAGGGGTTTTGCAAGTGTAAAATCTTTGTTAGAGAATAATTATTGTAATTTTAATTTAATAATACGAGTATAATTTTGATAGTTATGAAAATTCAAAGAGAAGAACATAAAAACAAAGGCGCATTTTTTATCGAGAAAGACGGCGATTGGGTTGCGGAAATGACATATTACCGCGAAGGGCAGCGAAAAATCGTGATTGATCATACGGAAGTTGACGAATCTTTGCAGGGAAAAGGACTCGGTGAAAAAATGGTCGAAGAAGCGGTAAAATTTGCCGAAGCTAACAATTTATTGATCAAACCGACTTGCCCGTTCGTCAAAAATATTCTTGAATCTTCAGAGAAGTATGAAGATGTCTTAACCAGGTAAAAGTCTGTAAATATAAGTTTTTTGTTTTATTTACAGACTTCACTTTTGGTTTTAATTTGAGTGTGAAACGCTTGACGACGGAAAAATGAAAAAACTTCGCGCCTTTTCACAACTTTTCAGTTACAAAGACATTCGCAACGGGATTCTTGGGCTGTTGGTTGTTGTCGGCGGTTTGGGATTGGCGGGATTTACGATCTGGGCGCAGCAGACGGGCGATACGAAAATGGCGACGTATGCGGCGGGCGCGTCGCTCATTTTTGTTTTGCTGATCTTCGTTTTCGTCATTCCGCCGCTGGCGCGTTCGGCAAGCAAAGAAGCTTCGCAGATGAATTTGCCGTTTGAATTTACGATCGGCGGCGCGATAATTCTGGGGTTGATTGTAATTGTCGGTTTTGCCGCGTGGAATACCGGCAACAATCTGCTTTTTCTCATCCTTTCATTTTTGACCGCTTCACTCATTGTCGGATTCTTTATCGGGAATTTTTGTCTGAAAAAACTGGACGTAAAAATGCGTTTTTCCGAAACGGTTTTTGCCGATGAACCGACTCCGATTCTGGTCAGTCTTTTAAATCGAAAACGAATTTTCCCGACATTTTCGGTCGTTGCCGAAGTGCGCGGAAAAGACCGCGAACAATCTATTTTATATGAAGAAATAAAACAGATTCTGCCCGAAAAATGGGCGAAAAGAATTGCCGCGCCGCCGATTATCAAGCACACACTCGATTATTTTGTACGCGTTCCGCAGCACGGCGAAGTCGAAAACAAGGTTGATCACATTTTCGAACATCGCGGGCGTTTTATCATTAAGGATTTCGAACTTTCGACGCGTTTTCCGTTCGGTTTTTTTCGCCATCGCCGCCGCCTTTCCGCCCAAAAGGTCGAGATCGTAATTTTTCCGAAACTGCTCGATTTTGATGAAGAAACGCTCGATCTGCCGCTCGAAGCCGGAAAACTTGTCACCAATAAAAAAGGTCTCGGACAGGATTTGCTCGCCCTGCGCGATTATCAGCCGATGGACGATCTGCGGCGCGTTGACTGGAAAGCGACGGCGCGCGTTCAGCGTCTGATCGTTCGGGAGTTTTCCGCCGAAGACGATAAACGCGTAACGATTTATTTCGACAAGCGTTTTAGAGTCGAAGAAAAATCAACAAAATTAACTCTGCGCGAAAGACTCGAAGCCGAGCAAAAAGGCGATAAAGCGGTATTTTTATCCGAAAGATTTGAAAAAGGTGTCAGCCAAACCGCGACGCTTCTGGCAAATTTCACCGAAGAACAAGCCGAAATTCGTCTGATCATCGGCGAAGAAATCGGCGAATTCGGCATCGGACGCGAACATCTCAACGAAAACCTGAAACGCCTCGCGCTCGTCGAACCCGATTTTGAAGAAAAACAATTATCGGCGGAAAAACTCGAAGAAATCTTTACCGAAAAGGAAAATAGTTATACATTCTTTATAACCGCGGAAAATCAGGAAAACTTGCCGGGCGAATTGATTCACAGCGTGAAGATCGTGAAATTTTAGAATTTATCTCAAGTCTCAAGAATTATGAACATTATGAAAGTTATAACGATTATACTGACTTTATTTATTTTTATTGGGTGTTTCTCAAAGATTGCAGGTACTCAAAATAATGTTTTGGTTGATTCAACTAAACAAGCTAAAAATTTAAATAATACACAAACAGATGAAAAGACAACTCCAAAAGTTATCAAAATTGATTACTACGATATTAAAAACAGTTTAGGTTTGGTAACAATTACTCAAAAAGGATTTTCGGAAGGTCAATCAATTGAGATTTACAATCAAGATGGGAGTATTTGGTATAAAACTTCTTTATTTAATGACGGGGCTGTAAAATCTATAGAACAGAATCAAGACTTTCGTCCTTTCAGATATGATTTGGATGATAACTTTTTTTATTTTAATTGTGTCGGTCAGGATGCTGAGTATTTTCAGGTAATTGTGAATGATGAAACCGGATTGAAAAAGTTTGTCAGAAAAGATAGTTCTCACTTCAAGTTTGAGAGTTGGGAAAAATACATTTTAGATTGTTTTGCTGTTGAATTTGATATTGAAAAAAATCCTCTGCGCGAAGAAATAAACGGAAAGGTTATTGTAAGAGAAATTCCAAAGGAATTGTATTTTAATGCCGTTGAAATAAAAGGCGAATGGCTGAAGGTTAATTTGCGAGACATTAATACTGAGAAAAGCTACGGATTCGGCTGGATTAGGTGGAAAATTAATGACAAAATTATGATCAATTTTCTTGAAACTGCCTAAATTTTATTATTCTTCAAAAATCTGAAACTTCAACCGCCGTTGCCGTCGTTATAAAAATAGGCAGAATTGTAAAACGCACGAAGAACTGTTTTGCCGCGCATTTTATTGAAAAATCAGTATAGCGAACGGTAGTGAGCCGCGTTTATAATCATTCAATTTTGCAGATAACGGTGTTCGTTACCGCTCACTATACTGATTTTATTTTTTTCTCTGTCACAAAAAAAAGCCGCGCGGTGTTCTATTATTTGAAAGCAGTTTTTAGTGCTGATAAATGAGCGAAAGCATAAAAATAATGTTAATGGACGCAATGTCCCAAATTGGAGCAGCAACGGCGACGAAAGAACAAATCGAGTTTGATGAGGCTTTTATGCTTCACCATCGAACCGTCTTTCGTGTGGCGCGTTCGGTTGTTCACGATGCGGGACTCGCCGAAGATATCACACAGGAAACATTTCTGCGTTTATATAATAATATGGACGCGATCACGAATGAAGAAATGCTTCGCCCGTGGCTGATTCGCGTCGCGCTCAATGTCGCGAAAAATACTTTGCGCGGAAACATTAGAGCAAACACGCGGGAAGAAAATTACGTCAAACAAACAGAAGAACATTCGGTTTCATCGGTGGAAACGGATTACGAACAGCGCGAACAGGTCAGAGAAATAAACCGCGCTCTGGAGAAAATAAAAGAGCCTTTGAGAAGTTGTTTAATATTAAAAAAACAGGGATTATCATACAAGGAAATCGCGGACTCTCTTGCACTTAACGAATCGAGCATCGGCACATTTATTGCACGCGCCCGCAAAGAGTTTGTCAGGCATTACGACAAATTCGGGAGTGAGAAATTATGACGGAAAAATGTTTTGATGAAGGAACAATTCAAGCCTTTTTGGACGGCGAACTCGGTCTGGAATTAGTAGATCGGATTTCGCACCATATCGCTCTGTGCGATTCGTGTGCGCTCGCGGTTGCCGAAGCCGAAGACGAAATGGAATTTGCTTTTTCCGCGCTCGATACCGAATTTAACACGCTTGTTCCGACCGAGCGTTTATGGACGAAAATCAACAATTCAATTGAAACCGAAACAAAAAATAAATCAATCTGGCACAGCGTTTATGCCTTGCTGACCAATCCTTCGTCGCTCGCATTTGCCAGTTTAGTCATTGTTTTCGGGTTGTTTGTCGGGCTTTACGGTTTGAAAAATACCGCTGATAACGAAATGCTCGCAAAAACTGCGCCGAAACCGAAAGCTGAAATTATTGCTAAAACAGCAAATAATCCGATTGTTGCTGTAAATTCGCCGGAAAAAGATTTTCAGGAAAAACCGCAAATGGTTGAAATTAAACAGGATAACAAGCCGGTTTTTAAGGCGGAAAATGCTGTCTATATCAGACCTGAAAGAATCAGCAGAGATCCGAAACCGGCGACTGAAAAAAATCCGCCGAATTTATACCGCTCTGAAACTTTAGCGGCGGAAGACAGTTATATAAAAACGATTTCGACTCTGGAAAAAACCGTAAATTATCGAAAAGACGAGGTTTTAAACCCTTCGGCGCGATTTTCATTTGAAAGAGATTTGGCGGTTGCAGACGATACGATCAAGAAATTAAAAGAAGAAGTTCGCAAAAATCCGAATAACGAAGCGGCGCGTGTTTTGCTTCGCAATTCATATCAGAATAAGATTGATTTGCTCAGTTCGCTGGCTGAAAAGACCGAATTGATGGCGAGTTTAAATTAAGCGCACTTTTTTTTACATAATTTAAGTTGAAATAATGAACACAGGCAACATTTACGGAAAATTTAATAAAATTCTCTGCCTCTATTTATTTTCGAGTTTTTTGATTTTAGCCTCGTTCGTTTCGGCTTCGGCGCAACCTGTTATTGTTATGCCGCCAACCAGACCAAACCCCGCGCAAATACCGCAAACTCCCGAAAAAAATAAAGTTCCGGCGCAAAGCGCAAAAGCCGACATAATTTCGGAAAAATCAATTATCGTCCACGAAAAAGTAAATATCTCGATGTGCGTCAGAGCCGGAGAAGTTAAGGTAAATGGTTGGAATCGCAACGAAATACGGGCGTTTGTCAATCAATCAAGCGGACTGGGTTTCAGCGTTTTGGAAAGAAATGATACTCAAAAAACACCTGTCTGGATAAAAGTTTTAGGCTACGACCCGGCGAAGGTAAGCAGTCTTCGACGCGAAGAATGTATTTCGGGCAGCAATATCGAATTGGACGTTCCATTCGGCGCAACGGTCAATATCAAAAGCGGCGAAAGCAAAACAACGATTGATTCAATTGCCAAAGTTTCGGTCAAAAACGTCGGCGGCGATATTTTTATCAACAATATTCCGGGCGGTGTGGAAGCGCGGACTTATCGCGGAAACGTGACGGTCAGAAATTCCGGCGGTTCGATGATTCTTGATACGACAAACGGAAACATCGTCGCTTACGAAGTTTCAACCGAACAAATCGGCGATTCGTTTCGTGCTAAAACCAACAGTGGCGCGATTACTTTGCAAGAAGTCAAATATCGGGAAACCGAGGTGAATTCAAATACGGGTTCGATAAATTTTATCGGCGAAATCTTAAATGGCGGACAATATTATTTCGGTTCGGCAAACGGATTGATAACGCTTGTTTTACCGGAAAAAACATCCGGCAAGATTGTCGCCGTTTATGGTTACGGAAGTTTTGAATCGGAAATTACGTCCAATGATATTCGCCGCGATGAAAAATCTCCATTAAAAAGTCTGACCGGAACGATGGGAAATGGCGAAGCACTCTTAAATTTCAAAACCGTAACCGGCAAAATCAGCATCAAAAAAGCTAATTAAATCTTCGACTCAAACTTTAATTTCTCTAAATTGTCTTAAACATTTATAATAAAAATTTCGCAAACCGCAGTTCTTGTTAAATTTTTGTTTCGGGAATAATGTCCAAAAAAATCCGAATAAGAATTTAAACAATTTTCAATTGCAAACGTAAAATGATGTTTGTATTTCGGAAAATTTTTGATTTGCAAAATTACTATGATGCCGGAAAGCGTGATCGGGCAGACGCTCGACGATAAATATAAAATCGAAAGCCAACTCGGAAAAGGCGGAATGGGAACGGTTTATCTGGCGACGCACATCGGCACGGAAAGACCTGTCGCCGTTAAGGTTATCGCGTCGGAATTTATGAAACGCGCCGAATTTGTTGAGCGTTTCCGCCGCGAAGCCCGCGCCGCCGGAAGGCTTCGCCATCCGAATGTCGTGGACGTAACGGATTTCGGGTTTTCCAATACAAACGACGGCGAAGTTGCCTATTTGGTGATGGAATATCTCGACGGCTGCACGCTCGGCGAAGTTTTGAAGGAAGAAAAAAATCTGCCGCTTTCGTGGACGGTTGATATTCTTGAACAGGTTTGTTCGGCAGTTCACGAAGCGCACGAGCAGGGAATTATTCACCGCGATCTAAAGCCCGACAATATCTGGCTCGAACCGAATCAGCGCGGCGGTTATACGGTAAAAGTTCTCGATTTCGGCATCGCCAAACTCGAAGAAACCTCGGCGATCATTGTAGATGATGCGGAAATCAAAGACATTTTAGAAGAAGTAAAACTGACCGACGGAGCACGGGAAACTATTGCCGACAACAATCAAATTCGGACATTTGCAGACAGAAATAATTCAACTATTGTTTCGGAATCAGCAACAATGGCTTTCAATGAAAGAAAGCAAAACTTTGCTTCTGAAGCCGGAACTCTGATTCAATCAAACGAAGACAATTCAGAAGACGGAACGGCGATTTTCCCGTCAAACCAAACCCTTTTGCCGGAAATTGATGAAAATACACCGACAAAAATACTCACCGAAGCCGATAAAAATGCGACAAAAATAATTTCCGAACAACTTGAAACAGATAAATCCGGTAAGAATAGCGGCACTATAAAATCTTTGATTCACGCGCCTTCGACATCGGAATTAACCCGCATCGGTGCTGTGCTGGGAACGCCGCTCTATATGTCGCCGGAACAATGCAAGGGCGAAAAATTAACGCCGAGTTCCGATGTTTATTCGCTCGGCGTGATCGCCTATCAGATGCTTTCCGGCAAAACTCCGTTTGACGGCGATTATGCGGAAGTGATGGAAGCACATAAGGAAAAAGAACCGCCGGCATTAGAAGAGAAAAAAATTTCGAAAAAAGTCAAGAAAGTAATAACCGCTTCGCTTTCCAAAAAAATCGAAGACCGTCCAACCACGGCGGAAGGTTTTGCGAGTGAACTTCGCGCTAGTTCCGAAGGCATCAGCGCACTTTTGCGCCGTGCGCTGGTCATTTACAGCGAACGCATCACAAAATTTTTGACGATTGCCTTTTTGTTGGCAATTCCTTCGATTTTAATAATCGCCGTAAATGTTGTGCTGCGATTTTTGGTTGCTGTCGAGGTCTTGCCGGGAAATGCCTGGACGACTATAATCGGCGGGTTTTTATCGTTTGTAAATTTTTTCTTACAGATTTTTTATGCCGCTTTGCTGGTTGGAATGACAACGCGGATTGTTGCGCAAACTCTCGCAACGCCGCTTCGTCCGATCAGTGTTAAAGAAACCTTTCGGCAAGTCGGGAAACGCTGGAAACCTTTACTTGGAACAGTTACGGTCAGTTCGCTGATTTCGATAATCGGTTTGGTTCTTTGTATTTTGCCCGGGGTTTGGTTTTCCGCCAGATATATGCTGATCGCGCCTTCGATTATGATGGAAGGCGTCAGCGGACGCGCCGCTTTTCGGCGTTCCATCGAACTGGGCAAGCGTTCTTTCCGAACTGTTTTGGCAACAACAATTCTTATATATATTATGCCGTTTGTGCTGGCTGTTACGATCGGTCTGGCAATCAACGGGATTGTCAATAATTTTGATCCGTCGCAGAGATCTGAAAGGGCAGAAGTAATTGAGCAAACGACAGTTAGAGATAATAGCGCGAAAACCTCAGAAGATGTAAATTTTAAGATTAACGGAAAAAGTGTGAGCCTTTACAATGAAGATCAAAAAGATGTCGCCAAAGAGAAAAGTATGGGGCGAAAAATCAGAACTTCAATTCAGCAAGGACTTTACGAATTGCTCTGGTCCCCGATTCAGTTTTTGTTTTTGTCATTTACTTCTGTAATTACCGCTCTGCTTTATTTCAAAACGCGGCAGGCGGGCGGCGAATCAATGCAGGAATTGCTCCAGCAATTTGAAGAAGAAGAATGTCCGCAAACAATGTGGCAAAGCCGCGTCCGCCAAAGGCTTTTGCAGTCGGGCAAAACGACTACCGGCAAGAAGATCAGCACGAGCGGAAAAACTAAATATACGAATAAATAAACAAACGCGGAAAACATAATTCGGCATCAAAAACTTTTTAACCGTGAATGAAAAGAAAATACCGTTTGGCGTTGAGTTTTAAGTGTCAATTATTTAATTTGAATGCCGAATGCTGGAAATAATTTTTCATTTTTTCATTTTTGTTCTAGTGTTCAGTCAAGTTTGAGTCGCCGAATGAAGTCAGAACAGCCTGCGTGAGCGGGCTGATTAAAGCTGACTTTCTAAAATGCCAATTTTTGACAGCCCGTTCACGCAGGCTGCTGAAAACCCGTCATTTCAAACTTGACTAAACACTAAACTCTAAAAATAAAACCCTCTTTAAAATAAATGATGAAGATTTATCTGAACATCACTAAATTTGCATTTCTACTTTTTGTTTTTGCATTTTCGGCAAACGCACAAGCCATTCAGCGTGAAATTTCCGTTTCCGCGAATGTGCGGATCGAAATAACGAATCTTTCCGGGCGGGTTTTTGTTTCAACCGAAAAAGACCTGGAAAAAGCTGTTCTGACCTTTGAAAGCGGACAGGAAAGCGATGTAACGCACGAACTTAAAGGAAATCGTCTGCAAATCGCCGTTAATAAACCGACATCGAGAATTGATTTAAATCTAAAGATTCCGACGCGAATGCGCGTGAAAATCGAAACTTCAGAAGGTGAAGTGCGCGTTTCGGGAAATTATGAAACGGTCGAAGTAAAAACCCAAACCGGAACAATTGCAACGGACGTTCCGCTCGATGATATGCGCTACAATTTTATGTGGACGGCATCGCGTCCGCGTGTTTTGAGCGATATTGCGCTTGAAGAACCGAAAGAAAGAGCGGCAGGAAGATTTGTCGTTAACGGCAGAATTTTTGACGGCGAAAATCAGGGAAAAGGCAAAAGAAAAAAAGCAAAAGCCAAAACAGAAGAAGCTTCAACGGAAAATGACGAACCCGAAGATGAAAAGGAAGAAACGCAAATAAAACTCGATCTCTCGACCGCACGCGGAATAATTCTACTAAACGTTAATCCGACTTCCGTGCCGTCAGATTTGAGTGATAAACCTCTGACAAATGCGGCAAAAGCGATTATTCGCAGCGGCGATTCGATTTTGATGGACGCGATTCGCCGCGCGAGCCCGAAACATTTCGGCGATTATTCCCGAACTCTGCCGCCGTTCACGGGTGCGCCGGTTTTAAGAGAGCGAACCGGAACGGAAAATGTAATAAATTCGCCGGTTAAAAAAGTTCTGGTGCAGGTTACGGATGTCAATAACCGCGCTATTCCTAACTTGGAAAAAGGCGATTTTATTTTGACCGAACGCGGCGAAGAACGCGAGATTTTAGCCGTCGAACCTGAAACGAGTTCGTTTAATCTCGTCCTTTTGGTAGATGTTTCGGGAAGCGTTGACAATTATGTGAATTTTATTCGCAAAGCCGCACGAAATTTTGTCAATACGGTAAATCCGAACGATAAAGTCGCGATTATTATCTTTAACGACGACATCGAAGTTTTATCGAATTTTACGACCGATAAAACGAAACTTTCCGAAAGCCTCGACACTTTTGACGCGGGCGGCGGAACCGCCTTTTATGACGCGCTCGCTTACACATTGGCGGAAACTCTGCGCCCACTAAAAGGCGACCGCACGGCAATCGTCGTTTTGTCGGACGGCGAAGATACGCGCTCGTTTTTGCCGTTCGATTCTATTTTAGGCGCGATTCAGGAAAGCGGCGCTCTTGTTTATCCTTTGTATGTGCCGAACGGTTTGATCGCCGCGTCGAAAAATCTCGACCCGAATGAAACGATTGATCCTTTGCGTGCGCGGTATTTTAATTTAACGTCGAAAGCCGAAGCCGAAGGCGAAAAACTCGCCGAAATTTCCGGCGGCGTTTATTATCCGATTCGTCAGCTTAACGAATTGCAAAAGGCTTACGATGATATTGTTTTGCAGCTTCGCACGGCGTATTCGATAACTTTTCGCTCCGATCTGGCGGCGCAAAAGGAAAGCGCGTCGCCTTTTCTAAGAGTCAGAGTCAAACGCGAAAACGCCTTCGTTAAACTCGGTTCGGTCGTCGAAGTTTCCAGTGCCGACGTATCGGAAGTTGATGATGATTTCACGCCAGGGTTGCCGAGTTTGCAGAGTTTGCAGAGTTCGCCGAGTAATTATTACACAAATATTAACTCTGCGTTCTCTGCGTTTCTGCGTAAACCGGTTTTTTTTTATCGAAATACGAGTTTCGATAACCCCAATTCTTTCCAAACCGCCGAAATTTCCGCTGAAGTCGAAAAGATAAATTACAAACAATTTCTCGCCGATAATCTGCGAAATCACAAATTCGAAAATTTCGACATAAACAAAACTGCCGGCGCGTTTTTGCTCGAAAACGAACGCGAAAAACTCGCCGTCAGCCGCTGGATTTCGCCAAAAAGAACACGTTCGTATCCGTTTGAGAGAGTTTATGACACGCTCGCACATTCGGGCAGAAAAGTCGCCGTAATTCCGGTTGTAAAGGACGAAGGCTTGGGCGGCGACCGCGATTTTTTGCAATGGGACACGATCTCTTTTTTGAGTCTTTTAGATGTTCACGTCGTTTTGGCATATTACGACGATGCGGTAAAAAACACGAAGAAAGCTGATAAAATCACATCGCAGAAATTTGATAATAATTATGTTTTATCGCGCTTGAGCGAAATTTCCAATTTCAAAGGAACGGCGCGTGAATGGAACGAGCGAGAATCAAAACAATTGAAAAACGTCCTTGAAAAAGCGCGTGCCGCTTATCGCGAAATCTCGAAAAATACGAACACTTATCTGCACAACGAAGCGGCTTTAAATGAGTTGATAAAAATCGCCGAAACGCCCGAAAAATTCATCGAATTTTCACGCGGAAAATCCCGCAACGCTCAACAGCGCGAATTTGAAACCATTCAACCGAAAGAAGCACTTTCGACACTTTCCAAAGGCAAAATCACGATCACCAACGCGCTTTTCGGTAAATATTTTTTAACCGTTGACGAAACCCGCATCGAACCCGAAACGATTTATTTGATCGAAGCCAAACACAGTAGTCGGGCAAAGTTTCCGAACAAAAACGACATCAAAGACGCGCTCGTCAAAATAATGCTCTACACAAATTTGCAGAATGTAAAATTCGGCGCGAAAAAATTAAACCACAAAGTGCAAATCCGCCTGACTTCCGCCAAATTAACGGGTGCGATTGATTCAAACGCAAGTATCGAAACATTCGATAAATTTTGCTCTGAAAATTTGATTGATGCAAAACAGAAAGGTTTTTTATCAAAACTCTTTCAGGAAGCGCGGGAAAATAATTTCACGATAATTTTAGAACGCGGCGAAATAGCTAAATAGATGGAAATAAAAGCGCAAATTGTTGAAGGAAGTAGATATAAACCGATTCTTGAATGCAATTTAAAAGAAATTTCGCTTGATGAATTTAATATTAATTCGGCAAAATCATCCTTGTTTGGTTTCAATCGGACAAAATCGTTTTGCCGTGAGCCGTTGGGTTTCACCGAAACGAACGCGTTCTTATCCGTATGAACGCGTCTACAATACATTTTCAGTTTCAAAACGAATCACCATTATTCCGGTCGTCAAAGATGAGGGCGAAAACGGTGATCGCGATTTTTTGCAGTGGGATACGGTTTCTTTAATGAGTTTGCTTGATGTTTATGTCGCTTTAGCTTATTACGAAACGGCTGAAAAACACCGCTCACGCGCCGGAAAGATTACGAATCAGAAGTTTGACAATGAATTTGTCAGAACGAAAGTTGAAGAAATTTCAAATTATTACAGTTCCGCGCTGCATTGGAATTTGAAGGAACTGAAAAGTCTTTCACAAATTCTGGAAAAAGTTAAAAACTCACACAAAAATATATCCGAAAAAACAAAAATATCGTTTCATAATGAAAAAGGTCTGAACAATTTTTCCCTGATAATTGCCGAGAATCTTTCAAATTTTATGGAAAGTTCGAGGTTAAAAGCACAGTCGGCGCAATCGAGAGAGTTTTTGACAATTCAGCCGAAAGAAATTCTGGCTACTCAAACCAAGGCAAAGATCACAATCTCGAATTATTTGGGCGGAATTTATTTTTTTACGGTTGATGAAATAATATTGAAAGATGAAAATTTGTTTCTGATTGAATCAAAACACAGCAAAAGCGGAAAAATTCCGAGTGTCGGCGATATAAAAGACGGTTTGCTGAAAATGATGCTTTACACAAATCTCGAAAATGTTACGATTGATTCTAAACCTTTGAAAAGCGTGCCGGTATTAAAACTTACTGCGGGAAGAATTTTCGGCGAGATTTCATCTGATTCCGATGAAAAAATGCTTGAAAATTTTTATCGCGTAAACGGTTTTAATAATCGCCAAAAAATGTTTTTAAAAGCATTATTTATCGAAGCAAATTTAAATAAATTTACGGTTATTTTAGGAAATATATAAATTTAATGATTCGCAGTCCATTACGTTATCCGGGCGGAAAGAGCCGCGCAGCCCAAAGAATTGTCGCGTTGATTCCTGATTTTCAAGAATTCCGCGAACCGTTTGTCGGCGGCGGTTCGGTTTTTATTAATCTCAAGCAAAAATTTCCTGAAAAATGTTTTTGGATAAATGATAAATATAAAGAACTTGCGACATTTTGGCAGGTTTTGCAAAACGATTCGGAAAAGTTGTTCGAGCAAATTTTGAATTGGAAACGCGCATTTTCGGGCGGAAAGGAACTCTTTTATTTCTTGCGCGAAAAAATAAAAGATTCTAACGAAATCGAAACCGCCGCCGCTTTTTTTGTTTTTAATCGCATCACTTTTTCAGGCACGACCGAAGCGGGCGGGTTTTCGCTGCAGGCGTTTGAAAAGCGTTTTACCGATTCGAGCATCGAGCGTTTAAAATCAATGCCGCAAGTTTTGCAAAATGTGAAAATCACGAATTCGGATTATGAAAATCTGATAAATGCCGAAGGTGAAAATGTCTTTCTTTTTCTTGATCCGCCGTATTTCAGCGCAACAAATTCCGCGCTTTACGGCAAAAACGGTGATCTGCATAAAGCGTTTGATCACGAAAGGTTTGCCTCGATTCTGAAAACTTGTTCTCATAAATGGCTTTTGACTTATGACGATTCGCCGTTTATTCGAAAACTTTTTTCTTTTGCCGAGATTGAAAAATGGGATTTAATATACGGAATGAGAAATGTGACAAAAAATTCAAATCAAAAGGGAAACGAACTTTTTATTTCAAACTTTGAATTGAATTTTGCCGAAGATAAACAAATTGCTTTTAGTTTTGTTCAATGATATATAAAAAAATCACGATAATTTTAAACCACGGCGAAACAGCCAAATCGGAATTCGGTGCATCGAAAGCATCATAACTTCTAAAAATTGCAGGAAAAAAACTATATGAAAATTAAACTTCTATTCATCTTTCTATTTGTTCTGACAGCGTCCGTTACGCTTTATGCTCAAGAACCGACTGTAAAAAATACGCCCAAAGAAACCAAAACAACCACCGAAAATAAATTAACCGCCAAGGATTATGAAGAATTGCTGGCAAAATTGAAAAAAGGTGATTTAACCATTGATTTTGTTAAACTCCGTTTATCTTATACCGAAACAAAAAATTATTCTCCTTATGGCGGAAGCGATGAACGCGGTAAAATGCTGAAAGCCCTGAATGAAGATAAATTTAAAGATGCCTTGAAAATTGCCGAAAAAATGTTGGAAACTAATTATATTGATCTTCATTCTCATTATACTGCGACGATTGCCAACCGGGAGTTAAAAAAAGAAAAGGAAGCTGCTTTTCACGATGCCGTTTTCACAGGTTTGATGAAGGCAATTCTGAAAAATGACGGATTAACGGCTGAAACCGGAATGATTTCGTTAGGTATTTCCGAACAGTATTTTATTATGAACTATTTTGGTTTCGAGCGCGGCTCAAAGGCTCTGGTTCGAGAAAACGATTCGATTTTCGATGTTCATTCCGTTAAAAATCCCGAAACGAATGAATCGCGGAAATTTTATTTCAATATTGATAAAGTCTTTGGCAGATTATTTTAATGAAATCTTCGCTTTTAAATGCACTTTTTGACGATGAAACGCGCCGACCTTTGACGGTTTCGGAATTGAACGAACAGGTTAAAGGCGAACTCGAGCGGCGGTTTGCTTCCGTTTGGGTCGAGGGCGAGATCACGAATTTTCTGGCGGCGAATTCCGGGCATTGGTATTTTTCTCTGCACGACGGCGATTCGCAATTAAAAGCGGCGTGTTATGTCCGCAATAATCTGCGGATTAGGTTTCAGCCGTTTGACGGGCTGCAAGTTCGCGTGCGCGGGAAACTTTCGCTTTATGCGCCGCGCGGCGCATATCAGATTTTGGTCGAATCGCTCCAACCGGTCGGCGAAGGTGCGCTCAAAGTCGCGTTCGAGCAGATCAAACTTAAACTCGCCAAAGAAAGGCTTTTTGATGAAGAATTCAAACGACCGCTGCCGTTTTTCCCGCGCCGCGTTGGCGTTGTAACTTCGCCGAACGGGGCGGCTTTTCACGATATTCTGAATGTTTTGTCGCGCCGGACGCGAACCGTAAATATCACTTTGATTCCGACTTTAGTTCAGGGCGAATTTGCGGGCGAAAAAATTACGGAAGCAATCGAAGCGGCGAATAAATTTAATAAAATCGCCTCTGAAGCGGAGAAATTCGACGTTTTGATCGTCGGGCGCGGCGGCGGCTCAAGCGAAGATTTGTGGGCGTTTAATGAAGAAAGAGTCGCGCGGGCGATTTTTGCTTCGGAAATTCCGGTAATTTCCGCCGTCGGACACGAAACAGATTTTACGATTGCCGATTTTGTCGCCGACCGGCGCGCGCCGACGCCGAGCGCGGCAGCGGAAATCGTCGCCGAATCCGAAGATCAGATCGAAGCGTTTATAATCGGGCGAAGACAGAATTTATTTCAATTGATAAGTTATAAACTGCTCGCTTCGCGCGCCGGTTTTCAGGAACTTGCACTTTCTCCTGTTTTAAGCGAATTTCCCCAAAAAATTAAAGATTGGCGGTATGAAATCGAAGATTTCGATGAGCAGATGATTGACGCTTTGCGGGAAAAACTGAAATTAAAAGAGAAAAAACTGCAAAATCTGGCAAACCGGCTGTCGCCGATCAAACTTGCATCGAAATTAAACGAAAAGAAAACGCGGCTTGCGGTTTTGAGTCAAAAACAAATTTCGGCGATCAAGGATATTATTGATTCAAAGGACGAAAAACTGAAAATCAAGATGGCTTCGCTCGATGCGCTTTCGCCTTTGTCGGTTTTAGGTCGCGGTTTTTCGATTGTCAAAAACGAAAAAGGCGGGATTTTGCGCCAAGCAAATCAGGCAGAGATCGGCGGTGAATTGGAGATTATTTTATCAAAAGGAAAAATTAAATCTAAGGTTTTATCAGCAGAAAGTGAATAAAAATCGCAAACGGTTTCGGCAAACGAAAAAAAATGAATAATTTTCGCACGGCGTTTGAATCCGCATTTAAGCGTCGGACGAAGTTAAAACCACAGTAAACTCAAGACAAAAGTGAACAAAACTAAAATTTCTTTATGCGCGGCTTGACTTAAAATTTTCAAATTAAACCAAATTTACTTGTGTTACTTGATTGAAAAATTCTATTATTTATTAGTAGCAGATCCTTTCGATCAAAAGACAAATCAACTTAGTCCAAAAAAATAAGCAAAGTCAAAGATTTTGCCGTTCTCCATCTGCAACTTTCTACAAAAAAATTTAAGAGGTAGTTTTATGAAAAAATCAGTAAATAGTACTTTAGCCGTATTCTGGTGTTTAATTTTTATTCTCATTTCGGGTTCTTTTTCAGCCGTATCTGCACAAATCAAGAGTTTGAATCAATATCAACAAGATGTAGAAATGGCTGAATTTCTTAAGCGCACAACAAATCGTTCGTCCGAAGGTTTGCGCAAAGTTACAAAACCGGACGGAAGTATGATGGTTGATCTGCAAGGGCGTTTTCAACACGCAATGCTTTCCAGATTAGATAATTACGGCAATCCGGTTGCGGGTTGTATTTCAAGTTTGGATGAAGCTAACTCATTTATCGGTAGAGATTTAGAAACAGGCGAAACTTTGCCGATCTTTAATTCGCCGTTTGATTATGAAAGCAATCAGTCGAGTTTGCACGGAATGTCGCCGGAGGAGTTTTTATTTTACAAGAATCTAGTAGAAGAATATCAGCAGCGTTTGGCTCTGAATGCGAGTTCGGCAACAATTGTCATTGTCAACGGCAATAATCCGGGTGAAGGATTTAATGATCTCACACCGGCTTTGCCGGAAGGCGGCAACAATGGCGTAACGCTCGGACAGCAGCGTTTGAACGTATTTAATGCGGCGGCGGCGATTTGGGGAGATTTTTTGGACAGCACGGTTCAGATTCAGGTTTTTTCAAGATTCAGCCCGCTGACCTGCACATCTAATTCGGCGGTTTTAGGTTCTGCCGGAACGACAACTGTTCATGGAAATTTTGCGAATGTAATGTTGCAGAATACCTGGCATCATCAAGCACTTGCCAATAAACAGGCGGGAAGCGATTTATCGCCAAACCCCGATATGAACGCAACATTTAACAGTAATCTTAATGGAAATCCGGGATGTTTAGGCGGTCAGCGGTTTTATCTCGGTCTCGATAATTCTACTCCGGGCGGAACGACTAATCTGCTGGTCGTGCTGCTTCACGAAATGGCACACGGTCTGGGTTTTTCAACTTTCACTAACGGTCAAACAGGAGCATTATTCAACGGATTTCCCGATGTTTATACGACTTTTATGTATGACAGTACGACGATGAAATTCTGGAATGATAAGACCAATGCCGAGCGGACGGCTTCGGCAATCAATAACAATAATGTTTTCTGGAACGGCTCAAACACAAAAATCGCATCGGGAAATTTGATTCAAGGACGCGATGCCGAAGGTCGGGTTGAATTGTTCACACCGAATCCGTTTCAGGGCGGCTCTTCGGTTTCGCACTGGAATACGAGGGTTTTTCCGAATCTTTTAATGGAGCCGTTTATAAATTTCGGGTTGCCGCTCGATTTGGATTTAACACGGCATTTAATGCGCGATATCGGATGGTTTCGTGATACGAACGGCGATCTTATTCCCGATACGATTACAAATGTAACGCCGAGCGACGGAAATCTTTTGGTCGGTTCACAAGTTGCCGTCAATTGGACAAATACAGGCGGTTTCAATAGAAATATTATAATCGAATTATCAACAAATGGCGGCGCGACATACCCGACGGTTCTCGCCTCGAATTTCGTAAATACAGGTTCATTTACATTTACCGTTCCAAATACACCGACAACTCAAGGGAAAATTCGTGTCAGAGAGTTTAATTTTGCCGCACCTGCCGGCGAATCGTCGGCAACCTTTAGTATAAGTTCGACGATTCCGACCGGTAATACCGCTTACGACTTTGACGGCGACGGCAAAACGGATATTTCGATTTTTCGCCCCTCAGGCGGCGAATGGTGGTATCTGCGCTCATCTGATAATTCAAACCGCGCATTTCAATTCGGCGCATCAACCGATAAACTCGTTCCGGCAGATTACACCGGCGACGGCAAAACAGATGTTGCTGTCTTCAGACCTTTGAGCGGCGAATGGTTTATTTTAAGAAGCGAAGACAATTCATTCTTTTCATTCCCGTTCGGTACGGCAACCGATATTCCGACTCCGGCTGATTTCGATGGCGACGGCAAAGCTGATGCGGCGGTTTTTCGTCCTTCGACCAGAACGTGGTTTATCCAAAACTCCGGCGGCGGAACGACCATTACGACCTTTGGCGCAGCAAATGATCTGCCGGTAGTGGCTGATTATGACGGCGACGGAAAAGCCGATATTGCGATTTATCGTCCTTCTACGGGCGAATGGTGGCTCAATCGTTCGACTGCCGGACTGGTTGTTTTACCGTTCGGAACATCAAGCGATAAAACGGTTCAAGCCGATTACACCGGCGACGGCAAAGCTGATGTTGCCTTCTGGCGACCTTCGACCGGCGAATGGTTTATCTTAAGAAGCGAAGATTTTTCATTCTATTCGTTCCCGTTCGGCGCGAGCGAAGACATTCCCGCACCGGGCGATTATGACGGCGACGGACGCTCGGATGCGGCAGTTTTCAGACCGTCGAATAACACCTGGTTTTTGCAGAGATCAACCGCAGGCTTTACGGCTGTCGGTTTCGGAGCAGTCGGCGACGTTCCTGTTCCTAATGCTTACGTCAGATAAATAATTTGACACAGCCCAATAATAAAAAAAAGAGAAAAACGGAATATGCTGTTTTTCTCTTTTTTTTATTAAATGTCGTAAAATTTGGTGTTCTCAAACTGATATTTAAAGAAAGAAATTTTACCTTCGTAATAAGTGAAAAGTGAAAGGGGAAAAGTGATAAATCGTTTTGGAATATAAACTTTTCAGCTATCACTTTTCACTTATTCCTTATTCCGAAAAAGTATTTTTCACGCCTTCGGACATTTCAAAGATCAGCTGGGGAATACCTAAAATTTAATTCACAAAGTATTTAATATTTGCGGACAGATGAAAAATAAATGATGAAATGGCAGAATAGAAAATGTAAATTTCATAAAAAAACTGTATTTTAGAAATAATGTCGAGAATTGAAGTAAATTTAACCGATTCAAAATCGGAGAGTGCCGAACAAAGCGGTGAAAATCAATTATTTTCAGATATAAATAAGCCGAAAAAGCGCGGCATTTTTTTTAAGGTTTTGAAAATATTTACACTTTTGTCGGTAATTCTAGCTTTGATTTTAGCTGTTTTCAGCTTTTTCTACTGGCAAAGTTTAAAGAAATCTCCGCAATATTCGTTGGCTTTGCTGGTTGATGCGGCGCGCAATAACGATCAGGAAAAAATTGATCAATTACTTGATACCGATGCAGTTGTTGATGACTTTCTGCCGCAGATTACAGATAAAGCCGTCGAACTATACGGGCGCGGTTTGCCGCAGGGGAAAATTCAGCAGGTTTCGAGAATCGTCGCGCCGCTTCTGCCCGCCGTCAAAGAACGCGCCCGCGCTGAATTGCCGAATCTGATTCGTGAAAAAACCGAAGCCTTTAATAATGTTCCATTCTGGGCAATAGCCGTCGGCGCACACAGATATTTAGATATTAGGCAGGAAGATGGCAAGGCTTTTATCAAAAGTAAAACGCCGGAACGCCCGCTCGAATTAGTCTTAAAGCAAAATGGCAGCGGCTGGCAGGTTGTCGCCGTCAAAGATGAAGTTTTGGCGCAGAAAATTGCGGAAAAAGTCGGGCAAGAAATCATTGCAATTACTCAAAAAAACGGCTCGAATTCTTTAAAAGAAGCCGGAAAGAATCTCGGAATCGAAAATGTTAAAGATTTATTAAAACAAGCCGAAGATATTTTTAAGTAGACAACGTTCTGAATGGTGAATGGTGAAGAGATTTTTTGCAATTATCAATTATCAATTATCTATTGGTGCTTACCCAATACAAAAAATTAAAAAATATCAGTTATTATCAGGTATAATTTTTTTATATTCGATTTAATTTTTCCATTATCTTGTAAGACTTCGACATTCAAATTAAAGAGTGAAAAGCGCGATAAGGACAAAATGGCAATTGACAGAAACCGCCTTTGATAAACTGCTCGCGGCTTTAGCCGGCGACCGCGAAACGGCGGGCGAAAAATATCTTTTGCTGAGAAAAAATCTCGTGCGCTTTTTTGAAACGCGTGGTTTGAACGGATCGGACGAGGCGGCGGATGAAGTTTTTAATCGTCTGGCGCGGAAACTGGAAACTGAACAGATTGAAAACGTCTGCACTTACGCCCTCGGCGTGGCGCGGATGCTCGCGCTCGAACTTCGCAAATCTCCCGAACAAAAATTTTCCGACGAGCTTCCCGAAATCGGCGTTTTGCCGTTTGACGAAGAACGCCGGGAAACCGAAGATAAATTAAAATGTTTGGATAAGTGTCTGAGCGAATTGAGTTTAGAAAACCGCGAAATTATTGTCGGATATTATCAAGGTGAAAAGCGCGAGAAAATTGACAACCGCAATCGTCTGGCGGAAACGCTCGGAATTCCGAATAACGCTTTGCGAAATCGAGCGGTTCGCCTTCGGGATAAACTGGAAAATTGTATAACAAATTGCTTGCGAAAATCCTAAAAATTTTCGTTGACGTTTTTTTGCGACACGTTTTGCGTAGTTTTGTCAGATATATTTGAGGGGAAGTTTTGCTGAAGCCGCAAAACGAAAAAAATACTGATGACACAATTTTTGGAAAACAAACAAAAAGCTGTTTCTTATCTGCTCGGAGAACTTTCCGGCACAGAGCGCGACGCGCTCGAAGAACGGCTTTTTCTTGACGAAGATTTCAGTTCTTTTTTGAGCGATGTCGAAAACGATCTGATTGATGAATACGTGCGCGGCGAATTAGGCGCAGACGAAAACTTGAAGTTTGAAAAAGCTTATTTGACGAACGACACGCGCCGCGAAAAACTTTTCACCGCACAGGTTTTGCAATCCGAACTTTTTAATCAAACACAAGAGCAGGTAATAGTTAGAGAAGAATCGAAAGTTTCTTTTTGGGAATCTTTAAACGCATTTTTCCGTCTGCCGAATTTTGCTATGGCAAGTGGTTTAGCAGTTGTGTTGTTATTTTTACTCGGCGCAATCTGGTTTATGACAGCTGATGATGTTGATAAAGATAGAGTTAAGGTTGAAGAAAATACCAATGAATCTTTTCCGACACCGCCGCAAAAAACGCCGGAAGATTTATCTGTAAATAATCAAAATGCGAGTAACACTTTAGAAAATAATGAAGAAATTAATAAGCCTGTTGTTGATTCAAATAAACCGAAAATCGAACCGAAAAAGCCGGAAGTACCCAAAACTCCGCTGAATCAAACCGAAGCTCCGCGCCAGCCGCGTATTTTTGCCTTTACACTTTCGCCGCCGACGCGAAGCAGCGACCGACCTGTTTTGAAAATTCCCAAAGATGCTAAACAGGTGAGATTGCAGATTTTAAATAATTTCGAGAAAAATTTTGTTAAATATACGGTCGAAATTACGAATGAAAATGGCGAAACAATTTTCAAAAGTGATTTTGATTCGGACGGCAAACGCCCGAAAAAATCATTTTCGCTAAATTTGCCGAATGAAGTTTTGAAATCCGGCGGCTATGAAATCACTCTTTTAGGAACAAGTGCCGACGGCAATGTCGAAGAGATTAATTTCTATAATTTCACCGTCAACAAGAAATAAACAAAGAAATTTAAAGTCCCAGAAAGAAAATTAACAAGGATTTCAGGATAGACAGGGATATTTACAAGATTATTTTTTTATCCTTTGTTCATCCTGTAAATCCCTGTTAATTTTTCTTCGCATTTTTTTACCGGATTATTTTTTAGTGAAAATATTGAAGAAATGCCCAAATTTACGGGCTTTTTTTTTATTTTAAAGTTTTTTGAAAAAAAATGCGACACATTTCTGCGGCGTTTTCCAGTTAAAAGTGAAAGGCAAGTTTGAAAGTCCTTTCACAAAGGATTTTCAAATGAAAATCAAGAAAACAAAATTTAGAGGAGAAAATAAAAATGATTAAGACAAATTTGAACACACTTTTAACGAACGCGAAAACTTTGGTTGTAACAATGGCGATGATTCTTGTCGCTCTGGCAGGCACATCTTTTGCCGATGACATCAATCTTAGTATGGAAGGCACAACGGCGACGATTCCGAAAGGAAACACCGTCAACCGAAAAATTTCAGGTATTCCGTCGGGAATTTCCGGAACTTTGAAATTAAAGTTGAAATGGCACGCCGTCAGCATTATTCCGAATTGGTTTAACCTTTTGAAAGTCGAAGTTCGGCACGGAAACGACACTTTGAGAACGTCAAGTTGTTATTCGATTCACTCCAACAAAACCCCGAAATGCGATATGTCAATCAATATATCACAAGCAGAAGCCGATAAACCGGGCGACTGGAGTTTGAGAGTTACAAACAATAGTGGTGAAGAAGTTATCAGTTTTAACATTCAAAAAGGCAGTGATGTAAATCCGGCAGTTCCGAATTTCAGAAGCGTCTATACGCCGAATTGTCCTGACACCATAAATCTTGATATGGAAGGCACGACCTTGACGCTCGGCAAAGGCAACACGCAGACGCGCAAGATTTACGGTATTGGCAAAGCCGCCGGAGTTTTGCGGCTGAAAGCCAAATGGCACGCCGTCAATATCATTCCGAATACTTTTAACGCTCTGAAAATCGAACTTTTGAAGCCGAACGGACAAGTTGCCAGAACCGGCACATATTATTCGATTCACTCGAATAAAACGCCGAAATTCGATTACACCTACAACATTTCCGCCGCCGATGCCGCTCTGCCGGGAACTTGGTCGCTGAGAATTACGAACAACAGCAATGATGAAGTTATCGCCTTTAACATCGAAAAGGAAAGCGGCGAGATCAATCCGATGGTGCCGAGTTTCAAAAGCACTTACAAAGCAAATTGTAACTAATTGAATAAAGGGCGATGCTTCGCAAAAAATCGGAGCATCGCCCTTTTTATTTTTCCAAATTTCAGAAACTACGGGAGAAAGGAAATGAACGGAAAAACCTTTATAATTGTTGCGATTATTGCAGTTTCGGGCTTAATCTGCGGACTGAATGTTTCCGAAGCGAAAAACGATGCAATCACAGTTACAGCAAATTTCACGACTCGGGAATTTACGCCGACCGAGCGAATCGAGATGAAACTGAGCCGCGTGTTAAAGGCGGAAGAAGGAAAACTCGGCGTTTTTGTCGGCGCAACGGATATTACGACGCTTTTGTCTTTTGAAGCCGAAACCGTAATTTACCAGCCGAAGTTTTTTCCGTTTCCGGCGGGCGAAAATCCAGTAACGGTTTACTTGATCGCTCCCGAAGGCGAATGGAAACAGCTTGCCGAATTTAAATTGAAAGTGAAATCGGAAATTGCGGAAAGTACGGAAAATTTCACTGAAAAACAAACGAATACGAGTGAAAATTCGTTTGAATTTACTCCGAATGTTTCGATCAATATCAAAGGACAAAATCAAACTCTGACCTTTCCGCGCGAATCTGCGCCGGAGAGAAACCCGTTCACGGATGTTGGCGGACAGGGGAATTTCGCGTTCAAAGTTACGCGGCGCGGCTGGAATTTTAGAAGTCAGATGGATTTTGTCGGCGCGAGCTTTCAGCAGGAGGCTTTGCGTTTCGGCGAATTGGCGGAAAAAGCTCCGCAGATCGATCTTTCGAGTTATTTGATCGAATTCGGCAAAGGGCGTTTCAAGGTCAATTTAGGACACGTTTCGTTCGGCTCGAACCGCCATTTAATCAGCAGTTTTTCGAGTCGCGGAATTTCGGCAACGATTCCGCTCGGCAAACAAAACGAAGTGATCTTATCCGCCGCCAACGGAACTTCCGTGGTCGGATACGACAATTTTATCGGCATCACGCGCCGCAAACATTCGGTGATGAGCGCGGCTTTTACAAGAGAATTTTTTAAGGAACGCGCCGGAGGTTTGCGCGTCGAAGTCAGCATTTTGCGCGGTTCGCTTCTGCCGCTCAGCGATTTTAATCAGGGCGAGATTAACGACGCGGAAAAGAGTCTCGGTTTCGGTTTTCGCGTCATCGGAAGCGACAAAGGGCAGCGGCTGCGCTACGAAGCAGGTTTTACGCGCAGCCGTTTTACGAATCCGCGTGATCCTAATTTGGAACAAGGTTTCAATGTTACGGAAATCAAGGAAAGCTCGAAAAATGCGCGTTACGGCGAGATCAGCTTCGACTTTCTGCAGGGTTTGAAGGTCTGGAACGAAAAGAAATTAAAACTGACCGGAACTTTTCGCCACGAAGAAATCGCTCCGCTTTTTCGCAGTATCGGCGCGTCAACGCAAGCCGACCGAAGGCAGAATCAGTTTGAAGTTTCGGGCAATTTCGGCGAACTCAATTTTGCCTTCGGAAACCTGCGCGACCGCGATAATTTGAATGACATTGCTTCGATTTTGAAAACCTTAAATCGCCGGAACAATGTGATCATCGGCGTTCCTTTGGGAACATTTTTCACGCCCGCCAAGCCGAAAAAGTGGCTGCCGGTCGTTTCATACACTTACGATCACACGCATCAATTCGGCGCGTTTTTGCCGGCAGACGGCGATTTTGCCGATGAATCGCAAGTTCCCGATCAGCACAGTTTTACGCAATCTTTTACGGCGCAGTGGCAGATTTCCGAAAAATTCAGCGTCGGCTACACGCACAACCGCGCCTTTCAGGACAACCGCCAACAGGGACGCGAACTCGCCGATTTTTCCAGCGCGGTCAATGCTTTTACGGTTAACTGGAAACCTTTTGAAAATCTCGATTTGAATTTCGATCTCGGACGCGAGCGGCAGAAAAATTTTGAACTGCCGCGGATTGACCGCACTTTTCGGCTGGCTTCAAGAGCGACCTGGCGCACGCCTTTTTTGAAAAATTCCGTTTTGAGCGGCGGTTTTTCAACGACGCTCGCCGGCGACACGAGAAATTTGAACGATTCGCGCAATGCCGAATTCGACGCGCAATGGGCGTATCAATTCACGTTCGGCAAAGAAAAATTCAAAAAAATGTCGGCGCAGTTTTTCATACGCTATGCCAATCGCTACGGCGATACAATTGATCGGCAGTTTTTCGTCAATAATTTTAACAAAGCGCAGACCTTTAACATGGGTTTGACCTTTAATTTCTTTTAGAAATTATTTCAAATAACCGTTAAGCCAGCGGTCTTTAACCGCGACATTTTCTTCAAATTCGGCGAAATCGCGGTCAAAGACCGCTTACTAAACTTTGAATTGAGTTTTGGAAAAAACGGAGAAAAATTATGAAAATCATCGTTACAATCGCATTTTTATTAATAAGTTTTGCCGCAATTAATGCGCAAATCCGCGTGAATCCGACGGGCGTAAACGTCAATTCGCAAAATCCGACGACCGTGTTTTTAACCTTCGGGCAAATCCCGTCGGATTACGTTCCGGCAGAAGCGATCTGGTGCGGCGAACTCATTCCGGCGAATGCTCCGGCAATCGGCAATCAATGCCGACCTGATACGATTTACGGGTCTTTGCCAACTCGTTACAACCGCTCGACGGCGAGCGGAAACGGCGGTTTTACAGATATTATGGCGATTCCCTCATCAGTCGTCCGCCGCGCTTATCAAGCCGCCGTCTCAGGCGCGAGTGCGGGGTTTTTCTATGTCAGGCGTTTTGTTTCAACCAGCGGACAGCCCGATCAATTCGTCGCCGTAACGTGCCGGATGACGGGCGGCGGCGCACGCGTGCCGTTTGCTTTAACGAATGTCGAGATCAAAACTCCGACCGAAACTCCTGTGCTTTTTATCAAATCCGGTACGGAATTTCCGCGCATTTCGGCGCAGATTCAATATAACGGAACGGGACGCTTGAAAGGTCGCTGGGAAATCGTCCAGCCCGGCGAATCAACGCCGGAAGACCGCGATTTATTGACCGAAGCAACTCTCCCGATTGAGCAGCGCGGTTTGCAGAAACGCTACACGCAGATCGCGCGGTTTAATCATTTCCTGCCGCCCGTCGGTAAGTTTGAATTAAAACTCGAACTTACCGACCGCGTTCCGATACTTGCTGAAGGTCAATACATTTTGCTGCTTCGGATCGAAGCGAGCGACGACAAGGAATCGGATTCAAACCTCGAAATTCTCGGCGTTGGCAACGGCATCATTCACAGCGGCGCGGTCGCTTCGTTTCCGATGCCGACGCTGAAATTTTTTGTCCAGGGGAAAAATCCAAACGACATCTGGACGGAAAATGCGCTCGTTTTGCCGCAGAAGGATTTAACGGTTGATACAGCTAAACCGCTTGTTTTTACATGGAAAGAACTTGAAAACGCGGCGGCATATCGGCTGGAAATTTTAGATGAATCGGAAACCCCGATGCTTTCCGCGATGCTCGTCTCCCCCATTACAAGTTACCGTGCGCCTTCCTGGTTTTGGGAAAGATTTGCCGAAAGAGGCGCTACTTGGCGCGTCGTTGCGCTGGACGAAAATGGAAAAATAATCGGTCAAACCGGGACGCAAAAGATTTTGGTTCAAAAATAATTAAAATTAAAAGTTGAGGGATTAAGAATTTTTGTTGTATTTAAATTAGATAAATAAATACTAAAATGAAGATCATCGATCTCCCAAAATTCCCTAAATATACATCGAACACAAGTAAAAAAAGATTGTTTAGAAAATCTATAGATATTTACTGGATTTGTAGTTAAATGAGCAAGATTTGAAAAACTTCTTTCTTTAAAACCAAATTTCTGAGAGCAAGCGCTACAGTAACAGTAATCCCCGGGAAATTTTATAATGTCCGTAAAAAGCAACCTAGTTAAAGTTACTGAGCTAAAATTAAAATTTAGTTCTTCAAATTTTCTTGAATTAACACTGGTTATAAAATCGTGGATGTGTTCACAACATATTACGCTCCCTTCTCCCCCATGTATTTCGCAATATACTGCACCCATTTATTAACCTCTAATTATATGACTTTAGAAATAAATATACTTTCATGAATTCGCTCTAAGCCTTAATCTGTCTGCTCATAAAACTCTCCAATCATGTGTTACGCAATTATTTGTCAAAGAGTTATATTTTCCGACACATTTTCTATAATTTCGCCAGTTATAAATGAAAGGC
This sequence comes from Pyrinomonadaceae bacterium, assembly GCA_041745765.1. Classification (GTDB taxonomy): domain Bacteria; phylum Acidobacteriota; class Blastocatellia; order Pyrinomonadales; family Pyrinomonadaceae; genus JAHCHG01. The sequence continues at coordinate 17,644 of JBGTIH010000033.1, read as the reverse complement.
AATTTTTTGAAATGCCGAAAAAACTTTAGAGGAGAAAAAAACAATGGGATTATTTGAATGGGCGAAAAAATTTGCGGGCGCGTGTTCGGCAAATACGAATATCGAGGATTTAAAGAACGCGGCGGAAAAAGGCAAACAGGCGGTTGATGCGGCGAAAATGTCCAGTGCATTTTTAGATAAATTCGGACGTTCGGCAAAAAAATTGGAAGAAGCCAGCGAAGCTCTGGGTAAAGTTTCAACAGCCTTGAGCAAAATTGACACGGGCTGCAAGGATATTTTGGCTATAATGCAGATTCACAAGGCGATCAAGGTTTTAAGCGACGAACAGGTTATCTATAGTGATCCCGAAAAAGCGGCGAAAGCGTTCGGAAGTCTGTTTGTCGGTTTCGGAACGCTGGCAAAACATCTGCCGCCGCCTGCCAATGAATATTCGGTGATTCTTCTGGGTTGCGGAAGTTTCTTCGCCGACGTTTCGCGCGGAACTGTGCCGCACATGAGAAAAAATTATATTGAATACAAAGCGCTAGGCGCGATTGATTAGTAATTTTAACTCGAGATTTCAAATCAAAATAAATTAACAGGGATTTACAGGATAGACAAGGATAAAATATTTATAAAAAATATTCCTGACTATCCTGTAAATCCCTGTTAATTAAACCTGTGCAAATTCAACGTGTTTTGTTCGGCTGAATAATTTTCCGGCAGATCGCCGTTGTCAGCTCTGAGGTATTGTAATTGTCTCGGCTTCAAAGAGGCGATTAACTCTTTGCGGTTCTTTGTTTTCACAGGTTTGCCGGGATAAATCTTGCCCATTTTCGCCAGCCGTTTTTCCGACATCGCGCCGCTGAACATCAGGAGCGGATAAGTAAAATTCGGTCCGTTGAGTTTGCGGAGTTTATAGAGCCACATTCCCAGAGAACCGACGCGCCAGGCGGTCGGTCCCCACCAACTGTATTGTCCGGGACGCAAGTTCATTTTCCAGCATTTCATCATCAATTGCCATTGCAGTTCGGAAAGCTGTTTTGTCTGCGTAACGCCTTTTTCCATCTCCATTCGAGTGTCGTGAAGCGGCGTAAAGATCGAAGGAATCAGAAATGCGAAAAGCCCGCGCCGTTCCATTTCGTAAACCAGATCGATCGTTTCTCTGATGTCTTCGTCGGTTTCGTCCGGATTGCCGACGATCAGAGTCATTGCCGGAAACCAGTTGTTTTCATTTAAAACGCGCAGACCTTCCAGAACGACACTTTGCCAATCGTCAATCGAAAACGGCACGCCTTTGCCCGCCATAATTTTCTTTGCCATCCGCACCGAACCCGTTTCCAGACCGATCAAGGGCGCGAGCGCCTTTTTTTCGGGATGCGTGCTTAAATACGGAAAATGAATCGGGCTTTTCGGCAGTAAAATTCTGGAAAGTTCCTTAATCAAAATCGGATCAACGACCGCCGGAGCAATCGTCGCGTGGCTCAAAACGTGCTGTTCGACGCCGGGCGTATTGACTACTTCGCCGTAGAGATCGAGCAGAGCCTCGCGGTTCGGGAAATAAAAAGGCGTGTCGGTGTGAACCTGTCCCCAGATAAACATATCTTCGGTCGCCAGCGAGATTTGTTTGTTGCCTTCGCGCACATTAGCGCGAACCGCGTCCATTATTTTGTCCTTCGGCAGATCAATCTGCGGATTCAAATCGGGCAGGCAGAATTTACAGCGCCGACCGCAGCCCGTCGTCATTTCGACCACGCCGAACGTCGTGCGCGTGTCGGGAAACATAATCGCGTCGCGGTCTTTCGGATGCTGAACTTCGATCTCGCGCGGCAGGTCTTCGCCGCGAATCGCTTTGGCGAAAAGTTCGAGCGTGTCGTTTGATTCGCTCCGCCCTTCGACGACGCAATCCACGCCCAATTCTTCATACATATCGGTTTGAATGATCTGCCAACCGCCCGAACCACCGACGATCACCTTGAAGTTTTCGCCGTGCGGATTCGTCTTTATTTGTTTGAAAAGTTCGCGTGAATAATGCGAATTGATCGGCATTTTCGATGAACCGAAGATCGAAGTATAAACTCCGGCGGCAAAAGTTACGCCCAAAGGATTATGCGTCGAAACGGCGACGACGCGCGTTCTTGGTCCGATAAATTTTTCCAAATCTTCGGGAAAACACGAAACGATGTCGTCTTGCGCGTATTCGCGCAGAAGCGATTTTTCGACCAGACGAACTCCGGCGGGCATATATTTCGCCGAACCGTCTTCATACCGCTCGACCTTTCGCCAATCGGGATATTTGCGGTTTAAGATGCCTTCGAGCCAGATGGGCAGCGAAGCCATCGCCATTTGAATAAAATATCCGGCGTGGTCAATCGCTTCGGTCAGCGGCGCAGTTAAGACAATTAACTTGCCGCCATTTTCAGGGGTTTCATCAAGTTTGAAATTTGATTCGGTTTCAGTTAGAACTTTTTTGACGGCAACGCTCATAAAAAATTATAACTCCTCCATAAATTGTTTTTGGTAAACAAAAATCAAGTGGGAGCGGCAACCTTTCTTTTACTCTCTGTTTTTTACAAGTGAATTGTCCGATAATTTAACAAAGTAAAATACTTGCCGTATTATTCCTGTTTTGGAAAGATATTTTAGCAGTAAAATTTTTATTTACAAATTCTTTTTTAGAGTCAGGATTTAATTTAACGTATTTGCGAGTCAGTTAAAGAAGTTTGAGGGAAGAAATGAAGTTCAAAATAAAGGTAAGTTCTTAATGAATGCAATTTAATCGTCAATAAGCACTTACCTTTTTTGTTATTTGATTTTAGAATCTGATGACTGCGTCGGGACCGCCTTCGACGTGGACGGTGTCAATAAAGCGTATGTTTTTTGAGTCGCTCGTCATCACGACCGAATGGGTGCGTTTTCCTGCGCCGAAAAAGCGTACGCCGCGCAGCAGTGTGCCGTCGGTTACGCCCGTGGCGACAAAGATTATGCGTTTTCCGGGCGCGAGATCGTCCGTGTCATAGACTTTTTCGGGGTCTGTAATGCCCATTTCTTCGAGTCTTTCCATCAATTCTTTCATCGGCGGAATTTTTGAAGCATCAACGCCTAATTTTTCCGGATCAAAAACGAATTTTGACTGAATTTCGCCGTTCAAACATTTCATCGCGGCAGCGGTAATCACGCCTTCGGGCGCACCGCCGATGCCCATCAGCGCGTGAATATTCGTTCCGGCGACCGCGGCGGAAATTCCGGCGGACAAATCGCCGTCGTCAATCAGTCGGATTCTTGCTCCGGCGGCGCGTACGTCGTCAATCAGTTGTTTGTGACGCGGGCGATCAAGCGCGATAACGGCTAAATCGTCAATATCGCGACCCAAACGGCGGGCGATATTTTTCAAATTATCTTTAACGGGCGCATCAATATCAACCGCGCCGCGGCACGATGGTCCGACGATAATCTTATCCATATAAATATCGGGCGCATTTAATAAACCGCCGCGTTCCGCCGCCGCGAGAACGGCAATCGCGTTATTTGCGCCGAGCGCACACAGATTTGTGCCTTCGAGCGGATCAACGGCGATGTCAATTTCGGGCAGACCTTCGCGGGCTTCCGGCGAATAATCGCCGCCGCCGAGTTCTTCGCCGATGTAAAGCATCGGAGCTTCGTCGCGTTCGCCTTCGCCGATCACGATTCTGCCGCGCATCGGCACAGTGTCCATCACCTTTCGCATCGCTTCGACCGCCGCTTCATCCGAGAGTTTTCGGTCGCCCTGCCCCATCGTGCGCGCCGATTCGATTGCCGCCGCTTCGCAAACGCGCAAAAATTCTAAAGATAAATCTCTTTCCGATTTTAAATTTTTCATATTGTTTCCTTAACTGAAATTATGTTGATTAAACTTTTGATTATGCGCTCATTCTATCACTTGTCTAACCTGCTTTGACAAGTTATGATTCTGGATATTACGTTTTTATTTTAATATTTTTATCAAAAACAGGAGAATTTTAAGAAATGACATATATCGTGACCGAACCGTGCGTTGATTGCAAATATACCGATTGCGCGGCGGTTTGCCCGGTCGAGGCTTTTCACGAAACGCCCGACAGATTGCTAATTAACCCCGACGTTTGCATCGATTGCGACGCGTGCATTCCGGAATGTCCGGTCGAAGCGATTTTTTCCGATATGAGCGTGCCGGAAGAATATATGGACTGGATCGAAAAAAACGCCGAAGCCGAAAATTTCCCGATCATCAGCGTAAAGCAGCCCGCGCTTTACAAGGAAAGCTGTTCGGGTCCGCCGGAATAAGTTTTAATGAAATAAACAAAGAAAAGAAGCAGTTTCGGGCTGCTTCTTTTCTTTGTTTTCTCTGCGATCTCTGCGCCTCTCGCGTGAGAAAAAAAATTCACGCACACCATCCGCCGAAGATCGCAGAGTGAAAACCGAATTCAATAATTTTCCTTATACGGAACTAAAACCCGTTTTAGTTCCACCTAAATCCAACTCTGCCGCTGATCGGTGAACTAACGGTGCGAATCGGCGTTCTCCCGACCGAGTAACGCGAATTGAAAACATTTTCAATCGCGGCGAAAATTTGCAGATTCCCGGAAAATCTTTTCGCGCCGAAAGCGTCGAGCTGAAAAAACGGTTCGAGCCGAAATTGATTTAAATCGTCGTCGAACTGCGCCGACGAAGCGCGCCCTTGAAGTGCGAAACTCCAGCCTTTTCTGTCAGCATAACGGGTTTGAAACGTAAATTGATGACGCGAGACGAGCGGCACGTGCAAACCTTCCAACTGCGTATTTGCCGGAAATTCCGTAATACGCGAATCGCTCAGTAAATATCCGACCGAGACATTAAAATTTCTAAATCTTTGATCCGCTTCGATTTCCACGCCTTTGGTGCGGGTTTTTCCGATATTCTGCCGCTGGCGCGTGATCAAATTCGGCGCAACCGACAAAGTTACATTGGCAATGGGATCGTTGATTTCCGTAAAGAAAAAATTGCCGCGCAGGTAAATGGTTTTGTAATTAAACGCCGCGCCCGTTTCAAAATTCAGGGCTTTTTCCGCTTCCAAGTTTTCGTTCGGATTCGTGACGACATTGCCGACGCGAAAACCTCGATAAAGCTCGTTCAGAGTCGGCGCACGGAAACTTTTTGAGGCGAGCGCGTGAAATGACAGCTTTTCCGTCGCCTGAAAAAGAATCGAACCTTGCGGGCTGAACGCGCTTGCGCTGCGGTCAGGAAAAATCGTCGTATTGACAACATTTGTCGAGAGCGTGCGGACGGAACTGAGCGCGGCGAAATTTCGCCAGAAATCGTAGCGAAGGCTGCCCGCTAAAATCAGTTTTGAATTTATCCGCGCGAAATCCTGTGCAAAAAAGCTGAAAGTTCTCTCTCTGCCGCCCGCGCCGCTCTTTGAAGTTGCACGACCGTTAAAAAATCCCGTTTCATTGCTCGCGCCGCGAACTTCCTTGGCTTCAAAGCCGAAAACGAAGGTTTGATTTTCCTTAAAAACGGTCGAAAATTGCGTTGAAAATCCGAAAGTTTGCGCCGGAACTCTCTGAAAACGAATGAGATTTTCGCTGTTTCGGTCAGCGCTGACAGCGGAAAACGTCTGATCGAAAACCTGCGTTCCTCCGTAAATACGCCAGTTGATATTCAAACCTTGAACTTTAAATTTTGAACTTTGAACTTCCGCATTTCCGCCGAGAATAAATTGGCGAATATGCGTTCGATTATTTTGCAGATTAGTTCCGTTTTCGCGCGCTTCGCCGAAATATGTTGTTTTGAAAAAGATATCGGCAGTTTCGCCGAAATATTTTCCGACTCTTGCGGAAAAATTCGAATTGCGCGAACCGGCAAAATTATCCGCCGCGCCGCGCTCCATTTTTTCAATCGGAATATAGCCGCGCGTTTGAAAATTGGCGGCGACGAAATCCGCGCTCCAGCCACCCTTTTTGAAACCGAAAAACGTCGAAGCGGAAAAAGTTTTCTGCGAACCGCCGAAGATTTCAGCGGAAAAAACGTAATTTTCATTAACTTCGCGCGGAATGATATTGACCGTTCCGCTCAGAGAATTGTTGCCGTAAAGACCGGACGCGCCGCCGCGCAAAACCTCGATTCGTTCGACCGCAATCGGCGGAATTCGGTTCCACTGCGTCCAGCCGCCGAACGGGTCATTGAGCGGAACTTCGCCGAACAGTACGAGCGAACGCCCCGCGCCGCTGGCGCCGACTCCGCGCAGGGAAACGCCCTGCGTCGTCGGGTTCGCCGTGCGGCTTCCCGTACGGCGAAAGAGCGAAAATCCCGGAACTTGCCGCAGCACATCGTCAATCGCCGGCGCACCGCTCGTTTGAATTTCCTGATTTGATAGAGAAACGACGCTTGCCGCCGTCTCGCCGATCCGCGTCTCGGTGCGGTTTGCCGTAACAATTACTCGTTCACTCAAAGATGCCGGTGAAAGCGTTAAAACTGTTTTATCATAAAAATCTTGCACATTTTCAAAAGTTTGTTGTAAGATAGAAAAACCTTCTGCTTGAACGGTTAGCAGAAAATTTTCTTCAAAATTTATCCCGCAGCTAAATTTTCCCTGATAATCGGTTTTACAAGAGGTCTTTTCAGAATTTGAAGCAATTTCAATGTTTGCGCCTTCGATCGGCAAACCATTTGTATCTAAAACAGTTCCGCGTAAAATCTCTGATTCCAATGTCTGCGGAAATACTTGACAAAAACAGAGTAAAATAAATGTTATGACAGAGAATTTTTTCATTTGAAAAAGAATAAAGAAAATAGTTTTGAATCTAAATCCGACAATTATCACTTCGAAACTATCAACTGAAAACAGTTTATTTACTGAAAAATAGTTAATAGTTTCGGTTTGAAACTCAATTGATTCAACCGAATAAATTATATTCCGAATCAAGATAGATGAAGAATTTAGCCGATTTACTGCATTTGAAACAAACAAATCTATCTCTGCCGCCCGAAAAAATGCTGAACATCAATCAATCAAACGAACAAAACACGAGCGAATATCGCACCTTTTCCGAAAAGCATGCATTTAAAATACTCGTGCTTTTCGGCACGCGCCCCGAAGCGATCAAACTCGCGCCCGTTATTCGTCAACTCAAAAAACATCCCGCAATTAAAACAACGGTTGTTTCATCGAGCCAGCACACGGATCTGCTCGCGCCTTTTCTGAAGATTTTTAAAATCGAAACCGATTACGATCTGCGCGTGATGACCGAAAATCAAACGCCGAATCAGGTTTGCTCCAAAATTCTGCATTCCTTGGACGAGATTTTAGATGACGAAAAACCCGATGTGATTCTGGTTCAGGGCGACACGACGACCGCCTTTGCCGGAGCTTTTGCGGCGTTTAACCGGAAAATAAAAATCGGACATGTCGAAGCGGGCTTACGTTCGGGCAATCCTTTGAGTCCTTTTCCGGAAGAGATGAACCGCCGCTTAATTTCGCAGATCGCCGATTTTAATTTCGCCGCGACTTTGCAAAATAAAGAAAATCTTTTACAGGAAAAGGTTGATTCTGGTAACATATTTATTGTCGGAAACACGGTTGTTGACGCGCTTCATTTTATACTCGAAAATTCTTTGCCAAGCGATAAGATAAGCAATCTGATCAAACGAACCGAGGGATTAAAACGTCTGCTTCTGACAACTCACCGCCGGGAAAGTTTCGGGGAAACGATGAGCGGAAATTTGAAGGAACTGCGCAGCTTTGTTGAGAAAAATGAAAATGTTTGCTTGTTTTTCCCCGTTCATCCGAATCCGAATGTCAGACAGATAACAGAAGAAATTTTAGCGGAAAGAGAAAGAATTCATCTTCTCGGACCGCTCGATTACGCCGATTTCGTCGCGCTGATGAAAAACGCGTGGCTGATCGTTTCCGATTCGGGCGGCGTGCAGGAAGAAGCTCCGAGCCTCGGCAAACCGCTTTTTATCCTGCGCGAAAATACCGAACGCCCCGAAGCTGTCGAATCAGGCGTCGCCAAACTGGTCGGCGGAAATTCAAAAACTCTGGCAAAAATGCTTGAAGAAAACTACAAAAACGAAACCTGGATAAATTCCGTAAATGAGATCGAGAATCCTTTCGGCGACGGCACGAGTGCCGAACAAATTGTCGGGATTTTAGAGAATGTTTACGCGAAAAGATCCGAAAAAACGAAAATAAAATGAATTCAGAAGTTCAAAACAAAAAACATCTCCTAACCGTTCTGGTGGAAGATTATTTTCACGTCGGCGCGTTTGAAAAACTGATCAGAGAACAAAACTGGACGCGCTTTGAGCCGCGTTACGAGCAAAATACACACAAAGCTCTGGATTTGCTCGATGAATACGGCACGAAAGCGACATTTTTCGTGCTCGGCTGGATCGCCGAGCAGAATCCGAAATTAATCAAGGAAATCGTCGCGCGCGGACACGAAGTTGCTTCGCGCGGCTTTTATCACCGCTCGCTAAGGCAATTAACGCCGGACGAATTTCGCGAAGACGTGCGGAAAACGAACCGCATTTTAGAAGACGCGGCGGGGCAGAAAATCGTCGGTTACCGCGCCGCCGAAAAGCTCAATTACGAAAAGGATTCGTGGATTTTGGACGTTTTAGCCGAAGAAGGTCTGGCGTACGACGCTTCGTTTTTGCCCGTGAAAAAAGACGCAAAAGCCAAACGCTTCAAGCATCAGCATCCTACGGACGGCAGAGTGATTCTGGAATTTCCGTATTCGACGCGCAATCTCGGCGTCGGACTTTTGCCGATTTCGGGCGGAAATTATTTCCGGCAGTTTCCCTACACATTGATGCGCCGCGCCGTTAAAGATTGGACAAATCGGTATGACGATCCGTTCGTTTTGTATTTTCACGTCTGGGAACTCGATCCCGAACAGCCGCGAATTTCCGCCGCTTCGCGTTATAACCGCGTCCGCCATTACCGGAAACTCGACAAAATGGAATGGATCTTGAAGGAAAATCTCGAACTTTATGATTTTTGCGATGTCGCCGAATATCTGGGTTTAAAAAATTCTTTAAGCGTCGAAGCCAAGGAAATTGCTGTTCAAAGCGATGTTGTCGAAGTTAAGGCTGCGGAAAACGCCGCGCCGCACACCGAAATTTCGATCGTTATTCCATGCTATAACGAAGTTGATAATCTCGATTATCTTTCAAATACTCTGAAAAGCGTCGAAGAGAAATTGAATAAAATCGGCTATCATCCGACCTTTATTTTCGTTGACGACCGGAGCACGGACAATACCTTTGAAAAAATGCACCAGCTGTTCGGCAAGACGGAAAATGTAATGATTCTCCAGCACGAAAAAAACAAAGGCGTGGCGGGCGGAATTATGACGGGCATCAAAGCCTCGAAAAACGAGATCGTCTGTTCGATGGATTGCGACTGCACCTACGATCCGCACCAGCTGGTCGAAATGGTTCCGCTTCTAACCGATGACGTGGATATGGTTACGGCTTCGCAATATCACCGCAAAGGCGAAGTTAGAAATGTTCCGGCGTGGCGGCTGCTTTTTTCCAAAGGCGCGTCATTTTGCTATCGCCGCGTTTTGAAAACCAATCTGGCAACTTATACGAGCTGTTTTCGCGTTTACAGAAGAAGCGCGATGATCGATCTGAATGTCGAAGACGGCGGATTCTTAGGCGTGACGGAAATGCTCGGCAGACTCGATCTGAAAGGCGGACACATCATCGAATCTCCGGCGGTTCTGGAAACGCGCCTCTTCGGTGCTTCAAAAATGAACACCGCGAAAACAACGTTCAAACATCTCGGCTTGCTTTACCGACTTGCGCGCGAACGTTTACTCGAAAAAAACAAAGCGGTCAAACCTGCTCTGGCGGAAAAAGCTTCGGATCAGACCGAGTAAAAAATCAGTATAGCGAGTTCCTCAATACGGATTTAACTCGATTTTATTTAAACCTGCTTATAATTCTGCTTGCTACACTGATTGATAATCTCCTAGTCAAAAAATTCCTTTTGTAAATGAGAAATAACAAAAATAAAATCGAAAATGAAAAGATTGTAATATGAGTTTGCTGGTAAATGTTCGCGTTTATGATGAGAGTGGCAAGTATGAAGATATTAAAATAAACAAAGGCAGAGATCTAGCCGGATTTGAAAGTTCCCGTTATAAACTATACGGTTCAGTTTTAGCAGAAAGTTTAGGAATAAAACTTTTAGCTGAATTAAAATATAATGACTTATATGTTGGAAACGAAAAATTAGGTCAATTAGAAAACGAACTTAACATTATTTTGGAACGAATTAAACAGTTTTCAGAAGATTCCGAATTTGAAGAAGAATATATTAAAGAGCGTGTAGGAAATATTTTAGATGCAGTTCAAATGGCTAAAAATTTAAAGGGTATTGTAGTTATCTGGTGATAAAAAGGCAATGAAATATGAACTTTGGGCAAACAAAGATAAATCAAATCTTTCTTTCTTCCGCGTTGAATATCCAAACTACGAACAAAGGTTGCAAATGCTGGAAGATGAAGATGATTTCGAACTAATCTGGACAACCGAAGCCGAAACCTACAACGAAGCAATGCAGCAATATTACGATTTTATGGAATGGGGAAAATATAAAGAAATTGATGAGTAAGAAAAAATCCAAAGTCGCTATCGTCGGCAGCGGTTTTCTCGGTTTGACGCTCGCTCTGCGTCTTGCTGAAAAAGGACATAATGTCACCGTTTTCGAATCTTCGCCGGAGATCGGCGGTCTGGCGAGTGTCTGGCAGATCGGCGATCTGACGTGGGACAGACATTATCACGTCGTGCTGCTTTCGGATTCCTACACGCGCAAAATCATCGAAGAAGTCGGTTTAAAAGATGAATTCGAATGGGTTGAAACAAAAACCGGATTTTACACCGACGGCAGACTGGTTTCGATGTCGAACACAATCGAATTTCTGAAATTTCCGCCGCTCGATCTCATCAGCAAACTGCGGCTCGGCGCGACGATCTTTTATGCTTCGCGCCTGAAAAACTGGAAATCTCTGGAAAAAGTAACGGTCGAACAGTGGCTGACAAAACTTTCCGGCAAAAAGACTTTCGATAAAATATGGCGACCGCTTTTGAAAGCAAAGCTCGGCGAAGCCTACGCGGAAACCTGCGCGGCGTTTATCTGGGCGACGATTCAGCGAATGTATGCGGCGCGAAACTCGGGGCTGAAAAAGGAAATGTTCGGCTACGTGCGCGGCGGTTATGCGAATGTTTTGCGGAAATTTTCCGAGGTTTTAACGGAAAAGGGCGTTGATGTCAGATTGAGTTCGCCGGTCGGGAAAATCGAGGAAATCAAAGGAAAGATAAATTTAACTTCAAATGATAAAAGCGAAGAATTCGACAAGGTAATTTTGACCTGTCCTTCGAATATCGCGGCGAAAATTCTGCCGCAACTAACCGACGTTGAAAAGGAAAGACTCAATAATATCAGATATTTAGGAATTATCTGCGCTTCGGTTTTGACGAAAAAACCGATTTCCGAGTATTACGTGACAAACATTACGGACGAAACGCCTTTTACGGGCGTGATCGAACTTTCCGCGCTCGTTGATAAAAGCGAATTCGGCGGAAATTCCCTGATCTATCTGCCGCGCTATCTCGCGCCCGATCACGAATTGTTCGATAAATCGGACGAGGAAATCGAAGAACATTTTCTCTCATCATTGGAGAAAATGTATGCGCATTTTGATAGAAACGATGTTCTCGAATTCAAAATCTCGCGCGTCAGGCAGGTTTTTCCTCTGCTTACCTTAGATTATTCAAAAACCGTTCCGCCCGTTGAAACTTCGCTCGAAAATGTTTATATCGTCAACTCATCACAGATCGTCAACGGAACTTTGAATATCAATGAAACCGTTCAATTAGCCGAAAAATTTCCTTTGGAAATAATTTAAAATTATGAAAGAGGAATCTATTACATACAAAGGCAATGATCTTTCTGACAAGGAAATCCTTGAATATTTACCAAAAGATCTGCAAAATTTGCTTAAGAAAATTAACGGTTTTGTCGCTTTTGATGACGGATTACATATTCGCGGAATGGTTGATTCTCCTGAATGGCATTCGCTTCAAAGTGTTTGGGTTGGTGAATTTGCCTTGCATAAACTTTTCTCCGGTTTGAAAGAAAGCGATATTCCTTTCGGACAAGATTGTTTTGGAGATCAATTCCTTTTGCGTGATAAAACAGTTTGGAAGTTAAATGCTGAAACGGATGAAGTAGAAAATCTTGGTTTAACATTAAAAGAATTTTTAGCAAAGGCAGAAGAAAATCCGACGGAGTTTTTGTCATTACAGCCATTAATTAAGTTCAAAATTGAAGGGGGAATTATTGAAAACGGACAACTTATAAATGTTTATCCGCCTTTTTGCACAAAGGAAGCAGAAAATGTAGTTTCTCTTAAAGCAGTTCCTTCATTTGAGCGAATAAATTTTCTTGCCGATTTTGCAAAACAAATAAAAAGTATATGAAACCGACAGCAAGTTTAAGCCTCGATCTCGATAATAAATGGGCGTATATGAAAACGCGCGGCGATGCGGGCTGGGAAGAATTTCCGTCGTATCTTGACCGAGTTGTGCCGCGAATCTTGGACTTTTTAAAGGAGCGCCGGCTCGATATTACATTTTTTATCGTCGGGCAGGACGCCGCGCTGGATAAAAACCAGGAGGCGATCGGGCAAATTGCAGGTGCCGGACACGAGATCGCCAATCATTCGTTCCGGCACGAACCGTGGCTGCATCTCTATTCAAAGGAAGAATTAGTCGAAGAATTTCATAAAACCGAAGACGCTCTGGAAAAAATTACGGGACAACTGCCGAAAGGTTTTCGCGGTCCGGGATATTCGCTTTCGACGGCGGTTCTGGAAGTTTTGGCGGAAAGAAATTATGAATACGATTGCTCGACTTTGCCGACCTATATCGCGCCGATCGCGAGAGCTTATTTTTTCCTGAAATCGCCGAAAATGCCGCCCGAAGAACGCGAAAAGCTCAAGAAATTATACGGCAAATTTTCCGACGGTTTTCAATCCTTAAAGCCTTATCAATGGCAGATCGGCGAAAAGAAATTGATCGAAATTCCGGTTACGACCTTGCCCATTTTCAAAACGCCGATTCACGCGACTTATTTGATTTATCTTTCGACATTTTCAAAACTCGCCGCGCGCGCTTATTGGAAATCTGCCGTAAAAATGTGCAAAATGACCGGAACGCAGCTTAGTTTGTTGCTTCATCCGCTCGATTTTCTGGCGGCGGAAGACGCGCCGGAACTCAAGTTTTTCCCCGGAATGAATTTACCGCTGGAAAAGAAACTGGAATTCGTCAGCGAGATTCTGGAAACTTTCGGCAAGGATTTTGAGATCGTCAATATGCGCCGCCACGCTCAAATTGTTTCGGAAAATAGTTTGCAGGAAATCCGTGTGGAATTAACTGAAAAATATCAGATGTAGTGAGCCAATAAAATCTGCAAATCGAAGAAGATATTCAGCTATTTTTTGTATTTAGGGCTTTCGCTTTAAGTTTGGAGTCCCGCCTTTAGGCGGGACTCCAAACGCGCAAAAAGTATTCGAGTGAAAGTCCTACTATTAAAACTTTCCGTCCTGAAAAGAATATTCACAGATGAACAAACCAAATGAACTAAAATTTCTTTTGTTTTTGATGCTGCTTCATATGGCTGTTGCTTTTCCGATGGCATATTTTATTAACATCTGGATTGACGAAGCCTCGACACTCTACACAACGCAGAACGGTTTTATTCACGCATTACAATATGCGCTGCCCAATGAAAAACAGGCTCCGCTCTATTTTTGGTTTATGGGACTCTGGCGCGAGCTGAATCATTCGGTCTTTTTTGCCCGACTATTTTCGATAATCTGTTCTCTGTTGGCAATAAAAATTTTCTTTTCCGTAGCGCGAAAGTTTTGGGACGAAAAATTTTCGATGTTCGTTACGTTCTTTTTCGCTATTCATCCGTATTTATTTTGGGCAAGTAACGAAATTCGCGGCTATTCGTTGATGATTTTATTGACCGTCTTGCTTTTGAAATTATTCTGCGAAGGTTATTGGCTGAGCGAAGAAAAGTCGGAAAAAAAAGCGCGTGTTTTTTATGTAATTACTGCAATAACCGCACTTTATGCGAATTATTATCTGGGATTTTTTCTGGTCGGCGGTTTTGCAGCTCTTTTGCTTTTACAAAAATGGCGGGCGGCACGTAATTATTTTTTAGATATGGGTATCGCCGGAATTTTTTTTCTGCCGATGTTGTTTTCCATAAAAGCGCAATTTGATATTAGAACAAGCGATTACGTTCCGCCGACAAATTTAATAGAAGGACTGAAAACGATCTGGAATCATTTTTTAGTGTTTGTTTTGCCGACAGAAATTTATTCGGCGGGCGAAACTTCCCAAATTTCTATTTTCCGGCTCTGGATAGTTCGCCTGTTGATTTTGATAACAATAATCATACTTTTTATTAAGCGAAAGATGTTTGACGAAAAAATCTTAGTTTTCGGCGCATTTTCAGCCGTCGTTTTCCTATTTTTCATAATTCTTTATTTTTTGACGGGAACTCTGCATATTCAAATAAGACACGCGGCGGTTGTTTTTGTTCCGATCTTATTTTTGACTTTTATCGTAATTTGGGAAATAAAACCTGAAAAGTTTAAAATCAAAAACTACTATTTTATATTGATTGCGCTTGTTTTAACCGGATTTTACCTTTATTCGACCGCTCATATTTTCCCGAATTTTACTAAACGAGGCGATTGGGCGCGCACGGCACAATTTATTCAAGAAAATGAAAAAGAAAATCAGCCGATCATTGTTTTTTCAAATTATGATGTGCTGGCATTGAATTTTTACTATAAAGGGAAAAATAAAATTCTTCCGAACGAAAACTTTTTTGCCTGGAATTTTGAAGCAAAGCCGGGAACATCAGGCACATATAAAAAGCAGATTGAATATGTAATTTCACAAATACCGGAAAATTCCGAAGAAATTTGGCTGTTGACGCAGGAAGATTGTCAGACCAGTGATGCTTGTGAACCATTGGAAAATTTTGTCGAATCGAATTACAATATCGTTTCTCAGAAGAATTTATACTTGGAAAGAATCAGACTTTTAAGAAAAAAATGAGCGAAGAAAAAATAAGCAACATAAACGCAAAACCGCCTGCCAGATGCGCCGAATGCGACCGCGTTAAGGATCATTATAATATCGAGCTTAGTCCGACAAATATCGAAAGAGTCGTCTGCTGGCAATGTATGAACCGCGCCGAAAAAGGCTTTTTTGCCAAACGCGATTTTAGCCGCCGTTCACGGCACGGCGTTATTCCGAGGTAAGAAATTAGCCACGAACAACCACAAAAAGACACGAAAAATTATTTATGTTTTATTTCGTGCAATTTCGTGTTTGTTTGCGGCAAAAATAATTATGGCAATTAGAAAAATCACCGAATACCCGGAAGAAGTTTTAGGAAAGGTCGGAAAACCCGTTACGGTTTTTGACGAAGAACTCGAAAATTTGTGTGCCGATATGTTTGAAACGATGTATGACGCGGAAGGTGTCGGCTTGGCTGCGCCTCAGATCGGGCTGAATGTGCGGCTTTTCGTGATGGATTGCGAAGGCATCAAACTAATCGCCGCAAATCCCGAAATCATCGAAACGAGCGGCGAACAAAGCGGGCAGGAAGGCTGCCTTTCGGTCGGCAAAGTTCCAGCTGTCGTCGTGCGCCCCGATGTCGTCAAATTAAAAGCGCAGAACGAAAAAGGCGAATGGTTCGAACGCGTTGCGGAAGGCTACGCCGCCCGCGCTTTTATGCACGAAACCGACCATTGCGACGGCAAACTTTTTATAGATCATCTGCCGAAAATGCGGCGCGAAATGGTTGTTAAGAGATTTAAGAAAGATAAAAAGCTTGGTTAAAATTTCAGTTGTAAGATGATAAAAATAATTCTGGTTTAATTACTGTAACTGAATTCTAATCCAGCCGATCAAGTTTCAGTTGTTTATTGCTTTACAGGCAAAAACGCTTATAAATAATTCGGTATAACAAAACCGAAATTCGGTTCAATACAAAGTTCGGCTTCTTCGATTGCTTAAACGCTCAAGGCTTTATGAAAAAACTATTTTCAGTTCTAAGCAGTGTCCCAGTATTGTGTTGCCGTGAAGTTTTTATCCAAGGCAAGGAGTCTTTTTGATATAGAGTTAGCAATTTATGATACTTTGATTACTCCACAATCAACCAATTTCCGTCAATTCGAAATATTTATATTCAGTGAGTCACAGATCGCAGCCGCAGATTAAAACAGAGGAAGGAGCAACAGCAGCAGCATGAGGATTTACGAGGAACGGACATTTGAAGAAGAGTTTGACGTAGATATTAGTTTGGAGCTTTATGATGACAATCGTTTTTCCTACGCCAAAAGTTATTCCAGCTGGGGCGGAGGCTACGGACGTGAGATTAAGGGAACCTGGCGGCAAAGCGGCGACACAATTTTCCTGCGAATCGAGGACGTAGGAGAACCTCGTAAATACAATGAATGGACAATAGGTCAAGAGCTACAGGCAATCGTGCGGGACGACAGCATTGACCTGGGAGCCGGCTTTGTTACCCTGCATCTCCGGCGCGACAAGCCTGTTCAGGCTGAACAGCCGGAAGTCGCAAAAGCCGTTCAGCCGGATGGCGCGGAGCAGCAGAAAAAACAACTCCCGACCGTTACCCGTTTACATTTTAAAGACGGCACAATTCAGGAAAGACCGCTCACAAACCAGTGGATGTTCGGTCGGTTTGACCAACTGTTTTATAGTTTGGTTGATGAAAACCAGAACACCACAAATTTATTTAAACTTCGCCAAAACTCCGAAAATCTCGATTCATTGGTTGCCGAGTACGATGAGATTGACTTCACTCCGACTGTCGAATCCGATGACTTTACCGATTGAAAGAAAGTGACATCATTCATCTTGCAGATTTTGGAGAGAAAGATAAAAAACTTGGTTAGTATTTTAATGATGCTAAAATAATTCCGGTTTAATTACTGTAACCGAATTCTAATCCAGCCGATCAAGTTTTAGTTATTTATTGATTTATAAGTAACAATACCTTCGCCAATTTTTGAAGAATAGTAAAATCATAATTGTTGAAAATAAAGAGGCTGTAAAAAACTGCAAAAAATATACAGATAATTAAAATGGTTTATGGAAAAGGCAGAGCGTATTTTAATTATATCCGATGTTTTTTGTTATATTTACAAAGCAAATAAAATCAATGTCAATAATTCATTTTGAACATCTCATTTTGGCGAAGGTATTGTCAAATATCAGCTAGGAAATACCTAAATAACCGCCTTATTTGAAAATTGTTAAAAACAAACCGGAATCTGCGTGTCTAAAATAATTGCGGCAATTTTCTTTTGCTTAAATAATAATCAATCCTAAATAATTAATTCAACCGTTATTCGATATTTAATAACCGCTGATTTACCGCCAATTCCCCCAGCCTTATGGCTGGTTTTTGCAAAATTTTTTATGTACAAATTCAAATAATAAAAAACAGTAAGCTGAATCTTTTGATTCAAACTCACCGCTATTTTTTTGACCGATTACTCGTTGATTTAATTTTCAGGCTGCACCGTAAGTCCAATCGTAAAAA
>JBGTIH010000032.1:0-52453 GCA_041745765.1 Pyrinomonadaceae bacterium | reverse complement strand
TCGCCCTTCATCTCGCCGTCAAAAGATTTCTTGATCTTCACCTCGGAAAGCGTCGGGCTAAACGTAGATTCATCATAATTTTCCGCTTCCCAGAGCGTTACGACAAAGGGCATCGTGATATTTTTCATATTATTTTTGTGTTTTTTTTCGTCCGATTCTTTTTTCGCTTTCATCAACGAAATACAAAGTTCGCGCAATCCGTCAACTGTTCGCAAACGCCGCAAAATCGCCTGTTCGGACATATCAACTTTCTTCATTTTCTATCCTGTCTATATCAATTAAATCTTTATCTCTTTGCCCGTGATTTTTGGCTTCAAGCAGAGACTTGTTGATTGCCGCGATTGGAATGTCTATTCGGTCAATCCATTTAAATCGCTTTTTAAAAGTTTCCTCGTTATCTAAAATTGTTTCGTCAAAGTCTTCGTTCATACTATTCATTTTGCCATCACTTCAAGAAATCTAAGTTATACCAAAAGGCGCGAAAATCTCCGAAATATTATTCCGAATGTCCTTTTACTTATTACTTACATTTTTATTAAAAATTTAGTAGTAACTGTTGAGAATGCCGAGTTTCATTAGGTTTTGAAGTCAAATGCGATTTGTCATTTAAGATTCGGGATTTCATTTTCTGATTGCTGATACTGTCTCTCAATTCAATATTGGAAAGCAGTGCTTCATAAACAGCATTTCTATTGGATTCTTTTCCGCCAACATAATAAAAATGCTCTTTAGTTGCGACGAAGCAATTTTTCCAGATGGAAAATATATAATCATTGGTTCGGTATTTATTACTTAACCAAGTTGATAAAATGAACTTGCATTCAGACTTGGTCAATCCGTTTTTTAAAATGATTTCTTCTTCTTCCGACCAAGAATCAAAATAATCAACGTGCCTGCCAATATAAGGCGGATCGGCATAAACAAAATCGGAAGGGTTTAATTCAGCAAGAGTTTTCTTAAAATCCTGATGTTTAAATTCATAATCGCCTTGCTCGATTATCCGGGAAATACTCTCGACTTGATTTGTAATTTTTGTAACCAGAGATTGAGCAAAACGATTCGTTTTTTTACAAAACGGAACATTAAAACCGCCTTTTTTATTGAAACGCATCATTCCGTTAAAACAAGAACGACTCAAAAATAAAAAATCAAGCGGATTTCCTTTTTCGTTAAATCTATTTCTAATTATGTAATAATGTTCTCCTTTCGTATTAAGCAATTTTTCTCCTTCGTGATTAAGAAATTGCCTGACTATTCCTCCGGTAATTTCTTTTTTTTGGAGTGCGGTATAAAAATTGATCAAATGAGGATTGCTATCGCAAAGCAAAGCCTTTTTCGGTCGTATGTTGAATGAAGCAACGCCTGTTCCCATAAACGGTTCTACCCATCTGTCGTATTCAATTTCCTTAATGTTTTCGGAAATCCATCTGACAAGTTTGGTTTTTATTCCCTGCGATTTTATCGGCGGCACAAATATATTCATATAAACTTAGTTTTGCTTTCTTCGTTTTGCTCCATTTCCGACTTTATCATATAAATCGGTTCTGCCTTTAAATTCAAGAAAATCCCAAATGTTTGTAATTTTAATTGCTTTGCCGTCCTTCACCATACTCGCACTACCATAGTTAATCCAGTATTCGTCAAACCATTCTTCTCCAAGTTCGCTAAAAACGCCTTTTCCCGATTTCAAGGCTTCAATATCTTTAATTGAGCCGATGTTTGCAGTATTTCCCGAACCGCGACCATCGCTTGCAATTTTCCATTTCGGAGCGGCAAAAAAGTCGAAATCTTTAATAACCGAAGTTATTGACTTTAGATTTTCTACTTTCGTTATTTCACGCTCTCCGACTGAATCAAAATTATTTTCATTCTTTTCCTCAAGTTCACTTACTTTAAAAATTTCCGTGTCAGCTAAATCATCATCAAAATCGGTTCTTGTATAAATCACTCCTAAACAGAAATGTCCTGTGTACTTATTGTATGGAAATTGTATATTTTTGTCTTTATCTCTTTCTTTGAAATAGCCACCGTGACTGCCAAGAGTAAAACCTGCCGATTTTTTATTTCGGCGAAAAGTCGTTTTGATGTCAAGTGCAAATTTTATCTTGTCATTTTCCCTACTAACAAAAGTCAAATCCGGATACCAATTTTGATGCTCGGCTAAAATTATCTTATAGCCCGCTTCGTCAGCAAATTTCAGAATCGCCGGAAAAATATGAATTTCAAGAATTTTGGATATGATTTTTGTGTCCGATGAAATTGTATAAATGTTTTTGTAGATATCAATAAAACCTTTTACCGTCCATTCACCTGTTTCGGTTGAAACATATTTCCTTAATTGCTCAACGAACTCACTCAATTCAGCTTCAAATTTGGTCGTGTATTTGTCTTTGTCAATCATTTGTCTTTTCAATTTTAATCAACTCACAACCGGCGGCGGCTCCATTACAGTTCCACAATTGTCGCAGGTTCGCAAATTTTCGTCGCCATAGAATCTTTTGAAAACGCCTTGAAATTGATTGATGATGTCGGTCAGCTCAAAATATTCTTCGTAGAGTTTTTCGTTGCAGTTTTCGCAAAACCACATTAAACCGTCGAGTTCGCCATTCCGGCGTTTTCTTTCGATAACTAAGCCGACCGTGTTTTCGCCGCGAATCGGGTTATGCGGAATTCTCGGCGGAAGCAGGAAAATCTCGCCTTCTTTTACGGGAACGTCAACCGATTTGCCGTTTTCCTGAATTTTTATCAGAATATCGCCTTCGAGCTGGTAGAAAAATTCCTCGCCTTCGTCAAAGTGATAATCCTTGCGCGAATTCGGTCCGCCGACGACCATCACGATAAATTCCGCGTCTTCGTAAACGCATTTGTTGCCGACGGGCGGTTTTAATAAATGTCTGTGTTCGTCAATCCATTTTTTGAAATTAAAAGGTCTTCTGATCTGCATAAATTTCTACCTCGCTAAATCTCGATTAAGCCGAGACTGATCTTGACGGCTGAATTAACTTTTTTCAGCGTTGAATCTTCAATTTTTCCGAGTTTTTTCGTTAATCTTTGGCAATCAATCGAGCGAATTTGATTGAGCAAAACGACCGAATCTTGTTTCAAACCGCCTTCGCCGGCGGAAATTTCAACCTCGGTCGGGTAAAGCGTTTCGTCAAATTTTGAAGTGATTGCCGCAACAATCGTAATCGGGCTGTGTTCGTTGGCAATGTCGTTTTGAATTATCAACGCCGGACGAGTTTTCTTTATTTCCGAGCCGAGCGTCGGATCAAAATTGACAAGATAAACTTCGCCCCGAACAGGCGTTAGCTTTTTTGCCATAATTCTTCCTCAACGTCAAACCATTCTTCCGCAACAGATAAATCTCTCCGGCTTCTGGCAATTGCGCCCACTTTCAAATTTTCGCGCAATTGTGCGCCTTTAGTTTGTTTGATATAGCTTCTAATTGCCATATCAATAAAAACACTTCGTTCGCCTTTATTCGCAACGGTTTTGAGCAGCGCAACGGTTGATTCGGGTAATGTTATATTTATGCGTTTGTGTGCATTTTTTTTCATAAGTCAAATTATACACACTCCCGGTAAGTATTAACAATGAGTATAATTACTCCGTAAATTAAATTTCTAAAGTTTTATTTGCGGCTTAATTCCGTAAATCAGCTTCTTTCAGTTTTCAATTTCCCGGTAAAAGTTTTTTGATCAGTAAAGTTTCGCCGAACGACGCGGTTTCGTCCGGTTTCTTTTGCTTTATACATCGCATCATCGGCGGATTTTAGCCAATCATCGAGGGTTTCGCCCGTTTGCAGTTCGCTGACACCGATGCTGACGGTTATGGTTCGGTCATTAAGAAGCGGTTCGTTGGCGACCTTGCGGCGCAGTTTTTCGGCAACGAAGGCGGCTTTTTCTTCATTTGTTTCCGGCAGAAACAATAAAAACTCCTCGCCGCCGACGCGAAATAATTTATCAGATTGCCGGATATCTTGTTTTATCAATTTCACCAAACTTTTTAAAACCTTGTCGCCCGTTGCGTGTCCGAGTTCGTCATTGATCGGTTTGAAAAAATCAATATCCAGAGCCAGCAAGGAGGGAAGTATCAACTCCCGCTGTTTCTGGGCTACCGCATCGCCCAACCGCGATTCCATATAGCGGCGGTTAAACGATCCGGTCAGCGGATCTCTGATAGATTCCTGGTGAAGCCGGTCATATAAATTATCAATTACTCCGACAATGATATTTGCCATCACCAGCAGCAAACTGAGCGAAACGGCAAAGCGGATCGTTAAAGGCGTTTCGATATATTTCCAGGTAATGAATGTAGTGACAAAGAGCAGCAGAATACTGCACACATTAGCCATCTTGCGCGAAAGCACAAAAAAGTAAAACAAAAGAAGCGGATAACACCAGTAAGTTCCGTAAACTCCCTGATAAATTGTTGAAAGAACAATTGCCAATGCCGCCGGAAACAGAAGAATCTCGAATGGAATCAGAGGTTTTTCGTTACGGTGAATTGAGAAAGCATTGATTAGGAAAATAAGTGTTAGCCCAAGAATTGCCGCGCCCAGACCGTAGTTTCCGCTCGCCAGATTGTAAATAAAAAAAGGCGTAAAACAACAAACTCCGAGAATTGAGAGAGGCAGCAGGAGTTGATTGCGGTGTGCGGAAGTTGTTCCAGACTCTATTTGAGTACTGTTTTCATTTTTGAGTGCAGTCATTTTTAGTCCCTTAAGACTTTAATCAATCGTCGCAATTACTTTCAGTTCGATCGCAATCGGTGTCGGAAGTTTATTTATCTCAACCGTGGTGCGGCACGGCAAATTATCTTTAAAGTATTCGGCGTAAATTCGATTATAAGTCTGAAAATCGTCCTTCATATTTGTCAGAAAAACCGTAACATCAACGATATTTTCCCAAGATGAACCCGCTTCTTCCAAAATATATCGGACATTTTGAAAAACCGAACGGCATTGCGCTTCGATGTCGTAAGAAATTATTTCGCAGTCTGCGCCGAGTTCAACGCCCGGAATTTTTTTCGTTCCCTTCTCACGAGGTCCGACACCCGACAAAAACAAAAGATTTCCGACCAATCGGGCGTGCGGATAAAGTCCGACCGGCTCAGGAGCTTTTGATGAATTGATAATTTCTTTGCTCATAAACTATTGGCGGAAAATGGATAATGTAAGAATTCTTACATTATCCATTTTCCATTGCTGCTTACTTGATAAAGATATTTCTCACACTCGAATCGCTGACAATCGGATTGCTCAAACTCGTGATTCGAATTCGCGCCAGCCGCGTCGGTCTGCCGTAGATATTAACAGTCGCCGAACCGGTGTTCGACGTGCTGGCGATCAAGGTTTGCCAGTTCGTGCTTTCATCGCGCGAAATTTCAATTTTTACGTTTCCGTCTAAATTGTTGGAATTCCAATTAATCTGACGCGAGATGTTTCGCGGAATCGTTTCGCCCGCGTTGAAATTAGTCATAGTAATGCTCGTTCCGCTGTAACGGTAATTGGCAATCACGTCCGCCGTATTATTGATCGAACGCGCATTATCGCGCTGATCTTTGACTCCGGTCGCCGCGCCGTTGAAAATTATCGAAGGATTGGAAAAATACGGACGGCGTGTGCATCCCGAAGTGCAGGGATTAACATACGACATCACCGTGCGGTAACTTCCGTTAACCCAATGCCCGTAACCGTAAAAATAAGTCGCGCCCGAACCGTTTTCAGGATTGTGCTGACTGCCCATATTATGTCCGAGTTCGTGGGCAAAGGTTAAATTTCCGATCGCACAACTTCGTGCCGTAACCGAATATCCGTTGTTTTGATTGCCGACCGGATTTCCCATCAAATAAGCCTGTCCGCACACGCCGGAAATCTCGCCGAGATATGCCACTAAATCGGCTTTGTGCGTTTCGCGCAGACTTTGAATCGCCGCGCTTGTCCGCAAACTCGACAGATCAGCCGAACTGCTGACTTCTGTATAAACATATTCCGTTGCGTGTGCCAGCCTGAGCCGCTGGCGGATTTTGCTGTTGATGTAGGTTGTATTGGTCGAATCAATCGCTTGTTGAGAAAAGCTTTGCGCCGCCGCATCGCCGCCGAGAAAATTTTTCGTCGCTGTCGTATAAACGACCAAAACATCTATCCGGTCGCCGGAATCTAACGCCGCGCCCGCATTTTCGAGTTCCGGTCTTTTCCCGTCGCTCTCGCCCTTCGTGTCTCCGGCACATTCGGGATAAAGGCTCTGATCGAGTTCGACCAAAATTTGCTTGCCGCCTTTGATCGCCACTTCATAAACCCTGTCCGGCGAATAGATCAATCCGGCAACATAACCGTTTTTGAAAGTTAAAACGACATCGCCCGGAATTTTTCCTGCGAAAATTTTTCCGCGCCACGTAAAATCATCCGCGCCGCGCATCTCGAAACCTTCCGATGAATTGCGAATTGCTTCGTAAGTTTTTCCGTCAAACAGCGGAATCATCAGACTTTCCGAATTTTCGCGTTCGATCAGATTATTCTGAAAAACGATCTCGCCCTCGCGCACCGAAGCGGGAGAATATTTTTCATTTTCCGCCCGCGCACTTGGAGTTTCAATCAGACTGAAAAGCGTAACTTGTTTTTGTGCAGAAGTTTCCGGCGAATAAAAAACAATCGAACCGATCACCAAAACTAAAAACAACCCGAAACAAATACTCGAAAACAACCTTTTATTTTTCATTTTTCGTAAATTCCTTATTTATGATTATGCTTGAAACAATGGGGTTTTGAAACATTATAACACTTGACTTAGTAAATCTTACAGCTTTTTGAATTGCGAACCTTAGTTTTGAGAACTATCTGAATCAAAAGTTGAAAAAGCAAAGCTTAGAGGGTTGAAGTTTTCGCAAAGAATACAAAGAAAACTCTTTGTTTTCAAACTTAAGTAATTGAACGAAAATAAATCAAACGGTTTCTCAGCACTTCGCATTTTCATTCTTTTTCGCTGATAATAAACGTCGGAACCATTCCGCCGCCGCTGGAAACGTTGGCGAGTTCCGAAGATGAAAGGCGCGTGAATGCCGAGCCGACTTTGCCGTTAAACAGCAAAGGATCGAGATCAACGAGCTGTTCGATCATATGCCAGTTTCCGGCGAGATTGAGCATCGGGAAATGTTCGCGGGCGGTTTTGACGCGTTCCTGCACGAGATAATCGCCGTTTTCGAGCGCGAGTTTTATTGCGTCGTTCCATTCTTCGACCGTTGAAGCCCAGCCGATATAAATGCCGTGTCCGCCGTAATCGTCGTTCGGTTTAAGAACGAGTTTGCCTTGATTGTTTTTTGTAAATTCAACCAGATCAATCTCTTCATCGTAATAAAAAGTTTTTTCCTCGCGGAATCTGCGCGTCCACGGAATGTGTCTTTTAATCGCGACAAGTTCCGCTTCGTCAAAAAGCTGCGCATATTTTTCGTTCGTTAAAACAGCGAAAACCGCTTTTTTGTGAACGAGCTTGGCGCGAAAACTGTTTGCCATACAAATCGCGCCCGCTTTATATGCATTAAGTAAAGCGGGATATTCACCGATGATCGGCAAGTATTCATTAACCAACAAGCGGCGATAAACAATATCAATCGCAACACCTTTATACCAGAGTTTTCCGTTGTCGAATTCGAGTTCGTCGGGCGAACAAATCAGCGCGGTGTAGCCTTCCGCTTCAAAAAAATCGCGAAAAAGCTCGAATTCCTTCTGCGTCGGCAAATCTTTGAGATCAACAATCGCAATGACTGGATTTTTTTCCGGTTTATGTCCGAGATATTCTTCGTAGCAATTTAATAAAACCTCAAGCAATTTGGCGCGACCTTCCATTGTGCGAACTTGGTATTTTTCGCGGAATTTTTTCATTACGGGAAGTTCCATAAAAATATCGCGCGCCGAATCCGCATACGCGATTCCCGCCGGAGATTCGCCGTTCAGTTCGACGTAGGAATAAGAATCCGCCGTCAAAAACGAATCGAGCCGCGCCGTCGGCGAAACCTGCGCGTATTTCGGATCAATGGCGACGAGTTCGCGTTCGATTTCGGTCAAACCGAGTTCGTCGAATAATTCCTCGTTGCCGATTGCCGCGTCTTTAACCTTTTGCAGCGCGTTCCAGATAATTTCGCAATTGCGCGTAACCATTTCCCAATCGCTTTCGGTCACGAAATGCGGGCGCAAATACGGAGCTAACCGCCGCCCGCCGAAAATCAGACGTGCGCCTTCCAAACCTTCGTCCAGCGCAAGACGCGAACTTTCGGCTAAATCGAAGTCTTCCAACAAGTTATTGTAATATTCAACAGCTTCTTTTAACATAATTTTTGTTTTTTTTGCCCACTAATCCACACGAATAAAACGAATCATTAAATCATTTATAAAAAGTTATTCGTGTAAATTCGTGTTATTCGTGGGCAAATATTCTTTATTTACTCAATTTCAAAATCGCATCGAATTCCGCTTTTTTCAAAGGCATCACGGAAAGACGCGATTGTTTGATGAGCGCAATGTCCTGCAATTTTTTATCGTTTTTTATTTGTTCTAAAGTTACGGGCTTTGCAAATTTCTCGCTCGCTTTTATTTCAACCGCCAGCCATTTTTCGTCCGCCGGATCGGGGAAATTTTCTTTGGAAACTTCTGCCATTCCGACGACCGATTTTTCCGAAACCGAGTGATAAAACAAAACTTTATCGCCTTTTTTCATCTCGCGCAGATTATTCCGCGCCTGATAATTCCGCACGCCGTCCCAGATCGTTTTTCCGTCTTTTACCAGATCGTCAAACGAATATTTTTCCGGTTCCTGTTTTACAAGCCAAAAATTCATAATAATGGTGAATGGTGAATGATGAATGGTGAATTTATCAAATCAATAATCATTAGTGATAAATTTATCATTCATCATTCGGCATTTTTGTTTAAGTTTGATTTAGCTGTCTTTATTGATGCTGTTAGTAATTTTTGTATCTCTTCGCAATTTTCGAGCAGAGATTCTGCAAGTTTCGGTTTTAGATAATCGCTGTCGCGCAACAATCTCAACCAGTAATTAGTTTCCGATGCTTCTTTTTGTGCAATTGAAAGTTTGTGAACGAAATCAATTTTTGACTGGGCGTGAACAGATTCTTCGATGTTCGCCCCAATCGAAGTTCCCGAACGCAAAATTTGCTTGGACAAGACAAATTCCCGATGCTCTTCATTCATAAATTTATTGAGCTTGATAATCCGCAAAGCAAACTGATAAGCCTTCTCACTCAAAATATTCTCTTTCATTCACATTTCACCATCAAAAGTAACATTTCTTCAAAAATTCACCATTCACCATTCACCATTCACCATTAAATTCATTTCTTCTTCGCCGCCGAAGCCTTCTTGTTCAGCCATTTTGCCCAGCGTTCGAGATATGGGCGGAAAGGCTTGAAAAACTTGGCGCGTTTTGAATTTTCCGCTTGTTTTTCGCCCCATTCACGCAGATTTTTCTGCGCGTACTGCCTGATCTGCGGTTCAAGACTTTGTTTTTTGACCGAATGCCGTAGCGTTAAATAATAATGCTGACCGACGAGCGAAAAAATAATGCCCGCCAGATTGCTCTTAAATGCCGATTTCGCCATCCAGCGTTTACCGAAACCTTCGGTCGGCTGCAAAAGAGCGCCGAGCGAAACTTCGAGCCACGCATTTTGATTGCCGACGCGCGGATGATAAAGTCCGGGCAGATCGCCGGAAACCGGAGCGACACCTTTCATTTGCGGCGGTTTGATAAAATCCACGAGCCGCACCTTTTCCAAACCGCGCAGATGCTCGATCGGCAAAGAGCCGATAACTTTTTGAATCGTTTCCACCGCATTTTTCGGCAGAGCGATGTCCGATTGATTTTCTATTTTGATCTCGGTCGTCTTATTTGTTCTGATACCTGCTGTTTTTATTGCCATTTCTTGAATTGATAAAACCTTTTATAAAAATTGTTGATAATTAATAAGTAAATGCTAGGTTAGACGCGCTTTTCAGTCAAGGCAACCGGTTGTTTGCAGATTTACCACGCGATTTGTCGTTGAAATGCAACAGATGATAAATGATAAATGATAAATGTTAAATGATAAATGTTTTATTCATTAGACTTAACAAGATTTCATAGACGTGGCACGAGTTTTGTAAAAGAATTTTGTTTGAGCTTATAAAAATAATGTCTAAACAGAAAACAATTTCACAATCAATCGAAACAAGCGGAATCGGTCTGCACACGGGCGTCGAGGTCAATCTTAAACTCAAGCCCGCGCCGCCGAATACGGGTTATATTTTTGTCCGCACCGATCTCGATAATTTTGAAATTCCGGCTTCGGTCGAATATATTTCGCATTGCTCTTACGCGACCACACTTTTGCGGCGCGGCGTTGTTTTATCTACGTGCGAACATCTTCTTTCGGCACTTCGCGGCGTCGGCATCGATAATTGTTTTATCGAACTAGACAATATCGAAATTCCGATTATGGACGGATCAAGCGAAAATTTCGTCGAACTCATCGGAAAAGCCGGAATTATTGAGCAGGATTCGCCGCGTCATTTTTTGAAAATTCTCGAAAAGGTCGAATTTGAACAAGGCGATAGAAAAATGTCGGTCGAACCGTCTGACAAATTCGAGATCGAATGCGTGATAGATTTTCCGCATCCTTTTATCGAAAAGCAGACGTTTCATTTCGAACTGAAAAACGGCTCGTTCGGACGCGAAATCGCTTCGGCGCGGACATTCGGTTTTACTTCGGAGATCGAAATGCTCCGAAAAGCGAATCTCGCACTTGGCGGCTCTTTGGACAATGCCATCGTTTTAACGCCCGACGGAATGCTCAACGAAAATCCTCTGAGATTTAAAGACGAATTCGTCCGCCATAAAATCCTCGATATCATCGGCGATTTCGCCCTTTTAGGAATGCCGATCTTAGGAAAGATCAGGGCGGAAAAAAGCGGACATTCCGTTCACGCAAGTTTAATGAGCAAATTACTGAAAACCGAATCAGCCTGGGAAATTGTTGAAAGCAAATGATTTTCTGCAACTGAATCTAGATTGTTTAAGAATGATTTGCCCGCGAATAAACGCTAAAAAACGCGAAAAAATTCATTGAAAACTTTTAAAATTTTCGCGAAATTTCGCGTTTATTCGCGGGCAAAAAAATCCAAACATCACGCCATCTGTGGATAAATTTTCTCTTTTGCTATAATCGAATCTATGGCAAAAGCGGCAAATCCGGTAAAGGCGGAAAAGTTTGAAACCGAGATTCAAAGAGTTTCGCTGAATAGTTTAACTAAAACAGAAACCGACTCGCTCGCCGTCGAAGAACCGCTCGAAATTCGCCTTGGATTTTTGGAAAACGGCAAAAAGAAGCACAAAGCCGTTTCAATCACGATGCGAACGCCGGGCGCAGATGCCGAACTTGCCGCCGGATTTCTTTTTACCGAAGGGATTTTAAGGTCGAAAGATCAAATAAAACAAATAAAACACTGCGGGAAATTCCCGAATAATCAAAATACGATCCGGATTGATCTGGCGGAAAACGTCAGTGTTGATTTTGCAAAGCTGGAGCGCAATTTCTACACGACTTCAAGCTGCGGCGTGTGCGGCAAATCGTCGCTCGAAGCCTTGACGGTGGCGGGCGCAAAACGAATCGAGCAAAAAGATTTTCCACAAATTTCCGCCGAAATCATTCATCAACTGCCCCGAAAACTTTTGGAAAATCAAACCGTTTTCGGCGAAACGGGCGGTCTTCACGCCGCCGCGCTTTTTGATTTTTCGGGAAATCTGCTGGATTTGCGCGAAGATGTCGGGCGGCACAATGCGGTTGATAAATTGATCGGAAAACAATTTTTGGATAATAATCTGCCTTTGAGCGATAAAATTCTTTTCCTCAGCGGACGCGCTTCGTTCGAACTCGTGCAAAAAGCGGTCATGGCGCAGATTCCGGTCATCTGCGCGGTCGGCGCACCGTCTTCTCTGGCGGTCGAAGCGGCGCGGGAATTTAACGCGATGCTACTCGGTTTTGTCCGCGAAAATCGTTTTAATATCTATTGCGGAAATTTTAGCGGAAATTTATGAAACCCAACGAAGAAAATCTTGGCAAATTGAAGGTCGGCAAAGTCAAAGAAACCGCCGCCGGACTTTCTGCCGTCATCAGCACGACCAAAGAAATTATTACCAAAACCGGCGCGATTCGCGGCACGAAACTGCTTCTTGCTCTTAATCAAAAAGGCGGAATTGATTGTAATTCCTGCGCCTGGGCTGACCCGGACGGCGAGCGCACGAAAGCCGAATTTTGCGAAAACGGCGCGAAGGCAATCGCCGATGAAGCGACGAAAAAACGCGTTACGCCCGATTTTTTTGCCAAATACAGCGTCGCCGAACTTTCGGAAAAAAGCGATC
This sequence comes from Pyrinomonadaceae bacterium, assembly GCA_041745765.1. GTDB lineage: Bacteria > Acidobacteriota > Blastocatellia > Pyrinomonadales > Pyrinomonadaceae > JAHCHG01. The sequence continues at coordinate 40,046 of JBGTIH010000032.1, read as the reverse complement.
AATGGCTCAACGCTCAGGGCAGAATCACCGAACCCGTGTTTTTGGAAGAAGGCGCAACGCATTATCAGCCGACGACCTGGGAAAAGGCTTTTCACATTCTCGCCGAAGAATTAAATTTCTTAAAATCGCCTGACGAAGCCGTTTTTTACACTTCCGGCAGAACATCGAATGAAGCGGCGTTTCTCTATCAGCTTTTCGTGCGCAATTTCGGCACGAACAATCTGCCCGACTGCTCGAATATGTGCCACGAATCAACGTCGGTCGCTCTAAATGAATCAATCGGTCTGGGCAAAGCGACAATTACTCTGGACGATCTGGAAAACACAGATTTGATCATTATTATCGGACAAAATCCCGGCACGAATGCGCCGCGTATGCTTTCGTCTCTGCAAAAAGCCAAAGAAAGAGGCGCGCGCATTATTGCCGTCAATCCTCTGCCCGAAGCCGGTTTGATGAACTTTACCAATCCGAATCCGCAGCAGTATGACAATCCCGTAAAATTTGCGCTGACCGTTCTTAAAAATAAGCCGACACAGCTTGCCGATTTGTATCTGCCGATCCGAATCGGCGGCGATTTGGCATTTTTGAAAGGCGTAATGAAAATGATGTTCGAGCTTGAAAAGAAAAGCCCCGAACCGATCTTCGATTACGAATTTATCCACGAAAAAACCGAGGATTTTCAGGATTTTATTGCCAATCTGATAGCGATTGACTGGGAAATTATTTTACAGCAGAGCGGTTTATCATTTGAACAAATCGAGGAATTTGCCCGAATGTTTGCCGCGTCAAACCGCGTCATAACTTGCTGGGCGATGGGTATTACGCAGCATAAACAGGCGGTCGCCGCCGTTCAGGACATCGTCAATCTCCATCTTCTGCGCGGGCAGATCGGCAAGAAAGGCGCCGGACTTCTTCCCGTGCGCGGGCATTCGAATGTGCAGGGCGACCGCACGATGGGAATCTGGGAACAGATGAACCCGATTTTTCGCGCCAATTTAGAAAAAGAATTTCACTTTAAAACGCCCGAAAAAGACGGATTTAACACGGTCGAAGCGATCAAGGCGATGCACGACGGGCACGCCAAAGTTTTCTTTGCGATGGGCGGAAATTTTCTTTCCGCCACGCCCGACACCGAATTTACCGCCGAAGCCTTGCGAAACTGCAATCTAACGGCGCAGGTTATCACGAAATTAAACCGCACCGCGCTTGTTTGCGGCAAGAAATCCCTGATTTTGCCGTGCTTGGGCAGAACCGAAATCGATAAAACGGGCGGCACGGAGCAGTTTGTTTCGACCGAAAGCACGATGCTCAATGTGCAGATGTCGAAGGGAATTCTCGAACCTGCTTCGGAACATCTGCGGAGCGAAGTCTGGATCGTCGGCAAACTGGCGCAAGCTGTTTTGAAAAATAAGATGCGGTTCGATTGGGAAAGAATGATCAATGATTACGACAAAATTCGCGGTGCGATTTCCATCGTCGTGCCGGGTTGCGAAAATTATAATCAGCGCATCCGGCAGGCAGGCGGTTTTTATATGCCGAATCCGCCGCGCGAAGGCACGTTCCCGACCGATTCCGGCAAGGCGAAATTTACCCTGAGCCAGATCGAAAAAATCGAAATCGCCGACGGAGAGCTTTTAATGACGACGATCCGCTCGCACGATCAATTTAACACGACCGTTTATGCCGAAAACGACCGTTATCGCGGCATCAGCGGCTCGCGCCGCGTGATCTTGATGAACGAAAAAGACATTGCTGAAAGAGGTTTAAAGCAAGGCGAAGTCGTTGATATTACAAGTGTTTTCGCGAATCGTGAGCGCCGCGCCGAATCTTTTATCGTCGTCAAATATCCGATTCCCGAAAAATGCGCCGCCACCTATTTTCCAGAAGCGAATCCGCTCGTGCCGATCGAGAGCGTCGCCGACCGGAGCAATTGCCCGACATCGAAACTCGTTAAAATCACGATCGCGCCGCATCTGCACAACGGCGAAAGAGTTTTTGCGGGTGAATTTAAGAGTTAATTTTAACCGCGAAAAACGCGAAACACACGAAAAAAAACTTTAGAGTTTTTCGCGTCTTTCGCGGTTTATAACAAAATGTTTAACGGATTTATATTATCAGGCGGCAAATCTTCGCGGATGGGCGCGGACAAGGCTTTTTTGAAGATCGGCGAAAAAACGTTTCTCGAAAACGCTCTCGAAACGCTCAAACCGAATTGCGAACAGGTAAAAATCGTTCTGGGTAAATCTCAAACTCATTTTATCGAAAAACTTCCCGCCGGGATTTTCTGTATTTTCGATATTTACGAAAATCGCGGCGCTCTAGGCGGAATTCACGCCGCGCTAAAAACCTGCCAAACCGAATTCGCGGTAATTTTAGCCGTTGATCTGCCTTTTGTAACAAGTGAAGCGATTGAAACTTTGTGCGAAATAATTGCAGATAAAAAGGACATTTCAGCCGTCATTCCGCGCCAAATTGACGGAAGACTGCAGCCGCTCTGCGCCGTTTATCACGTAAGAAATTGTTTACCAAAAGCGGAAGAAATTTTGTCGAAAAATGAATCTGCTTCCGTCAGAGATTTTCTTTCAATTCTGGAAATAAGAATTATTGAATCTAAAAGTCTGAGCCAAAATGAAAATCTACTGAAAAATATAAATTCTCCGGCAGATTTGCAATCTATTGAGAAGCCGTTTGAAATCTCTTGATCCGCATTATTTACTAAGTGTCAGTTATGAAAGTAGCCGTCAAGCACAAATCTATCCGCCAAATCGGTTGAGCTACGGCGAATTATATCAACGGGAGATGAGAAGCCCGGCTTTCTTTCTACCATTAAACGTGTGGGGCGAAACAGCGACTTTGTATGTTGGCTATCCGTTAAAATCAAACGAGCTTAGTTGCGGTTTCGCCCTCATTTTATCTCAGCCGTTCGGCTTCAACAGTTATTTTTCGCAGTGTATTTAAAAGAGATTTTTTTTCGGCTTTACTTGTTTTGGTTACGTCAAATAGACGGTAAGTAAATCACTCGAACTTGAGGATGATGCAAATTAAAATGGTAAAAATCTTTCTCGTTTTGTTAGCAATGTGGTTTTGCTGCTCAACCGTCGTCGCGCAAAGAACCGGCTTTTTTGTTGCCCCGCAAACTACCGACTCGCAAATTGACCGCAATTTGCAAAATCATTATGGTGCAATAAATCGTTCGTGGGCTGTCGAGAATAAGTTATTTTTATTCTTCCCCGGCACGGGCGCAGTTCCATTTAATTACTTGGAGATTAACAACACAGCCGCAGATTCGGGTTTTCACACAATCGCTCTTAATTATCCGAATGATGAGCCGGTTAATTCCTTATGCGGCGGAAACGCGAATCTGGATTGTTATGCGAATATACGCTTGGAAATAAAGGACGGAGTTGATCGCAGTAATTTGGTCAACGTAAATCGTTCAAATTCGATTGAGAACAGACTGATTAAATTGCTGATTTATTTGCGAAACCAGCGTCCGACGGAAAATTGGGGACAATTTTTGATTGACGATTCGACAATTAACTGGACGAAAATCGTTGTTGCCGGACATTCGCAAGGCGGCGGACACGCCGGAATTATCGGGCGGTTTCATCCGGTTGTTCGCGTGATTAAACTTGCCGCTCACGATTTTAATTTTTTAGCAAACGCGCCGGCTAATTGGATTTCGCGCCCTGAAACTACTCCGAATGCTTCTACGCCCGATAAATTTTGGGGATTTTCGCATCAACGCGATGAAATGGTCAATTTTGTAATTCTTTCGACGCGGGTTTGGACGGCTTACGGAATGCCGCAATTCGGTCAGGTGTTAAATGTTGACAACGCTTTGCCGCCCTACAATAACACGCATTCGCTTACAAGTAATATCGAATGCGAAGTTTTTCACGGCTGCGTTGCGGGCGATGTGAGATTAGTTCGAGACCCGAACGGAGTTCCGGTCTTCAAACCGGTTTGGCAATATATGATGTCAAACACGCCCGCGCCTTTTGGATTAGTTTCATTGCAATTTTCGCGTAACGGACAAAATGTTAACCGCCCGCCCGTCGGAACGACAACCAAGAATCACAAAATTATTTTACGCGGCGGAAATTTTAATGCAAATACAAAAATTTTGATAAATGGAGTTGAGCTAAACACGGAATTTGTAACCGAAAACGAAGTTCGGGCAGATATTCCGGCAGGCAGATTCGGTTCCGTCGGCGGCACAGCAGTTCAGGTTCAAGCGCAAAATGGTCAGCCGTCTAATTTTCTAAAATACTGAAAGCGCAAAAAAAAGCGAACAAATCAGCTATGAAAGAAGCCGCTCAAGCACAAAAGTCTCGCCCCGCCGATAATGTTGAATGCGGCTGCCGGTTTCCAAATAACGGCGGGCGGGGGAAATGCCGCCCCGTCTTTCATTCTGCCGATAGGATCGTGAGGGCGCGGGCAGCGACTTTCTTATCGCGTTGTCCGTCAAACCCGGAGTTGCGTAGCGGCGGTTTCGCCCTACGTCATCTCAAAAGATTGGTGCTTCCTGGTTATTCTCAAACATATTCTTTGTGCGAAAATTTTGGGACGGGTTTGAAAGCCTTCTCGACTTTTAGCGTGTTTGGCACGTCTTAAATGTGGCAACGATTTTTATATAATTTGGAATAGAGAGCTAGATGAAAAAACTGTCGTATTCATTCGTTTTATTTATTTTTCTGGCGACGACCGTCGCCGCGCAATTTTCTGTGACGGTTAATAGCGGTTACGGCACCGGCAAATACAAGGGCGCGGGGCGTTTTATTCACGTCTGGGCGGAAGCCAATCCGCCGAACATGGTCTTTGATCGCTGGACGGGCGACACTCATCTGCTACTCGACCCGACGGCGTGGCACACGCGGCTTAAGCCAAGTCAGAAAAATATTAATTTGACTGCCGTTTATAAAAACGCGCCCGCTTGGAGTCCGATTTACGAAACGATTAATGGGCGCGAATACGGCTATTATTTTCCGCCGAACGCTCGTGCCGTCGTTTTTTTCTTTCACGGCACTGGCGGCAACGCCCGCGGATTTTTCAATCGCGTCGAATCGCGTGCGACGGCAAATAATTACGTTGCCGCCGGATTTGCCGTCGTTTCGCTCGAAAGCAATAACCGCGTGGACGCGCAATGGGACAACACGAACAATCCGCCGAATAATGTGGACATCAGCAATGTTCAGGCGATTATCAATTCGTTCGTGATGCGCGGTCTGATGGCGGCGAACACGCCGATTGTTTCGAGCGGAATGTCTAACGGCGCGGCATTTTCGCCGCGTGTCGCCTACGCTTTGCAATTTAAGGCGGCGGCAATTTACTGCGCTCAGGGCGGCGCATATATCAATATCAGAAATGTGCCGACCGTTTGGAATATGGCGCAAAATGATGCTAACGAAAACGTCGGCGCGAACGGCAATAATTCTTCTCTAATTTTTTTCCAAATTTTACTTGGACGCGGAATCGCCGCACAGCATAATACTCACATCGCTTCGCCGCTTTACGCGCAACGCTTCGCCCGCATTCCGGGTTTGACGCTCGCTGACTCGCAGATAATTTTCGACAGTTTGAAAACGAATAATTTTCTTGACCGCGAAAATTATCTGCGCGAAAATCCGGCGACTTCAAATTGGCAAGGCGTGATTCCCGCAATTTACACCGCGTATTATCAGGGAATCCGAAGCCAACTCGATGTCAGCTTTGCCGAACACGAGTATTTCAGCGATAATGACGGACGAGTTATCGGATTTTTCAACGCGCAATTGCCGTAATTTTATAGCAAACTACTCGCACCGAACAATTCAGCGATAAAAGAAGCCGCTCAAGCACACAACAGTATCGCCCCGCCGATAATGTTGAATGCGGCTGCCGGTTTCCAAATAACGGCGAGCGGGGAAAATGCCGCCCCGTCTTTCATTGTGCCGATAGGGTCGTGAGGGAGCGGGCAGCGACTTTGTTATCGCGTTGTCCGTCAAACTCGGAGTTGCGTGGTGGCGGTTTCGCCCCACGTCATCTCAGCCGTTCGACGGCTTTCGTTTTTACGAAAAATTTTCACTTTGCTTTTATGCTAAAAACTAAAACTAGAACCTTAACAATGAAATTAAAAACTTTTACCAAATTCACCAACGCATTATTTTTAGCTTTCGCTCTGTCTTACTCTGTTTTCGGACAAGCGGCTGAACCCGGAAGTTTCACGGTCAATCAAAAGGTCGAAGTCGAGTATATTCCCGACAGCGGCAAATGGTATCCGGCAACCGTCATCGAAGTTCTTAATGACGGATATTCCTACAAAGTCAAAGTTGCGCCGTACGGAGACGGGAAAGAAATCCAAACTAATATTCATTTCAAACGGGTGCGCGCCGCTCAGAATGTTGCCTCCAAATCGCCTGACAGCGGCGGAGAAAGAACTCAATCCGACACACCGGTTTTTGGAAAATACGGCTGTACTGCTTCAAAATACAGCAACGGTTCTTACGAATATATTCCGCGAGGCTCGTTTGTTATCACGAAAGACGGAAACTACACTTATTACGGTTTTGAAAAGCCGAGCAACGGGACATTTACCGTTGACGCTGAAGGAAATTTGTCTTTTAAAGACGGCTATTTTGATAAAGGGGGAGCCGAGAAGATTGACCGCCCGAACAAATTCTTTTTAGTCTTTCCGACAATTCCGGACAATCGCTGGACGTGCGGATTATTAGTAGATGATAAGTAGTTGGAATTTTGCTCAATTGCCTTCAAACAAATTAATGGACGCGGACGGGGCGCGGGCAGCGACGCGTGTTAATTACGTCGTCCTTTTACATTTAGCTTGTGTGGCGGCGGCTTTGCCCACGTCATCTCCATCGTTATGCGCTTGTTCTTGTTTTAGGATAAAATGAATCTATGTATTGCCCTAAATGTGCAGAACCGAATGCGGATGATACAAAGTTTTGTCGTGCCTGCGGCGAGAACTTGACCGTTGTGGCGCAGGCTATGTCGAAGCATCTGCCTGTTGTCCTTGTCAGTAAGCTGGACGAATACCTGGAACGAAAGGACGAGCGTATCCGCAGGGACAGTATTATTACAGGTGTCGGCGGCATTTTATTTTTGATAAACGGTATTTTGCAGTTAGTTTTTACTTCCGGGGATTGGTTTTTAGCCATATTCTTGTTTTTTTGCGCTTTAGTTATGTTCGCGGCAAGTATGTGGGATATGTTAGCTTTTAAGCGTATTTCGTCTCGAAATATTAACGGTGAAAATTCACTTTCTACCGCAAATACGGCTGAACTGGAGTCAAATAGTCCGCCGCAAATCTCGCCGTCTAGCGTAACCGAAAATACGACACGGCATTTAGATAGAGTTCGGCAGCGTCCAGAGGAAAAAGTGTGAACAACTAAGCGGGTAAGCAAAAGTAATCCGGTTTATTGATTTTATTAAATTAGGCGATTAACCGGAGTAATTTCAGTTACTTAAAAAAGATTATCACTTTTGCCTTTTGCCTTTTTACTTTTGCCTTACTGCTTAGGCGTTATCCTGCAAGCCGGTCATAACATTGGTTTTTTCAGTAATGCACATCGCAAACAACACAATTTTAATTACGGGCGGAGCAACCGGAATCGGGTTCGCGCTGGCTGAACAGTTTTTATCCGAAAATAACACTGTGATCATTTGCGGAAGGCGCGAAGAAGCGTTACAAGCGGCAAAACAAAAACTGCCCGAATTACATATTCGGGTTGCCGATTTAAACAATGCGGATGAACGCCGGAGTCTGATCGCCTGGACGCTTAATAAATTCCCGAATCTCAACATTTTGGTTAATAATGCCGGGATTCAGCGCGAGTTCCGGGTGAAAAGCCCGAGTCTTGCAGCCGATTTTCTCAGCGAAAACGAAATCGAAACAAATTTAACTGCGCCGATTCATCTCACGTTTTTAGTGCTGCCGCATTTATTGAAACAAAAAGAAGCGGCGGTTGTGAATATTCATCCGGACTTGGATTTATACCGATTGCGGTTATGCCCGTTTATTGCGCGACGAAAGCCGCGCTGCAATCTTTCAGCACGTCGCTGCGTTATCAGATCAGAGAAACCGGCGTTAAGGTTTTTGATGTCGCCCCGCCGCTCGTTGAAACCGATCTGCACGGAGCCGCGACAGCAAAACGCGATCAACAACTCAAAGGGATTTCGCCCGAACGAGTTGGTAAAAAAACGCTGCAAGGTATCAGAAAAGACAATTATGAAATCGCCATCGGATTGGCTCGTGTTTCACGAACGGCATCGAGAATACTCCCGAATCCTATGTTCAAAATAATAAATAAATTTGCTTCCGGAGAATGAAACAACCGCAATAACAAAAGCGCAGCCCAATAATTCACAGGACGCGGACGGCGCGGGCAGCGACGCGTTTTATCTAGTCTATTTACTTTCAGCAGATTTTCCGGCGGCTTCGCCCTAAAGTTTTAAAACGGATACTGTACGGCTCGTTTCAGAATCCGGCAACTATACTCCCAATCACGGATTTCGTCTTCAAAATAAATAAACGCTTCGATTCAATGTGATGCCCTGTCTTTTATGCTGCCAATGAAGCAAAGAATAAAACAGATGTACTCTTAAAAAGATTACGTTTTGCTTTTTACTTTCTACTTTTTCATTCCTTCCAATCCGGCGTATGAAAATTTCCATCTTTATCAATTCTCTGATAAGTATGCGCGCCGAAATAATCGCGTTGGGCTTGAAGCAGATTCGCGGGCAGTCGCGCCGAGCGGAACGCGTCGAAATAGGATAGTGCCGATGAAAGACAAAGCGAAGGCACTTGGCTCATCGCAAATTCATTATTAATTTTGTACCAGAAATCGCGGTTTCGGCTTAAGATTCCGGCAAATTCGTCGTCTAAGATCATATTCGGGAGATCGGGATTTTTCGCGTAAGCAGCGCGAATTTCTTCTAAAAGTACGGAGCGGATAATACATCCGCCGCGCCAGATTTTGGCGATTTCCGATAAATTCAGTTCGTAATCTTTTTCTATGGACGCGGTTTGCAAGAGCGACATTCCCTGCGCGTAGGTTACGATAAAAGAACTTAAAAGCGTGTGTTTGAGAAGCTCAATAAATTCCGCTTTGTTTTCAAAAACGTCACGGCGCACGGCAGAATCGTGTTTGTCGTCGGATTTTACTTCTGTTTGTTTTTCGGCTTCCGAAATGGTTTGTGCGTCAATTTTTAAGTGATGTTGTTTGCTGACGTTCGTTTCGGCAGCCCTCGCTTCGCGCGTTGCTTTCGGCTCATCGGTTTCGTATTCGCTCGAAACTGTTTCATTATTTGACTGAACACTGACCACCGACCACTGACCACTGACTTTCCCATATTTTTCGGCAATTATTCCACGCGCTTCTTTTTGGGCGGAGATTTGGCGCATTGAAACTGCCGAATCAATCGTCGGGATCGGCACGCCGAAATCCATCGCGACCTGCGAAGTCCATTTCCCCGTTCCCTTTTGCGCGGCTTTGTCTAAAATTATTTCAAGCAGCGGTTTTCCGGTTTCGGCATCTTGTTTCTTTAAGATGTCCGCCGTAATTTCAACGAGAAAAGAATTGAGTTCGGCATTGTTCCAGGTCGCGAATGTCGCGCTCATTTCCGCATAATCCATTTTTAGAACGCGGTTCATAAAGTCGTAAGTTTCCGCCAAAATCTGCATCAAGCCGTATTCGATGCCGTTGTGAACCATTTTAACGAAATGTCCCGCCGAATTTTTTCCGATGTAAGCAACGCACGGCTCGCCGCCGACCTTCGCGCTCGCCGCTTCGAAAATTTTTTCGACCTGCGTGTAAATTTCGCGTTTTCCGCCCGGCATAATGCTCGCGCCATGCCGCGCGCCTTCTGCTCCGCCTGAAACGCCGACACCTAAAAATTCCAGCCCTTTTTCGTTTAGATACGCTTCGCGCCGTTCGGTGTCGGAAAAATGCGAATTTCCGCCGTCAATGATAATGTCGCCTTTTTCCAGATGAACCAAAAGATTTTCGATCACGCCGTCAACGATTTTTCCCGCCGGAACAAGCAGCATAATCTTTCGCGGAGTTTCGAGTTGTTCGACAAATTCCTTGAGATCATTCACGCCCACGACCGGAAAACCCGCGCTTTCTTCATTTAAAAGTTTGACCTTTTCCGAGTCCAGATCATATCCGACCGAGGAAAAACCCTGTTCCGCGACATTGAGCAGAAAATTTCTGCCCATCGTTCCCAAGCCGATCATTCCGAATTGTGCTTTTGTCATATTTCACATCTTACAAAACATTTTTCTCAAATCCTAATTTTGAAATGTGCTAATAATAAAAAAAGAGAAGCCGCAATTTCTGCGACTTCTCAAAATAATCAAAGGCAATTTGATTAAATTGCTGAATTTTAATTCGACAAATAATTTCTCGGTGTCGGAACATCCGAAGCAAGTCCGAAGTTTGCAACGGCAAATCCCGATGTGGAATTATTCACATACCAAACACCGGCGCGATAAACCGCCTGGTCATATTTCCCGTCGCCGTCAAAATCGCCCGGAACAGGAACGTCGCCGTCTAGTCCGAATGAAATGTAAGTTATTCCGCCGGTTGATCTTTGAATATACCAAACACCGTCTGACGGTCTGAAAACGGCAATATCAACTTTGTTGTCGCCGTCGTAATCGGCAAAAACCGGAATGTCGGTTGAAATGCCCCATTGTGTAATGACTATGCTGTTATCGGTTGATTTGGCAATATACCAGGTTCCGTTTGACGGACGGAAAACTGCAAAATCAGCTTTGCCGTCGCCGTCATAATCGCTGACAACAGGTTTGTCGCCGTTCAAGCCCAAATTATAATGACGCAAACCGCCTGTCTGTGACTGAAGAACATAGAAATCTCCGGTCGAAGGTCGCCAAACGGCGTAATCGGCTTTGCCGTCGCCGTCATAATCGGCAACTACCGGAATATCGCCTACTACGCCCCAGGCAATGCCGGAAACTGTAAAATCGCTGCTTCTAAGCAGATAAAAATCAGGCTGTCCTTCGACATTCGTCGGGCGGAAAACAGCAAAATCGGTCTTTCTGTCGCCGTCAAAATCCGCCGGAACGATTGTATCAGAAGCTAATCCGAAATTAACTGCCGAAAATCCGGCGGTTGAATTATTTAAATACCAGTTTCCTTCCGTCGGACGGAAAACCGAGAAATCCGTTCTGCCGTCGCCGTCAAAATCCGAGCGAACGGTGTTCGTCGGTGCGCTTGCCGTAATTGTGAAATTGACGTTATTGATGTCGAAAAAGATATTTCCGACTGCTTCCACTTTAATTCTTGCTTGGGTCGTTGCGATGTTCGGAACAGTTATTTGCTGTGTTCCGTCATTCGGCGTTGATGCCAGAATCGTTGTCGGGAAAGTTTGTCCGCCGTCGGTCGAGAGCGAAATTTTGACATTTTCCGCGTTAATTCCGTTCGCCGTCGTTCCGGCAACATCCCAAGTTACGGTTTGTGTCGAATTTCCAGCCCAGACGGTCGCCGTGTCCTGCGTTGTTACGCGGAAAGGTCCGGCTGCGCCCGCGACTGCGACGGTCGTTCCCGCATCAATCATTCCGCCGCGCCGATCTCTGACGGAAACGCGGAAATTCATCGTGCGCGAAACCGACGGAAGATTTTCTCCGATGACGCAGGTTACGGACGGTTCGCAAATCGCACCCGGTGCATTTGTCGGATGTGTTCCCGTATAAGTCAAAGGCGGATTGTTGCTGCCTGCCGGATCATTATTTGCCGGATTTAAGATAAAAGTCAGGCTCGGAAAAGTCCGCGAATTACTCGAAACGGGCGAAAAGGCACGAAACAGCGGACGCAAAACTCCATCCGTATCAACATCATAAGTGTTTGCCGGCGTTCCGAGTTGTCCGCTGGCAGACGGCGCGAGATCGTATTGCTCCCACGAATAAAGAAGATTCGGAACATCGCCCGCGTCCGCATCATTTCCGGTGGCGGTCAAAGTGAACGGCGTTAAACGCGGAATCGTGAAACTGTTTCCGGCATTGACGGTCGGAACTGTATTATTGTTTGCGCCCGCCGTGCCGCAGCTTCCGCCATCGTCCGTATCTTGAATATTCGTAATCATCTCCGTCAGACTGCGAATGTGAAACATCGGAAAAACCGTATCAACATATTGTTGTAAATTGCGTTGATTGCAGATTCCGACATACGACATAATGGTCGAACCGCTGGCAACTTCAAAAGCGTTTTGCGCCGAACGAGTCGTGCAGGCACCGCTCGGATCGGAATTATTGTAGGTATGACTTGCACCGAACTGGTGTCCGACCTCGTGCGCCGCATAATCAACTGTGAACGGATCGCCGTAAAATCCGGCTCGCGCCGAATAACCTTGCGCTTTCGAATTGGCGCGGCAAACCGAAGGCGAAGAGGCAACACCGCCGCCGCCCGTTCCGTAAAGATGTCCGACATCAAAATTCGGCGTTCCGACTCGGGCTGTTATGGTAGCTTGATTGATCTCCAATTGCGCTTCCGAATCTGTGTTGTCATACGGATCGGTCGCCGGATCATCAAAAATAATGTTCGTCGCTTCATCTGTAATCGGCGGATTAACAAGCTGAAGCGAAACGGATAATTCGCGGCGAAAAATTCCGTCAAGCCGGTTAATGCTCGTCGTCAGAGCGGCAAGTGCCGCCGTGCGAACGGTTTGCGGATCGGTTGACATCGTTGTGCCGCGCGCCCATTCGCCGGTCGTCGCTACGGCGATGCGGTATGTTCTGATATTAGTTCCGATCGAAAATGACGACGGATTATCAAAATTCAGATTTTCGATGCCTAAAAGTTTGGCAAAACCTTCATCGGTTCGGCACGTAAAATCGCCCGTCGGTTTGCCGAATTCGTGTTTGTAATAAACGAGGTAATTTTCCGTGTCGTTTTCCTGAAAAGGATCGATAAAGACCGTGCCTTTCGATGTAAAAATGTAGCCGTGAAAACCTTTACTCGTCCAATCGAATCGCGCGGTCGCGCCAGAATCATCAATTCCGTAGCCTTGAAAAGTCTTCCACGTCGGGAAATCTTTTTGCAGATGCGCCGCTAAAATCTGCGATTCTTCGATTCTGAATTTTGCCAGACTGCCGTCCGGCATCGGAATTTCAATAATCACCGATTTCAAACGCGCTTCATCGGTAAATTCCTGCGGCATTTCTCGAAGATAATTTTTCAAAACATTTTCATTCAATCTGAATGTTGCATATTTTTCGGGAAACAGACCGCGATTTCCTTTTAATTGAAAACCCGATTCGGCAGCTTGTTGCCAGAGTTTTCCTTGATTGTCTCGATTAGCCGCAAATATGTCGTGTGTGCAGAATGCTATGCCGAGCAAAATGAAGACTGAACTGAAAATTCGTAAAATAAAATAATTTTTCATATATTCTCCTAACTAAATTTGAAATCCGTAAAAGCGAACCAAAGTTTCGACACCTGAAGGAAGAAAGTTTCTAAACAATTTTTGCTTTCTACCTTCTATAAACGACAATTAAGAATAATAAGGGGCATTCTCAAAATGAATTTATCCGTTTTATTTTGGCTTTTTCTTTTTTGTCTCTAACTCAAAAGCAAATCAACGTCGAAACAATTCGGACAAATATAGATATCTTTCGACACGGTCTCAATAAACCGAATCTTTCCGGTTTCGATCAAACGATAAATTTCCCGCGTGCTGATTTGGTAGAAAAAGGCGGCTGATTGTGCCGTAAACATTTGTTCGGCGCAGTTTTCACAGCCCGGATGTTCGCCGGTTTCGTCCATCCGAACAACTAATTTTCGCGCGGTTTTCACCAGAATATTGGTCTTACGTTTGATTTCCATTTGCTTTTGGTTAAACTAAACTTAGCTCGATTTCTTTTACTTAAATCTTGATAGGAAATTTACTAAATCCCCCTTAAAAAAGTCCTGATAAAAAGTCGAAAAATTTTTCGGATAAAATTTCGGATAGTGTAAAAGCCAATAAATGCAAGAGTTTTACGAATTTGCCTCATTTCGGCTCGATATAAAAAAACGTCGTTTGACTTGCCGAGACGAAATTATTCCCCTCACACCGAAGGAATTCGATGTGCTATTTTTGCTGATCAAAAACGCCGGGCGCGTGGTTGAAAAGGACGAATTGCTGGAAACTGTCTGGAAAGATACGTTTGTCGAAGAAGGAACGTTGACTCGCAATATTTCGTGGCTCAGAAAAAAGCTCGCCGCGCACAATTCGAGCGTTCCGAAAATCATCGAAACTCTTCCGAAACGCGGTTATCGTTTTCTGCCTGAAGTCAGAAAAAGCGGTAAAACGGTCTTATTTATTGAAGAACAAACGATTCAGCACATTCAAATCGAAGAAGTTGTAGAAATTTTGCCTTCTTCAGATGATAATGAGATCTCGTTTGTTGACGGCAAAATTCTCGAAACGCCGAAATTGGCGAAAGCTTTGCCCATCGCACAAAATGCGCGTCGAATTTCAAAGTTTTGGATTATTCCGGTTTTATTGATTTTCGTGGTTCTTGTCTTCATTGCATATAGCGGATATTTTTCCGATAATCAGCCGGAAATGATTATGGCATCGAAGATCGCGCCGTTTTCGGGTTTGCCGGGACGCGAAATCACGCCCGCATTTTCGCCAGATGGCAAACAACTCGTTTACGCCTGGGACGGCGGAATCGATGGGGGAAATCTGGATATTTACGTCAAAATCATCGGCGCGGGCGAACCCGTGCGGTTGACCGAAACCGAAACCGACGAGATAAATCCCGTTTTTTCGCCCGACGGCAAATCAATTGCTTTTGTGCGGAATTTCGCGGATCACAACGAGATAATTTTGATTCCCGCGCTCGGCGGCGCAGAACGAAAGATTTATGACCGGGCAAGTTTCGCCGGTGTTTCCTTTTCGCCCGACGGAAAATTTATCGCGCACGCCAATCTCGATTTGTCACAAAAAGAAGCCGGACTTTTTTTGATAAATATGGAAACCGGCGAAAAAAAGTCTATTACAAGTCCCGAAAACCTGATCGTCGATCATACGCCGCGCTTTTCGCCCGACGGGAAAATGATTGCCTTTATCCGTCATTTCGGCAGTTTTTCGCGTGAGATTTTTGTTGTTTCCGCCAATGGCGGCGAACCGCGTCAAATTACTTCGGACAACGTCAGGATTTACAGTCTGGCATGGAATATTGACGGGCAGACGCTGTTTTTTACGTCTTACCGCAACGCCGACCGGATTAATTTATGGCAAGTTTCATTAAGCGGCAAAGAACCGCAGATGATTCCGACCGGAAGCAAAGAAATGGAAGATCTGGCGGTTTCGCCCGATGGAAAGACGATTGCTTTTGTCGAAGACACGGTTGATGACAACATTTGGGAAATTACCGAAAACCGGTCGCATCCGATCATTCGTTCGATTCGCGGCGATCATAGCCAACAATTTTCGCCCGACGGCACAAAAATCGTCTTTGCTTCCGACCGCACGGGAAATTACGAAGTTTGGATTGCCGATGCGGATGGCAAAAATCAGCGTCAATTGACGGATTCGGGAAATTCGGCGGGAACTCCGCGTTTTTCGCCCGATGGCAATTTTATCGTCTATGACGCGCAAAATGCCGATGCGAGCGATATTTACGTCGTCTCCATTGATGGCGGTGCGGCAAAAAAACTAACTGAATCAAGCAAAACTAATTTTCTGCCGGCGTGGAGCGCAGACGGAAAAACAATTTTCTTTGTCTCAAACCGGTCGGGTGTTGACCAAATCTGGAAAATGTCTGCCGGAGGCGGCGAAGCGGTTCAAATTACCAAACACGGCGGATTCGAAATATTTGCCGCGCCGGATAATAAAACGATAATCTATTCAAAAGGACGAGGAAAACCAGGAATTTGGAGCGTCGGCATAAACGGTGAAGATGAAAAACCGGTTCCCGAACTTATCCATTTTAGCGGGTGGCGTTCGTGGACTGTTGCTTCCAGCGGAATTTATTACACGGCTTATTCGATGCAGCCGCCGTTCGTTATCAAATTTTTCGATTTTGCCACACGCCAGACAAAAGAAATCGCCCGTATCGATAAATCGCCGCTTCTCTATTATTCAAATCTAAGTGTTTCAGAAGACGGGAAAAAGATTCTTTATGCCCAACAAGACCAAAACTCAAGCACGATTATGTTTGCTAAATTAAATTAGAAGCCATATCAAAAATAAAATATTCGGTTAAGTCGAGCGGTCTTTGACCTCGTTTCCCCGTTGATTTATAAGGGAATCGCAGTCAAAGACCGCTCGACTTAACTGACGGATTAGTATTTTTAAGATGACTTCTAATAACCCGGACATCAATGGATAATTGAAGAATTCATACATTTATCCATTTTCTATCGATCTGCTTTGTTTTCGCTCTAAAAATGTGTTGAAATTTTTGTTATGAAACCATTACTTGAAGCAATTCGCCCGACATTTTTCTTGGAGTTGGAAAAACTTAAAACTTTTTTGGATCTCGATCTGACAATTGCGACCGAAACTTTTCAGCACACAGGAAGTTTTAAGTTTCGCGCCGCTTATAACGTCGCGCTGAACACGGAAAATCCGCATATAATTACGGCTTCGTCGGGAAATTTCGGTCAGGCTCTGGCTTACGCTTGCAAATTATTAAATAAAAAATGTCACGTCGTAATGCCGGAAACTTCGGCGAAAGTGAAAATTGAAGCCGTAAGAAATTACGGCGCAGTCGTTGATTTGATTGACACGAATAAAATCGGGCGCGAAGAAAGAGTTTTGCAATTGCTCGGCGAATTTCCCGATGCTTACAAGGCAAGCGCGTATGACGATCCGCTCGTTATCGAAGGAAATTCGACGCTCGGCGATGAGCTTTCAAACAAAAATTTCGACGAAATAATCGTTCCGGTCGGCGGCGGCGGTTTGATTTCGGGCGTTTCAAAAGGTTTGTGCCGCAACGGTTCACGCGCAAAACTCGTCGGCGCAGAACCGCTTCTGGCAAACGACGCGGCGAAATCCTTAAAAGCGGGCGAAATTATTGAAAACAAATTTGAGCCGAACACAATTGCCGACGGCGCACGAACGCTTTCGCTCGGCAAACATAATTGGGAAATCATCAAAACGGGCGTTTCCGAAATCGTGGAAGTTTCCGAAGAAAAAATCAAAGAATCTTTGCGTTTATATTTCGCTCTGGCAAATCTGAAAGTTGAACCGACGGGCGCGTTGAGTTTGGGCGCGATTCTTGAAAATGCGGAAAAATATAAAAACAAAAAAATCTGCGCGGTCGTCAGCGGCGGAAATGTTGACGCTGAAATCTACCGGCAGATTTTGGATTTTTAGCTCGACTTTATTCAATTTAATAAATAAAGCAGAATGTTTCTATCAAAGTTTTCAAGAATGAATAGGGGATTTTTATCATGTCCTCCTTATTTGGCGATGTTTGAAAAGTCCTGGACTCCCACAAACATTGCCTTACGCAACCGATCGCAGCTGAAAATGTGGCTGTTTCTTTTTCATACCAAACGCCACTTCTGATTTTCAGTTTATTGGTCACAGCCGTTAGTTCAAAACTATGCACTTTTAGTGCAAGACTTTAGTTGTGACACACTTCTAGAAAGTGATAAAAGAGCAACATGAGTCAAAATAGATACGGAAGTCATATAGTTTCACGTTTAAAGGCACATTTAGTTTGGGTAACACGCATACCGTTACCACGTTGAGGTGGTCTATTTCAATTGGTCTGCCCCTTTGCTTTTCCGTTTCAAATTCTTCTTTGATATGATTCCATTGGTTATCGGTTAAATCGCTCGGATATGTTTTGTTCATACCTAAATTTTATCCCAAATTTAGCCTTTAACCTATTTTCCAAACAGCTTCTTACAATTATCAATTATCAATTATCGGTGCTTAATTTTCCGTACAATCGTCGAATTCATTAAACGGGCAGACGAATAATTCGGGTGCATATTCGCGGGTTTGTTTTCTGACGCTTCTCCAGATCGGCGAACCGCCGTGAGTTTCTTTTGTCCAGCCGAGTTGTTTGCGGTTTTTCCAGACGAATTTGTAAGCTTCTTTTTCGTCTTTGCCTTCGAGATGTTTGGCTTCGTGCAGCAGAATCGCGGCGCGTTCGGTGTCGTCCCTTGAAAACTGAAAAAAATCGGGATAAATCGTCATTATTTCAAAAGGAAAATTCGTCGCCGCGTAAGCGTTTTCTTTTTCGACCGAAGCATTCAGCCAATGATCGTTGGCGCGGAAACTTGTGAAATATTCGAGCAGAAAAACCTCGTTTGAAAATCCTTTTTCATCCAAAACGGCGATGGCTTTTTCTACCACTTGTTTTTCCTCAAAAGACAGCGGATCGGACGTAAAAATCATCGAAAGATAAAATACTAAAATCGAAAACAAACTGACGACAACAAAAATTGCCGTTCGTTTCAGAATTTTAGAAATCAACGGTATTTTTTGCACTTTTTGATGCGGCAAAGTCGAAACTTCGAGCAATTCGGAAAGGCATCGAACGCATTTTTCCGAATCCGCAAAATTTACCAGATTGCAGTTAAGACATTTCTTTTTCATTGATTTGAAGGAAGTCGGCTTTAAGGGAAAAGCCGCTTATATTTAAAAAGTATCAATCGGATGTTTTTCCACAAAATACTGAAACCTGCGGAAAATTAGGCAGATAAGCAAAACTAATCCGGTTTATTGAGTCTTTAGAATTAGGCGATTAACTTGAGTAATTTCAATTACTTAAATAAAGATTGTAATTAATTAGGATTTTGGACTTTGGTCTTCGGACTTTGGATTTTGGATTTTGGACTCTGGACTTCGGTTTTATTTTTAATCTATCAAGAAACTTAAAAAAACTTTTCTGCATCAAACTCTCAAGTTGCATAAAATCCCGATAAAAGATATAAAATTTCGAGTAATTATTTTAAGGAAGAACAAATGAGATATTTTAATTCAGCACTATTTTTGAGCGCAATTCTGGCGTTTTTAAGTTTTACGGCATTTTCCCAAGAAAGTGAGATCAAAGTTGTTGATGAAGTCGTCGCACAGGTTAATGACAGCGTTGTGACGCTTTCGCGGATCAACCGCGAGATAGATTCGATTATACAAACGGGCGTTCAGGAAGGAAAAACGCGCGAAGCGGTAGCTGCCGAAGTTAACGCCAGACGCGGCGAACTGATTGCCAACTTAATCAATGAAGAACTTTTGATGCAAAAAGCCAAAGATTTTGATTACGATTCGATGATTGAAGGGGAAGTGAACCAAAACTTCCTGGCAAAGATGCGGGAGTTAAATCTCAAATCTTTAGATGAGCTTTATGCCGCGATGCGTCAAGGCGGCATCGAACCCGATGAAATCCGCGAAATCTGGCGCAAACAATTTACCAGAGATTTGGTGCTGCAGCAGCAGGTCTACTCAAGACTTTTCAGTCAATGGAAACCCCGCGAAATAAAGGCTTATTATGAAGCAAATAAAGCCAAATTTACCCGACCGGAAACGGTTGAAATCAGCGAAATATTTCTGAGTTTTGCTGGAAGAGACCCGAACGCTGTGCGTGAAAAAGCCAAACAAATTGTTGCTCAAATTCGCGGCGGCGCGGATTTCGGCACGGTTGCCATTGAAAATTCGGACAGATCAGACGTGGCGACTACAAAGGGCAAAGTCAACGAAACGCTGGTTACAAAAGATTTAGATCCGAGATTTGCCAATGGAATCAAAGATTTGCAAATCGGCGGCATCAGCGATCCGATTGAAATTGATGATGTCGGTATTGAAATTCTGCGGCTTGATGCCAGAACAAAAGCCAGCAGCGAGGCTTTTTACGACGAAAACGCCGTGCGTCGGGCGATGACAATTGAGATATATCCTCAAGAAAGCAAAAAATATCTCGTCAAATTGCGCCAAGAATCTTATATCAAAATCAATGACCGCTACCGTCCGGAAGTCGCGCCGGCTCTGTTTGCCGAAGAACGCAAAACCGAAACCGAACCGGAAAAATAGATTTTTTTTCGTTTGAAGTGAGTAAAAGAGAAAAACCTTTGCCGGCAAAGGTTTTTCTTTTTTTTTCTAATTCGGTTTCGGGATAAATTCAAGAATTGAGTGGCTTAAATTGAAAAATCAGGCAACTGCCACGTGTCAAAGATTTTTTATTTTCCATTTTTCTTTTGCCTTTTTAGAGTTGCGTCTTTATACTTATAGACTGATAAATCGCGCTTGTTTAAGGGAGAAAATTTTTGCAGCCAAAAGTTCATCAGGGATTATTAAACGCTTCGGGATTTCGCTTTGCGATCGTCGCGGCGCGTTGGAATGATTTTTTGACATCGAAACTGATCGAAGGTGCTTTGGACGCGCTCGAAAGATTGGGTGCGGATGAAGATTCGGTCGAAGTTTTCAAAGTTCCGGGTTCGTTTGAACTTCCGCTGACGACGCTTAAGGTCGCGGCAAGCGGAAAATTTGACGCGGTTATCTGCATCGGCACGGTAATTCGCGGCGAAACTCCGCATTTTGAATATGTCGCGGGCGAAGCTACTAAAGGAACTTCAAATGCTTCGATGCAAACGGGCGTTCCGTGTCTCTACGGAATTATCACGGCTGACACACTCGAACAAGCGATTAATCGAACCGGCGTAAAAGCTGGAAACAAAGGGTTTGAAGCCGCAATGTCGGCGGTCGAACTCGTAAATTTATATAAGGGTATGGACGGTGGAAAAGACACTTCCGACAGTAAAAAGAAGGCTTTTCCGCACGTCGTTTGAAAAATCAAGGATTATGGGAACACGGCGTAAAGCACGCGAATGCGCTTTGCAGATGCTTTTTGCGGCGGATGTTGCGAAAACCACCGGAAGTGCTTTGACACGAAACTACTGGAACGAACTCGGCGATCCTGAACTGGACGAACCGACTCGTGAATTTGCCAACAATTTGGCGGTCGGCACACGGCGCGAGATTGAAAAGATTGACGAAAAAATTCGCACGCGTGCCGAACATTGGCGCATTCCGCGAATGGCGGTCGTTGACCGGAATGTGCTGAGACTGGCGGTCTACGAGTTTTTATTCGAAGAAACGCCGCATACGGTCGTCATCAACGAGGCTCTGGAAATCGCCCGCCGATTTTCGACCTACGAGGCGACGCAGTTTATCAACGGCATTCTCGACGCGATCAAACACGATCTGGAAAAGGAAGCCGTAAAAAAAAATAAAAAAACCGATGCTGAAAACCTGAACGAAAAAACTCACGCTTCATCGCTTTAATCCCCTAAACCCCTTAAAATTAAAAAAGCGTTTTGAAAAATGAAAGACTTTCGCCAACATTTTCTAGCCGAATCCATCGAAAAATTGCAAAATTTGATCGCGGATTTGGAAAACAAAGAAAATCTGACGCAAGCGGATAAAGGTGCGCTTTTTCGCACACTTCACACGATTAAAGGAACTTCGCAAACTTTCGGCTTGAATGTTTCAAGCCGTCTGGCGCATGAATTCGAAAATCTTCTTTCCGCGAAAAATCAGGATGAAAATTACAATACAGTTCTGCTTGAAGGAATCGGACTTTTAAAGGAATCTTTTGAACAAAACAATTTTGAAATCCCGGAAGATTTTCTCAAAAAGCTGAAAAAACACGCGCCTTCCGAAAATCATTCGCCGGACTTCAAACAAATTATCGCCAAGCTTCCCGCGGAAATTTCCGCCAATTTATCTTCTCAGGAAAAGGGGGCGCTCTGTGCGGAACTGGAAAAAGGCAAAAACATGTTTTGCGCGGAAATCGGGTTTCCGCCCGCAGATTTTTCTGCCGGATTTAGAGATTTCCGGGAAATTTTAACAAATTCGGGCGTGATTCTCGCCACATTTCCAAGCGCGAAATTTACCGGACAGGGAAAAATCGGTTTTCAGATTCTGTTTGCCAGCCTTGAAACTACCGCGAAAATACGGGAAATTATTGAAAATTTCTCCGCTGAAATCATCTTTGACGGTTCACCCGAAATTTTCGCGTTCGATCTGCCAGGCGTTCTGGCGCAAGCGGTTTCGCACGGCACGGCGGTTGCCGAATCGCTCGGAAAATCGGTCGAATTCGGAGTTTCCGCCGAAAAGTTTGAAGTTTCGGACAAAAATCTTAAATTGATTTTCGACGCGCTTCTGCATCTAACGCGCAACGCGGTTGATCACGCATTCGAAGAAAGCGGCAAAATACAGATCGTGCTCGAATCAAAGAAAAAGGGTGTGTTTCTAAAATTTTCCGACGACGGTCGCGGCATAGATTTAGAGAAAATTCGCCGAAAGTCATCTGAAAAAAATTTGACGGACGAAGCAACGCTTGAGATGATTTTTCAATCCGAATTTTCAACCGCGTCCGAAATCACGGAAATTTCCGGTCGCGGTGTCGGTTTGGACGCAGTAAAAACGGCGGTCGAAGCCGCCGACGGGAAAATAACCGTTAAAAGCAAATTAAACAATGGAACGACATTTGAGATATTTCTGCCGAATGATGAATAGAAGGGAAAAAACTTTTAACAACGGATTAACACAGATTTTCACGGATTTTATAAGATTTAGTTTTTATAATGATCTGAGAAAATCTGCTTTATCAGTGTTAATCTGTGGTTTATTTCTTCTGATTTTTCATTTAACAATTCCCGCGCAGGATTTGCCCGACAGGATTCGCGGCTACAAAGTTCACAAAGCGAAAATCGCCGTTAAAAACGAACGCGAAAAAAGCGAAAATGGCGAAAATTCAAAAGAAAAAAACGAGGCGTTTGTAAAAATAAACGATCCCGAAATTTATAATATCTCGCTGACCAGAATCACCTTTGATCTCGAAGCCGAATTATCTTCAATCGAGCAAAGCGGAACGGTTGATTTTCTCACCTTTCACGATTTCCGCGTCAACGGCTTAAAAGTTTCGGTCGAAGAATACAAGGAATCTTTCGATTTCAAGAAAAACGAACCCGTAATCTTGCCGAAACCGTTTAAAATTTTTCTCGGCACAGGTCAGGCTCTGAGCGGTGCGCTCAACGAAATCAGAGATTCAAAAGACGAATGGAGAGTTACGGGCAGAGTTTTCGTTTTCGGACATTTTAAGAAATCATTCTTCAGATTCAAACGCGTCGTTCCCGTCGAGATTGATATTTTGATCAAAAATCCAATCAAAGAAATTGCGGCAAAAGAAAAAACGGACACCGAAAATTGATGTCCGCTTTTTTTATTAAAAAATGGTAATGCCCCCGGCACGACTCGAACGTGCGACCCACAGCTTAGCGTACCTCACTTGATTTCCCAAGCCCTGTTTTTCCAAAGAAAAACAAGTTGAAAGTCTGGACTATATCTTAGACATTTCAGTCTGAGCGCGTGTAGTCTCTACGGTGTCTCTGTGTAATCTTCAGCAAAATTAATACCTTTTGCCTGATTGTTTTTAGGTGTTGCGATGCGAATCGTAAAACACTTTCCAACATTTTCCGGCTTAAAGTAATAACACTTATCGGTGTCAGGACAATAAACGCAAAAAACATCAATCTGTGATTTATCAATCTGCTTGCCGTGAGAACCGTTTATGTCAGTCCACCAACTTTTCATCGGTATTTGAACTGAACCATTAACGGCTCGGCGATATTTGACTTGGATTCTTATAAAACGATTATCTTTATAAGCCACCAAATCAAACGGCGCGTGTTCGGTTGCCGGAAACAAAACTACGAATCCTTTTTCAACCAAATCACAGTAAGCCTTTGCAACTCCTAAATCGCCTTTGTTTTTCGTATGATGATTGATCATTTCCACTTATTTCCAAAGGTTTTCACAAAGTTCCCTCGGTGTTGTCATAGGAATATTTCAATTCCCTTAGATATTCACCGATATAGCGCTCTCCACTATGCAAGTTACTTATTCCCCGCACAGGCTCCTTCATTTAAAGGCTGTTGCTCTATCCAACTGAGCTACGGGAGCATATTCAAAAAGCAATTTAAGATGTTAGCGATTACGGCGGTTGAAGTCAAATTGGCTCAAACCTATAGATTTTTTCTCAATCGGAATTATTTGCGCAAATCGTTTAATCTGGACTCAATTTGAAGTAAAATGATCGCCGATTGTTTTTCTTGTGGAGTCAGCACAGAATCTAAAAATTTCTTGAAATTCCTCAATTCTTTTTCAGAAAGATCGTCAACTGTGAAATTACCAGAATCTTCGTGATGGTCAAGAAATCCATGATGCAAGAAATCCCACCAATGCGATTCACTTTTGACAATTAAATCAGGCAGATGACATTCATTTAACAATTTTTCATTTTGACGCAGCCACTTACGCCAAACTACTGTTTTTTCATTATCTTTTCGGTAAGCCATTTAATAAATCTTTCGCAACGCGAGTTATATTGAAATTGGAACTTACCTGATTTCCCCGCGTGTTTTTTCTTCAACGACATTCATCATTTGCTCGAAAACTTCGGATAGATCGAGTTCGCTCGTGTCAATGACGACCGAATCTTCGCTGATTAAAAGCGGCGAATCGACGCGGGAAACATCGCGTTCGTCGCGTTCTTTGATCTCGGCGAAGGTTTGTTGATAAGAAAAAGCGCGTCCTTTTTCCAGATCTTCTTCATAGCGCCGGCGCGCTCTGGCTTCGGGTTCGGCGGTCAGGAAAAATTTTATATCGGCGTTCGGAAAAACGACCGTGCCGATGTCGCGCCCGTCGAGAATCGCGCCGGTTTCGGCGTTGTTTCCGAGATTTCGCTGTTTTTCGACTAAAATCCGGCGAACTTCCGAAACGGTCGAAACGATCGAAGCCGCCTGCCCGATCTCGTTCGTGCGGATTCGGGCGGTTACGTCTTCGCCGTTCAGTTTTATCAGCAGCGCGTCCGGTTCGCCGATCAGCTGAATATCGGATTTTGCGGCGATTTCCGCGATTTTCCCGCTGTCTTCAAGGCTCGCGCCGCTTTCAACGACCGCCAGACCGACCGCGCGGTACATTGCGCCCGTGTCGAGATAAAGCAGACTCAATTGTTTGGCTAACATCTTGCCGAGCGTGGATTTCCCCGCGCCCGAAGGTCCGTCAATGGCAATTATCATGTTTGTCAGTTGTCATTTGTCTTTTGTCAGTTGCCGGTTTGCCTTTGACTTCAGACAAGCGACAAAATTTGTCGAGTTTTTTAAAATCTTTCCGCAAAACATTTGTTTCGATATTCATTCTACTCAAAATTTCCGGCATAACAAAAAACAGCCGCAAGATTTTTTGTCCTGCGGCTAATGGCTCAGTATGACATTGCTGTTAAGCCAGCGGTCTTTGACCGCGAAACCCTAAAATTGTCGCTTGCAACGCGGTCAAAGACCGCTGTCTAAACGATGGTTTTGTATTTATCGAGATTGCTTCTAGTTTGAATTTCTGAAAACCTTGACGGCGCGGTCGGGGTAATCGGTAATGATTCCGTCGAGATCGAATGTTTTCATTCTTTCCAGATCGGCTATTTCGTTGACCGTCCACGGCACGATTTTGATGCCGCGCTCATGACAATATTTTACTGTCGCTTCGTCAACCAGCGAAAAATGCGGACTGTAGGTTTCAGGGTTAAATCCGAGTTTGGCAAGATTTTTTTCGATGCCGTCTTTGTTTGAAACCAGAAACGAAAGCGGCAGTTTGACGGACATTTTTCTGAGTTCCTGCAAGGGGCGAACATCGAATGATTGAACGATGACGTTTTTTTCCTTTTTATGCTTTAAAATCTCGTCATAAACGATTTTGGCAAATTTAGAAGGAACGGGATGAAAAAAATCATCGCCCGATTCACTGGATTTTATCTCGATGTTGTACCGAACGGGTTTTAATTTATTCTGACGGACGTATTTTTCGACCGCGCCAAAAACGTCTTTTAAGAGCGGTTTGTGAACCTTCATTTTGACCTGTTCGGGAAAATCCTTGTTGCCGATGCTGCCGACATCATAGAGCTTGATTTCGGCATAATTCATCTTGTAAATGTTGTGTTCCTTTTGTTTATCAGCCGGAATCGGTTTGCCGTTTTTATCCAGAGAAATCACGGACGAAAACCAGGGTTCGTGCGAAACGACGATTTTGCCGTCTTTACTGATGACAATATCGAGTTCGAGCGTGTCCGCACCTTGCTCGAGAGCCTTGATAAACGAAGGAATCGTATTTTCGGGAACATAGCCGCGTGCGCCGCGATGTCCTTCGATATCAACGGTTCTGGTTGTTTGCGCGAATGCGCCGACGGCGAAAGTTAAAATAATAAAGACAAGTAATTTTTTCATAATATTTTTGACAAGCCGGGAGCGCAGGCATCTTGCCTGCATGAGCGCGTCAGCGCGAAAAAGCGTTTGCATAGAATAAAGTTTATTGAATCGAAACGCTCTTTCAGCGTCCTTTCGGATGCGTGCAGGCAAGATGCCTGCGCTCCCGGCTGCTTTCGTTTATTTTAGAAAGATACCTTCAGCGCAAGCTGAACCTGACGCGCCGGAAACGCGCTGTTGATCGTGCCGAAAGCCGTGCTGTTGATATCCGGATTCGCAGCGCCGAAATTTGTTTTGTTGAACAAATTAAAGAATTCGGCGCGTAATTCGAGCCGCGTAAACTCGGTGAACGGCAGTTGAAACTGCTTTTGAATGCCCAGATCGAAATTAAAATAATTATCGCTGCGGGCGATATTGCGTCCGGCGTTGCCGAACGGACTGGTAACGGGCGGGCGATCCAGACACGAACGCACGAAATAGTCGCGTGTCGGATTCGGTCGGTCGCCGCGATTTATGGGATCGCATAAAAGATTCGGGCGCAGCGCAACGCCGCCCAAGAACGACGGTAGATTATTCGTCACCGGTGAAGGTCCGTAGCGGAAAGTGATCGGCTGTCCGCTCGTCATCGTATTGACGCCGCTTAAAACCCAGCCGCCCAGGAAAGCATCTACCACCGGATTCATATTGTTGCCGAGCCAGCGACCGCGTCCGATGGGTAATTGCCAGACAAAACTCGTCGTATTGTTAAACGGCTGATCGTAAGCCCCGATACCTTTGTTCGATGCGATGTCATAAACATTCTGCGGCGTTCCGGTGTTCCCGTTCGGTTCTTCCAAAACCTGCGAAGCATTGTCAATCGCCTTCGACCACGTGAAAGAATTCAGGAAATACAAACCGCTCGCAAAACGGCGTTCGAGTTTGACTTGCAGAGCGTTGTAAGTTGAAAAACCTTCGGGCAAAACCGCCGAGATCGTGCCGAAGCCTTGAATCGGACGGCGTGCCTGTAAAGAAGGCTGCTGCGCTGCCGGAAGCGCGAATTCCGCCGGAGTAAGAGGTCGCGCCTGATTGAAATCGGCTAAGATCACCATATTTTTCGATTTATTTCCGACATAAGCGACATCCAGAACCATATTTCCGAAAATTTCCTGCTGAATGGAAAGCTGCCAGTTTTGAATCATCGGTGTTTTAATATCGCGCGGAATATAAAGCGTTACGTTGTTCGGCAAACCGCTCGTCGGGTAGCCGTCCTGCGTCGGGCGGAAACAATTTGCGGCAAACGCATCGCCGATGCAGCGCGGATTCAAGACCGGATCGGGTGCGCGTTGAGCGACTGCCGCGCGTGTGATGATCGGAAAATTAGTTCCTAAAATGTCCGCGCTGCCCAGACGGTTCAGATAATTGTAGCCGACCCCGTAGCCGCCGCGAAGCACCGTTTTATCGAAAAGATTGTAGGCAAAACCGAGTCGCGGACCGAAATTATTATAATCGGGATCAACTAAAGCACGGTTATAAAGTGAGCCGTCCGAAGCAAGCAGAATCGAATTCGTTACAGGATCGTAATTAGACAGAAGATTATTTTTTTCAAAATACGGCGTGCCGAATTCGTAGCGCAAACCTAAATTCAAGGTAAGTTTTCGATTAACCTTAAAATCGTCCTGAATATATGCGTAATGAAAACGCTGCTGCATCTCGGCAACCGTCAGATTTGCCAGTTCGTATTGACTGCGCAAGCCGAAATAAAAATCGGCGAGATTATACAGATTATTCGCCGCCGCGCCGGTTGGACGGCTGAATTGCGCGCTGTACGTGTCAATTCCCATCAAAGGATTTGTGTCCTGAACTTCCGTGCTAACGCGCAAGTGTTCATAACCGAATTTCAAACTGTGCCGACCGCGCAAAACCGTGTAACTGGTGCGAAGATTATAGTTGTCAGGGTTTTGGAACTGCGGATTCGTCGCCTGCCGTCCCAATTGCGTAAAACCGCTGATTGTCTGAGTCGTCAAACCGCCTGTAACGAGCGGATCGTCCGGCAAACCGGTGATTCCGTAAAGTTCGAACATACTCGGTCCGCCCGTCAGCGGCGGACGTTTTCCGGCATCAATGCGGGAATTGGAAAAACGTACGTCCAACACGGAAGCGTTTTCAAATGCGTAAGTTCCGCCAACGACGAATTGTTTATTCAAAATGTCCACAAAACCGTTTTGATTGCTGCCCGAAGGTCCCGGAATATTCGGAGCTTCAAACGCATTTGACTTGCGGTAGCTCCAGCGTCCGAAAATGCTGAACAGATCGTTGAATTTATGGTCAATACGAACATTGTATTTATCGTTAAAGTTGCGGTTTAAGACTTGTTCCTGATAATTTGCGCCGGCAACGCCGGTCAGGTTTGGAGTCGGAAGATCATTTAAAACTCTCTGAGCAAACTGCGTCATCGGAATCGGCGTTCCGGCGGCGTAAGTTTCGCCTGTTAAAGGATTTCGGACTGTTACGCCTAAAATTCCTTGTCTTTGCGCCAGAGTCGGCAAATTTGAACGCACCAGGTTTTTCTGAATTTGACGAAATCCTTCATAATCGCCAAAGAAAAATGTTCGGTCTTTGATGATCGGACCGCCGAAAGTAAAACCGAATTGATTGCGATTCAAAGGTGGTTTTTCGCCGTCAATCGGCTTGAAAAATCCAACCGCATTAAAAATTGTATTGCGATTAAACGCCCAAGCAGAACCGTGAAAACGATTCGTTCCGCTGCGGTAAGAAGCATTGATCACCGCGCCGCCCGAACGCCCGAATTCCGCGCTGTAAGTATTTGTTTGAACCTTGAATTCGGCAATCGCATCGGGCGAAACCTGAACGACCTGCGAAGAAAAACTCTGATTGCTCGTCCCGTAAGCGTTATTGTCCACGCCGTCGAGCAGAAAATTATTCATCGTCGCCCGCAGACCGTTGACGTTAAACGCCGCTTCGCGTCCGCCGCCGCCGATCGAACTGTTCGTATGCGATTCGCGCACGCCCGGCGCAAGCAGTGCGAGATTTGCGTAAGAGCGACCGTTGAGCGGCAGCGCGACAATTTGCTGGCGCTGAACAACCTGACCGATTTCGCTCGAATCGGTTTGCAGCAGATTTGCCGCGTCCGTTACAAAAACGGTTTCAGCCGCCGAAGCAACTTCCAGATTCAAATCAACCCGCTGACGCGCATTGACCGCGACATTAATCCGGTCGGCAACCGTGCGGTTAAAACTGTCGGCTTCGACCGTAATCTGATAATTGCCGATTCTGACATTGACGAATTGAAAATCGCCGTTGGCATCCGTCACGGTCGAACTTGAAATTTCGGTAGCGATGTTTTTAAGCGTGACGGTCGCATTCGGAATTGCGGCTTTGTTGGCATCTCGCACCGAACCCAAAACGGTCGCCGTGTCAAATTGTGCCGAACCATTTCCGGCAAAAGCGAAAATTGAAAAAATTAGTGTTAAGACAAAAAAAAGCCCATTCGACAGACGAATATTCTTATTCATAAAATTTATGTCCTTTTAGATTCTCCTGATTTTTGTTTAGAAACTTAAATTCAGTAATGACAAGCAGTTATGTAAATTTGTTCGCTCTGCATAACCTCAGGTTTTGAATTTAAAGGATATTTTAGGAGTGCCGAATGAAGTCTTAGTTAAAAAAATATTTCTTTTGTATTAAATAAAAGTTATTTCCCGGTTAACTTAATTTTGAGGCGTTCAGTTTTGAGATTCATCCGATAATGTTTCGCAATTCGACAAGTTTTTTTTATTATCTTCCCGCGAAATGCCGCAATTGCCTCATCTTTTTACTCACATATTTAATTTTTTTGATGGCAAACCCGGTGTTTTTACCTGATATGTTTTTTGTCGGCTAAGTTTTATTTTTAGGATTTTCTTTTGTGGTTTTTAATTCTTTAAGTTTAGAAACTATCTTCTTTGCAAATTTTTTCGAAGCTATTTTCCCGTCCCAGACTGTAACTTTATCCGAAACCAGAACAATTTTTGTTTGGCGGTCAGTCATTGTAAGTCTGTAATCCCAAGTGAAAAGCTGGTGTTCTACATTAATAATAATATCTGCATTTTTATAGTCTTTGACGATCGCCAATTCCCGGGTTTTAAATTCAGGTAATTTCATCAAAGCATTTTCCATCATCTTTTCTGAGATCAATACGGAATTAGTTGTAATGTGAAAAATCTTTGCATTGCGGAGAATTTCTTCAGGGTTGGTATTAACAATGTCAATTGCGGTCGGCGGGCGAACGGGTTGCGGTAATTCAAGCGAACGTGCCTCGCTGAATGACATAATTTTTTGCGGCGTGTTCGCTAATCCTCTGACGCTGGAAAACGGAATTGCAAAATTTAGATTTTGTCCCGGGTTTATTTGGGAAACGATCAACCCGACGGCTTGACCGTTTTCGTCCGTCAATACTCCGCCCGTCGAACCTGATAAAACAGCCGCAGAAAATTCCAACACTCTAAATCCTTTCCCCGCATTCGGTATTTCATCAGCTAACCGCAAAGAACTGAACAATCCGTCCGTAATCGTCCAATTCAGTCTTTGGGAATTTGAAATCACGAATACTTTTCCGCCGCTGTTTAGTTCTTCGCTGTTGATCGGTGCGACGGGTAAATCCGTTGCTGTGATTTTTATCGCCGCAACATTGCGCCGTTCATCAAAACTAAGTAAATCAACTCTGTCATAAATCTCACCGTTTTTGAGTCGAACCTGAACTTGCGTTGCATTCTTCACTAAATCATAAGCCGTGAGAATAACTCCATCCTTTTCGACAATGACTCCCAAACCCTGTTTGTCTAAAAGCCCATCGCCTTTTCCGGTTAAAACCATAACAACCGAGGGCATTGTTTTTTCAACGATCTTTTCGCTTGAAGGATTTTCGCTTGAGGCAGAAATAGATTGAGCAAAAATTGGCGATTGGAAAACAAACAAAGCCGACAACAGAAATGAAAAAAACAAAAAACGCCGGAAACAGACTTTCATACGCACCTCAAATAAATCGAATTTGCGACGATTATACCAGACGACTAAATGTTTTAACAGAAAATTTTGAAATAAGTCCGAATTACCTTATGCAGTTCTTTAACTTTAAAGGTGTTGCTTCAATTGTTTTCGTCAATCGCATAAGCGCTTTCTTCTATGTTTTTAACTTCTGGTTTCGTTCAATCTGACTCGTAATTATTTTCATTGCTTGAAGCACCTTCATATCGACAGCTAAAAAATTCAGATTGAAAACCGACCCCGGAAAGAAATTATAAAATTTTGAACTTTTAATTTCAGAGAGATATTTTTCTTCGTTATTTAGTTTTAGACCAATTGTATTTGAATCGATCAAAAAAGCTTGCTCGATTTCATTCCAAAAAACCTTCCGGGAACTAAAAGTTTTTGAAAAAATGCCTTCTTCGTCAAAAATTATTTGAGTCGTAGAATCGAAAGCTGCCCGTATGAACAAGTAACCGCCGCCAAGCATACCGATTGTGAGAAGCCAGAACATAGACATTGCAAGCCATAAAAATGTAAGTATGATCCAGTATAGATAATTCTTTTCCGCAGCTATTTTGGGCGTTCCGAGATAAAAAAAGCCGATACAAGCAAAAAATATTCCAACCGCTAAACAGAGCAATGAAAATAATAAATTTTTCGGAAATGAATTTTTTACAACAATTTTTTCCATTAAACTCTAACCGGAAATTATTTTTCTTAAAGAATTCAAGGTAGCTTTAATATCCTCACGCGAAACGTCGCAATGCGTAACCATCCGAATTGCTTTGCCGAAGGGAATCGCGTAAATTTCCTGCGTTTTCAGTTCCTCGCAGATTTCAGCCGAAGTTTTGCCCGTCGCCGAAACATCGAAAATCACGATATTTGTCTGAACATTTTGCGCGTCAATCGAAAATCCCTTCAAATTTGCCACGCCTTCCGCTAATCTTTTTGCATTTTCGTGGTCAATATGCAACAATTTCGGCGATTCTTCAAGCGCGATAATGCCCGCCGCCGCCAAAATTCCGGCTTGGCGCATTCCACCGCCGAAGCGTTTGCGCCAGACGCGCGCTTCATTAATAAAATCCTTCTTGCCCAACAGAAGCGAACCGACCGGCGCACCCAAACCTTTCGACAGACAAAACTGCACGGAATCAACCGATTTTGAAAGATTTGCGACTGTTTCATTTTGCGCGACCGCCGCATTAAAAATCCGCGCTCCGTCCAGATGAACGGGCAGATTCAGTTGATGCGCGTTGAAACAAATCTCGTCCGTTTCCGCCGCGCTCAAAACGCTTCCGCCGCCGAAATTATGCGTGTTTTCCAGACAGATCAAACCGGTCGGGCAGGCGTAATAAGGCTGTTTAACGTGAATTGCCGATTCGATCTCCGCCCACGTCAGCATTCCGCTCGCGTTCGCCGATCTGACGGGTCGAATCATCACGCCGGAAATTACGGCAGGCGTTCCCATTTCGTAATTGAAAATATGCCCGCGTTCTTCGATAATAATTTCATCGCCCGGTTTCGTATGCAGTTTGACGGCGATCTGGTTGCCCATCGAACCCGTCGGGCAAAAGATCGCGGCTTGTTTGCCGAAAATCTCAGCCGCGCGTTCCTGCAAAAGATTGACGGTCGGGTCTTCGCCGTAAACATCATCGCCGACTTCCGCTTCCGCCATCGCTTTCCGCATCTGCGGCGTTGGTTTTGTAACTGTGTCGCTTCTTAGATCAATCATTATTTAAATAAACTTTTTCCGCAAAAAGGACAAAAATCAATTTTTAGAAAAGAACTTCCGCCATCGTGAATTATCAAACCATATTCGCCAGAAGGTTTTGAATAGTAAATTAGACTGTCCGGACAATCAAACGGGTTTTGATGCAATTCGCAAACTAAGTCAACTTGTGCCTTCATTTGCTGACAGCAATGAATTGATTCCGTAATTGTATCGCTTCTTAAATCAATCATTTGTTCTATTATTTTGCACGAAAAACTATTGTTTGGAAAATCTTTTGTGTTAAAATTTGTCTATGACAGTAATGCTCGAATTAAAACCCGAAGTTGAGAATCGGTTAACGAAGAAAGCAAAATCGCTCGGCAAAACAGTCGAAGATTTTCTTCTCGAAGTTATCGAAGAAAATTTAGACGAAGAACAGGAAGAAAAACCGTTTTACGAAACTGCAACGGACGAAGAATGGATTGCCGAACTTGATTCACTTGCCGTCTTTTCGGATAAAATCCCGAAAACTTGGGATGACAGCCGCGAAAGCATTTATCGTGAAAGAGAAGACGCGCAGGTATGAGTTATCTCGCTGATTCAAACATTCTTTCGCTGCTCGCGCAACCGCAAAATCCGCATCACGCGATTGCCAGACGTGCCGTTATTTCACTTCGACGGCAAGACGCGGAAATTTGTCTTGTGCCGCAAAATCTAATCGAATTTTGGGCAGTTGCTACCAGACCGATTACGAGTAACGGTTTAGGTTTGACGATTGATGAAACCGAATATGAAGTAAGAAAATTCAAGCGTCTTTTTACCGTTTATGATGACATACCGAACATTTTTGCCGAGTGGGAAAATCTCGTTCTCAAACACAATGTTTCAGGAAAAAATGTTCACGATACGCGACTTGTCGCCGCGATGCTGACGCATAACATTACGCATCTTTTAACTTTCAACACAAAAGATTTCAAAAGATTTAGTGAAATTACCGTGATTGACCCGCAAAATGTTTGATATTTTCGGATTTTCGCCGTAGACATCATCGCCGACCTCGGCTTCCGCCATCGCTTTCCGCATCTGTGGCGTAGGTTTTGTAACTGTGTCGCTTCTTAAATCAATCATTTAATCTACAATAATGAAAATCATGGATGATTTGCAAAACAATTCTGCAATTTCTGATACCGAAACAGTCAAAATCCGGCGACTTTTTCTAAAATTCTTGCCTTTTTAGCATAACTTAAAAACCGCATATTTAAGTGACTTTGCGTTTATTAACGTAGAATTATGCGGTTAATTATTTAAGAAACGAATAAAAATTTCCCCTTAAAAAAAGAATAATTCGCCGTAGTTTTTGTGTTATTATGCAAACTGCTTTGCCACTATTTTTAACTGAAGACAAAAAGGAATATCTGAAATGGAATCTCCGATGATGAATGTTGGGATGGATCAGCCCAAATTTAAGGTTTCGATCTCGGCGCGGTTGATTGCGGCATTTGCTTATATGATTCCGGTGCTCGGCGGTGCGTTGAGTTCTCTGTATCTGATAAATGTCATGCAGGCAATAAGAGAAGCCGAAAATGCCGGAAGAAATGTTGTCCTGATTGCACTGGCAGAGTCAAATGTTCCGGTACTCGGCTCTCTTTATCTGGGAGTTTTTGGCGGGCTGGTTGTCATTATCGTGCTGATTGCCAGAATGATAATGCAAACGAAGTCCGCTTCGCCCTCGGGCTGGTTTTTCGTCCTGTGCGGTTTCCTTTTTCTGGTGCCTGCCGGATTATTTTTGGAAGTTGGATCAATGATTATTGAATTGTTGACTGCATCCATAATTTCAGCGGAAGCCGGGGAAGTTGGTGCAAATGTCAGCACATTTTTGATTTTTAGCGTTGGTTCGGCTTTGATCATTTTTATTTTTTTGCTCCTGATGTCCGTCTTGCCGTTTTCAAATCGTTCAAAACCAAAATGGAGTCCGTTGATTGCCGCAATAATAGTTGAATTTCTGATGATCGCCGCCGTCATTGTGTTTCAGTTGAGATATTTATGGCTATACAAAGCCGGATTGTATGAGTGAGGTTAAAAAATCTATGAAGACAAAAAAGCAAAATCATTTCGCATTAAACGGTTCGCCGAACCGCACCGTTTTTTTGATTCGTCCCTTTTTTTATTTCGGTATCCTGGTTTTGTTAGTAACCGCTTCGGCTTGCAGTACGATCAGACTTCAGCGCACTCAATTTTCCGAAGATAAAAGGGCAAATCTGCCGCAAAATATTAAATCTGCCGAAGAAGATGCTGACCTTTCCAAAGAAACCTCTTGCATTATTTCCGTTAATGACGACGGCAGTACATTCTTAATTGGGAAAGAACAGGTTTTCGAAGCTCAACTCACCCAAAAAATTGTTGAGAAAATGAAAGATAAAACGCCGGACAAACGCATTGTCTATATCGAGAGCGCGGTCGGCGTGTCGTTTCAAACCATTGTCAAATTGCTGAATTCGATCCGGAAAGCCGATATAGACAAAGCCGGTTTGGTGGCATTTCGGGGAAATTACGAAAAGCTCGGCTCGATGCCGAGTAGAATTGAAGTCAAACTGCCTGCCGAAGAAAATGAAGATGATCTCGAAATTATAAAACCAAATCCGCTGACTCTAATTGTTTCAATTGATAAGTCGGGAAACTTGCTTTTAAATAGGGAACCAACGGGCGATGTCAACGATACGGAAAATTTGATGGATAAACTGACCGAAATTTTCAAAGAACGGGAAAATAACGGAGTTTTTCGGGAAGGGACGAATGAAGTAGAAAAAACCGTATTTATCAAGGCTTCACCAAGTTTAAAATACGGCGATGTGGTCAAAGTAACTGATGCCCTAAAACTCGCCGGCACGCAGCCGATTGGAATGCAGATTGACGATTTGAGTAATTAGAAAAACGGGTAATGGCTAATCTCCTTTCACTTACCGTTTATCAATTATCGAAATCTGTCATTAATGTCTTCCAAAACCTGCGAACCCGGACATAAATCTGCTTCGGTTAATTTATTGAGCGGCGTGTCGGTCGTGTCGAGCAGTTGATGTAAATTTTTGTGGTCGGAATTCATATAGAGCAAGCCCGTTAAAATTTCGCCTTTTGATTTGGCGGCTTGCATTGCATTGATGGCGGAAAAACGGTCGAGCGGATTCCAGTTTTTGGCGACTTTGTTGAGCCGAATCACCGTTCCGTCGTGCATTGTTAAATCTTGCGTCGTGCCTTCTTCGTAAGTTGTTTTGATCTCTTTTGCCAATGGCACAAGATCAAATGTCGCGGTTGCTTCCTGATGTTCGCGGACGTAATCGTAAGATTTGGTCGAACCGACGTTGTTGTTGAAGGTAACGCACGGCGAAATGACATTGAGAAAAGCAAAGCCCTGATGCGACATTGCGGCTTTGATGAGCGGAATAAGCTGTTCCTTATCGCCCGAAAAACTTTGTCCGACAAAAGTTGCGCCGAGTTCCATTGCCAGACTCGCCAGATCTATTGATTCGAAAAGGTTTATATGTCCGGTTTTATTTTTCGAACCCGCGTCGGCGGTCGCCGAATCCTGTCCTTTCGTCAGCCCGTAACAGCCGTTGTTCATCACGATATAAACCATTCGCAAGTTGCGCCGAATGACGTGAACAAACTGCCCCATTCCAATCGAAGCCGTATCGCCGTCGCCCGAAACGCCAAGATAAATCAAATCTTTATTCGCCAGATTCGCGCCCGTCGCAACTGAAGGCATCCGCCCGTGAACCGAGTTGAAACCGTGCGAATTATTCAAAAAATACGCGGGCGTTTTCGACGAACAACCGATACCCGAAAGTTTCGCAACCTTGTGCGGTTCGATATTTAGCTGAAAACAAGCCTCGGCAATCGCCGCCGAAATCGAATCGTGTCCGCAGCCCGCGCACAAAGTCGAAAGCGAACCTTCGTAATAATCAACCGTGTAGCCCAAATCGTTTTTGGGCAAAGCGGGATGGCGAAATTTAGGGCGAACGTATGACATATTTGAAAAAGTAAAAATTGTTTAACTCAACTCAAGTAATGCTGATTCAGCTAATTTCGGCAATTCGACCGGCACAAAACAGTTTGCGGAAATGAGATAATCTTCGCCTGATTCGTCAATCACTCTAATCATATTATGCCGCGCTCCTTTTTCGTCAGGCAGAACGCGATAGACTTTCCAAGGCTGCAAAGACGCAGGATAATCGTCGTTTTTTATACAAATTGCAAATTGTGGTTTATCACTCATAATCTTTAATCGAAAAGTTCTTTGATTTTCATGATGATTTCAAACGAATCATTCATAAATAATGCTCTTTTAAAACGCGAGATTCAAGCATTTAATTTAAATCCGATTTTATCCGATTGAAAATAAAATCTGCCGTGATCGGTGTTCCGTCGTAATTCAAAACCGAAACAAGTTTTTCGGGATTTGTGCCTAATTCAATCATCATCAGACTTTTAAATTGCGCGTCGCGGTTTTGTTCGATGACGAAAACCTTTTCGTGTGAGTGGATGAAATCTTCAAATGCTTTGCCGAACGGAAAGCCTTTCGGGCGCATTGCGTCGAGCGCAATTCCCTCTTGTTTTAACAATTCTATTGCTTCTTCCGCCGCGTAAGTGGAAGTGCCGAAAAAAAGAACACCGAATTCGGACGAATTATTTTCCTGATAAAATTGCGGCGCGGGAACGATTTCTTTGGCGGTGTTCCATTTTTGTATCAAGCGGTCAACGTTGCGCTGATATGCGCCGCCGTCTTCGGTATAAGCCGCGTATTCATCGCGCGAAGTGCCGCGCGTCACATACGCGCCTTTTGTTTCGTGCGTTCCCGGTATCGTTCGATAAGGAATGCCGTCGCCGTCCGTGTCCAGATAACGCCCGTATCTTTCCAGTTTTTCGAGCGAATCCGCGTCCAGAACTTTGCCGCGATCATATTGCCGCGCGTCGTCCCAACTTAGTGGCGGCGAAACGTGATCGTTCATTCCCAGATCGAGATCGGTCATAACGATCACGGGAGTTTGCAATTTTTCCGCGAAATCGAAGGATTCCGCCGTCATTTCAAAACATTCTTTCGGCGAAGCGGGAAACAGCAGTGGATGTTTGGTGTCGCCGTGCGAGGCGTAAGCGGCTTCGAGAATGTCGGATTGCTGCGTTCTGGTCGGCATTCCGGTCGAAGGTCCCGTGCGCTGGACATCAATCAAAACCGTCGGAATTTCGGCAAAATAAGCGAGTCCCAAAAACTCATTCATCAGAGAAACGCCCGGACCGCTCGTTGCGGTAAATGAACGTGCGCCGTTCCAATTTGCGCCGATGACCATTCCGATTGCGGCGAGTTCGTCTTCCGCCTGCACGATGGCAAAATTTTTCTTGCCGGTTTCTTTGTCAATCCGAAGTTTTTCGGCGTATTTGGAAAATGCGTCAACGACAGAGGTCGAAGGCGTGATCGGATACCACGCGGCAACGGTCGCGCCGCCGTAAATCGCGCCCAGAGCGCAGGCGGAATTCCCGTCAATCATAATCGAATCGCCAACCAGATCGCGCCGCTCGACACGGATATTCAGCGGATATTCAAAATTTTGATGAACGTAATCGACACCCAATTTCAGAGCCTTGATGTTCGGCTCAATGAGTTTTTCTTTGTCCTTAAACTGCACGGCGAGAAGTTGTTCCAAAACTTCAAATTCGATGGCAAACAAAGCCGAAAGCGCGCCGACGTAAATGATATTTTTGAAAAGCTGACGCTGACGCGCATCTGTGTAATTGTCGTTTGAAAGCCGCATCAGCGGAATGCCGATATAATTGATGTCGTCGCGGATATATTCGGAATAAAGCGGTTTCGTGCTGTCATAGAGAAAATACCCGCCCGATCTCACATCCGCCACATCTTTTTTCATACTTTGCGGATTAACACAAACCATAAAATCTATGCCTTCGCGTCTGCCCAAAAAACCTTTTTCGCTCACACGGACTTCATACCAAGTCGGCAAACCCTGTATGTTCGACGGAAAAATATTCTTCGGCGTAACCGGAATTCCCATCCGAAAAATCGCCTTCGTAAAAAGCGCATTCGCACTCGCCGAACCAGTGCCGTTGACATTGGCAAATCTGATGACAAAATCGTTTGTTTTAATTTCGCTCATTCAAAATCGGAAAACCTTTTACGGGTTCAAATCTAATGTTTCTCTAATTTTTTCTTCGACAATCCGCAAAAACTCCAAAGGCTGAACAATTTTTAAGGGGCGGAATTTCTGTCTGAATTTTTTACTTTCGATGTCATAATTCGTCATCAAATCAATCAAATCTTTATCTCGCGTAACGATGTAATCAGCTTCGCATTTAACCGCCAGATTGATGTAAATTTCATCATCCACATCACGCGGAAGCGAGAATACTTGCGGAATTTTTCTGACGATTACGGCTAAGTTTTTGATGGAATTTAGAAAACTCTCAATTCTCTCGCCGGTTAAAGTATCAAATCTTTCTCTGATCTGCGGTCGGTTTATAACGTCTTCAATTTCGTCCAAAACTTCTTGGCTGACAAATAGTTCAATAGTTCCTTCTTCAACAAGTTTGTAACAACTTCCCGCCGGACTTTCTTCATTTAACGCGGCTTGCAGGAATGTATTGCAATCAAAAACAACGCGGATTTTCACTTATTTTCCCTTGCTTTTTTCTCTGCGTAAACTTCTCTACGGGCTTGGTAAATCAAATCGTCAAGTTCATCCTCAGTCATTCCTTGCTCCTTGAATTCTTGGCGGACAGGAGCAAAAATTTCATCAAGAGTTTTTTGTTTATTTAATTCTTTTTCGATTAAATTTTCCACAAAATCGTCAATCTCATATCCCAATTCCACCGCGCGATTTTTTAACTTTGCTTCCGTTTCAGGTTTTAATGTAATTGTTAAAGTCATAACCCTTTCCTCAGATGAATTTTAACATAATGTAGTCTTAATTCTACTTTGTCAGATTAAACCGAATTGAAAAAAAGAGCAAAAAAGAGGATAAATAAACACTATGAAAATACCTGTTGATGAAAAAAACTTGAAAGTTATGCAATTAAGTATGGGCGACGTTTTGATTGTCGGAGAA
>JBGTIH010000031.1:0-2651 GCA_041745765.1 Pyrinomonadaceae bacterium | reverse complement strand
AAAATTGAAATGTTGTAATAAAGAATACAATTAGTTAGAAGTCGGCTGCATTCGTTCCAGATAGTTTGCTCATACTCGGATTTATAACGTAGCTTTCCCCAATTAGCATATGCAATGGCTCTTCTTAATTGATGGTAACTTTCTCCACGGTTTAATGCCTGATGGACATTTTGGCGAAGTGGCGGTGAATCTACATAATCAAGCAGATACAGGCTTTTAATTATATTGTCGTATTCCCAAATCGCTCGTTTAGTTTTATTTTTTCTCAGATAAGAACTTAGTTTTCCCGTGATAATATATTGCGTCGTTGCTTTATATGCCAACGATAAAATGATGCGCTCGATGTTTTCCCATTCGCTGATGATCAGACGGGAGTTGATCTTGCGGATCGGTTTGAGCGGCAAATCTCCGTAATGACTCGGATGCCTGAAACCGTATAGAGATTTAGTTACGGCATCGTAGATATCCTTAAATCTCGGAGCAAACCTGTAACCGAAGATATGCAGCAGAGCAAAGTTGACTTGATTAGTTCCGCCCGTATCGGTCGAATGGATTTCCGGTTGGATGTTCGTCGTATTGTTAAACAAAATATCAAACACAAAATGACTTTCGTGTTCGTTCGCTCCGATAATTCGGGCATTAACCGGAATGTGATTGGCTACCAGAGTATAGGATACAACACCTTTCTTGAGACCGAAGTATTTAGGCGAATAACGGGCATTTATGGTTTGAAATTTAGTTTCAAATTTTTGTCCGTCGCTGCTTGAATGAACTGCATTATTAATATTGTAGTGTTGAAAGATCGGAAATTCGGAAATGGCATTCGTGATCAGATCATTTGCCGCCGAGAGAGTTTCCGGGCGAATAAAATTATCCGAAGCTGTTCTCAGTTTTTGTGAACTAATGTCAGAGATGCCGCCCATTTTGCCCAAACCGATATTGGTTCCCCAAGCGATCAGACAGGCATTGATGATGTTTTCATCCACAGAACTTTTTACATATTTTTCCAGTAAGTGTTCAAAGCAATTGATAAATCCGATTCTTTGATGGGTAAATCGGAGAATATTACTGATTTCATTTTGTGTTATCGAGTTAAAAACGGGATTATTCGTATCATCCATGATGTCAGGATATTGAAGCATCCAACCGGATTGATTTCTTTTTCCCGTAAAAACAAAATGACTGTTTTCTTTCGATGTAATTCGTTTATTTACTTGTTTTAAGCGACTTTCGAGCAGTTCTTCAAGATTATTCAGATGCGTTTCAATCGGGACTTCCAGAATTGGTAGATTTGCTTCATTAATAAGAGCAGTCTTATTTTCCCATTCCTTATCACTGAGCAGATCATCTTCAAAACTGCGAAATCTCAAACTGTCCCGACAATGAACCTCGCCTGATTCAAATCCCTCCTTTAAAAATTGATAAACGAAAAATTCATAACGATCAGGAATTATTCGATTTGTTCCGTTTAATGTAGTTCTGTCAAATAGATACGCTTTATACTTTTTCGGAATAAATTTGACCGGAAATCTCTTATCAGGAATTTTTTGAAAACTTTTTTCTTTTCTAAATGTATCCTGAAGAAAATGGACGGCTTCAAGCAGATCTGAATTTGTCGGTAGTGCGGAGAAATCTACCGCCATAAAAATCGAGCGTAAATTTACCTTAATCCGACGAGCGATCTTATCCAGATATTCCCACCGAAAAATCCGTTCATCGAATTTTTTCTCTTTGGTGATGTGTCCGGCGACTCTCCTGATTGCCTGACGGCTTAGAATCTCAAAAACTTTTTCCTGAAATTCACCGAAAGGCAGTTCGTGCGGTATTTGCTCATCTGTCAGCAAATCTAAGACCTGTCCTACTTTTCCGATGTCTTGGTTAGTTTCCAGTTGTAGATCAGAGAGTCTTACTTGGGCATCTTCCTTTGCCTGGTCGGAATATAAACGAAGACGATAGATCAAACTGTTTATCAAATTGTCATTAACACGTCTATATCTTTGCTGAACGAAACACAATATATAGAGTCGGGCAACGAAGCGGTCAAAGCGTTTTAGTTTATAAACCGAATAGTAGGAAACCATTGACGCATAATATGTAATGCTTTCGTTTGAAATTTCAAACTTCGGTAATAAATCTTGAGAAAACAGATAAATTTCCCGTATCTGATCAGCCCTTTCGATCTCTCCCTTGATCTCCTTTAAGGTGAGATCCTTCGGTTCTTTTTTGAGTTGTGTAATTTCATAAAGTCCCTCGGTATTGCCGAGTAAAATATCCAGTTTCTCTATTTGTGATGAACTCAAATTATTTTTGAGAAGTTCTACCAAACGACTCTGCTCACGGGCGAGAGCCTGACCAACTATTTCCTGCAAAATACTATATCCGGGTAAAACGATTTGTTTCTCTTAAAGAAACGTCACAATCTCACGAAAGATGTAAATCGGCTTGCCGGAGATTTTTACAAAACCTCTTGCTTTGCCTGCAATGATTTCCCGTTCGGATTCTCCGCATATGCGATAATTATGAATTTGAAGAATATTATTTTGATGAATCAGACGAGTGCTTTTGGCAACTACTTTAATCTTTTCGAGATTTATTTTTTGCTCGAAAAAATACTTTTGCAAGATATATTCGGCATCTTCTTTAACTTCATT
>JBGTIH010000030.1:0-6069 GCA_041745765.1 Pyrinomonadaceae bacterium | reverse complement strand
ACTGCAAGTGCAGAGGTTTTGGAATCGGAACGCGAATAAAATTCGCTTTATTGCTCTTTTCTGATTAAGAAAAGAAAACTTAATAAATTCTTGCGCTAAAAGCGCATAGCTTTTACTAGCGTACTGGAACAGTAAAAAAATGAAACTTGTGGAGAAATAATGCGAATCAAGGGTTGAAAATTCGATAATCGCTTAAATTCTTCTCTTTGCGTGCTTTGCGTCTTTGCGTGAAACCGCTTCTCACGCAAAGACGCAAAGCACGCAAAGGAAAATCAAGTTATCGCAGCATTTATTACAATTGCTCTTGATTCGCATAAATAGAATTTTGCAATCTTCCCGACTTCACCAATTCCCTTTCAGGCTTTACTATCTAAATGGATGAAGATTCTGATTGTCAAACTAAGCAGTATCGGCGATGTCGTGCATACTTTGCCGACTCTGGCGGCGATTCGCCGCGCTCTGCCGGAAGCTGAAATCTCCTGGGTGGTCGAGCGCGGTTCGGCGGCGATTCTGCAAAACAACGCGCTTTTGGATAATTTGATCGAAGTTGACACGAAATCTCTGCGCCGCAAAGAAAAACTCGGAAAAATGATGCTCAATGCGCGCCGGCAATTAAAAGGCTTGCGCGCTTCGACCTTCGACATCGCGCTCGATTTTCAAGGCTTGCTCAAATCTGCCGCGATTGCCAAACTCGCCAAAGCGACCTATCGTTTCGGATTTTCCAAACAAACATTGCGCGAACCGGCGAGCCGTTTTCTTTTAACCGACAAAATAAATGTTAAAAAGGAAACGCACGTGATCCGCAAAAGTCTGGAATTGGCGGAACAAGCCCTGCGTATTTCCGTTCCCGAAAAAGATTTTGAATTTCCGATCTTTACCGACGAAACGCATCAACAGGAAGCCGAAAATATCATCCGTGATGCGGGCAAAGATTTTGCGATTCTGAATCCGGCGGGCGGCTGGATTACAAAACTCTGGCACGCCGAAAAATTCGGTGCGCTGGCAGATCGTCTGTGGGAAGAAAACGGTTTGACATCGGTAATTTCGACCGCGCCGAATGAAATTGAGTTAGCGCAAAAGGTTTTAAAAAACAGCCGATCCGGCAAACTTTTTCTCGCACAGCCAACGCTCAAAGGTTTTTACGAACTGGCGAAACGCGCGAAAATCTACGTCGGCGGCGACACCGCGCCGACGCATCTGGCGGTTGCGGCAAACGCGCCGGTCGTCGGAATTTTCGGTCCGACTGAATGGCGGCGCAACGGAAGCCCGAACGAGGAAGACATCTGCGTCGAACGAACCGATATTGCCTGCCGCATTGATTGCTGGCGGCGCACTTGCGACAAATGGATTTGTCTGGACATTGATGTTGAAACCGTCTTAAATGCTGTGCAGAAACGTATAAAAAAACGGAGTCTTAGTGTAAAATCTGTCAACGAATGAGTTTTAATTTAAAAAAATCTCTCCAGCGTCTGCGTGTTCCGTTCGGTTTTTTGTTCGGAATTATTTTTTTGGTCTTTGCGCGTCCCGCATTAAATCTTCTGATCGTCGGCGGCATAATCGCGCTCGCCGGTTTGCTGATTCGGGCGTGGGCTTCGGGACATATTCGTAAAAATAAGGTTTTAGCCGTTTCCGGACCTTACGCCTTGACGCGCAATCCGCTCTATCTGGGCAGTTTTTTTCTCGGTGTCGGCTTTACCGTCGCGTCCGGCGTTTGGTGGCTCGGACTCGTTTTTGCAATCTTATTTTTGGGCATCTATTTGCCTGTAATGCGCGTCGAAGCAGAGGAATTAACGGAAATTTTCGGTGATGAATATCAGGAATACGCCGAAAAAGTTCCGCTTTTCGTTCCGTTTCCGAACAGTTATAAATCAGCGGCGGTAAAATTTGATATGGATTTATATCTGC
Source organism: Pyrinomonadaceae bacterium (assembly GCA_041745765.1). GTDB lineage: Bacteria > Acidobacteriota > Blastocatellia > Pyrinomonadales > Pyrinomonadaceae > JAHCHG01. The sequence continues at coordinate 4,164 of JBGTIH010000030.1, read as the reverse complement.
GTTATCGTGAATATCGGGCGGCTCTGGGTTTTGCTTTTGCCTGGGGCGTTTTAGCTCTGAAGACATTTTTAGGGATAAACTTATGGTAATCAAAAAATTTGCTTACTCACTTTTATTAGTTTTTGTTTTTGTTTGCAGCTCTGTTTTTGCTCAAAGTTCGCCGTATTCACCGGGCGAAACGCTTGAATACGAAGGCAGTTACAGCAAGTTGGTTCTGCGCGGAATAGATGTCGCATCGCTTAATTTCACCGTCGAAAACGCACCTGACGGCAATCATTTTCTTGTAAAATCAGAAGCTGTTTCAAAAGGCGGAATTTTGCGGCTTTTTAATTTCAAATTCTATCAACGTATCGAATCTCTGGTTGACGGCTCGACTTTTGAAGTTCTGAAAACCGTTAAACGCGACGAACAGGGCGACCGCGTCCGCGATTCCAAAGCCGTTTTTGATTATACGACCGACCGGGTAACTTATGTTGAAACGAATCCGAATGATTTGACGCGACCGCCGCACACCGTCGCTTCGCAGATCGAAAATGAAACGCAGGATTTGGTTTCGGCGATCTATATGCTGCGCCGTCTGCCGCTTGCCGTCGGAAAAACATTTAATCTGAAAATCAGCGATTCGGGTTTGGTTTATAATGTTCCGGTTCGCGTAACTGCGCGTGAACGCCGCAGAAGCATTCTCGGAAGACAGTGGTGTTTTAAGGTTGAACCCGATATTTTCGGCGAAAACCGTCTGATCGAACGCGACGGCGATATGAAACTCTGGATCACCGACGATAAAGACCGCGTTCCGGTTCGTGCCGATATAAACACCAGCATCGGCAAAATTGCCGTCAAACTCAAAAAACGCACGAATCAGCCGAACAAACAAGTCGTTGCGAAGTAATCGCGTGAAAATATTTCTTGCGCTTGTTTCTTCGCGTGAAAATCAGCATAATCATTCGTATTATTGCAATTTTATATAAATTCAAATTTGAAAACATAAATTTATGAGCGAAAACGATACGAAAAAAGATTTTTCAAACGACGAAAAACCGGAAAATATTTTAGAAGAAGACGATTGGGTAAAAGAGTTTGCGATGGAAGAACTCGAACTCGCGCCTTTATCTTCAGCGGAATTCTTGAAAAAATCCGAAGACATTCTTTTAGAAGATAATATTCTTACTTTAGAACCGGAACTTCCGCAATTTGCGGCTGATTTGGAAAATGAAGAAGGCGAAGTTCAAGACCCGATCTTCAGAGAATTAGCCGAGCCGAAACTGCCCGAATTGGCAAAGGAAAACCGCGCCCGTCTGCAAATGCAGTCGCCGAACCGCATACAATTTTACTGGTCAATCAAAAACAATCCGTTTCAAACACTGAATCGCGCACTCGGCAACGCCGGAAATTACACTCTGGTTGCCAAACTAATCAATCAAACAAACGATCGCGAAGAAATACTTCCGGTCGAAGCGGAAGGCTCATCCTGGTTTGATGTTGATGCGGCTTCAAAATATCAAGTCGAAGTCGGTTTTTACGCGCCGAATCGCCCGTTTGTTCGCATAATGTTTTCAAATGTTCTGGAAACGCCGCGCAAAAGCCCTTCGCCGCGCGCCGCAACCGAAGCCGATTGGGCAATTTCCGCCCGCGAATTTGCCGAAGTTCTTGATTATTCGGGTTATACGCAAGACGCTTTTGAGGTTGCTTTAGCAGGCGATGATTTTGAAGCTTCAACTTACGCCACGCACAACGCCTTTGCGCAATTTCTCGAAGGCACAGAAACGAGTTTTGCGGAAATCGGTGCGGAAGAAATCCGGCTCGCGTTGCTGGCAATCGCTTCCGGCTATTCGCTCGAAGACCTGCGCGGACACATCGGCACGACGCTTTTCGCAATTTTAGAAGAAAACATTAATAAATTAACGGTCGAAAACGCGATTTTAGCTTTAAGCGAGCATTTCGATATTTCGATGGAAGAAGTCGAGGAAGAAGAGGAATTCATCGGCGATGCGGTTTTCGGCGCGAGTTTGGTGCATTTTCCGCGATTTTCCCGAAAGAAACGCACTTCGCCGAAAACGCTTCTGCCGAAAAATCTTCAACCAAACTTCGGCAGAAAAATTTCGCCCGTCAGTTCGTTTCGATTTTTGTCGTAATTTTTAACGCGAAAGCCGCAAAGACGCGAAGGCGCAGAGAAAATAATTTATAGTTTCTCTGCGCCTTTTCTACGTTTTTGAAAAAAATTTTCCAAAAAATCTTTGCGCCCTTGCGTCTTTGCGGCTTTGCGTTAAAATCCTTTTATGCCAAACGGTTATTTCAGCTTAATTCTGCACGCGCATCTGCCGTTCGTGCGTCATCCCGAATATCCAGAGTTTTTGGAAGAAGATTGGCTTTATGAAGCGATCACAGAAGTTTATCTGCCGCTGATTTTCATCTTTCAAAACCTGCACGAAGCTGGCGCAAAACCGCGTCTGGCGATGAACGTTTCGCCGCCGCTTTGCGAAATGCTCGCTGATAATCTCTTGCAGGAAAGATACACGCGCCATCTGGAAAATCTGCTCGAACTGGCAAAAAAAGAAGAGGAAAGAGTAAAAAACGAAGCGCCGGATTATTTGGACGCGGCGAAAATGTATGTCACTAATTTAAGCTCGGCGCTTCATCTCTGGAACAATAAATACGGGCGCAATTTGATAAACGCCTTTCGCGAATTGCAAGACGAAGGCGTTCTGGAAATCATCACTTGCTGCGCGACGCACGGATTTTTGCCGCTGATTTCGACGCACGAAGCCCGCCGCGCACAAATTCAGATTGCCGTTGCAAATTATAAAAAACACTTCGCCAGAAGTCCGCGCGGCATCTGGCTGGCGGAATGCGCTTATGAACCGGGCGTTGAACAGCTTTTAAAGGAAGCCGGAATCGAATATTTTATCGGCGATTCGCACGCGCTTCTCTACGGCGATCCGCGACCGCGTTTCGGCGTTCACGCGCCTGTCATGTGTCCGAACGGCGTGGCGGTTTTTGCCCGCGACATCGAAACTTCCCAGCAAGTCTGGAGCGCGGAAGTCGGTTATCCGGGAAACGGTGTTTACCGCGAATTTTACCGCGACATCGGTTGGGATTTGCCGCTTGAATACTTAAAACCGCATCTGCACAAAGACGGCGCGCGGCGGCATCTCGGTTTGAAATATCACCGCATCACCGCCCGCGAAGTGCCGAGCGATAAAAAAGAAGCTTACGTTCCGTCATGGGCGCGGGAAAAAGCCGCCGAGGACGCGACCGATTTTATTCAAAAACGCATCGCGCAAGCGCATAAATTGCGCGAAAATTTCGGCGGTCACCCGCCGCTCGTCGTCGCGCCGTATGATGCCGAACTCTACGGGCATTGGTGGTTCGAAGGTCCGCAATTTATTGATTTTCTGTTTAAAAAAATTCATTTCGATCAAACGGAGATCAACGCCGTAACGCCGGGCGATTATCTCGACGCACGCATTCCGATTCAGGTGCAAACGCCGACCGCTTCGAGCTGGGGCGAAAACGGTTATTACAAAGTCTGGCTCAACGAAGGAAATTCCTGGATGTATCCTTTTCAGCACGACGCGGAACGCAAAATGACCGAACTCGCTGATTTTTATCATCATCCGAACCGGACAGAATGGCGCATTCTCAATCAAATGGCGCGTGAACTCTTGCTCGCCCAATCGAGTGACTGGGCGTTTCAAATTTATCAAGGCACGACCGTTCAATATTCTTCAAACCGCTTCAAATCGCACATTCACCGCTTTAACCTTTTGGCGAAAATGATCGAAACCCATGACTTTAACGAAGCGATGCTCAAAGAAATAGAAAACCGGGACACGATTTTTCAGGAGATTGATTACCGGATTTATCGAAGCTGAGATTTAGTCGTTACTAGAATAATATTCGATCGTAACCAACATTACAATCTACTTTGCTACATTGCTGAATTTGAAAAGGAAAATTATGAAGATTTATTTAACTAAAAAAAGGAAGCCAAACATTGTTTAATATTCGGCTTCCTTTTATACTTAAGCACCTAAGAAAAAGTAATCAGGTATTTTGAGCTGATTTGTGAAAGGATGCTGTCCAATTCTTGTTTCAAGTTTTTCTGCGAACTGTAGGCTTCCCACGACAGCCAATCATACTTGAGCTTTTCCCATAACATTTCTA
>JBGTIH010000029.1:0-9181 GCA_041745765.1 Pyrinomonadaceae bacterium | reverse complement strand
ATATCATCCTGCGCGACCTGCGCCGAAAAATTCAGCGCCTTGATGCCGAGAGCCATTGATTGAATCAGAATCGCGCCGCCGCGCAAAACCGGAATATCGAGCCATTTATATTTATCGTTCCATTTCGGCAATTTGTCCGCCTTTTTAACGATTGTGCCGTCGGATTTGCGGCAGGCAATCGCATACGCGCTCGGCGTACGCATCATCACGCCTTCCATCACGGCTTGACCGCCGACTATCAAATCACGCTGCATACTGAAAAGCGTGTGCAAAAGACTAATTTTTCGTGCAGATTTTTTGTTTTTCATAGCTTTCGTTTTGATTTCAATTTGTTAATCAAAGATGTCTAATCGAATCCGGATTCAAATAAAAAAAATAACGCCGAAGTTTTTCTCTGATACCTTTTCCCTCAATAGATTTTACACTACGAGAGAACGGCGCGAAAAAAGCGTCGGCGTTAGATTTTATTAAGCTAATATCGGTTTGTAAAAAAGTTCACCGTTTGCTGAATTATTAAGACGTTTTAGCCGCACTTCGGGCATAACGCTTGTTAAAGCGGTCAACGCGTCCGGCGGTATCAACCAATTTTTGTTTTCCGGTAAAAAACGGATGACATTCCGAACAAATTTCGATATTTAAATTTTCGCCCATTGTCGAGCGCGTTTGAAAACTATGTCCACACGCACAGGCAACGGTAATTTCGTCGTATTTAGGATGTATTTCTGGTTTCATTATTTTATAAGTCGCCCCCTTGATTTATTGTTTCGCATCAAATGCAAACCAATATCTTACTTGTATCTTTCAAAAGCGTCAAGCAAAAATAAGCTAATTGCCGGTTTGATCGGCTTTAATACAGGGCTGTAAAAAATGGGTAGTGTATCAAATTTTATGCTGAGGAAAAATACTTTCGGAATAAGTGATATGTGATAAGTAAAAGGTGATAGATAATTCTTCGATAAAACCTATCATTTATTACTTATCACATTTTACTTATTCCGAAGTATCCAAGCCTTAAAACTTTTCAGCATAAATTTTGAAACACTACCTAATAAAAGTTACTTCGTTCGTTTAATAAGCGGAAAATGACGGTCGAAAGATTCGTTGATTTCCAGGTAAATTTTTGTTTCGCGGGGAATCAGCGTTTTCCAGTTTGCTCCGCCGCGCCGGATGTAGCCGGGAAGACGTGCCGGATTTGAATTATATCCCGCCGACATCAGTTCCGCCGGAGTCGCAATTCCGCTGGCGAGCGCATTTGCTACCGTCGGGCTAGCGATCAGATCGTTCCAAGTCCACTGCATATATAGGAGCATCGCTTCCGAAGCATTATGATGATTCCGCATTCCTTCAACAAAATCGGGCATTAAACCGACCTGCGGAAATTGCGCCCGCACCATTCTGTATGTCGAAGGAATCATCTGCACCATTCCGCCCGCGCCCGCGCTGCTCACAGCAAATCTATATGTGTCGCCTTCGTTTAACGCAAAAAGCGCGAAAACATCATTAAAGATTGTCGGATGATACTCGTTGCGGAAACGCCAATGATCAATATGTTCGACGACTGCCAGCCGCTCTGCCATATCGGTTACTTGCGGCGTAATAAAAATTCCTTTTTTTCTAAGACTTTCACGCGCCGCATCAATCGTATTGCGAACGTATAATTGTCCGGCATTGATGACTTCGGGCGTAACAATTCCCGGATGTGTCGAAATGTAAAAAGCGATTTCTTGCAAAACACCATTGTTTTCTCGCGGATATTGAACCAGAAGCGGTAGATGCGAAATGTTTTTTTGATCAGTAATTATAACGGGCGTATTCACCCCGTTTCCGCGAATCGTCTTGATCGTAATGCCTTTGCCGTTGCTGGAAATCGTAATCATATCTTTCGCCGGCGAGAGAAATAATTCCTTAGGAACGACAACGTAATCAATCTCTTTTGTTTCCCAATCGTGGAAAGCGAGCTTGACAACATCGGTCAATTTCAAACTTTCGCTCGAAGACGTTAAAATCGGTCGGGTCTGCATCTGTCTTTTCGCTTCGGCAATTTTACTTTTGATTTGCCCGTAAGTTAAGCGATTTGCGCTGTTTACAGGATTTGACGAGGATTGTGCCGGAGTTTCTATCGGTTCGCTTATGCGATACGGTGTCGGATTTGGCGAAGGCGTTGTTTTCGGTGTGTCGCCAGTTATAACAACAACTTTGCCGGGTGTCGGATTCGGTGTCGCGGTCGTGTTTGCTCCGACTATTCGCGGACGCGCCGAAATTTCGGGATTTTCAGATTCCTGAGAAAATGTCGAAACGTAAAAAAACGTAAAAATGGCTAATCCGATAAAAACTTTTAATTTCATAATACTTTTTTAATTTGTAGAATTTTTTCGTCGAACGAGATTTTTTAAGTGGTAATCTCTCTAAATGAACGCGCAGATTTTGAAAGTCCACACATATAAAGATTCGCTTATTTAGCAAAAGGTTGTCAAATCGTTTGAGTAAATGTTATGGATTCCACAAATTTTCGTTATAGATTGCCGCGATGAAACGGTTCACGATAAGTTTGTCTGCGGATAATGACTAAGCGTCTTATCTGATTGCATTTATAGAAGGAATTAAGAAAGTCTTTGTTATCATCCGGTTTATTTTTCGATATTTTTACATCAAAAACTCGGCTTCTTCTACTTCTGCCAGACCTGTGTTTTTTTCATTTAGCTCAAAATTAGTAAAGGTATTGTTATGTGATCTTGACCAAATCATTCAAGCCGAGTGTGAAAATCCGGTTTGATTATTCAAAATTCATCCGCCGCATCAGTTCGATAAAGCGCGGTTCGCTGCGAAGATTGTTCCATTTCGGCTCGACTTTCAGAAATACCATTTTCGGGGATCGCTGTTCGTAACCTTTTTCGAGCCATTCGAGAGCTTTTTCGGTTTCGCCGAGTCCGTTATAAATGAATGCCAGATGATCCGGCGGAACGAAGCGAGTCGTTGACAGTTTCAATAATGCCTCCAATAAGACTTGCGCTTCCTCGCGTTTTCCCGATTTCGCCAGAGCGTAGCCTTCAAAAGCCTCCGATACTGTTTGAGCGGGCGAAAGTTCTTTGGCTTTGCGGGCTTCGGCGACGGCTTCCCGATACATTCCTTTTTCGATATAGACGCTCGACGCGAACATATGCGGAAACCAGAAATTAGGCGCGAGTTCCAGAGTTTTCTTTAATCTTTCCAACGCGTCGTCGGTTCGTCCGGCGTGATTCAAAAATTGTCCTTCGAGCGCGCCGGCAAACGGAAAAAGCGGATCGAGTTCGCGGGCGCGTTTGACTTCTAGCAGGGCTTCGTCGTGTCGCCCCAGATTCGACAGCAGATGCCCGTAAAGCAGATGCGCGTTGGTATCATCGGGGTTAAGTTCCAGAGCGCGTTTGTATTGATTTTCGGCTTCGCGCCAGTTCCAATCGCCCCAAAAAAGCGTCGAACCGAGAGTCGTATGACCGTCGGAAAGATCATCGTCAAGCTCGACTGCTTTGAGAGCCGCCGCTTTCGCTTTGGGGAAAAATTCGGTCGGTGACATCTCGCTGCCGATTGCCAGCGAGCGATACGCGTCGGCGAGTCCGGCGTAGGCGAGCGCGTAATTCGGATCGATTTCAATCGCCTGTTGGAAATATGAAATGCCTTTTTGAATTTCCGGCGGCGTTAATTTAAAAACGTGAAAGCGTCCTCTTTGATAAAGCTGATAGGCTTCCGGGTTTTCCGTCGGACGTTTTGCCAGCTGCCGCTGTTCGGAGTCGGTTAATTTTCCGCGCAGGTTGGCGGCGACGGCTTGTGCGATTTCGTTCTGCGCGGCGATCAGGTCGGCGGAACTTTTGACGTATTGATTGCCCCAAATCTGCGAATCATCCTCAGCGTTTATCAGGCGAACATTGATAATGAGTTTATCGCCGAGTTGTTTGATGTCGCCCGTCACGAGCGTTTCCACGCTGAGCTGCGCGGCGATATTTTTCGTGTCGGTTTGATTATTCTTAAAGCGAAATGCCGAATTACGCGACATTACGCGCAGCCCGGAAATCCGCGACAGATTATTGATAACGCTTTCTGTAAGTCCGTCCGACAAATATTCGATGTTCGGGTCTTGTCCGGCGTTGACGAACGGCAGCACGGCGACCGATTTTTTAACATTCGTGCCGGACACAGGTTTCTGTGAGCTGTAAAAATAATACCCGAGACCGATGAAGGCGATAAGCAAAACCGCCGAAACAAGCGCGGCAAGCGGTTTATGCGGCTTGATTTGTCCGGTGAAATTATTGTTCGCGGCGTCTGTTCGATTATTCGTTTCGCTCGTTGCTGCTTGCAAAAATGCGGTCGCGTTTTTTTCATTCGGCGGATGAGCTTTTTCCAGACGCTCGTCAAACGCGAGATTTTCCCGCAGATTTTTCAAATCCGTGAGCAAATCCTTCATTGTTTGATAACGCTCATCACGTTTTTTGCGGAGCGTTTTGGAGACAATACGCTGCAATTGGTCGGGCGTGTTTGTTAAAAAGCTCGTCAGAGGTGGCGGTTCACTGTTGATCAAATTCGCAAAAGTTTCCGACATCGAATCGCCCGCGAACGGCGTTCTGCCGGAAAGCATTTCGTAAAGAACCACGCCGAAACTGAAAATATCGGTTCGCGCATCAACCTTTTCGCCCTTTGCCTGTTCGGGCGACATATAGTTGACCGTTCCGAGAATTACACCTTTCGCCGTCTGATTTTGCTTGTCGGTCGAGGCTTCAAATCCGGCGGCTTTTTGTTCGATGAGTTTCGCCAGACCGAAATCTAGAATCTTTACGAAACCATCGGGGCGAATCATTATATTTTCGGGTTTAATGTCGCGGTGAACGATGCCAACTTCGTGCGCGGCGCAGAGTGCATTGGCGATTTGGATTGAAATGTCGAGAATTTCCGCTAAGTCAGAATCGCCTGCGGTAGCGGGCGGGTTATCGTCTGCGCTTAGAGTTGATTGATTGTCAACATCAACCCGCCCGCTACCGCAGGCGGTTCTGACAGTTTCGCGCAGAGTTACGCCTTCGATAAATTCACTGACAATATAGTTAGAATTTTCCGATTCACCGATTTCGTGGATGACCAGAATATTCGGATGACTGAGCGCGGACGCGGCTTTCGCTTCCTGAATAAATCTGTTTAGATTCGATTCGTATTGTGCGAATTTTTCGTTGAGAATTTTGACGGCAACTTTGCGGTCAAGTTTTTTATCTTCGGCAAGAAAAACTTCACCCATTCCGCCCGCGCCGATTTGCCGGATAATTTCATAATGGCCGAAACTCGTGCCGGCTTCGAGAGTTTTATTTTGCCGGATAAGGTCGGCGACTTCGTGCGCGGCGGGCTGCTCCATAAAACTTCCGGCATCATCAAGCGAAGCGAGCAGAGATTCGACTTCGAGGCGCGTTTCCGCATCGCCTCGGCAAACTTCGTCGAGAAAAGCCAAACGCTTCGCCGGCGCAATATTTATCGCGTCGGCGAAAATTTGTTTAGCTTTATTCCAACCAGTCTGCATTAAAATTTTATCATCGTTAAGATTTAACTTTAGCGGAAACCTTTTCCTGTAACCAGAGATTGACTAATGTTTCTGTTGCCAAGCCTTGTTGACGGGCAATTTTCCTCACGACGCGCAGAACTTCGTCCGATACGCGCACTTCTGTCGAGCGTCGTTTGAGGTCAACTTCAAAATGCGCTGGTTGCATATACTCTTCATAATCAACGCTGCTGTGAGTGTCCCAAAATTCGCCCGCTTCTTCCAAACTCTGAAACTCATCCGGTAATGAGTCGCGCTTTTTCTTTTTATTTTTTTCCATAACGTCTTCTCTCTTTTGCGTCCATATCGCGTGCCGAGATTGGCAATGCCTTCTCGCCGCCCTTATAAACAAAAAATATCACCAGATACCGTCCGGCATCCGTCTGTCCTAATGCCCGATATACATTTTCTCCCGCAATATGACCTTTACTCACAAAATCGAAGCGCGGAGCATTACGAAACGCCTCTTCGACTTCATCCGTAAAAACCCGATGCTTTCGCTCCAGTTTTTCAACGAACTGCTCTTTCCATAAACATTCAACGATTTTCATTTTTCATCTCGTCAATTCACGATGCAGCCAAGCCTTTGCCATTGCCCAATCGGTCACGACGGTCGTGCGCGAAACTTTTAACGCTTCGGCAGTTTCTTCCAAAGTCAAGCCGCTGAAATAGCGCAGTTCGACGATTCGCGCCTGTTGTTCGTCAAGTTTTTCAAGCCGCGTTAGGGCTTCGTCCAAAGCCATTAAATCAATATTTCGTTCATTGCCGACGACACTCAGCGAGGCTTCTTCGAGAGTCAGTTTGATCGCGCCGCCGCCGCGTTTGTCCCGATTCTTCAAGCGGGCATAATCTACCAGAATTCTTCTCATTAAACTTGAAGCTATCGCAAAAAAATGCGTCCGGCTTTCCCAATTTACATCGCGCTGGTCAATTAACTTCAGATATGTTTCGTTAATCAGCGCAGTTGCCTGAAGCGTGTGATCGGGGCGTTCACGGCGCAAAAAACTCTCTGCCTGCCGGTGCAGTTCATCATAAACAAGCGGCATCAATTCCGCCAATGCCTCACGATTTCCGCCGCTCCAATCGTGCAGCATTTGAGTTATTTTTTGAGTTTCATTCATTGCTGCATTTTCATCATTTCCCTTTGAGAATATACCCGCCGACTTATTAAGTCAAAAAAATATTTTTCAGATTAAAAATAATTCCGTCCGTTTTTCCCGCCGATGACGCGCTAATAAATGAAGGTAAATTTTATTAAGAGGTTAAAGTATGAAAACTACAACAATAAAACCAATAATTCAAAAAAATAAAACTTTTCGGCTGACGCTTGTGCTGACAATTTTGCTCGGCGCAGCCACAGCGGTACAGGCGCAAGGAACGTCTGTTTTTACGACCGGATTAAATAATCCGGCTAAAATTGTTACTGCCGGCGATTCGTCGCTCTTAATTTCCGAATCAGGAACGGACACGCCGAACAGCGGGCGTATTTCGCTCGTCAACCGGACGACGGGCGCAAGGCGGACTTTGATTGACGGTTTGCCGTCAGGCATTACGCGCTCCGGCGGCGCACCGGAAGTTTCGGGACCGTCGGGCATAAAATTAAACGGGCTGAAACTTTATATCAGCATCAGCGCGGGCGACACCTCGACGCAGGTAACGGGCGGCGCAATTCCCAATCCCGCGCCGTCTTCGCCTCTCTTGATTTCGATTTTGGAATTGACTCTGCCCGCCGATTACGAAACTCTGGCGAGCGGTTTTACTTTATCCTTCGCCGATCAGACGACTTTAAACGGCGGCGCACCGGTAACTTTGACCAACGCGGAAAACAAACAATTGACTGTTCGGCTCGTCGTCAATTTGCCGGATTACGTTTCCGATCCGCGCCCGACTTTGCCGGAAAATATACGCGAGTCGAATCCTTACGGCATCGAGATTTCCAGCGGCGCACTCTACGTCATAGATGCCAGCTTTAATCTGCTCTACCGCATCCAAATTGCGACTGGAGCTTTTGAAGTATTTACGACTTTCGCGTATTACACGAATCCGACGCCGGTCGGACCGCCGTTTGTCGAGCCGGTGCCGGACAGCATCCGGCTGGTCGGCAATAATATATACATTTCCTTTTTGAGCGGCTTTCCGTTCGCGGCTGGCTTGGCGGAAGTCCGCACGGTCAATCTTGCCACGCGCCAGCAGACGAGTTTTATCTCGAATCTAACGAGCGCACTCGACGTTTTGCCTTTCAATGGCACGGGCGGAGCTAACGATTCGTATCTGGTTCTGGAATTCAGCGCGAATATGCTCGCGCAGGCTCCGGGACGCTTGAAACTTTTCACTTCGCCGACGGAAACGCCGAGAATTTTGATTAATAATCTGATTACGCCGACTTCCATCGCCCGGGACGCGCAGACCGGTGCGATTTTCGTCACGGAAAAAGCAACCGGCAGAATTATGCGGGTGAACGCGCCGAAAGCGATTTATCGGGATTACTTCGGCACGGGCAAAAGCGATTTCGTGAACAACAGCATAGTTAATAACAATATCGTCTGGAGCGTATTGCGAAACCCGCCGGGTGCGCCCACGCAAATTCGCCGCGTCAATTTTGGTTTGCCGACCGACACCATTATCTACGCAGATTTTGACGGCGATTTGAAGAAGGATATCGCTGTTTATCGAGAAGGCACGACGGCGAATCCGCAAAGTTATTTTTACATTCTGCCTTCGACCAGTCCGAATACGTTCATCAGTCAAGCGTGGGGAACGACCGGCGACAAACCCGTAACTGGAGATTTTGACGGCGACGGGAAAACTGATTTCTGCATCGCGCGCCGAATCAATAATCAGATTGTTTGGATAATTCAGCCGAGCGGCGGCGGCACGGTTCGATACGTTCAGTTTGGCTTGGCAAGCGACCGCGAAAACCCGACAGCGGCGGATTTTAACGGCGATGGGCGCGATGATTTAATCGTTACGCGCACCGACGCGAGCGGCAATCTGACGCATTACATCGGCGACGCAAGCAGCGGCGCGTCAATTTTTGCGGCGCAATGGGGAAACAGCGGCTTTGCGCCGACCGCCGTTTTCTTCGGCGATTACACGGGCGACAACCGCGCTGACATCGTCGTCAATTACGGCACGTGTAATGCAAATCCAACGTGCGATACCGCCGGAACGTGGTGGATTTTGCCGACCGGCGGCGCGAATCACACGGTCACGAAATTCGGCATTCCGCGCAATACGCAAAACAACACCGGCGACATTCCTACATTCGGCGATTGGGACGGCGACGGCAAAACCGACATTTCGGTTGTTCGCCCGTCAAACACTACGCTCTACGCGCTGAACAGTTCGAACGGACAACTTTTTTCGCAGTTCTGGAACGGCGATTTGCCAACGCCGTAAGCGTATTTTGGAGTAAAGGGAAGAAGGATGAATAAGGCAATTTTTAGATGTGCTTGAATTGTTCATACTTCTTCCCTTAACCCTTTTTCACCTGGTAAGCAGGTCAGCAAAAGTTTTGTAAGATTTTGGTTTTAGTTCAAATTCCACGCTTCAGCGTGTTTCCGCCACCGAAGCGCGGCGGAAAGGCAAACTAAAGTTTGGACTCTGAACACGACACATTATGTTACAAAATTT
>JBGTIH010000028.1:0-22617 GCA_041745765.1 Pyrinomonadaceae bacterium | reverse complement strand
TAAATTTCAGACATTGAACTTTGAACTTTGAACTTTGAACTATACTAATTTCCATTCTTTCAAAATATCCAACAAATTCGGCAATTCTTCCTGCCAGAGCCAGTTCGTATTTATCCAAAGTCCTTCGATTACAAGACTTTCAAACCTTCCGTCAGAGGAAATCGGCAGCATTTTGTATTTTCCATCTTCATCGAAACCGTAAAAAATTACCGTTCGCCGGTTCGGGTCAATTATCCAATATTCCTTTACTCCCGCCGCTTCGTATTCTTCAAATTTATCCTGCGTATCGCGGACAATGCTTTCGGGCGAAATAACTTCGATCACCAAATCCGCCGCGCCTTCAAAGTATTGTTCTTTTATTCGATCAAAGTTTTCTGTCGCAATAAAGAAAATGTCAGGTTCGCGCCCTTTCGTTTTGTCGCCGAAAGTCATTTTCATTTGATATGGCTCGCTACAAATTCTGCCCAATTTTTTGGTTGAAATATAAAATGTCAGGACAGTTATTAAATAGTTAGTTAAAAAATCGTGTTTTTCGGTTACTGACATATCTCTAATTATTTCCCCGTCAACGTATTCGGCATATTGTCCGTCATATTCACGCAAAAATTCCTCGTAAGTCATTTTTGCCGAAGAAACAATCGGCGGAGCGGTTTGAGTCGAAATCTCGCCAGTTACATTTTCCATAATTTTTACCTCGCTACGTTAGAGATTTTATCATCTTTTATACTGCTTTTCGATTGTTTTAATTTTTCTGACACGCTTTTTATGGCGTTCTTCCGTCAAATCGCTTGATAAAAACGCTTCGACGATTTCTTTTATTTCCGCAAACGAATTTTGTCCGCTTCCCAAGCTCAAAACATTTGCGCCGTTATGCTGGCGTGAGTTTTTTGCCAGCGCAACCGAATAACACGCGGCGGCACGAACTCCGGGAACCTTATTCGCCGTCATCGCGCTGCCGATTCCTGCGCCGTCAATGATAATTCCGACATCGGTTTGTTTTTCAGAAACTGCACGAGCGACGGCGTGTGCAAAATCGGGATAATCAACCGCATCCGTCGAATGCGTGCCGAAATCGCGGATTTGAAAACCCGAATCAATTAAAAAATCTTTTAATTTTTGTTTAGTTTCAAAACCGCCGTGATCGCAGCCGACCGCAATTGAGTTGATTTTTGATGAGCCGCGCCGCGCTTGTTTTTTAATTAATTCGATCTTTTTTTCATTGACAATATCCTGAGCGAGCGGCGTAAATTTGGCGTTTTCCGCAACTCTTAATTTCGCGCCTGCATCCAGACCGCGCAGGTCATCTTCTGTGATTAAAGACTTTGCCGATTCATCACGGTCAAATTCTTTGTCAATTTTATCCTGCAAAGAATTGACGACAACGCGCTTCGGCAGAGTTTCCGGTTCATCTTCCGTCGGCACATTTTCCAAAACTTGTTTGACCAGAGCGCGGACACGCTCGCGGGCTTCTTTATTTTCTGACATAATTTTAAAGCTGAAAAGCTAAAAAGGTTAAAAGTGAAAAAGTTTTCCGATTCCATCAAACTTTTTTACTTTTTCACATTTACACTTTTTAACCTTCAATCGTTTGACGTTTAAAGCTTCCTCAAATAGTATTTCCAAAAGCCTTTTCAATCAAATTCACGGGAGAAAAAAAGATGTCAGCGCAGACCGCCGAAAATTTTACCGAATTTAATAATTCAAACCTTGAAATAATGTATTCCGCCGAAGAAATAAAAGCGCGGGTCGCCGAACTCGGCGCTCAAATTACCGCCGAATATGCCAGCAAAGACTTGGTTATGGTCGGCGTTCTGAAAGGTTCTTGCATTTTTCTGGCAGATTTGATCCGCGAGATTGATTTGCCGTTGAAGATAGATTTTATGGCGGTTTCGAGCTATAAAGACGGCACAGTTTCGACGGGCGATGTGGAAATTCTTAAAGATTTAACCAATCCGATTCGCGGCAAAGACGTGATTATCTGCGAAGACATCGTTGACACGGGCTTGACGCTTTTTCGCCTGATGGAAATTTTAGGCTCGCGCGGCGCAAGTTCCTTGAAAATCGCGACGCTTCTCGATAAACCCGAACCTCGCATTAAAAAAGAACTCAAAATCAATTACTGCGGTTTTCAAATCCCGAACAAATTCGTCGTCGGCTACGGATTGGACGCGGCGGGACGCTACCGCAATCTGCCGTTTATAGCTGTCGTTAAAAATCCCGACTTAGCCTAGAAAATAAAACGAAAAACTAATTCTTAAAATCCGGCGGATAATAAATCAGTTCGACAATTTGACCGCCGACTCCTTTTGTATAAAATGACGAAGTTCCGTCGCGATGCGGTTTGATCGGGCGTTTTTCTTTTTCGGCAGCTTTTTCGAGTTCTTCCATCGTTTCGACTTTCAAGGCAATATGCGGCGGATGTTTGGATTCAGGCGGCAAAAGCGCGATGCCGAAACCGTGCGCGTCGCGCATCATCGCCCAATCATCAAAAAGCGTTTCGACCGAAAAACCGAGCCGTTTATATTCTTCGACATCTTTTGTTAAATCGTCCGATTTTACCGCCAGATGATCTACTGTTCCCGTAAATCGCAGGTCTTTTTCTTCGTTCATAATGTTAAAATTCCTCGCAAATTAATTTTATCAATTAAACTGATTAAAGAAAAATTCACGCCGGATTATACAAAAAAGAAGCGAAATTTTTAACTTTAATCTCCCTACTTTTTAGGATTTCCACAAAAATTTTAAGATTTAAGACCGCTGACAGAAATTTGACATTAAACTGAAACTCGCTTTCACTATATTTATGTCTGAAAAACATTTAAGAATCATTTCCCTTTTGCCGTCGGCAACTGAAATCGTCTGCGCTCTCGGCTTGGAGGAAAATCTTGTCGGAATCACGCATGAATGCGATTTTCCGGCTTCGATTGAAAATCTTCCGCATTTAACAAGTAGCCGGATTTCGCACGAAACTATGTCGAGCAAGGAAATTGACCACGCCGTCCGCTCAAATCTCGACGGACACGGTTCGATTTATAATTTGAACGAAAAACTGCTCGCCGAATTAAAACCGGATTTGATAATCACGCAGGAACTTTGCGAAGTCTGCGCGGTTTCTTATAAAACCGTCGAAAAAGCCGCCAAAATGTATGTCGCCGATGCAAAAGTCGTGTCGCTCGAACCGAATACGATTGCCGATATTTTTTCAAATATCAAAACCGTCGGAAAACTCTGCAACGTCGCGGAAAAAGCCGAGAAGGTCGTTAAAGACTTGCAAAATCGTTTAGATAAAATCAGTAAAAAATTCAAAATTCAAAATTCAAAACCCAAAATTTTTATGCTCGAATGGCTCGAACCGCCGTTCGCGCCCGGACATTGGACACCCGAACAGGTCGAAATCGCGGGCGGAATTTGTCTGCTCGGAAAGACCGGCGAAAAGAGCGTAACGACAACTTTTGAAGAAATTTACGAATCAAAACCCGAGATTTTGGTTTTAGTTCCGTGCGGTTATTACATTAGAGACATTTTGCGGCAATTGCCGAACACGGTTTTTCCGCCCTTTTTCCGCGAAATTCCGGCTTTTCAAAATGAAGAAATCTGGGCTTTGGACGCAAGTTCGTATTTTTCGCGTCCCGCGCCGCGCGTCGTTGACGGAGCGGAAATTCTGGCAAAAATCTTTCATCCCGAAATTTTCGGAAAAGCCGCAAAAAGCGAAGCTGTGCGAATTCCGAAAGATTTGATAAAATACAGCGATTAAAACAGATATGAAATATTTTTTAATTATTTTTTGCTTAATGATTCTTTCGTTTTCGGCATTTTCACAAAACGCTGAAAAAGTTTTAGCAACGGCGACCGGTATAAAAATCACGTCAAAAGATTTGTCTTCAAGAGTTCAGCAAACTTTTGTAAATTTCCCGAAATCTCTTATCGAAAAACGCAAAACGCTTTTGAATGAGCAAATTACCGAAGTCCTTCTGGAAACCGAAGCAATGGAGCGGAAAATTTCGGTCGAACAGCTTATCGAAGACGAGATTTCAGCCAAAATTCCGACGCCGGAAGAAAATCAAATAAAAATGATTTATGAAGTCAACCGCGACCAAATCGGCGAACGGACGCTGGAAGATGTGCGTCCGCAAATCGTCGCTTTTCTGCGCCGCGAACCCGAACAGAAAGCCTACGACGAATTATTTACGCAACTTAAAGCGAAACATAAAATCACGCTCGGCAAAGATGTTAATTCGGCAAACTTAAAAGCAGCGGACGTTTTGGCAAATGTCGGAAACAAAAAAATTACGGTTGCGGATTTCGACAATTTCGCCAAACCGAAAATCTCTGATTTTGAAGCCGATTTTTACGATCAGATCAAAGCCGAACTCAATGAAACGATGTTTCAAACGTTGGTTTCCGCCGAAGCGAAATCTCTGAATATCGCACCGGGAGATTTGATTGCCCGCGAAATCACCGATAAAATGCGCGAATTTTCCGACGAAGAACGCGAACAACTGGAAAATAATTTGATAAAAAAATTGTTTTCCAAATACAACGCGAAAATTCTGCTGGAAGAACCCGCGCCTTTCGTGCAGAATATTTCGACCGCAAACAATCCGGCGTTGGGCAATGCCAATGCTCCCGTAACGGTCGTAATGTTTTCTGATTTTCAATGTCCGGCGTGTGCCGCAGTTCATCCGGTTTTGAAAAAAGTTATCGGCGGATACGGCGAAAATGTCAGATTTGTCGTGCGCGATTTTCCTTTGATGAACATTCATAAAAACGCTTTTCGCGCCGCGCTTGCCGCCAATGCCGCTCATTCGCAAGGTAAATTTTTTGAATACACCGAAATTTTGTACGGAAATCAAGCGCGGCTCGACGACGAATCATTGAAAAAATACGCGGCGGATTTGGGATTGAATCTCAAGCAATTCGAATTGGATATGGAAAGCGAAAAGCTCGCCGCCGAAGTCAGGAAAGATCTGGCGGACGGAAAAAAATATGGCGTCAGCGCAACACCGACAATTTTTGTCAACGGTGTAAAGGTGCGAACTCTTTCCATCCAAAGTTTTAAAGAGGCGATTGATAAAGCGTTGAAAAAATAACGATATGCAAATTTATTTTATAATTTTAGTAGTAGTTTTTACTCTGGCTTGCGATACTAAAACGGATTCGGCAAACGTCAGTCGGATTACTGCCAACAAAGCCGATTCTACCGAAAAAAAACTTGCTTCAAATGTGCCTGTGTACACTTACGAAATCGTCAACACATTTAAACACGATCCGAAAGCCTTTACGCAAGGGCTTGTTTTTCATAATGGTTTTTTGTTTGAAAGCACGGGCAATTACCGCGAATCGAGTTTGCGGAAAGTTGAACTCGAAACCGGAAAAGTTTTGCAGAAAATAGATATTCCGGACCAATTCTTTGCCGAAGGAATGACGATTCTAAACGACAAGATTTATCAGGTAACGTGGCAAGAAAATACGGCTTTTGTTTATGATTTGAATTTTAACAAGATCAAAGAATTGCGCTATCAGGGCGAAGGTTGGGGATTGACCGACGACGGCACAAATCTGATAATGAGCGACGGAACGCACATCATCAAATTTCTCGATCCCGAAACATTTAATATCGTCCGCACCGTTCCGGTAATGCAGGAAAACGGCAAACCTCTGTTTTTGCTGAACGAACTCGAATATATCAACGGCGAAATCTGGGCAAATATCTGGCATTCCGAAGAAACCGAAACCGGCACAACGCAAGGACGTCTGCCGAATATCGGCAAACCGAATTATATTGCACGAATAAGTCCCGAAAACGGAAAAGTCATCGGCTGGATTGATTTAGCAAACATTTCACCGCAAGATTACGGCGGTGAAAAAACTCTTAACGGCATTGCTTACGACGAAGCAACCGGAAGAATTTTTGTTACCGGAAAAAGATGGAAAAATCTTTTTGAGATCAAATTGATTCAAAAATAAATTCGTTTAATGTGTTTTTCATAGAAAATTGCATTAAATATTTGTATTTTTTCTTTTTTACCCGAATCCCGGTTTTGAAAAAAGAAAAAATATGTTTGAATATAAAGACGACGCAAAAATCAAACGAAGCTAAATATTTTGCCGAACCGCTGATTTTAATACTTATCTGAGATATTGATTTTTCCCACTTGCCGGAGTTTTTAATTACTTTTTCAAAGAGGAAACAAAAATGACTTTGCCTAAAAAACAAAAAAAAGAACTTAACAAAAAAACACCGAAACCGGTTTCAGAAAAAATCGAACCTTCGGCTGAAACTCAGATTTCAAACGCGGAGGAAAATGGTGAAAATCAAACGCCCGAAATGAAAATTGATTGGGAAAATTTTTCTTTGAGCAAAGAGGTTTTGAAGTTTGAAGCCGGATTTATATCTCAAGCTCTCAAGGAAACAAACGGCGCGGTAACAAAAGCGGCTCTTCTTCTCGGCTTATCGCATCAGCATTTGAGCCTTTTGCTGAAAACAAGACACGAAGAATTGGCGACAATCAAAAAACCGCGAAAACGGCGCAACGATAATAATAAGAAAAAGAAAAAGCGTCTAAGAAATAAACAGCAAAAAAATCAGGGTTGAAAATGCCTTGATTTTTAAATTCTTTCCAGAATCATTTCGATTAAATCTTCCAATTCAAAATCGTAGATCGGCACATTGAATTGTGCTTTCAGATCGTCAAATTGCATTCCGTCCAATAAAATCGGCTCGTCCGATTTTATTGTGTGCTTTGGAATTATGACAAAATCGCCTTTGATTTTGTCTTTTATTGCTAAATAATCTTTTCCCGTCAGAAGTCCGGCAACCGCCACGTCGCCGCCGAAATATGTGTTCGGAACGCCTAAAACCGTCAAACTCGCGCCCGTTAAATCATTTAATTTTTCGATTTGCTCGCGCAAAATCGGCGCGAACATCTCGCCCGTTAAAATCGTGCCATTTAGCGATTTTGGATTTTGGATTTTGGATTTTGGATTTTGGATTTCAGGCGTAACTGCCAATTCGTGAGTTCTGACATTTTCAAAGGCAAAACTTTGTGATTTCGCGCCGTTTGATTTTACGGTTTTCAGTAATTTTTCAAATTGATTCAAAAATGAGCGAATCATACCAACGCCGTCTTCGATCTGCGGATAATTTCCGTAATGTCTTTTCGTCGGAACGGCAACGCCGCCTTTAATATAAATTTCGTCGCCGAGAAAAGCAAAAGTTACGCCGAGCGTTTTGCGGAATTCTTTTTGCAGCTTTTCGACTTCCCTGATCGTTCGTGTGCAAAATTCGGGCGTTACGCGTGTTAAACGCTCGTCTTTGTTATAACGCGTCAGCGCGACCGGAACGACCGCCGTTGAAACGACGCGCGGATAATGCGAAGCGAGATCGCGCAAGGTTTTTTCTAAAATTTTGCCGTCGTTGATTTCCGGACAAAGCACGACTTGCGCGTGAATTTCGATGTCATTTTCGAGAAGTCTGTTTAATTTATCGAAAATATCGGCGCGTGATTCTTCAACACCGAGCAGATATGCGCGTGTTTTCAGATCGGTCGCGTGAATCGAAACGTATTGCGGCGAAAGACGCTGTTCGATAATGCGGTTCATCTCGTCCGGCGTGATCGAGCTTAAAGTCGTGTAATTTCCGTAGAGAAACGAAAGGCGTATGTCTTCGTCGCGGACGAAAAGCGATGGTCGCGCATCTTCCGGGTTTCCCTTGCAAAAACAAAAAAGACATTCGTTAGCACATTGACGCGGAACGATCTGCTCGAACATTAAGCCGAAATCCTCGCCTTCTTCGCGGTCGAGTTCGATTTCCCACGTTTCGCCGTTCGTCTTGCGGACGAGCCACGTCATCTCGGTTTCGCCCGAAGTTTGAAAGCGAAAATCGAGATAATCGCGCACGGGTCTGCCGTTGACGCGCACGATTCTATCGCCCGCCGCGAGTTCCAATTCTTCCGCTAGAGATTCCGGCGCAATTTCCGTAATTATGACACCCGGACGTCGCATCTGCGTGATTGCCGGTGTTACTGCAAATTCGTACATTTATAAATCTATTAGAATCAAAAATATTTATTGTAAATTATTCGGTCAGCAAGCGATCTTCGACCGCATTTTTATTCAACAAAATTTTTGCGGTCAATACTGCTTGCTTAACATTCGGTTAAAGTTTATCATTTGTCCGTTTAGTTAAACCGATTTAGTGTATATTTATTGACGAAAGGTTGGCAAATTTCTTAATCTATCTTTTCGTCAGAGCAATTTTCAAAATCCTATAAATTTTCTAAACGCTCCCAAACAAGCCATTTTAAGATAGGTTGATTATGATTGTTAAGACATCTGAAAATGAAATTATGGGAAAAATTTTACTGGCTGAAGATGACGATTCGATGCGTCGTTTTCTTGAAGTTATCTTAAAACGGGAAAATTACGAATTTTTTTCCGCCAAAGACGGACTGGAAGCACTAGAAATCGCGCTTGGCAATGAAATTGATATTGTCGTAACAGATGCCGTAATGCCGAATATGACGGGTTATGATTTATGCCGTATCTTGCGCCAAACACCGGAAAAACAGCATATTCCGTTGATTATTTTAAGCGGTTTTGATCAAAATGATTCGGCAAATGAAAATAATTGTCCGGTTGATTTTTATTTGACGAAAGGAAATAACCTCAAGGAAGATTTGACCAAAACGCTGGAATCAATTCTTACAAATCAATCAGGTAATTTGGGAAATTCAAAACCGCTCTAAAATCATTTGTCTTCTGCCGGTCAATCGCGGCAAAAACAATCAGAAAAGTTCAGAATCTGTTTAAAGATTTAAAAATTTGTCTGTTTTGTCCCTGAAAGGGACGCTTCAACTCAAAAGATTTTGTGTAAATTTCGATTATCACGGCACTTGATTAAGTTTTACTTTTTACCTTTCTTCTTTTACTTTAATACAATATGGAGAAAATTTTTGCAGACAATATTTTACAAGGCAAAGTCGCATTTGTAACGGGCGGCGGAACGGGAATAACGGGTGGCGTGGCGCGTGCGCTTGCGGAACACGGCGCGCGCATTGCGATTACATCGCGGAAAATCGAGAATCTCGAACCGATGAAAAAGCTGATCGAATCTGGCGGCGGCGAGTGTTTCGCGGTCGCGGCTGACGTGCGCGATTATGAAGCGGTCGAAAATGCGATTGCCGAAACCGTCAAACATTTCGGGAAAATTGATATTATCATCAACGGCGCGGCGGGAAATTTTTTGTGTTTCGCCAAGGAATTATCGGCAAACGGTTTCGGCACGGTCGTTGATATTGACACGAAAGGAACTTTCAACGTCTGCCGCGCCGCTTTTGAGCAATTGAAAGAAAATCGCGGACAAATCCTGAATATCAGCGCAACGCTTCATTACAACGCAACACCAATGCAGATTCACGTTTCCGCCGCAAAGGCAGGAGTTGACGCGATCACGCGCAACTTATCGGTCGAATGGGGCAGATACGGCATCCGCGTCAACGGCATCGCGCCCGGTCCGATCGAAGACACCGAAGGAATGAAACGCCTTCTGCCGCCGGAATTAAAGGAAAAATTAACGAAGAAAATCCCTCTGCAAAGATTCGGACGCATCGAAGACATCGAAAAAGCTGCGCTCTTTCTATGTTCCGACGCGGCAAGCTACATCAACGGCGTAACTTTAGTCGTTGACGGCGGTCATTATTTGACCGGAACGGGTTTGGGATAAAAATTACATTTACAAAAAATTTAACTTTTTGGAAAGCAAATCCTTAACAAATGAAAATTTGTCCGAATTGCGAAAATGAATTGGTGATAAATGAAGGTTTTTCTGCCTGGTGCGAAAAGTGCGAATGGAATTTGGAATTAGCGGAATCAGCGCAATCCGTTAATTTATTTGAAAGACTTTATTTATCGATCAGCCGCAAACACGGCGAATCTCTCTTTAAATCTTTGGTCAAAGCCGATCCAGAACGGCTCAGACCGACGATGAGTTTTTCAAAATTTACCGCTTTTTTTATCGCGGCTTTCGTCCATTTTCTAACACTTTTGTTTCTCTTTCTCGGCGTTTGGCTTTTTATTTTCGGCTGGACAAGTTTTTTTCTGATTTTTATCGCGATCATTTGTCTTTTGATCGCCTGGGTTATAAGACCGAGATTTAATCCATTTCCGAAAAACGCGATTTCGAGAGAAGATTTTCCCGCTTTGTATGATTTTGCAGATTCAATAGCTGAATCGCTCGGGGCGAAAAACGTTGATGCAATTGTTATAAACGATGAGTTTAACGCCGCTTTCGGACAAGTCGGGCTGAAAAATAAAAAAATACTTTATATCGGCTTGCCGCTCTGGACAATTCTTTCCGCGGAAGAAAAAACCGCTCTGATCTCGCACGAATTATCGCACGGAATCAACGGCGATCCGATGCGCGGATTTTTTATCGGAACGGCGATAAATTCTCTGATTGAATGGTTTATAATCCTGCGTCCCGATAGAATTTGGGAACCGGAAAACGGACTTTTGGGAATTTTGATGTTTCCGTTAAATATCTTTTTACTTATTTTATCTCAAATCGTCTGGTTCGGAATTTATGCGCTAAGCCATCTTCTCTGGATCAATTCTCAAAAAGCCGAATATCTTGCCGATCATCTCGCAACAAAGTCGTGCGGAACAAAGCCGATGCTGGATTTGCTTGAAAAAGGTCAATTAGGCGCAAACAGATTTATGTCCGTTTTGCACAGAGTCGCGCTGAGTCAAAAGAAAAAAGATTTGTTTTCAGAAATTCGACGCGATATTTTGAATCTGCCGGAACACGAAAAAGAAAGAATCAGGCGAATCGCCAAACTGGAAAAATCACGTTTGGACACAACTCATCCGCCGACATTTTTTCGAACCGAATTTCTGAAAAATCATTTCGTCAAAGATACGAAGATTTTACTGTCAGAGGAAATTTCCAACAAGATCGAAGAAGAAATTTCCAAAATCGAAAGTCAAATACAGTTCGATGCGATAGATAAATACAAAACCTATCTTTATTATTAAGAATAATTCAGCAAAATTTAAAATCCCTCGTCTGTATCAACCGTCGGTTTTTCTTCGGCTTTTCCCAAAATAGCGCGCAAGACCAGCATTTTCGCCAGAATTCTGACTTCCTGACGGTCGAAACGATTGGTTAAATCTCTTGTTTTCTTAAAATCGGCGATTGCCAGACTTCTTAAAGTGCCGGTTGCCTC
This sequence comes from Pyrinomonadaceae bacterium, assembly GCA_041745765.1. GTDB lineage: Bacteria > Acidobacteriota > Blastocatellia > Pyrinomonadales > Pyrinomonadaceae > JAHCHG01. The sequence goes on along the minus strand of JBGTIH010000028.1, from coordinate 11,392 downwards.
GCCAAGTTCACTCATCAAACCGCGTGTCATTCCGCCGCCGAAACTGCCGAGTTGGACTTCGCCTTCTTCGACCATTTCGCCCTCGACATCAATAAATTCGCCGACTTTAATAAAAGCCGAGATCGTATCGTTTAGCCGGTAAATGGTATTTTCTAGCAGCGGAAAAGCTTTTTCCGCATCAACTTGCGCGTAACCGCCGATCAGCAGCCAGGTTTCGATATAGTCGCGGTAATTTATCGGTTGGAAACTTATCAAACCGCGTGTTTCATCCAAAATTTCCGAAGCCAATTTTTTATCGCCCATCTGAAAAATTTGTAAAGCCAACCCGCTTAAAGCCATTATTTTGCGGTCACGGTCTTCAAAAGAATTAATAATTTTGCGCGACTGTTCGATGACTTTTTGCTTATCTTCATCGCTTAATTCTTTTTTACCGAGTTTATCCAGATTTTCCGTCAATTGTTTTTCCCCGCTCTCATTTTCATCCGGTATTCCAGTCGGTAATTCATCTTTTTCAACCATCGCGGCGTTTTTTAAGGGTTTCTTTTTCAAACCGAACTTTGTACGAATCTGCGCGGCGCGTGCCGGCGCGTATTTTTCGATCTGAGGAACAAAACCTTCATATTCCGCACCTTCTTCGCGTTTCAAGATTTCCTGAGCAAAAGCCTCAGCAATTTCGCGCATACTCTGATCGCTGAAAACCGGGCGTTTTTTCTTATCTTTTTTATTATTTGTTTCTTCTCCCAAATTCAGCATCGAACTGAGCAGATAAAAATTTTCGGTTTTCAGCGAACCGCTTTTTACTTTTCTTAAAATATCTTCGCCGAAAGCGATTCCTTTATCAGCATCTTTATCATAGATTTTTTTGAGCAAACCGAGCGTTTCGTAATTTAAGCCTTTATCGAGATTTTTACGGGCGTATTTCAGAGCCGTTTCGACATCTTGTCCGGCAATTTCACCGAGCAGACGGGTTTCAAAATACGCATCGCTCTGTTCCGTCTGTGTTTTCATTTCGGGATTTGAAATCGCCTGTGCCGTTTCGATGAGAAATTCAAAAGCAATCTGCGGATCGTGTTCTGCCAAACTCATTGTAATCTGCTGGCGAACGCCGAGAGCTTTTGAAAATTTCCGCGCAACTCTTGATTTTGCAGCATTTGAATACATAGCTGCGCGCGTTTCGTCCAAGCCGATGCCCATTGCGTTGAGTTCCGCGTCGTATTGCGCGAGAAGCTGGCGGAAATTATTTATCACGTTTTGATACATCGAACGAGCTTCGCGCTCATCGCTGAACCACATCAAACCAGCCATTTCCGCTGAAAAACTGATGCGATTTTCGAGCGTTCGCATATTGTTGACATCAACGGCTGTATTTCGCAGAAATTCGACGGCTTCTTTCTTTAAGTCAGGCGAAATTTCATTTTTGGCAGTTTCATTTTTCCCTTTGTTTTCCGAAGGATTTTCTTGCGAAAATGCGACTTGAGTCAAGAAAAATAAAAAGATCAGCGTTAAAGCTATTAGTTGTTTTTTCATATATTTGTTGGAAGAATCAGAAATTCTTAATAAATAATTCAGAGTAAAGCATTTCTAAATAAAACACTTTACTCCGAATCATTCAAAAAATCCGATTTACGATTTCAACAAGGTCTGCCGGATTTCAAAGAAATCCAAAATCTAAAATCCAAAATCGAGTTTAGCAGCCTTCGCCTTCATAGAGCATTTTCTGCATTGCGGCTTCGGTTTCTTCCGCCTTCGGATCGAGCAAGGCTTGTGCAATGCGGAAACGGGCATAAAATGATACTTCGCGCCGCGCAAAAGCATCTGCTAAACTGACGGTTCGTTCAAAATCGGCATTGGCTAAATTTCTGATCAGCAAAACGCCTTTCGGTAAATTTCGATACGATTCTGTTTGCACCGTGCCTAACATTACCTCCGAGTTTTTCACCGTTCCGTATTCATTAAATTCATCAAGAAAAACTCCGGCGGCAATAACATCGTTGACAAACGGCATATTATTTTCCAAAAACGCAAAACTTTGTTTCGGTTCAACCATCGCATACGCTTGCGAAAGTTGGACGACCGACAACATATTTCTTCGATGTTTCATTCTGCCGAGATAGGTTGCGCGGGCTTCTTCGGTCACTTCTTTTGCCGCTTTTAGATTTCCTTTTGCCGCAAGACTCTGCGCCAAGGTCGTCAGAATATCAATTTTCTCTTCCGGTGTTTTAACTTCTGCCAACATTTGGCGAACTTCGCTTAAATTACCGTCCGCCGCCATCGCCAGCGGCAATCCGGCATCAATCATTTCCCCCAAATAATCGTATTCGGGTTTTGTTTTCGCCTTGTCGTAAAGTTTTTTTGCGCCGAGAACGTCGCCTTTGTTAAAAGTAATTTCGGCAGCTTTATGATAAAGTATGTCTCTCTGCGCCAAAGGTTTCTTTTCGATGACTTTCACAACTTCTTCGGTGGAATTTTCTTCCATTTCGGCTTCAAACGATCTTTCGATAATCATTTTATTAAGCGCGTCTTTTTCACTTGCCAAACGCTTCCGAATCGCTTGCGCCAGAGCGGGAAAATAAGCATCAATATCGCTCATCACGCCGGCAACTTCATACGGAAAAAGATATTGCTGAGTGGAATATCTGCGGGCTAAAATTTGAATAAGTTCCTTATATTCGTTTTCTGTCAAAGCCGGTGTTTTCTTATCTTTAGCCGCATTTCGATTCAGCTGTCGCACCTTTTCAGCAAAATCTTTTAACTGCCAGGTGTCTATCTGAACTGTTCCATCATTTGCAGCTGGGACAGCATTCGTGTTAGACGTGTCAACCGACACATTCGCGGAAGATCTGTTAGAAATCGCGGCGTTGGCATTTGATGAATTTCTAATCGTCCCAACCATTGATGGAGTTTTTATCTTTTTCAAAATCTCGCCACCTAATTTTGCGCCGAGTTCCGCATCTTTTTTATAAATATTTTCAAGCGTTTCAAAAATTCCCGGATTGAATCCGGTTTCCAGGCTTTTCACAGCCATTTCAAAACCGCGCTGCGGATCATTTGCGGCAATGCTTTTGGCAAGTTCGAGTTCAAACATTTCGTCGCCTTCAAATAAAGGTGTTTCATCATCTTTTTTCGGCGAAAGCGTTTGAAAAGCGGACAAGGCAGAAACCGGATCATGAGCAGCGATTTTGGTCAGGAGTTCTTTGCGTAATTCGCCCAAATAGTATATTTGCATATAATACTCATTTTCGTCTAAATTTTCATTAGAAAGCAGTTCGCCCAAAAGTCTGTTCATTTCGACAACGGCATTTTGAAAAAGCTGTCGCGCCTGTTTTTCATCTGAATTCCAGAGCAGATCAGCCACCGAAGCCCGTGCGCTGATCTGATTTTCCGGCAATTGAAATTGTTCCGCATCGCGTGCCAGAGCGTTTAATAAATTATTGGCTTTTCCTTTCAATTCATCTGAAAGTTCAGCTTTTTTCGGTGCTGTAGTTGTGGTTTGCGCTAAACTTTGTCCGACAAGCAAAAGACAAAGTATCAATAGAAATACTTTCCTTTGAAACATTGGAGCCTCCTTTGTGCAGTTTGCACGTAAAATTTAGAAAATAAAAGCAGGAAAAAGTTTTTGAAATTTCCTACGGCTAGACGCATCTATTACAATAACTTTGCAGGTTTAGAAATTTAATTTACCGTTTAATTTTTTGATGCTCGAATTATACCCGAAATCCTTTGAAGAATTTGTAAAAGAAGCCGAAAAAGGCAATGTCGTCCCGGTTGTCCGCAGCGTTTTGGCAGATTTGCATACGCCGGTCAGCGCGTTTATGCGCGTGGCGGAAGATTCGGAAAAATCCTTTTTGCTCGAATCAATCGAAGGCGGCGAAAAAATCGCCCGTTATTCGTTTCTCGCGGCACATCCATTTATAACCGTAAGTTCCCGTAAAACGCAAGTAATTTTAGAAAAAAACGGCGTAGAAGAAGTCTTAAAAGACACAAGCTTAATTGAATTCTTGCGCGAACATTTTTCAAAAAACAAACTCGCCGTGCGGGAAAACCTTCCGCCATTGTGCGGCGGCGCGGTCGGATTTTTCGCGTATAATGTTTCGCGCTGGTTTGAAAGGGTTTTGGACGATGGCACAATTTCCGAAAATGAAGAGGCAAAATGGATGTTTTTCCGCAATATTCTGGTTTTCGACAGATTAAAACATCGCATCGAAATCGTTTCCATCGTTTTAACGGACGAAGCGGAAAACGATGCGGAAAAATTAAAAATACTGTTTGAAGCAGCAGTTGCCGAAACTGAAAAACTGGAGAAAATCTTACGGCAAAATTCCCTGCCCGTTTTTGAAAATAAAATAATAAATTCCGAAGCTTCAAATGAATTTGAATCGAATTGGGAAAGGCGGGACTTTCTCGAAGCGGTCAAAACCGTCAAAGAAAAAATCCTCGCGGGCGATTGTTATCAGGTTGTTCTGTCGCAAAGATTCCGGCGCACGACAAACGCTCTGCCGATCAATATCTACCGCGCACTTCGCACGACAAATCCGTCACCGTATATGTTTTTCTTAAATTTCGGCGACAAACATCTGATCGGCGCATCGCCCGAAATGCTTGTCCGATGCACGGGCAAAAATCTCGAATACCGACCGATTGCCGGCACGCGAAAGCGCGGAAAAACCGAAGCCGAAGACGCATTTTTAGGCAAGGAAATGAGCGAAGATATTAAAGAAGTCGCCGAACACACGATGCTTGTTGATCTCGGCAGAAACGATCTCGGACGAGTCGCCGAATTCGGCTCGGTCGAGGTTGCCGAATTGATGAAAATCGAGAAATACTCGCACGTTCAGCATCTTGTAACAAGTCTTACGGCAAAACTCAAAAATAATCTCGACCGTTTTGATGCGCTCGCTTCGTGTTTTCCGGCGGGAACGGTTTCCGGTGCGCCGAAAGTGAGCGCAATGCGAATAATTAACGAACTCGAACCGACCGAAAGAAATGTTTATTCGGGCGCAATCGGTTATATTGATTACGCCGAAAATCTCGATACGTGCATCGCCATTCGGACGATAAGCCTTGAAAATTCAACAGCTTCCATTCAAGCCGGCGCAGGCATTGTCGCCGATTCGATTCCCGAAAACGAATACGAAGAAACATTAAATAAAGCCCGCGCGCTGAAAATGGCAATTGAAATCGCGGAAGATTTCAGCGAAAATTAGAAACATTATGAAAATTCTTACTTTTTTGATTTTATCAATCACGATTTTATCTTTTGCGGCGTGCAAAGGTGCGCGTTCTGACAATACAACGCCGGAAATGGCGCAAAATATGTTAAAACTGCGCGGTTTTAATTTTACCGAACCGGAGTTTTTCCGTGCAATTCAACTCGGCGACGGAATTGCCGTTAAGGGTTTTGTGCAAAGCGGAATCAATGTCAATGCGAAAAATGAAAAAGGCGAAACCGCGCTGACGTTTGCCCTGCAAAATGCTGAAACACCTCTAATCCGGTTGATCGCCGATAAAGCCGATATAAATCAGCGCGACGATTTGGGCAATTCGCCGATTCATCTGGCTTTATCAAAAAATAAAGATGAGATTTTGAAATTTCTTCTGGAAAAAAACGCTGACGTAAATGTTCCGGGCAGATCGGGCGCAAAAATCAATGATCAAACCGTGCTTTATCTGGCGATTGCCCGCGCTGATGAAGATTTGGTCAGGCAGTTATTGGAACGCGGCGCAGACCCGAATAAAACCGATAGTTTAGGCTCGCTGCCGCTTGTCGAAGCAGTAATTGATTCTGATGCAAATCCGAATATCGTCAAAATGATGCTCGACAAAGGCGCGGAAGTTAATAAAACCGAAAAGGAAAACAACGCTCACGCTCTAATTTTTGCCGCGCAAAACACGCTGATTTCGTCGGCTCTGCGGCTGGAAATCGTTAAATTGCTGCTTGATAAAGGCGCGGACAAATCAATCAAAGATACCGACGGCAAAACCGCGCTCGATTGGGCAAATGAAAAAAGGAATGCGGAAATAGTCGAATTGTTAAAATAAATCTTAGCTGAATTGGTCTTTGGTTTTTGGCTTTTGGTCTTTGATTTTTGCTCTGATATTCTGAGTTTCGTTTCAAAAATCAGTTGCTTTTTATTAAAAAGACTTTTTCAAAAACCAAAAGCCAAAGACCTAATCAATCACAATAAATCAATGCTTTTAGTTATAGATAATTACGATTCTTTTACGTATAATCTCGTTCAATATTTGGGCGAACTCGGCGCGACGATGGAGATTCGGCGCAATGATGAAGTGTCGCTCGAAGAAATAGACAATGAGATAAATCCCGACCGAATTCTGATCTCGCCCGGACCGGGAACGCCTGATAACGCCGGTATTTCGCTCGATGTTTTAAAAAAATACGGCGCGAAAACCCCGATTCTCGGAGTTTGTCTCGGTCATCAGGCAATCGGACAGATTTTCGGCGGAAAAGTCATCCGCGCGCCCGAGCCGGTTCATGGAAAACCTGTAAAAATTCTTCACGATCATAAAACGATCTTTTCAGGACTTTCCGACAATTTCCAAGCCGGACGCTATCATTCTCTAATCGTCGAACGCGATTCTCTGCCCGAATGTCTGGAAATTTCCGCATCATCGCCCGATGGTCTAATTATGGGCTTGCGCCATAAAACCTATAAAATTGAAGGAGTCCAATTTCACCCCGAATCAATCTTAACGACCGACGGCAAAAAACTATTGAGAAACTTTCTCGAACTGTAAGCGGGTTGGATAACACTTTAACATAGTTTCTTGCGTCATTTCATTATATCGAATTTACATAATTAAATAAGAAAAAAGCCCGTAATTTTACGGGCTTTTTCTTCAGTTTACTTATTCATTTTTTACATTTTAGTATGTAAAAAATATAAATAAAATTAAGGTTATTTGGTTCCACCGGCGAGTTTTCCGATAAGGCTGAATAACGGCATATACATGGCGATAACGATTGAACCGATAGTTACACCTAAGAAGGCGATCAGCGCAGGTTCGATCATTGCCAATAAATCAGCGATTGCCGAATCAACTTCGTCTTCATAAAAATCGGCGATTTTGCCGAGCATCGCGTCTAAAGCCCCGGTTTGTTCGCCGACTCCGACCATTTGACTGACCATTTCAGGAAAAACTTTGGTTGCTTTGAGCGGTTCGACGAAGCTTTCGCCACGTTCGACTCCCGCGCGAACTGCCAAAATTGCGTTTTCGACGATGACGTTACCGGCGGTTTTAGCGGTAATTTCCAATGATTGCAAAATCGGAACGCCCGAAGAAAGAAGCGTTGACAAAATTCTGGAAAAACGTGCAACCGCAATTTTGCGGATGATCGCCCCGAAAATCGGCAGTTTTAAGATTATTGCATCAAGTTGAAGGCGACCTTTCGGCGTTTTGTAATAAAACTTTGTACCGACAACCGCGCCGACGATTGCGGCAAGCGTGACTAAACCGCCCCAACCGGCAACGAAACCGCTGATTGCCATGACGATTCGCGTTGGAAGCGGAAGAGCTTCGCCCGGTCCGAGTAAGCCTAAGAAGATTTGCTCGAATTGCGGAATAACGACGACCATAATAATTGCTACCGCCGCAATTGCGACGAAAACAACTGCCGCAGGATAAATCGAAGCTGAAATAATACTGCGCTTCAATTTGACCATTTTTTCGATCAAGGTTGAAAGACGCTGCAAAATCAAATCCAACACACCGCCGGCTTCCCCGGCTTCGACCATATGTGTGTAGAGCGAATCGAAAACTTTCGGATGTTTCTGGAGCGCAAATGCAAGCGTTGAACCTTCTTCGACGCTTTGACGAACTTGATGCAGAACATCTTTGAAAAATACATTTGATTGCTGCTCCGCTAAAATTTCGATACACGAAACGAGCGGCAAACCGGCATCAATCATGACGGAAAATTGGCGGGTGAAAATAGCTAATTCTTTGGCTCCGACTTTTTTCTTTGTGCCTAGCTTCGGAATGCTGAATTCGCGCCCTTTTTCTGATGCCTGCGTCATCACGATTTGCTCACGACGAAGCATCGAGCGAAGTTCGTCCTGACTGGCGGCGACTTTTTCGCCGTTAACCATTTCATTTAGGCGGTTACGACCCTTGAATAAATATGTTGGCATTTGATTATTTATAACTCCTGTTGAACTGGAAAAGTCTTTTTACTAACGAACCGGCGAACGCTGACCGATCGGACGACCTTGGGCATAAGGGCTTCCTTGCGGTTTGACCGAACCGTTCGTCGCTTTCTGTCCGACGTAAGCCTGATTCAATCCCGAACCTCTGTCAATTAAGTCTTTTAATTCATCGGCATTCGATGAACGATTCATTGCCGTATCTAATGTAATCAGGCGTTTTTGATAAAGCGAGGCAAGCGATTGATTAAACGTCTGCATCCCGAATTTATCTTGTCCTGTTTGCATCATCGAATAAATTTGATGGATTTTGTCTTCGCGGATCAGATTGCGGATAGCGGCGTTCGGTACAAGAATTTCGAGTGCCATTGCGCGACCGTCGCCGGAAGACTTCGGTAGAAGTGCTTGACATAAAACTCCTTCGAGAACGAGCGAAAGCTGCGTTCTGATCTGCGATTGCTGTCCCGCCGGAAAAACGTCAATTATACGGTTAATTGTTGAAGACGCTGAATTTGTGTGAAGCGTGGCAAATGTTAAATGTCCTGTTTCAGCGATTCTGAGTGCCATTTCGATAGTTTCCAAATCGCGCATTTCGCCGACCAGAACAACGTCCGGGTCTTGCCGAAGTGCGGTGCGAAGCGCATCGGCAAAACCGTGCGTGTCGGAGGCGACCTCGCGCTGATTGATAACGCAGCTTTTGTGATTATGAAGAAATTCTATCGGGTCTTCGATGGTTAAAATATGCTCGTGGCGTTCGGTGTTGATTTTGTCTATCATCGAGGCGAGCGTCGTGGATTTGCCCGAACCGGTCGGACCGGTTACGAGAATCAAACCGCGCGGCTTGTTGCATAAATCGGCGACAACCGGCGGAAGCCCAAGTGCATTAAATGTTTTAATTTCATAAGGAATTGCCCGAAAAACCGCGCCGACTGCGCCTTTTTGATTAAACAAATTAGCACGAAAACGCGACATTCCTTTTAAGCCGAATGAAAAATCAAGTTCGAGATTTTCTTCAAACCGATGCTTTTGCGCGTCCGTTAAAACCGAATAAGCAAGTTGCTTCGTCATCGCCGGCGTGAACGGAGGATATTCTTCAAGCGGTCTGAGATGCCCATGAACACGAACCTGCGGCGAACTGTGAGTTGTGATGTGAAGATCGGAACCGCCCAATTCAGTCAATTTGCGAAGCAGATCAGGAAGAGTAACCTGCGTGTCCATATTGTTTAGTTGTTGATTTAAGCTCATACTTTTTTTACTTATAAAATGTTCGGTTTTTTAATTTCCGAAAAATTATTCTTCATTAGCCACCAAATTGCTGGCTGTTCGGTTGCTGGCAACTTGCGGAGCAACGCTCGTGTATTTGGGCTGGAGTGAATTTAGAACTTTTTCCGATTCTTCTTCAAGACGCTCCGAACCGTTATCCGGCGCTTTGGTCGCTACGCTGTAAATTTTTCCTTCAACTTCTGTAAAGTAAAACATCCGATTTTCGACCTGATTATTTGCGCCGGGAGCTTGTGCCTGAACGACATAAACATTCTTGCCGCCGATTTCTTTTTGAAAATCATTAACAACCCAGCCGTTTTCCCTGATCATTTGATCAATTACAGTGCGGCGCAAAGCGGTTGTCGAAACGCCGCCGACGCTTTTTACGCGATTGCTCAATACCGAAGCGTCTTCAATTGCCGGTCCGACAATTGAAATCGAAGCCGCGCCAACCGGCGAACCGCTGTTATCTGTTACGCGGAACTGAAGTTCACCTTGCGTGAGACCTTCGGATTTCCAGGTTTTCGGTGCAGGATTCCCCGACGGTAAAACTGCCGGTGTTGAATAATTTACAGTAGTGTTGGTCCGAGTTGTTTTCGGAGCTGCGGCTTTAGGAGCAATAACGGCATTTTCATTTGAACGCGCCGGAGCGGCTGCACGGTTTCTCGTAACCGTTCGTCTTTGATTAGCAACATTCGCGCGACGCGCTTTTGCCTGTCTGGCACGGCGCACTTTGGCTTGTCTGGCGCGGCGCACTTTTGCCTGTCTGGCTCTTGCCGCTCTTTTTTGTCTGACGCTTTTGCGGTGGTTATAAGCCCGCCACCAACGCTTTGAATATTTTTTAACCTTTGGTTTTTTATAGGTTTTCTTCTTTTGCGAACCCGCTTCCGCAAATTCGGTTGCCAGCGGGATAAGTGTCCCGATTCCGATTAATAACGCTAATGATAATACTATTGCTCGCAGCATATTTCCTCCAAAAATTCCTTAAAGAACGGTTTCTTTGACGACCTCTTCAATCGTCGTAATGCCTTCCCTAATTTTATATAAACCCGATTGACGCAAGGTAATCATTCCGAGATCGATTGCCTTCCTTCTAAGTTCGATTGCGCTTGCGCCGATGATAATTAACTCACGGAGTTCGTCCGTTATTTCCATTACTTCATAAAGCCCGACTCTGCCTTTAAAACCTGTGTTGTTGCACACCTCGCAGCCTTTGCCTTTGTAGGTTTTAACGGTCGGGGCTTCTTCTGCCGAAAATCCGATTTCGATTAGTGCTTCGACCGGAATTTTTTGTTCTTCCTTACATTCTTTGCAGACGCGGCGGATAAGTCTCTGCGCCTGAATGATATTGACGCTGGTTGCGACCAGAAAAGGTTCGATACCCATATTGACGAGACGCGAGATGGTTGAGGGCGCATCGTTGGTATGGAGGGTGGAAAGCACAAGGTGTCCGGTAAGCGCGGCTTTGATGGCGATTTCCGCCGTTTCAAAGTCGCGGATTTCGCCGACCAGAACGATGTTCGGATCCTGCCGCAGAAATGAGCGAAGCGCGGCGGCAAAATTTAAACCGATCTGTTCCTTCATCTGCACCTGATTGATTCCGTGCAGGTTAAATTCGACCGGATCTTCCGCCGTCATAATGTTGGTTTCGGGCGTGTTGAGAGATTGCAGAGCGGAATAAAGCGTGTTGGTTTTTCCCGAACCGGTCGGACCCGTAACGAGTACCATTCCGTAAGGTTTGGCGATATTGCGCTGGAAAATGTCCAAACTTTGCTGTTCAAAACCGAGTTTGGTCATATCAAGCATCAGTTTGTCTTTATCAAGGAGACGCAGCACGACTTTTTCGCCGAACAGCGTCGGCAGACTCGAAACGCGGAAATCCAGTTCACGCGAACGATTGTCAACTTTTACTTTAATTTTAATGCGTCCGTCCTGCGGCAAACGTTTTTCGGAAATGTCGAGTTTCG
>JBGTIH010000027.1:0-46704 GCA_041745765.1 Pyrinomonadaceae bacterium | reverse complement strand
CGGCAATCACGCCCAGCACCAAGACGGAGTTCGGGTTGAAAAGATTTTAGCACGGGCAGAATATTCTGCCATTGGTCATCAGATAGCTTAACATCCATAGTTAAGAATAGATTACACTAACTATGTCAACAGAACCTAGGTGTGAAAGAGAAATTTAGTAAAAAAAGTGCGAGTCCGCAACATTTCGCACGGATGCTCCCGCCAGTCCAAAATGTTAATTGGATTAATCATCATCGTGATTGCCAAACGGTTTTTTATCAAAACACATACCGATGTTGAAGGGAAAATGCACATGGAAATGGAAGACCATTAACCAATAAAGCATTATTATTAACTGGCACGGACATCCTTAATCAGAAGGCAACAATATAATGATGATAGTTCGGTTTCGCGTCCGATAACGATTTTTCCCACTTTGTTTGAAAGAAGTCAGTAAATCCGAAAAAGTTTAGCTCTATGCGAAACTCACGATCATGACCCAGTAATAACCGTAACAGACTTCAATAAAAACAATGAAAATTTGAAATCAAAAAAAGTCGAGTTAAAATACTGCTGTCAAGATGTAGCAAACAATGCTCTCAAACGGATTCACAAATCATTGGCTTGGATTAATTATCTGGAGAAACACGGACAAAACAAACAGGAAAAACCCATTGAAATTATGGAAATACCGGTAACAAACATAAACGAGGCTCAGATTATCAAAATAGCACTAGATGATTACCAACTGATCTGGAGAAGAAAAATCGGCAATATGCGTTGCCCTGTTCATCATATGCCGCCCAGTATTCGAGGTTTCGGAATCAATTTATTTATGCAAGGCGTAGCAATCAAACCGATTTTGTATTTTTACAGGGTTGTTGCCGGGAATTTATACGGGAGTTTTTTGATAAACTAAAACAATAATTGAAGGAATACTGGTTGATGAGGGTTAATCGTTATCGGACGCGGAGAAAAGCACAATAAATTTCCCCGCAGCAAGCTGACGGGGTATTAAAAGAGTGTCGGTTGAGTGTTTTCATCTGCGCCTTGTTGCTGAACATAGTTTTTTATCATTTCTTCCGAACTGTGTGCGCCAACTGTGCTGATGAAATAGCCAGCCGACCAGAACTTGCCGCCCCATAAGTATTTTTTAACTTTCGGGCAGCTTTTGAAAATTTCTCGTGCCGCGCAGGCTTTTGATTATTTGCACAAGTTGTTTCGGACTCGTGTAGCGGAACACTTTGCACGAGAAAGTGAACATGATCGTCATCGGTTCCGATTTCCAGAAACTCTATTTCATAACGCTTCTGGATGTCCACACAGATTTCTTTAACTTTGGCATCGACGGTTGCCACAAACACGCCTCGACGATATTTTGTCGGGCATACGATGTGATACATCAAAACCGAAACGTTGTGGTTCTTATGAATGAATTTACTCATTCAACCATTATAAAGCCGCAGCAAGCTGACGGGGTATTAAACCTAATGTGAATAAAAATACCACGCTCATTTCTGCAAACTCTGACAGACACGCTCTGCTTTGCCGCTTAATTTGGATAAAGTCGAGCTTAGATATTTCAACGCGTCTCAATACTTTTTCTCAATTGCTTAATGTGCGTTTTGTGATGCTTGTTTTGAGGCTTGTTCTTTAAACCAAATAACGAATTTTTCGATTCCTTCTTCGATTTTTGTTTGCGGATTATATCCTAAAAATTCGCACGATTTGGAAATATCGGCGTAGGTTTGCGGCACATCACCGGGCTGCAACGGCTGGCGGTCAATGATCGCTTTTTTGCCTAAATTCTTTTCAAGCAGTTCGATTAATTGATTCAGCTCGACGGTTTGCGATTCGCCTAAATTAAAAATTTCGTGATTTGTTTTATCGTAATCAATCGCCGCGCGAACGCCCTGAATAATGTCGTCAACATACGTGTAATCGCGCCGCGTTGTGCCGTCGCCGAAAACCGGAATCGGTTTTTCTTCTGAAATCAATTTTGAAAATTTGTGAATCGCCAAATCGGGACGCTGCCCCGCGCCATAGACTGTAAAAAACCGCAGACAAACCGTGCGAATATCGTATAGATGCGAAAACGTATGACACAAAAGTTCGCCCGCCGCTTTGGTTGCCGCATACGGCGAAATCGGTTTGTTTATCACGGCTTTTTCAGAAAAAGGAATTTCTTTGCTTTCGCCGTAGACGCTCGAAGACGAACCGAAAACAAACTGTTTTACGCCGAATTCTTTGGCTAAATCAAGCAGATTCAAAGTTCCGCTGACATTAACTTTCGCATAAAGTTTCGGATTCATAAGCGATGGGCGAACGCCCGCCCAAGCCGCGAGATGAACAATTGTTTCGAATTTATTTTCGGCAAAAATTTCGGCTAAGGCTTCTTCATTGCAAATGTCCGCTTCAAAAAGCCGAAAATTTGAATCATCGAGAAATTTGTGAATATTTTCTCTTTTTATTTCCGGTGAATAAAAATCGTTAAAATTATCAACGACCGAAACCTGCCAGCCGCCTTCGTCAAGCAAATGTCTAACCAGATGCGCGCCGATAAATCCCGCACCGCCTGTTACCAAAATTTTTTTATTCACGATTTTTTATTAAAGAGTTTTATTGAAAACAAACCGCAAAATATCACAAAATTGATTGAGTTTGCAAAAACATTAATTCAAAAAATTCTGCCGCGCGTGGAATCGGTGAACGAGTTCTTCCAGAAAACCTTCGTAGGTAAAATTCTCTAAGTTATACTCCGGCTTGAGTTTATACATAATCGGCAGAGCGACGCGCCACGCCATCCAGAGTCTTTGTTTTTCGCTCAAATCCCAACGCCTTCGCAGAAAACTTTCAACAACTTCGATTTCGCCTTCGGTGATTTTTGCAATGTTCACCTCAAATTCAATTTTCTTTTGCACACGCCGGAAAGCCGCATCGCTGACCGGATTCGAGAAAGTTTCCTGAAATGTCGGTGCTTCATCATTTCGTTCGCGGACAACGACCGTTCCGGCAAAAATATCGCCGATACGCTGATCGCGGCGGCTCATAAAAATCACGATCAAACCAACGGAATAAATCGGCAAAACAATGCCCGGAACCGAATCGAAAAGCCGCAAAAGATTTCTTGCCAACGCCTCCCAAAACGTGACCGGTCTGCCGTCTTCGCGCAAAACTCTCAATTTCAAAAAGCGTTTTCCGGGCGTTTGCCCGTTCCACAGCCATTCAAAAATGACGAAATAACCAAACAAAATTAGAAAATTCAAGATAATCAAAACGGCAAGCGTCCATCTCGACATTTCATCAAAAACCGCGACATTTCCCAAATTCGCAATTCCGTTAACCGAAACGAGAAAAACGAGAGAAACAATCAGCATTATCAAATACTGAAAAAAATGATCAATCGCCACCGCCAAAAAACGGTTGCCGATTGAAGCCAGCGCGAATTCGAGCGGAACTCTTTCCGGCGTTTCGATAATCAAGGTTTCTTCGGTTTCGATTATGGCTTGAGACATTTTGATTTCAGATTTCGGGTTTCAGATTTCAGATTTTTCTATCGCTTAACACTTTACGGGTTTTCTCGATTTCTTCAATCAGAACTTTTTCATTCGGCAAAACCGTTTTATATTCTTTTGCCAAAACCTTGTTCGGCAGATTTTCCAGCGTGTAATGCGCCGGAACCGTAAAACTGCGCATTTTTCTGACTTTTCAACTGCCGAACCGACCAACCGCCGCGCAAACTTTCGATTTCATAAAACTCGCGCTCATTTTCGTCTTTGCACGACAAAAGCAAAACATAATGCGACCACGGAAGCGGAAAAATTTTGGCAATATCTTCAATCGTAAAAATACGCGACACTGTTGCGTATTTCTCAACATCAAATTCGGCAGACAGTGTCGCGTAAATCTTTTCAGAAGACCAAAGCTGATAAAAAACTCTCATTCTTTGAAGATTATCCACACCGAAGCCTCGTCCGAATCTATCGGTTAAATCTTTTGAAAGTTTCTTCAAAAGTTCCTTGCCATATGCGGCGCGTTCTTCGCCTTTTTGTTCAATTTCGACGATGCGGCGACCGATTTCCCAATAAGTCGCGGTCATAATCGCATTGACCGAACGCGCCGTCAATCGGCGCGATTGTTCAAGCAGTTCGCTTAAATCCGATAAAATCGAATTGTATTCATCGTGAGGTTTGATGAGTTTGTTTTTCGGCATAAATTATTTTCCTTTAACTTTTAAAAATCTGCGTTTCCCGACCTGCAAAAGAATTTCGTCTTTCAGATCAATTTCCGCATCTCTATTTGAAACTTTTTCATTATTTAATTTCACGCCGCCCTGTTCGATCAGGCGTTTGGCTTCTTTTTTCGAAGGCGCGAGGTTTGTGTTGACAAGCAATTCGGCGAGATTGTAAATGCCTGCGGAAACTTGTGTTTCCTCGATTTCATCAGGAATTTCCTTTTTGACGAAACGCGCGACGAAATCTTCTTCCGCTTTTTGCGCGGCTTCTTTTGAATGAAAATCTTCGATGATGAGTTTGGCTAAACCGACTTTCAAATTGCGCGGATTTTCGCCGGAAGAAATTAACGCGTTAATTTCTTCCGACGTTTTATCGGTCAAAAGCGCGTAATATTTCCACATCAATTCGTCGGAAATTGACATCAGTTTGCCGAATATCTCCGTTGGTTCTTCGTCAATTCCGATATAATTTCCCAGAGATTTCGACATTTTATCAACGCCGTCCGTGCCTTCAAGCAGCGGCGTGGTGATAATGACTTGCGGTTCTTGTTGATATTCGCGCTGCAAACTTCTGCCGACGAGCAGATTAAACGTTTGATCCGTTCCGCCGAGTTCGACATCCGACTCCAAAGCGACCGAATCGTAGCCTTGCACGAGCGGATAAAGCAATTCGTGCATCGAAATCGGTTTTTCTTCGCGCATCCGTTTTTGAAAATCATCGCGCTCCAAGATTTGCGCGACCGTAATATGCGAGCAAAGTTTGACAAAATCCGCCGCATTGAATTTGTCCATCCACTCGGAATTAAAACGAATTTCGGTTTTTTCCGGATCTAATAATTTAAAGATCTGCGTTTTATAAGTTTCGGCGTTTTTGTCAATTTCCTCCCGCGTCAAAGGCGGACGCGTCGCCGATTTCCCGCTCGGATCGCCGATCATTCCGGTAAAAGAACCAATCAAAAAAATCACCGTATGCCCGAGCTGCTGAAACGCTTTTAATTTGCGAATTACAACCGTATGCCCGAGATGTATATCCGGCGCAGTCGGATCGGCGCCGAGTTTGATGCGCAGCGGTTTACCCATTTTCGCGCTGCGTTCGAGCTTTTTCCGCAAATCTTCTTCGCGGATAAAATCAACCGTGCCTTTTTTTAAGAAAGCTATCTGTTCGTCAATTGTCATATGTTAGGTATTTTAAGCAAAGTCTTATTTAATTTCTAATTGATGAGTTAGAAAGTCTTTTGACAAAGGTCTTTAACCTGAAATGAGGACAATTGCAAACAATAAATTTTTGTCTTACTGCTTAATTTATTTATTTGCAATCAAATTGGTCTTCTATTTAATTTTTCATTTTCCGTTTTTAATTTTCCATTAAAAATTACTTTAATTTCCGATTGCAACGGCTTGCGGGCTTAAAATCAAGCGATGCCAGCGAACGTAGCTGCGGCGATTATTGATTGATTCGACGTATTCCTTAACGTATGCGGTTTCAAAATAAAGCATCGCATCTTCTGTCCATAAAAGTTTGATAATCGGATTAAAGGAAACTAAAGTGCTTTCGTCCGGCAAAACGCCTTCGGGCAGATTTACGGCGGTATTGGCATTGACATTGACATTTGTATTCGCCGGTTTATTAGCATTAGCATTTGTGTTCGCATTAGTTTCCGCCGCTTTATCGTCGCCCATTTCAGATTGTCTTGTTTCATCATAAACTTTGGAAGAAAGCATCAATTGATTGCGAAGCATAATCGCGGCTTGCGTCGGTGCGTCGCCGATTGCATCATAAATTCCGAGTTGTTTGTCGAATGAAACGGCAATTTTTGCGGAATCAGGCGACCAGACCGGATGAACTTGCGTCATTCGATCATCAAGCAGTCTTTGTCTGCCGGTTTTTTCAACGATTCGCGGTCTGCCCGGCGGTCTGAAAATTTCGCCTCTTTGCTCAGCTTGATATTTAAAGATTTTCCATTCAGTTGATTTTGCCGCAAGCGCGGCGAGCGCGGAACCGTCCGGCGACCAAACAAAATAGAAATACATCAAACCTTCATTTTGCGTCAGCGGTTTTACATCATTGCCGTTGGCATCGCACAGATAAATCTGCTCGGTGCGAAATGTTAAAACCGGAGATGCAGGTTGACCTGTTTCAGATGTCGGCGGCGGTGCGGTTTCGGTATTTGCATTTGCGTCGGATTCCGAAGTTTCCGTATTACCGTCCGGCGTGAGTGCCGGTTCAATTGTCGGAACAGGCGTTGCATTGTTTGAATTTTCTTCTTCCGAATTATTCATTAAACCGCTGAGTTTGCTGAGTCGTGCCATTGCGACGAAAGCAATGGTAGAAGAATCGGGCGACCACAAAATTGTGTCGGGAAAATGAACTGCCATTCCTTCGTGTGTGATCGTTTTCAGATTTTTGCCGTCTGCGCCATACATATCGAGACGAAATTCCGCCGGCATATCCGCAACATTGTGATAAACCGCTAAAACGCGCTGACCGTCGGGCGAAGTCATCGTCATATCGAGAATTTCCTGCGGACGATTTTCATCGAAATCCGCTTGCACCAGACCGTTTTTTTCTTCCTGCTGAACAATCTGACTTGCCTGTTCGGGCGGCGGAACGTCCGATTCAAACCGGTAATTAAGGCGCAGAGCCGGAACATCGCGCAAAGAACTCGGCGCAACCGTCGGCGTTTGCACGGCGTTTTGCTGACACGCTAAAACGGGAAGCAAAATTGCTAACAAAAGAAATTTAATTAAAATTCGCTGAAACATATATTTAGATTGGTCTTTGATCTTTGATCTCTGATTTTCGTTTAAACAAACGACTCTGATTTTAAATTCAGAACCAAAGACCAAAGACCAAAGACCGAAGACCAAAGACCTTATGATTACCTTAATTCCGCTCCGAGATATTCTCTGTAAAGCCGTTTTTGATTTTCGGACGGACTATCAACCGCGACGATGCGGTAATTCTGATCGGCGCGTCCGCCGAGCGTTACTTCGATGTCGCGCAATTGCTCGCGCCGGAAAACGGTTAAGCGAATTTTTTCACCCGGTTTCTTTTCGCTCACAACATAGTTTAAGAACTGATTGCTGGCGCGCGTGCCGTCAACTGCCACGATCTCATCGTTCACATTCAAACCGAATTGATACGCCGGAGTGTCCGAAGGCAGCGAACGAATCGTTAATCTGCCGCCCGCTTCGATGATATTTCCGCCTAAAAACGCGCGTTGCGGTCCGTCTTCTCCGGTCAAAAGCCGCAAGCCGAACGGATTCAATATCTCGTTGTAAGCGATTTCTTCCGTGCCGCGCACATATTTATCAAAGAAATCTTCGAGGCTCGTGCCGGACATCATTTCCGCCGCTCTTTGATAATCTTCCGGCGTAAAGTTTCTGTTCTTTTTGGCAAATTCGTCGTTTAAATAGCGCATTACATCGTCCAGAGATTTCGCGCCGCCGGAATCGGTGCGGATTTTTATATCCAGCAATAAATGGACGATTTCGCCTTTGTCGTAATATGAAATTTGATTATTGACCGAATTTTCATCCTGCCGGTAATACTTGATCCACGCATCGAAACTCGAATCTTCCAGACTCGTTTCAAATCTTCCGGGACGATTTTGCAAAGCCAGAATATCTCCGGCGCGGGCTTGCAGAAATTCCCTGTCCGTAATCAAATTCGCCCGCTGAAGTAGAAGTGCCGAATAATACGAAGTCGCGCCTTCGGCAACCCAGAGCAAGCGCGTGTAGTTTTCGTTTTCATAATCAAACGGTCCTAAAGCATCGGGGCGAATGCGCTTGACATTCCAGACGTGAAAAAATTCGTGCGCCACTAAACCGAGAAACGCTTTGTAACGGGCTTCGGGTTTAAATCCGTATCTGTTCCATTGCAGAGCGGTCGAATTAAGATGTTCGAGTCCGCCGCCGCCCCGCAAATTCAGAATCAAAAGATAATCTTCATACGGCAGATCGCCGAAGATTTTGATATGTTCTTCGATAATCTTGATCGTATCTTCCACCATTCTGTCTAAATCATAATTACCTTCGCCCGTCACGACATAGCGGTGCGGTTTGCCTTGCACGGTAAATCTTTTTTCAACAAAATCACTGACTTCAAACGGCGAATCATACAAAATATCGAAGTTTTCGGCGCGGAAGGTTTTTATCTGATTATTGTTTGTTCCCGTTGTCGGCTGGTTCGGAGTCGGAATTTCGGGAAGTCCGGTCGCAATCTTCCAATTTCCGTAAGGTCTGACCGTAATGGTCGAGGGCGCGGAAATCTGACCTTTCGGAAAAAACAAAAGTGCCGCCGGAGTAAAGAATGCGTGTTCGTCATTTAATTCATTTGTCCGAACGGTCAATTCGTTGGAGTAAACTTGATAACCGACGCGGATGCTTTTTATACCTTTCGTATCAATTTCCCACGTATTTTTGCTGATCTTGCGCCAATCGAGCATATTTCCGCTGCCGTCCATCGCCGTAAAACTCTGCACGTGCCGCGCATATTCGCGAATCAGATACGAACCCGGAGTCCAGACGGGCATCTTCAATTCGGTCTTTTCCGGCATTTGATCCCACGTCATACGCATTTCGACTTCCAATAAATGCGTCCACGGTTTTGGCATCGAAACCGTAAAACTTATTTCCGGCATTGTCGTTTGCACCGCTGCCGGAGTTTTCACCGGCGGCTTTTTCCGTTGAGCGTTTGCGTCCTGATTCATAGAAAAAATAAGTGCGATGATTAAAATTCCTAAAAATTTAATATTTTGTGCTTTCCGCATTCCTTTTGCAAATTCCTCCAAAGTGTTATTTTGTTTCTCCGCTATTCTACTACGAAACGATAATTTGCTAAACTTACCACTTATGGGATTAGTGAAATTAAAGACTAAAATCAGCGTCGAAGATTATTTGGAAGGCGAAAAAATCAGTCCGGTTAAGCACGAATACGTCGAAGGCGAAGTTTACGCAATGGCGGGGACGAGCGATAATCACGCTCGTATTGCAGGAAATATGTTTGTTGCTTTATCAATTCACTTGAGAGATTCAAATTGTGAGCCTTTTGCTAGTGAAATAAAAGTTCGCATCACACAAAATGTTTATTATTACCCGGACGTTTTGGTTTCGTGCGAAGAAAATCCCGAAGATTCGCATTTTCGCAATCAGCCGATTTTAATCATCGAAGTTACTTCCGACTCGACCGAACATATTGACCGCCGCGAAAAACTTCTTTTTTACCAACAAATGCCGAGCGTTCAGGAGTACGCAATTATTGATCAGCATTTGATTAACATCGAACTCCACCGCCGCCAGCCGAACGGAAATTGGATAACCTATTTTTACGATAATTCCGACGAAGAAATCGAATTTCAATCCGTCGGATTAACCTTGCCGATCAACGAAATTTACCGCCGCGTTCGTTTTAACCCAGATGCAACCCGAAACAACTAACGAAAAATTTTTAACCAAACCGCTTTTAATCATCTATTTCACGGTTTTTATTGATCTGGTCGGCTTTGGCATCGTCATTCCGGCTCTGCCGTATTATGTCGAAACCGACGCTTTCCGCGCCACGCCTTTCGACATCGGACTTTTATTTGCTTCTTACAGTTTGATGCAGTTTATCTTTGCGCCGATTTTGGGCAGTCTTTCCGACCGCTACGGACGGCGACCGATTTTGTTTTTCTCGATCCTCGGTTCGGCAGTCGGCTATCTACTGATCGGTTTTGCCTTTGCGCTCTGGATGGTTTTTGCCGGACGAATTATTGCGGGAATCACCGGCGGAAATATTTCGACGGCGCAAGCCTATATCGCCGATGTAACTTCGATAGAAAACCGCGCCAGAGGAATGGGACTTTTCGGCGCGATGTTCGGACTCGGTTTTGTTTTCGGTCCGGCAATCGGCGGGATTTTGAGCCGTTACGGAATCGGCGTTCCGTTCCTTTTCGCCGCCGCTTTATCGGTCTTGAATGCAATTTTGATCTATTTTATTCTGCCGGAAACGGTCAAAATGGGAAATTACGATCCGTCAAAACTTCGCAAAAACCGCTTCGTCGAATTATTCGAATCGCTCGGCGACCGCCATTTTGCCACGCTCAACGGCGTTTATTTCTTTCTTGTAACATCTTTTTCGATAATGACTTACGCCTTCGTTTTGTTCACCATCGAACGCTTCGGTTACACAGCGGAACAAAACGGTTATATTTTTGCTTTTATCGGCATTTTAGCCGTGATTTTTCAAGGCGGAGTTTTTGACAGATTAGTTACAAAGTTCGGCGAAAATCCTCTGATGATCGTCGGTTCGATTATGATGGCGGTCAGCTTTTTCACGATTCCGTATATCAGTCCGGATTTCGGCGGATTGTCCGGTTTGCTTTTCGTCGTGGCACTTCTGGCAATCGGAAATTCTATGGCTTCGCCCGCGATTACGAGTCTCGCCTCAAAAGTCGCCAAAGAACACGAACAAGGTAAATCGCTCGGAGTTTTGCAATCGGGCGCAAGTCTTGCCCGCGCCATCGGTCCCGCACTCGGCGGCGTTTTGCTTAATAATTCGCTCGATAAAGTGGATAGTTTTACGATTCAGCGCACCTTTTGGACGGCTTCGGCGATTATGATTATCGCCGTTTTCATCGCAATTTATTTCGCCAAACTCGAACGCGCACGAATTTTAATGTGAAATTTCAGATTGAAGTAATTCTTGAACTACTAAAAGATCTTTTTCCGCCGGGATACCTTGATTCAAAAGCCTTTTTAATTCGCTTGCGGCTTCCGTGAGACGGTTTTGGTGAATATAATACATAACTTTTGCAGCAGCTACATTTGCCAGTTTTTCCGAAGGAACAATTTTCATAGAATAAGAAAAAGCCGCATCTGCTTCTTCGTCGCTGAATGATTCAAAAGAATAATTATCTGCCAGCATTTCATTCGGGATTTTCTTTATACATTTAAAAACGACGCTTCCCGAATCCGGCACGTCTTCGGCAAATTCGAAATAATCCCGAAACTTCCAATGCAAAAGATGAATCCAGGGTGTGAAATAATGTCCGAAATCCTGATGCAGAATATAGCTTTCATTCGCTATCAGCGAACCGAAAAAATGTTTAACGACAGCATTTGAGAGTTCCCAATTTTTCATGGCATCAATCAAAAGAAATTCGATTTCTTTTCCGTTCCATCCGATTTGTGCCAAATCTCCGGCGCAAATTTCTATATGAGAATCATATTTCGCGGTTCTTTTCTTAAATTCATCAAGAAAACTTTCGCCTTCTTTGTACTTTCCGACCAGATTTGTTCCGATTAAGCTCGGATTCATCCAGTCATACCAGATAAATAGGTCGTAAGCATAAACTTTTCTGCCAGATTTCTCAAAAGCCGGATTTTTCAAAAGACCTTTTACAAGTGGAATTGTCGTCGAACCGAGCCAGCAGCCCAAATCAACTATTTCGCCTTTTCCCGAATAAAGTTTTTCACCATATCTTGCAAAATAATCCTGCTCCGTTTTGGACGTCATTCCCAACAGTTCAGACTTATAAAGTCTTTTGAGGCGCATATAAAAGCTGTGCAGAAATGAAATTTTCTTTAGCTTTTTTTTGATGTTTTGGATCATAATTTTATCAATTCAAACTATTTTTGCGGCTTCAAAACAGTTTCCAGTTTCCAGTTTTCATCGGCAAATTCATCGTTTGATTTTGTAATCAGCCAATTTTTTTTCGTGATTCCAGAATTTTATGAGCGTATATTCGCCTCTCAGCCTTTCGCCGTAAATTTTGAAAACGAGTTTTCCTTTTTTTATTTGTTCTTCCGGGTTTTCGGTTTCAAATTCGCCTTTATCCCAAATGGCGACGCCTCCCGCTCCATAATTTCCTTCGGGGATTGTGCCTTCAAAATTTATATAACCGAGCGAATGATCGAGAACCTGAACCGCCAGACGTTTTTCGGACGGATTCATCGAAACGCCTTTCGGAACCGCCCAGGATTTTAAAACGCCCGCAATTTCAAGCCGCAGATCGAAATGCAGACGCGTGGCGTGGTGTTCGTGAATACAAAAGCGTTTTCGCATTTTTTATTTGGAAAAATTTTTTACATCAATTTTTCCAACCCCAAGGTGCTTCGGGTGTTTCAACCTCTTTGGTCAAATCGAATTTAATGGAGAAAAATCGGTCGGTTCCCATTCTTCGCAAATTGTATGTATAAGATTCGCCCGGAACTAAATCTATCCACCAAACATTTGTCGCGGCGGCTGGAAGAATGCTGACGGTTTCCTGATCGGCGGGAAACATCTGTCTGGTCGTCATTCCGACATTGCTTGACCAACCGCCGTACATCGTTATTTCATCGGGAGTTCCGTCTTTTTGGCGATGATCGTGTTTGAGCAGAATGCGATCTTTTTTGCGCGTTAAAACCCAGGTGCGCGAGCGGTCGTCGCCGACAAAAAACGGAATGCGGACACGATTTTTGTCGCACGCCCGCACGTGCATTACTAGGTCTTTGCCCTTAAAATTAGTATCGTTTTCCGGCGCGGAAACGAGCGTTCCGCCGAAAGATTTGCCGCATAATTTTTGCAGCTCAGTCCAAAAAACCGCGCTGTGATCTACTTTTTTTGCCTGTGAAAAAACAGATTGATTGAATGCCAACACAGATGCCAAACCCAGAAACAATAAACTCAAAGATAATTTTTTCATAGTTTTAATAGTGGATATTCCCCGGCTGATATTTGAAGAAAGAAATCTTTACTTCGGAATAAGTGAAAAGTGAAAGGGGAAAAGTAATAAATCGTTTTGGAATATAAACTTTTCACCTATCACTTTTTACTTATTCCTTATTCCGGAAAAGTATTCTTCACGCCTTCAGACATTTCAAAAATTAGCCGGGGAATACCAAATGATGCTAAAGACCGAAAAAAAACTGGAAAAATCAATATGTAATTATCTTTTCTTCTCTGATTTTGTTCGGTTTATTTTTTTCCTTTTTTATTCTGACGATAAATATTTTATCATATTCCGATTCATCGAGGGATTTATACTTGTTTTGTCCGATTAAGAGATTGGTAAGCGCGGGAGTCGTCGAATTATGCCCGACAATGATAATTCGCTTAAAATTACCCGCAGTTGCAATCGCGGCAATTTCCTCTAAATTGCGATGGTTGTAAAACTGAATCATCATTCTTTTCCTGCGTGCAAACGGTCTGACTGTCGAAATTGTCCGCACAAATTGGGAAGAAAAAACCGCATCCGGCTTATATTTTTCGACGAGCGCGGCAAACTTCTCGGCTCTCGCTTCGCCTTCCGGCGAAAGTTTCGGGTCCGGCGTAACTTCTTCTTCCTGCGTCAAATCTTTCTCGGCGTGTCTAAGCAAAATAATGGTTAATTTACGATGTTTTCCTTGCCCTGAAACATCAGTTCCCGCCAATCCGAAAAGAAATAATCCTAATAAAAAAGAAATAAAAATTTTCATAAGTTAAAGAAATCAAATGAATATTGTCGAAATATGGGGATTCGATTTTTGTAATCTCATCCAAAAGTCAAGCCAATGCTGGTTTTCCTGTGCCGCCCGAACTATTAAAACTCTTCTCATCTTTGAAACTTTTAATTCCCGAATTTACTGAAAGTTTCAATAAAAATCGGCGCGAACAGGAAAAAAATTCCGAAATACTGCACAAAAATACTGATTAGATAAAAGTTCAAATAACGCCTCGGCAGATCGAGTGTGGTCAGCTTTTTATAACCGATAAAATTCAGCGAAAATAAAACGGAAATCACCGCCAGAGGAAATGCCAGTTGATATTCGGACGGCAGTTGCCGGAGAAATCTTTCGGAAACGATCAACAGACCGAGAACGACGATCACCGCTATCGAACTGAAAATTCTGTAAGTCGAAAAATTATCAATCAGCCGCGCTTTTTCTTCCTTATTCAGTATTTTCAAACCGCGTTCGTTGATGATTCGGCTCAAAATATACGCGGCGGCAAAAACCGCCAGACCGAAAAAAGGTTGTGTAATTATCTCCATATTTTTTTCTCTGCG
Source organism: Pyrinomonadaceae bacterium (assembly GCA_041745765.1). Taxonomy (GTDB): domain Bacteria; phylum Acidobacteriota; class Blastocatellia; order Pyrinomonadales; family Pyrinomonadaceae; genus JAHCHG01. The sequence continues at coordinate 32,481 of JBGTIH010000027.1, read as the reverse complement.
CCGAAACCGGTCACAAGTATTTTTTTTACTGTTCTTTGCCGGCAATCAATTTTATCAAAAGAGCTTTTCCTTGATATAAATAAAGATTTTCATCGGCGATTTCAAAGCGGTTTACCATTTTTAACGACCTTCCCAGAGTTTGCTCGACTTCGTTTTCAGGATCGCAGCCTAAAAGGGTTGACGGTCTCAGACTTATCATCAAACTGTTTTTTTTATTGTCCCTTTTATAATTTCCGCTAACCGTATTGCACAAGCCGGAAGACGTTACAAGCTTATCTTTTTGATTAAATTGAAGATAAACCGGACGTTTTAATTCGGGTATTGTATAGTCTTTTATTTCAATCAGCAGCCAACTTGTATTTTCCAGATCTAAATTCGAACTGCTTTTCGAGTTTTCCCGGGATTTCTGATTTTGACCGATATTTTTCGGCTTTTCGCTGTTTTGAGCAAATACTGACAGGCTGAATATCCCAAGAAAAATAAACACTTTTAAAGAAATCGCGAATCTGATATTTTTCATATTCTTTTCACTCGTCTGTCAGTCAAATTCTCTCTAAGAAGGAATCCAAAAGTTTGAAGATTTAATTATAAATCAAGTTTGGGCGTTTCTTGCATTTTAAGGATTAATTCCTTTTCTCTTTCAGCCGAAATTCCGGCTTTCATTTCAAAATCTTGCGTTTTGCGCCAATTCAAAACTGCTAAAATCGTTTCCTTCAAAGGTCGGAATTTCAAGCCTTTTTCGAGTGCTTTATCAACATTCATCGTCAGAAAAGTCTTTGTGTTTTCGTCAGATTCGGGCAGATAAAAAGGCATTTCGCTCCACGGTGCGATTTTGTTTTCGGTTAAAAATTTCTCGCTTGCCCAGATAAATTCAGCTTGCGCTTCGGTCGCTGCTTTTATCTCATCGAGTATTTTTCCAAATGTCAGATCGAGCGATTTGCTTGTTACGTTGTAAATTCCGCAGACATTTTCTTCGACCGCTTTGATAATCCATTCGGATAAATCTTTTGCATCAACTAATTGAACGAAATTTTCCGCGCTGCCGGGAGCGAGAATTTCGCCGCCTTTTGAAATTCTCATTACCCAATACGAAAAACGATCAGTCCAATCAAACGCGCCGACGATCATTCCAGCGCGGACATTTAGAACGCGTTTCGGCATTGCTCTTTCAGCCGCTTCTTCGCAGAGCTTTTTGAGCGCACCGTAGCTTTCGCCCAAAACCAAACCGTTTAATTCCTGCGCGGGATCGAAATTTTCAAACTTTTCGCGCTCATTTTCGGAAAGTTTCGCCGTTTCAGCCGTTTCGTCGTAATCGGCTTTCATCCCATACGCATAAACCGAACCGCTCGAAATAAAAACGTATTGTCCGGCTTTATCCTTGAAAAATTCGGCGGAAGTCTTCACCGTTTGCGGCAGATATCCGCACGTGTCAATCACGGCATCGAAATTTCTGCCATTCAATTTTTCCAAATCGAAATTGCGGTCGCCGTGAATTTGTTCGACGTTCGGGATTTCCTCGTCCGCATATTTTTTGCCGCGATTAAAAAGCGCGACTTCGTGATTTTTCCGCAAAGCCGCGTCCAAAAGATGCCGTCCTAAAAACTTCGTGCCGCCGATGATCAAGATTTTCATAAAAGATTTTTGCCACGAACAAACACGAAAAGACACGAAAGAAATTTTAATAATTTTCGTGAAAATTCGTGTTTGTTCGTGGCTAATAAAACTTTAACCTTTAATTTGATAAAAAGATTTGCGTCCCGAATATCGCGCCGATTCGCCTAAATCTTCTTCGATTCTGAGTAATTGATTGTATTTGGCGATGCGGTCGGAACGCGATAAACTTCCGGTTTTAATCTGTCCGGCGTTGGTCGCAACGGCTAAATCGGCGATAAACGAATCTTCCGTTTCGCCCGAACGATGCGAGATAACGCACGTCATATTATTGGTTTTGGCAAGCTCGATTGTGTCCAAAGTTTCGGTCAGAGTGCCGATTTGATTAACTTTTATAAGAATCGAATTCGCTGCATTTTCATCAATTCCGCGCTGCAAAAATTTAACATTCGTTACAAAAAGATCGTCGCCGACGAGTTGGACTTTTTTGCCGATCTTTTCGTTCAGATATTTCCAGCCCGTCCAATCGTTTTCCGCCATTCCGTCTTCGATGGAGATGATCGGATATTTTTCAGTCCAATCAATCCAGTAATCAGCCATTTCTTCGCTTGATAATTCACGTTTATCGCTCTTTTTGAAAACGTATTTTTCATTTGAATAAAATTCGCTTGCCGCCGGATCGAGTGCGAGTAAGATGTCTTCGCCCGCTGAATATCCCGCTTTTTCGATGGCTTCGAGGATTGTTTCAATCGCTTCTTCGTTCGATTTCAGATTCGGCGCGAAACCGCCTTCGTCGCCGACTGCTGTCGAATATCCGCGTGATGCGAGAACTTTTTTCAAATTATGAAAAATTTCCGCGCCTGCGCGAAGTGCTTCCGAAAAAGATTCTGCACCGACCGGCATAATCATAAATTCCTGAAAATCCACGTTGTTATCGGCGTGCGAACCGCCGTTGATAATATTCATCATCGGCGTCGGCAATGTTTTTGCGTTCGTGCCGCCGATGTAGCGGTAAAGCGGCATTTCCACAAAATTCGCCGCCGCCCGCGCCGCCGCAAGCGACACCGCCAGCATCGCATTTGCGCCCAAATTCGATTTATTTTCCGTGCCGTCGAGCGCGATCAGAGTTTCGTCAATCAAAGTTTGATCGAGCGCGTCAATCCCTTCGAGTTCGTAACTGATTTTTTCATTGACGTTTTCAACCGCCTGCAAAACTCCTTTGCCTAAATAACGCGCGTTGTCTCCGTCGCGCAGTTCGACCGCTTCATTTTCGCCCGTTGACGCGCCGCTTGGCACCGCCGCACGACCTTGAACGCCTGATTCTAATGTAACTTCCGCTTCCAGAGTCGGATTCCCGCGCGAATCCAAAATCTCACGCGCCCAGATTTCTTCGATTAAACTCATTTTATAAATTGCTCCTGAAAATAGATTTTTATTAAAAACTTTATCATTAAATTTAACGTGAAACGCAGTTAAAAACAAAAATGAAACCACAGATAAACACCGATAAACACAGATTCAATATCTTTTATCCGTGTCAATCTGTGAAAATCTGTGGTTTAAAAAATTCTCAGCTTTTTTCCATCCGAACTTTCAAAATCCGGCGTTTATCTACCGTTTCGATTTTAAAAATATGTCCGTTGTATTTTACTTCTTCGCCTTCCTGAAGAATTTCGCCCGATTCGTTCATTAAAAAACCGGCAATCGTCGTGTAGCCTTCGGACACGGGAAGATGCAGATCGAGGCGTTTGTTCAGATCGCGCACGGCGAGTCCGCCGTCTAAAATGTAGCTTCCGTCGGCTTGTTCGTTGATTTGTTCGTTGACTTCTTCGTCGTGTTCGTCGGAAATATCGCCGACGATTTCTTCCAGAAGGTCTTCGAGCGTGATGATTCCCTCGATTCCGCCGTGTTCGTCAACGACAAAGCCGAAATGCGTTTTCGACCGCTGCATCTGGCGCAAAACGTCTTCGAGCCGCGCCGTATCAACGACGTAAAGCGGTTTTTTTAAAACTCTCTCGAGCTTGAAAGCGCGCGGTTTAACCAGTAAATACTGCATTACGTCCTTGCTGTGAATCACGCCCAAAATATCATCGAGCGAATCGCGGTAAACCGGCAGGCGCGAATAACCGTATTGGCGGAAAACTCTGGCGATTTCTTCGGGCGAAGCGGTGTACGGAACGGCGATGATTTCCGTACGCGGAATCATCGCTTCGCGGACGATTGTTTCGGAAAACTCAAAAACCTGATTGATCAATTTTTGCTCTTCTTCATTCAAAAAACCGCTTTCGTGCGAAACTCTGACGAGCTGGCGGATTTCGTCTTCGGTGTAGCTCGAACCGTGTTCGCCGGACGGACGAAGCCCGAAAATTCTAACGGTTTTTGTTCCAGCCCAATCGAGCAGACGAATCGGATAATAAAAAATCTTGTAAAAAATCTGGAGCGGCAGAGCGATAATCATCGAAACTTTTTCCGACAATTCAAGCGCGGCGGTTTTCGGCGCGAGTTCGCCGAAAACGATGTGCATAAATGTAATGATCGAAAACGCAATCGCAAATGAAATGGCGTGCGCTAGAGTCGGCGAAGCGAGAAATTGCCAGTTTGCGGCGGCGGCAAAATTAAGCAAAAGCGGCTCGATTACTTTAACAATCGCCGGTTCGGCAACATAACCCAAACCGAGCGAAAAAATTGTAATGCCGAGCTGCGTCGCAGAAATATAGGCATTGAGATTATTCAAAAGCGGCAAAAGTCTTTCAGCGGCTTTGTTGCCTTCGGCGACGAGTGCTTCGATGCGCGATTTTCTGACGGCAACCAGCGCGAATTCGCTCGCAACAAAAAATCCGTTGCCAAGCACCAGAAAGAGAACCAATAAAAAATTAAGTATTGTGGAAAAAAGTGTCGGAATTTCGACCGAAGCGGTTTCGGCGGCGAACAGTAAGAATAAACTGGCAGGATCGTCCATTATTTAATTTGCGATTTACGTTTCGTGATGTGCGATTTTTTTAATCGCGCTAAATCTCCTAAAATAAATTATAACGCTAAAATTGCGTTCCAAGTCTAAAGATTATAGCACAAAAATTTCAATTGAAAATATCATATTTCGTATCAATTATTTCCTGAATAAGCGGCTGACACGAACCGCAACCCGTTCCGGCATTGCACGCTTCGCCGACTTCTTCGACCGATGCGAGATTTTCCTCCGCGATTGCCATTTCGATCCGTTCTTCCGAAACGCCGAAACACGTGCAGATCAGAGCTTTTTCGCCCGTGAATTCCTCGATTTGAAAGGCGCGAAAATCCGCAAATGCGTCTTGCAAAGTTTGAAAAGAAACCTTGAAACAATGCGTACGATTTTCTTCAAAAATTTCTAGTTCATTTTCAATTTCGTCCTGCAAACTTCCCGTTTCCAAAGCGTTAAATTCGGTCAATTTGCGCCCGACGATTTTCTGCGTCAAAACATCCGCCGAAGCAATTAAAAAACCACAACCCGAAGTTTTGAATTTCGCTTCGAGAATTTCCTTTGTTTTAATATCAATTCGCAAAGTCAGACGCAAAACCGCGCCGCAGACAAAAGTCGCATTCGTTCCGACCGCGTTCGCTTCTTTCACTTTTCCGGCATTTTGCGGCTTTTGAAATCTTTCATTTATTTTCTTCGGATAAAAATTCACGCTTTAATTTTTAACGCAAAGTCGCAAAGTCGCAAAGTGGCGAATAAATCAATTTTGCAAAAATTCTAATATAAAAAATCTTTTTGCGCCTTTGCGCCATCGCGTCTTTGCGTTAAAATTCTTATAAATTATGCGAAAGTTTTACCTTTTACCTTTGACTTTTTACCTTTTGCTGGCAATTGCCTGCAAACCTGCCGCCGCGCCCGTGTCAGTTTCAAATCAACCGGTCAAAATCAACAATCTGCCGACGACAAATGCGCCGATGCCGCCGCGAAAACCGATTCCCGAAATGCGTTTTGTTGAATTTGACGGAAAAACGAACGCCGACGGCGCAGAAAAAACTCTCGCCGATCTGAAAGGAAAAGTCGTCATTCTCGATTTTTGGGCGACCTATTGCCCGCCGTGTCTGGACGCGATTCCGCATTTAAATGAATTACAGACAAAGCATCAAGCGCAAGGTTTTGAAATTATCGGTATGCACTCCGATAGCGACGACCGGCTTAAAGTTCCCGAATTTGCCGAGCGTTTGAAGATCAATTACACGCTCGCCACGCCCGAAGACGCGCTGACAAGTTTTGTCTTTGCAACAAATACGGCGATTCCGCAAATGATCCTTCTCGACCGCGAAGGCAATATGGTCGAAAAATTCGTCGGCTACGATCTGAAGATAAAAAACGATTTAGACAAGGCAGTAGAAAAAGCCTTGAAACAGTAAGATTTTTTTAATTATCCACAGATAAACACAGATAATTTTGATTTCAAATTTAAGATTTCAAACTTCAAATTGATTTAAGAATCTGTGTTCATCTGTGTTTATCTGTGGACAGAAAATGAATTTAATTTACGACGGCAAAAAATCCGAAGCTGAAATTCTCGCGCAAACTTTGCCCGCAAAATTAAATTCAAAATGGAATTCCGCTCCAAACAAACTTATTCAAGGCGAAAACCTCGGCGTTTTAAAATATCTGCTCGACGCGCAAAATCTCGGATCTAAAATAGATTTGGTTTATATTGATCCGCCTTTTGCGACGGGGAAAAATTTCTCGATCGGCGACGCGCGGGCAAATTCGATCAGCCGAAGCCTGACGGACAAAATCGCTTACACGGACAATTTGAGCGGCGCACGGTTTTTGGAATTTTTGCGCGAACGCCTGATTTTCCTGCGCGAATTGATGTCGGAAAAATCTTCTATTTATCTGCACACGGATAATAAAATCGGTCATTACGTTAAAATCATAATGGACGAAATTTTCGGCGTATCAAATTTTCGCAGCGATATTACGCGGATTAAATGCAATCCTAAAAACTTCAAACGCAAAGCTTTCGGCAACATTAAAGATGTAATTTTGTTTTATTCAAAAAGCAAAAACGCAACCTGGAACGAACCGCGCGAAGCGTTTTCCGCAAAAGAAATTAAAAAACTTTTCAAAAAAACCGACGCGGACGGCAGATTTTACACGACGATTCCGCTGCACGCGCCCGGCGAAACAAAAGGCGGAAAAACCGGAAAGTCGTGGCGCGGAATTTTCCCGCCGAGCGGCAGACATTGGCGAACCGCGCCGGAAGAGTTGGAAAAACTCGACGAAAAAGGTTTAATCGAATGGTCGAAAAACGGCAATCCGCGCCGAAAAATCTACGCCGATGAGCAAAAAGGCAAGAAAAAACAAGACATCTGGGAATATAAAGACGCACAATTTCCCGTTTATCCAACCGAGAAAAATCTCGAAATGCTGAAAACAATAATTTCCGCATCTTCAAACGAAGGCGAGCTGATTCTTGACTGCTTTTGCGGTTCGGGAACGACGCTTTTTGCGGCAAACGAACTCGGCAGAAATTGGATTGGAATTGACGAATCCTTGGAAGCGATCAAAGCGGCGAAGAAAAAATTAGAAAATATCGAGTTTCAGTTTCTCAGGCAAAAAGTTTTATAATAAACGGAAATTTGAACAAAGGGAGAAAAATTATGAAAGAAGAAATGAAAGAAATTGACGTTGAAAAAACTTATTCAAACAAAGAAGTCGTTGACAAACTGCGGCGTTTAGCCGACGCGCTTGAACAGGAAAAAACATTTGAAATCCAGATCGCGGGCGAGCGAATTTACGTTCCGCCGACGGCGACCGTCGAATTTGAATACGAACGCGAGGGCGTTGATGAAGAAATGGAAATCGAAATAAAATGGCGGAAAGCTTAAAATCAAACCAAAAATTAAAAATTATGAGTGAAATTGAAAAATATCCGGCTTTGCCGCTCGATGAATGGCAGGACACAAATGACACTTTACATTTATGGACGCAGATCGTCGGCAAAATCCGGCTTGTGCAAGTTCCTCTGACAAATCAATGGTGGAATGTTCCGCTCTATGTTACGCCGCGCGGGTTGACGACTTCCGTAATGCCCTGCGACGACCAAAATTTTTCGATTGATTTCGATTTTTTAAGCCATCAATTGATCGTCCGAACGAGTTTTAACGATGGATTTTCGTTTGACTTAGAGCCGATGACGGTCGCCGATTTTTACCGGAAATTGATGAGCCATTTAAAGGCAAACGGCATCGAAGTAAAAATTACAGCCGTGCCGGACGAGCTCGAAAATCCGATTCCGTTTACCGAAGATCACGAGCATAAATCTTACGATAAAAAATATGTCGAAACATTTTTCCGTATTCTTTCGAATATTGACCGGGTTTTTAAAGAATTCCGTTCGCATTTTAACGGCAAATGTTCGCCCGTACATTTTTTCTGGGGAAGTTTCGATTTGGCGGTAACGAGATTTTGCGGTCGAAGTGCGCCGCCGCGCGAAAACGCCGACCGAATTACGCGCATCGCTTACGATGAGGAAGTAATCAGCCACGGTTTCTGGACGGGAAAAGGGTTTGGCGAAGCCGCCTTTTACGCCTATCACGCGCCCGCGCCGGAAGGTTTCGGCGAACAAAAAGTAAAACCTGCACAAGCATTTTACTCAAAAGAGATGAGCGAATTTTTCCTGAAATACGAAGACGTTCGCAATTCGGAAAATCCCGATCAAACAATTTTAGATTTTATGCAGACAACTTACGAAGCCGGCGCGAATCTGGCGGGTTGGGACAGGGAAAAATTGGAGATTGATTGGAGCGAAAAATTGAAATAGTAAAATGAATTATTTGATGAAAATTTTATTTTTAATTTCCGCGTTTATTTCATTAATAGTTTCTCTACTTTGTTTATTATCAATAATTGCGTGGATTGCCGACGCAGGAAGTGTCGTTTTTCCGGGACTCGGTTTGGTCGTGGCGATGGGCGCAATTGTAATTTTGCTGCTTTTGATGGCAGTAATTTCTATTATTTTGACGATTCTGCTTTACAAGTTGGTTTATAGAAAAGGTGTAGCGCAATAAATAATGGCTGTAAGAAAAGTAGAAAAACTCAAAAAGCCATAAACCTTCTGAAATGCCCGTAAATATTAAAATGCCGGAGGTCGGAATCGAACCGACATGGGATTGCTCCCGCTAGAATTTGAGACTAGTGAACACCCTTTTTAGCCTAATTTTGATACTTGTTTCAAGTGGTATTATTTATTCTGATATACTTCAAAATCAACGACTTACAAGATATTTTGATTGTTTGGAACATTTACAGATTATTTGTCAAGTATTTAATTTTGGGGACACTTCCGGGGACACGGTTTTTTTAATAAAACCCTGAATTTATGGGCTTATTGCACGTTTTTAACAGACATAACAAATTAAAAATGGAGCAAATATGTCAAGAAAATTAAGAAAATATAAAGAAAAGGGAATCCGAGCGGAATTTTCCGAAGTAAATAAATTAGGTGTTCGGGAATATGAAACGAAAATTTTTAACGAACATAATACCCTAAAGCGTAACGAGCGGTCTGCTAATGACTGGTTAAACAAACAAGCGAAAATCTTTGCGGCGAAAGGAACACTCGACAAGGAACAAATGACTTTTTCGGCGTATGCGGCGGAACTCGCAGAAAATTATTTATGCGAAGCGGAAATCAAAGACGGCGAAAAAATTTGCGGTTTGAAAGGATGGAATAAAGTCGGAAAATACCATTTGCAAATGTTAATGAACACTTTTGCAAAAGCACGGGTTCAGGATATTACAGAAAAGGAAATCACAAACTACCGGATTAAACGCCGCCGACAAGTCGGAGTTGTAGCCGTCAATCGGGAGTTGGCACTACTACGGAAAATTTTGCATCTGGCATACAGCGAACTGATTATCTCACGAATACCGATTTTTAATATCAGTTTAGCCGACGAAAAGGAGCGGGATAGAATATTAACACCCGTTGAAGAAATCCGTTTGATGCAAATTTTGGAAAAGGAAAAATTCAAACGCATCAAACCGATTATCATTTCCGCACTCGAAACGGCAATCCGCAAATCGGAACTCGAAAAATTAAAATGGAGCGAGATAGATTTAGATTCGGGAATCATCCGACTGCTTGCCACGAACACGAAGACGGCGACCGAAAGAATTATCCCGATGTCGCTTAGTGTGAAAGAGGAACTCGAAAAACTGGCAGACGAAAAAATCGGCGGTCTTGTGTTCGATTTTACGAATTTTCGCGGATTGTTCAAGGAATTGTTGAAACTATCTGAAATTGAAAGTTTTCGATTTCACGATTTCCGGCATCACGCCACGACAAATTTTGTTCGGTCAAAAGTCGAAAAATTACACGCTATGAAAATTACCGGACATACGACCGAGAAAACTTTTCGGCGGTATGCGAATTTACAGGCAGAAGATTTGAAAAACGAGTTTCAAAAATTCGATGATTATAAAATTGCACGGGAAATGCCCGAATTGGTATCAGAAGCCGCAAACTAATAAAAAACCGTTCAGAACGCCCGTAAATGACAAATTCGGGCGTTCTGTTCTATGTTCAGTAATAAAAAATACAGCGAATTTTTCAAATGTCTTATTAAATAAAAAGTAAGTCGGAGCGGATTGAATTTATAAAAGTAGGCATCGAAAAGATTAAAAATTATGAGCGACTTTGACGTAGCAAATGTGGAATATGAGCGGGAGCGGAGCGAACCGACAAACCCGAACTTTGTCGAGATGCCGACAAAGAAATTAGGCTGTTTGTCTGTTTTCCTTTGGACGATAATCGGCTTGATTGCCTTTCGACTTATCGGCGAGCTTGCCGAAATTTTCTTTAACAAATAATGCCTTTGTTTGGATTTCGCCGATGTCCGGCACTTGGTTATTGAGTGTCGGTTTATCATTCGGCAGAGCCGGAGCAAGCCACGACGACGCACGATTGCATTCACACTTCCAACACAAATAATTAAAGATAATCAAGCCGGATTCCAGTATCAAAATTTGACCGTTAAGACGTTGTTCCCCGATGAACTTTCGGCATCCGACTTTCCGGCATCTGATTGTCTTGTCCTGATAAATTTCGTGGTCTAAACTTTTAGGCATTTTTTAATAAAGTTCCAGTATCAGAATTGCTTTAAGATAAGCAGCTCCGATTCTGTAAAAGTAGGTTCGATTCCATCATTTTTAGTAGTCTCGATGAAATCATTTTTAGTAGGCAAGCTCGAACCGATTTCAGAAGAATGAAAGGGGTGATGAGATTTAACACCCCCGGCGACCGAGACCCGATTTCCGCTCACGTCATTAACGATAATTTCACGGGGTTTTTTGTAATCGGCTAGGATTTGCGCCAGACTTTCCCCCGGAACACTGCCGGAGGGTAATTTCTCCCCAATTGCGACCAGTTCAGCGATAAAAGCCGCTGTTTCCTCGGCAGTATCCGCCGGGCAAAGCTCCACCGATGCACCCGATATTTCTCTAATTTTGTCTATCCGATGTTTTCGCATTTACTTTTTTATCTCAAGTCGTGCTTCGACTTCGGCAACCCGACTTTCCATTTCCATCAAATCAATTGCACTTAACGATTGATTTAAGATTCCTAAAGCACTTCTCACCTCGGAAGGTCTGTTCCCGGTCGAAAGATTTCGGCGAAGGCATTCGACAGCCTCATTTGTCAGCGATTGCAGGGATGCAATAGCGTGTTCGACTCTAATCCGGCGTAAATGCCTGTATCGTGCGGTATATTGGCTGTCCTGTTGCCATCGCCAGAGAGTAACCGGGGAGATTTTTAGTTTTTTTGCTGTCGCATCCAGACTTAAACCACTTATAAGCAGGATTATTGACTTCTCTTTTTTGAGCGGAAGTTCGTTAGAGCCTTTCATTTTGTTACCTTTCCTTTCAAAATCGCTCGATAGAAATCTCGATTTTCGTTTTTGGTGCAGACCTGCCGGACTCGTCTAAAAACGTGCCGGGTGGCGACTAAAAGGCGGCAGGGGGTAAATAAACCGTAACGATTTGAGTATAAAATTAATAAAAATTCGGATGGCTGACAAATTTGGATTTCTTTTGTTTGTCCTGTTCCGCTTTCTTTGCTTTGTTTCGCTTCACAATCTCGTTTCTCTGCAAAGCGTATTGTTTAGCATTATCACGGACATTTGAAACAGCTACAATGCGTTTAATTGATTCAAATGCAGTAACTTCTCGTGCTTTTTGATTAAAGGTTGCAAAATCCCAGTCAGCATCGGGGATTGCTTCGGGGTTTCCCCCCTCGTCGCAAGCCGCCGAAAAGTTTGCGGCAGTCGAGAAATTGCCGGAACGATTGCCGGATAAGTTGCCGGAAGGATTGCCGGAAAGAAATTTATTTTTTAGTTCGTTAATCCGTTGCCGCCGGATTGCTTCGTTCGGCGAACCGGTAACATATTGGAAGTTCGCCGGAAGACTCATAAAAGCCGCTAATTTCTTAATATCACTCATTTGTTGTTACCCCCGATAATTTGCTATTGATGTGAGCATCTAATTTTTGTTGTAATGCCCGAATGTCTTTTCTTTGTTGCTCCGTCTGCGTTTCATTGAAGTATTGACGGGCGAGAATAGCCTGATATGCCGTTTCCGCCTCATACAATGCGTTTCTAGCCACCAGAACGACATCAGCCGCTTGTTTAGCTTCGTCTATCAGTTCATCACGCACCGACAACCCGAAACTTCTTTCAGATTCAAGATTTTCAAGTTCGGATTTCATCGCTTTCGATTCGGCGAAAAATAATTTATCCTGCGTTTCGGCTTTCCTTTTCAGTAATTCCTGATACTGGAATTCATCAGACGCAACGACCGCCGCCCGAATGTCGGATTCTAATTTTTCGAGTTCTCGATTAAGTGTAATGCTCATATTAAATATTTCCGTTATTTGATACTGGAAATTTTCGTTCGGCGTAATTTCAGCCGCTCAGACTCAAAAAATGTTCCAGTATCAAAATTTGTGTCGTTAGATTGATGTTGAATTTTTTCAACGACACAAAAATTAAAATTTAAGTGATGCCGTAAGGTATGAAGATTTCAAAGACGTATCTCACGGCATCAATCAGGAAAAGAAAAATCGTGCTGTTTGCAAGCGCGATAGGAGATTTCCTGACGCGAATTAATGATTATCAAGCAGGGATTAAAGAAGCTAATCCCTGCGAACTGTCATAAACCCGATGTGTTATTGTGAGATGTTAAACAAGTTTTTGTCAAGTAAAATTATCATTCTGGAATCGGATAAGCCTAATTTTATCAATGTATTACAGATTCTGTAATAGTAGATTTAGGGAAATACGATTAAAACAACGTGGCAAGCCACGTCGTTTCAATCTCGCAAATTGAGAATTAAATTCAAGGCGTTTTTTCCGTTTTCCGTTTGCGCTGCAAACGGAAAAAACCGCCGAGAATCTAATTTTTTTTGGGCTGAAATTGATGCGCTTATATAAGAGATTTTTTTGCATCTTTGTAAGTTCTAATAATATCAGTGATTTACAGGGAATTTGGAGCGTCAAGCTTTTGTCGTTTTGTCAAGGGTTTTTTCAAAAATTTAATAGCTTAATTGTCAAGGGTTTTATCAGGTAAAATCTTACCCGCCACGAATTCAAAAATGGAGTTAATCGCATACTGATTTAGAAGCGTAAAAGCGTTAGATTGATACCTATTCTGATATACCCGATAACTACTTTTGATTCTCGAATCATTACCAATGGTCTTGACTGCATAAGAATTTTCAGGTTGGTCTATACGCTCTAAAAAATCGTCAATTGGTTTTAACCGATTATAGTTTTGCAGGGAGGCTTCTACACGAAGTTTATATTTATCCCTTCCGTTTTTCTCTTTATGATAGATTTTCAGATATTCCGTCGAGTTATCCAGATTGTCGTTATCGTGCCAATAGTGAGTTTTGTCGTAATCAGTTGAAGACGGCAGAGCCGGAATGATGACATTTTTTGCATTTTCATAGAAGTAAAGCATATTCGATTTACTTTTGAATCGTAAATCCACGAACACGTCCAGCCGGATGATTTCCGCCGCGAATGCGTCAAACACAAGGCTCTGGAGGCGTTTTTTCAGTTCCAGATTGACGTGTGCATTCAAATTTAATAAAACATCGTGATAGTCGTTTATCAGGGAGGAAGACCGCCCGTTATAAAATTTTGGCAGACTAAAAACAGACACTTCTATAACCCAAATTTGATTTAATTTATAAACCCAAACTTCAATGTTCCTATCTATCCAAAAGCAAAAATTTCGTTCGGGACAAACGGATAACTGTTGACGAAAAACAATCGTATCAACTGTTGCCCGTCTGCCCAATGGCGAACAAATCACGCCGCAGAAATCGAAAGTTTTTGGTAAAAACTTAGACGTATTCGACATCTTCACAATCCTTATCACAGTAATCAAGAAAATCTTGTGTTTGAGATTCGTAGAGCGATTGAACAATCGCTCTGTCGTAAGAAGCCAGTTGTTCTTCTTCTGTATTACCGAAAAAAGGATTTTGATAACTATAACTGTCAGTCAATCGTTTAAGTGTGTTCCCCAAATGCGAACCCTCAAAAATCAATTCAAAATGCGGAATTTTGATGTTGTTCCTCTTGAAAGTTTGTAACCATTTGTGGGCAATTTCATAAACGGTTTTGTTTGAAAAATTGATTGGTCTTTGATTATCGTTGTAGGCAACAGAAATCACAGCGACAATCATTGTTTGAATTTTTTGAAAATCTGTATCAGAAAATAGAGAGTCCTGAAATTGCTCCATTACTGAGTATGCCTTGACGTAGATTGGGTCAAATGATAGTCTTTTAGACATAGCAATACCTCCTATGTATTGTTAAAAAAAATACTTACTTCGGTAAGCTCCGGTAACACAAAACTAAAAAGTTTCAGAAACCTTTGATTGCTCCACTTTCAAAGGCTTTCTTTTTTAGCTCCGCACTTAGTGTAACTTAAGCCGCGAGATTTTCAAAATAATAATTCGCCGGAAGTTCAATAAATTCAGTTAATTAGCTTATTGTCAAGAGTTTTTTTGTAAAGACATACTACATAAACTTTCTTCTTTGAAACGCTTTTATATCCGAAGCATTTAATTCAAACCATTCGCCGTTTTTTCTTTTATCGGCAAAACGACGATGCCAGTATGCTTCTATTCCGGCGGCATCATCTGTGCGGATTTTATGGATAACAACGGGCTTTTCCGGAAGTTGTATAGATAATTCATATTCACGGCGACCGACAGAATTGCTTCGACCGATTTTGTAAAACTTTCCCGATTTTATTAAATAAACAAATCCGAAAATTTCGTCTTCGTCATCAGATACATCTTCGGTTACATCTATTGAATCGTTTTCAACTTCGGGTTTTACCAAAGGCAGACATATTTCCAAAACATCTGCCAAGTGTTCACGGTCTTTACAGTATTCAATAACTTTAGAAACCTTTTCATCTTTATTTCCTAATCTATCTTCAAAAGTTCTTAAACTTGGAAAGGATTTATCTTTATAAGATTTGAGTTTTAATTCTCCCGCACTAGGAAATTTCTTTAATTCTTGAATTATATTAATCAATTTTTCCAAAAGAAAATTTTCGTCGTATGCTTCGTTGAATATATTCGCTGTAAATCCTGCTTCGGTCAGCGCATCACCCCATTTTGCCCAATATTTCCCGAACCAGTCAGATGTTTTTATCCCTGTTTCATTTTCAAATCTTGTCCTGCCTAACGGCTTTCCTCCATTCTCGGAAGCGGTTCGTTTAATTTCTTTAAGAATATGTTCTTTATTCATTTGAGCCATCTATAAAAGCCTTAAAAATAAGGCGAAAAAAAAATAAAAAATAATCAAATAAGTCCTTTGTTTTCAGGAATTTAACTTCTATTAGACGTTTATATATATTAGATAACAAGAAAGGTTATCAATAAAAAATTGGAGCAAAACACTATGATAGAAATTAACAAGGAAAACTTAAAAAATGCGGTAGCAAAAGCAAAAACCACAAAGCCGAAAGTTCGAGTTCTCGAATTCCGCACCTATTTCGTTACCAATGGCGACGGCATCACCTACACGGTCAAATTCACTAAAATCGGCGGCAAACCGCAGGGGGAATGTTCCTGTGTAGCTACCAAATGTTGCTATCACATCGCCGCCGCAATAGATATACATCTGACATTAGCGGCTCAGATGCAAGCCGCTTGACGGGAACAGCCAAAGACCGAGGAAAGCCGTCAAAAGATGCTTACGACATCCAAGACGGCTTTGCCACATCATACGGAGCAAAACCGTTATGATTATTTGAAATGATATAACAAATAAAAGTATAGTTGTAATGTATTAAATAGATATTTGAAAACGTGCAAAAAGCCGAATAAGTTCCAGTATCAAAAAAGTAAAAATCTGAACCGGAAGGGACATTAGCGGGGACACGGGCAAAAATTAAGGGCATTCCAGAAAGTATAAAAATCTCTGAAATGCCCGTAAATACTGAAATGCCGAAGGTCGGAGTCGAACCGACATGGGATTGCTCCCGCTAGATTTTGAGTCTAGTGCGTATACCAATTTCGCCACCCCGGCGTGAATTTAGAATAATAAAACTCTTTACTCTTTTCGTCAAGATATTATGCCGGAATTTTTTAATTTCTCTCTGTTTTTTTTATTTATAATGTGAGAAAAAAACTTGCTAAATTTTATTTTTATATGTTAAATTCTATTTACTGAAATGTGTTTTTTCAGCTTCGGTTTTATTTCATCTACCAAATTTACAGTTCCCAACCCCCCTTAATCTAATGATTATATGTTTAATACCATTGAATGTGAGAAAAACTTGCTCATTATTGAGCAAAATGCTGAAAAGCGCAGTCTTCTGATAGCCTTTTTTTCAGCAAAATATATCTGCGATGAGGCTGAAACAATCAGTTCTGCAATCGAAAAGATTAGGGAAAAAGAATATTCGGTAATCCTTACGCCGGTTAATATGCCACATATCAGTGGAATAGATTTAATTCCGTTTCTTTCGGCACACTCTCCGCGAACGGTACCGATTTTTATCAGCGATCCGGAAACGGTGGGAAATACGGTCAGAGCATTTCGCGCCGGCGCGTTTGAAGTTATTCAAATGCCTTTCACTTTGAAAAAAGTGGATTCGGCTGTCGAAAAAGCCTTTGCCAAGTTTGAGTTGAAATATCTGAAAGATAAGTATCAGCTTCATCTCGAAGAGCTCGTTGCCGAACGCACCGCCGAACTCGACAAGGCTCTCGAAGAAATTGAAAATTCGTATCGAATGACGCTCAAAGCGTTAGTGCAAGCTCTGGAAACACGCGATTTTGAAACGCACGGGCACTCGGAAAGAGTAGTCACTTTTAGTTTGCGGCTCGGCTACGAACTCGGTCTGGACAAAGATGCTTTACGCGATCTTGAACTCGGCGCACTTTTGCACGACATAGGTAAAATCGGTGTTCCAGATGCCGTTTTGCGAAAACCGGCGAAATTAACCGAAGACGAATGGAACAAAATGAAACTTCATCCGCAGCACGGACAAAAAATCTTAAGAAATATTCCTTTTTTGCAAGGCGCGGCGCGAATTGTTTCGCAGCATCACGAAAAATGGGACGGAAGCGGTTATCCATTCGGCTTGCGCGGCGAAGATATTGACATCGGCGCACGTATTTTTTCGGTTGTTGATGCTTTTGACGCAATGATCAGCGACCGCGTTTATCGGCACGGATGTTCGTATGAAGAAGCGGTCACGGAGTTAAGTCGTTGTTCGGGAACGCAGTTTGACCCGATGATTATCGAAGCATTTAAGCATATTCCAAAGAGCGACTGGGAAATCCTACGTCAGCGTTCGGTTAAAGATAAACGCGAAAATCATTCATTTCAGGCAATCGTTTCCGAACTCGTTCATTCTCAGCAAGTGTTGGAATTAGTGCATTAAAATCTTCGGCAAATTTTAATCTCCGGTATTTATCTCGCAACAGCCGAAAACAAAAATTGATAACTTAAAAGACTTTGAAAGCTTATCAGAGGTTACTTTCCAGCTATTACTAAATCAAAAAAAAGACCCGGCAATTTCACGTCAAAAATTCGGCGAAATCATCAAAATTTTCAGTTCAAGAAACGTCGAATAAAGAATTTTCCGAAACTTTCCGAGCGGCTTTGAAACACATTAAGAAAAAAATCCTTGCTGATAATTTTAAGAATGTGATATTTATAGATATAGAGTTGCTTTCCTTCACCACTTGACTCTGCACTTCAATTGAACGAAAATCTTCACATCTAATTAACTCTCAGCCAACGAAAAATCTTTTGAAATCATCAACATAATTGAGCATTTGTCGGTAATTTAATGGCAAACTCACTTTTTGACATACGTCTTTTTATTTGAAAAACGCGGCATTGCAAAGCGTTCCCAAAATAATGAGGAGAAAAACGAAATGAAAAACGAAACGGCTACAAAAAAGGAAAAAACCGAAAAATTATTTTTGCTCGACCCGGACCGGAAAAGTCCGCGAGCCAAAGACTTTGAAGATAGTCTCTTATCTTTTATCGTCGGACAGGAACGCGCCGTGCGACGAATGAGCGGTATTTTTCAAATTTATCTTGCCGGAATGAACAATCCGGTGCGTCCGCTCGGAACGATGCTGTTTTTAGGTCCGACCGGATCGGGAAAAACACGTGTTGTCGAAGCCGCCGCCGAAGTTCTGTTCGGCGATCCGCACGCGGTCGTTAAAATTGACTGCGCCGAATTTCAGCATTCACACGAAATTGCCAAACTGATCGGTTCGCCTCCGGGATATTTGGGACATCGCGAAACTTCCCCGATGCTGACGCAGGAAAACTTGGACAAAGCGCACAACGACGAAAACAAATTGACCTTTGTTTTGTTTGATGAAATCGAAAAAGCCTCGGACGCGCTCTGGCAATTGCTTTTGGGAATTCTGGACAAAGCGACACTGACGCTCGGCGACAATCGCCGCGTTGATTTCTCAAGATGTGTGGTCATTATGACTTCAAACCTAGGCGCGCGCGAAATGAGCGAAATGATTTCCGGCGGAATCGGTTTTGCCCCGACAAAATCGGGCAAAGACCCCGATGACAACGAGATTGATATGAAAATCTATCGCACCGCTCTGGAATCGGCAAAACGTAAATTCTCACCGGAATTTATGAACCGGATTGATAAAGTTGTCGTCTTTAGAACTTTGAAGGAACATCATTTGCGCGAGATTTTAGAAATCGAATTAAAATCCGTTCAAGACCGAATTACCGAATCAGCCGGAACGAAATTTGTCTTTGAATGCGAAAAAAGCGCGAAAGATTTCTTGCTTGAAGAAGGAATTGATTTGAAATACGGCGCACGCCATTTAAAACGCGCCATCGAAAGATTTCTCGTTTATCCGCTTTCAAATCTGGTTGCAACACAGCAGGTCGAAACCGGCGATCTGGTGACCATTGATTATGACGAAGAAGCGAGAAAACTTGTTTTTTCAAAACAATCGGGCAAAATGATTGTCAGCGAAGCGGACGAAAACTTTGTTGAAGATGAACCTGAAAAAGAATCAAACTCTGCCGGTGTACCGCTTCCGCAAGCCAGCACCGCAACGGAAAACAGCTAAATCTTTTTAACAAAAAAACTTTGAAGGACGGAAAATAAATCGTTTATTTTCCGTCCTTTTTTTATAATAAATCCCGCTTTTCGAGTTCTTGCTCGAATTGTTCGGCGGAAATAAATTGAACGGCGTTTATTCCGAATTTTTTCGCGCCTTCGATATTTATTTCGCGGTCGTCCGTGAAAAAACATTCTTCCGGCAAACATCCGGCTTTTTCGACCGCCGCTTGAAAAATCTCCGGCGCAGGTTTTATAAAACCGACCTCGTAAGATAAGACAAAATCATCGAAATGCCTGAGAATCGGGAATTTTTCTCTGATAAATTCAAAATGCAGTTTATTGGTATCGGACAAGATAATCAGCCAGTATTTTCTCGAAAGTCTTTCGATCAAATCTTCGGAGAGAATCGGTTCGAGCGAAAAAATACTGTTCCAGGCGCGGACGAATTCCTCGAAATTCATTCGCAAATTCAATAAAGTTTTCAAAAAATCAAAAAATTCTTCCGGCGAGATCGCGCCTCTTTCAAAAAGCCGTACTTCTTGCGAGGCAAAGATTTTTTCCCTGATGTCTGCGGGCGAAAAATCGCAGACGGCTTCGAGAATTTTCATTTTGTTATCGAGTTCGAACGGCACGATTACTTTGCCTAAATCGAAAATAAAGGTTTTTATCATAATTCTGATTTTGCATTATTACTTTTCTACACCGGAAATCTCAAAATTATTTATTTTAATAAACTTCAAAATACTCTCCTTAAGTTTTTCATAATGCTGTTCAGAACGAATTTTTCGCTTAAATAATAAATAATTTTTAACTGCAAAAGCGTCAAACTTTACCTCAAATTCAACAAACTCATCAATATCCTGATTCCATGTAAAAAAAATAAAATATTCAATCGAGTTTTTATCAAAACCGAACCGGTATTCTTCATCATCTCGATTTTCCCAATAATCGTTAAAGCTCAAATTAAGACTATTTTTAATTTCTTGAACAAAGTTTGAAACCGTTTCATCAAAGAAAATCCATCTCCAGTTAAAATAATTTTTTTCTTTATCTTCGAGAGAAATAAATGAAACCGGAATTTTTAGTTTATAGATTTTCATCATTGTTCCAATTCATCGCGCGTTTTACGGCTTCATTCCACTTTCGGCGCAAATTTTCCGCTTCTTCTTTCGGCATTTTCGGCTTAAAAGTTTTATCGGCTTGCCAATGGGCTTTTAATTCGGATTTATTCTGCCAAAAGCCGACCGCCAAACCCGCCAGATACGCCGCGCCGAGCGCGGTCGTTTCCGAAATTTTCGAGCGCACGACCGGAATCTGCAAAATATCGGATTGAAACTGCAAAAGCGTTTCGTTAACACTCGCGCCGCCGTCAACGCGCAGTTCTTTTAAACGGGTTCCTGCATCAGCCTGCATCGCGTCAACCAAATCGGCGACCTGAAAAGCGATTGATTCAAGCGCGGCGCGGGCGATGTGCGCTTTTCCAGTGCCGCGCGTCAGCCCCGTAATCAAACCGCGCGCGTCCTGATTCCAGTGCGGCGCACCGAGTCCGGCAAATGCCGGAACAAAAAAAACTCCGCCGTTGTCTGAAACGGAATTCGCCAAACCCTCGACATCGCTTGATGTTTCAATAATTTCCAGTGAATCTCTCAGCCACTGAATCACCGCGCCGCCGATAAAAACGCTGCCTTCGAGCGCGTATTCGCATCGTTCGCCGATTTTCCACGCAACCGTTGTTAATAAACGGTTTTCCGATTTTACCGCTTTTTCTCCGATATTTTGCAGCATAAAACAACCCGTGCCGTAGGTGTTTTTCGACAAACCTTTTTCCAGACAAAGCTGTCCGAAAAGCGCGGCTTGCTGATCGCCCGCGATTCCCGCGATCTTTATTCCGCTCAATTCTTTAACCGCTGAAACCTCGCCGTAGATTTCCGAAGAAGACAAAACTTCGGGCAAAATCTTTCGGGGAATTTTAAAGATTCTCAAAAGTTCTTCGTCCCATTTTAGAGAATTTATATCGAAGATCATCGTCCGCGAAGCATTTGAAACGTCAGTTAAATGTCTTGCGCCGTTCGTCAGTTTCCAGACGAGCCACGAATCAATCGTTCCGAAAAGCAGTTCGCCCGATTCGGCTTTTTCTCTTGCGCCTGCGACATTTTCCAAAATCCAGTTGATCTTGCTCGCGCTGAAATACGCGTCCACTTCCAAACCCGTTTTTTCGCGGATCAAGGAAGCGTGTTCGGCGCGCACCTTATCGCAAAACGCGGAAGTGCGGCGATCTTGCCAGACTATCGCGTTAAAAACAGGTTCACCCGTTTGTTTATCCCAAATTACGGAAGTTTCGCGCTGATTCGTAATTCCGATGGCTGCAATATCTTTTGCAGTCAAATTCACTTCGGCAAGAGCTTTGATCGCCGTATTTTTCTGCGTTTCCCAAATCTCAAGCGGATCGTGTTCGACCCAGCCGCTTTTCGGAAAAATCTGCGCATATTCTTTTTGTGCGACGGAAATTATGCGACTTTTCTTATCGAAAACAATCGCCCGGCTGCTGGTCGTTCCTTGATCAAGAGCAATAATATATGACATTTTTTATCTTTTTTTCCACATACTCGACAGATTTTTTTGAACATCCGAGTATATTAAAAAATACCAATTATTTACCATTTTTATCTTTCAGATTATCTATGTCAACGGATGTTTATCTGCCGCAAATTTAACTATTTCACCCGTACTCAGGCAAGCGGACGTGTTTGCGCACTGTCTTTTTTTTCTATTTATGTAACATCAGTTACGAAAGATTTCTTCATAACTATGAATTTGGATTTCAAAGTAATTGATTGTGTAATTTAATATTTATCCGAATTTGAAGCTAAACTTTGCATTCTTTTGAGGCTAACTTTTGCATTCTATTGAACAAATTCGTAAAAATTTACGGCATTGTCTTGACATAGAAGCACTTCGGGGTTAAATTTTAGTCTTATCCGGTCAAACAAGCGATTTCGGAAGTAGAGCGAAAAGTATATGTTTAAACTCACTTTTCTTACAAATATTTTTATAAAATACCGACTTTTTTTCTACTTCATTTCCAACCGCACTGATTAATTGATACAATTGGTCATTTTGCAGAATCAATTATTTTATTTCTGCAAAAATCGGATAAAAAAACGACAATATTATAAAAAAGCGATTTAAAAATAAGGAAATTAACACAAACTTAAATGATTAACGAGGTTATTAACGAAACTGACGAGCCGCAAAAAAACGGTGAATCAGTTATAGAGGAAACAAACACGGAAAATTCCGCCGAAGCACCGGCGGAGGAAATATCTGCTTTAATTGAAGAACCGACGACTTCTGAAGCGCAAGCCGCGACTGAGGAACCGACGACTTCTGCTGAACCGGCTACCGAAGAATCAAAAACTTCTGATGTACCAACTGCTGAAGAATTTGAAACTTCTGTTGAACCGGCTGCTTCTGACGAATCGAAAACTTCTGACGACACAGCCGCGACCGAAGAAAAAGATTCTGATGAAGATTCACAGAGTATGGCAGATATGGATTTCGGCGCGATTCTTGAAGAATTCGAGCAGGATCAGGAAGTTTATCACACGGGCAAACTGGTTGAAGGAACGGTCGTCGGCATTTCAGACCGCGGAGTTTTGGTTGATTTCGGCTATAAATCCGAAGGCGTTGTTCCGAGCGATGAATTCGCCACGCAGGACGGCGAAATGAATATCAAAGCAGGCGACACGGTTGAAGTCATCATCAAGAACATCTATTCCGGTGATGCTCCGCCCGTGCTTTCATATCTCGAGGCTTTGCGCCGCAAATCGTGGGATGAAATCGAAAAAGCCTTTAATGATGAAGTGCCGATTACGGGGCGTGTCGTTTCGAAAACCAAAGGCGGTTTGAGGATTGACATCAACGGTGTCGAGGCTTTCTTGCCGGGTTCGCAGGTTGATTCGCGTCCGATTCGCAATCTCGATTCTTTCAGAGATAAGGATATTGAAGCAAAGGTGATTAAATTCAGCCGCAAACGCAACAATATCGTTCTGTCGCGCAAAGTTTTGACCGATGAGGTCGTCAATAAACAAAAAGCCGAAACTCTGAGCAATATCGAACAGGGTTATGTCGTTGAAGGCGTGGTCAAAAACCTGACCGAATACGGCGCGTTTGTTGATCTCGGCGGCATTGACGGGCTTTTGCACGTAACCGATATGTCTTGGGGCAGACTTCAGAATCCGAACGAAATGTTTAAGGTTAACGACCAGATTCAGGTCAAGGTTCTGAAACTCGACCGCGAGAAGGAAAAAGTTTCTCTCGGTTATAAACAGCTTCTGCCCGATCCGTGGTCAACGGTTGTCGAAGTTTATCCGGTTGATTCGACCGTTAAAGGACATATTTCGAGCGTGACCGATTACGGCGCGTTTGTCGAACTCGAACCCGGCGTTGAAGGTCTGGTTCATATTTCGGAAATGTCCTGGTCAAAACGCACCAAGAGTCCGAAAAAACTCGTCAGACCGGGTGAAGAAGTCGAAGTTCAAGTTCTCGGAATTGATACCGAAGAACGCCGCATCAGCCTGGGAATGAAACAGCTTCAGGCAAATCCGTGGGACACGATTGCCGAGCGTTACCAGATCGGCACGCGCGTTAAAGGTAGAGTTCGCAATCTGACCGATTTCGGCGCGTTTGTTGAAATTGAAGACGGCGTTGACGGTCTCGTACACGTTTCCGACATTTCGCATTCCAAGAAAATCAAACATCCGAAAGATGTCTTGAAAAAAGATCAGGAAGTCGAAGCGATTGTGACGAATATTGATACGCAGGGACATCGTCTTTCGCTTTCGATCAAAGAACTTACGCCGAGTACTTGGGATGCTTTTGTCGAATCGCACAAAGCGGGCGATGTCGTCAAAGGAAAAGTTTCACGCTTTGCCGGATTCGGTGTATTCGTCGAATTGGGCAGCGAACTCGAAGGATTGTGTCATATTTCGGAACTTTCCGATGAAAGAGTCGAAAAACCGGAAGACATTGTTTCAATCGGTCAGGAATTGGATTTCAAAATCCTCCGAATCGAACACGACGTTCAAAAAATCGGTCTTTCGCACCGGGCGGTCGGTAAAGAAGACGAACCTGTCGTTGATACAAAGAGCTATTCGACCGAAGCAAAAAGCGGTATGGCTTCGCTCGGCGAACTGATGAACTTGAAACGCAGTAACCAGGAAGAATCAGAAGAAAATGCCGACGAACCGAAACTTTCCAAAAAGGAAAGACGCGCTCAGAGAGCTAAAGAACAAGCCGAAGCCGGCGAAGAAACAAGTCAGGAAGAGGTTTCCGTAGAAACGGAAACCTCTGAAACGGCTGAAGAAACTTCGACCGGTGAAGAAACCCCGACAATGAAAGAAACTTCAGCAGAAGCGGAAACGGTGGAAGCCGTTGAAGCTGTCGTATCTTCAGAAGAAGTTATAGAAGAAACTCCCGAAGTCGTAGAAGAAGCTGCGGAAACGGCAGAAGAAACTCCCGAAGTTTCGGAAACCGCCATCGAAACAGCCGAAGAAACTGCTGAAAACACTGAGGCAGAAGAAGTTTCAGCCGAAGTTGAAACTCCGCAAGAAACGGAAATAAAAGAAGAAGAACAAGCCGAAGATATTTCAGACGTGGAAAAAGAGGAAGAAAAATCAGCATAGTTCAAGTTTTATTTAATTTACGGTGCAGGAGAAAAAAAAACAGATGACAAAAGCAGATTTAGTAGAAAAAGTTGCCAAAGAAGCCGAGATGACAAAAAAAGATGCCGAAAAGCTGGTTGAAATCATTTTCGACAGCATCGTCAGCACCTTAAATGAAGGGGAAAAAATCGAATTGCGCGGTTTCGGCAGTTTCCGTGTTCGTGAACGCAACGCTCGCAAAGGGCGCAATCCGAAAACCGGAGAAGCCGTAAAAATTCCTGCCAAACGCGTTGCTTATTTCAAGCCCGGCAAAGACCTAAAGGATTTAATCAATAAATAAGGAACAGAAAAATCGTGGATGTTTTATGGAGTCCGTGGCGTTACGACTACATCAAATCCGCTGAAAATTCGTCAACCGTCAAAATGAGTGGTTGTGTTTTTTGCGATATTCTAAAAAGCCCGGCAAGCGATGAAGAAAAATTTATCCTTCATCGCGCCGGGTTTAATTTTGTAATTTTAAATATTTACCCGTATATCAGCGGTCATTTAATGGTCGTGCCGTTCGCGCACCTTGCCGATCTGGACAAAGCCTCAAAGGAAATCACCGACGAATTAATGGACCTGACCAAAAAATGCCAGAGCGTTTTGCGTGAAGTCTACGAGCCGCACGGAATGAATGTCGGGATGAATTTCGGCAGAGCCGCCGGCGCGGGCGTTGCTGAACATTTTCACCTGCACATTTTGCCGCGCTGGTTCGGCGATGCGAATTTTATGACCGCCATCGGCGAAACCCGCACAATTCCCGAAGCTCTCCAAACAACTTTCGATAAATTAAGAAACAAATTCTAGAGCAGATTTCAGGAAACTAAAATACATAACAGAAATTTAAATGGATAACAAGATTTACAGGGATAACTTTTACTTTAAATATCCTTGTTTATCTTGTTATCCCTGTAAATTTCTTTTTGTATTTCACACTGCTGAAATTTACTCTAAGAGCGGATTTCAAATTTTTCGCGCTTCTTAAAACGCTTCGTTAAACGAAACTTCGCCGCCGACACCCATTTGATAGGCGGAAACGCGACGTTCAAAGAAATTGGCGAGTTCCTGCACGTCCTGCAAATCCATAAACGAAAACGGATTTTTCGCCATGTAAACCTTCGGCAAACCGAGCATCGTTAAGCGTTGATCGGCGACGAATTCGAGATACTCGCGCATATCGGAAACCGAAAGTCCGGCGACTCCGCCGCTTAAAATGTCTTCGGCAAACTGCATTTCGCAATTGACGGCTTCGTCGAGCATTTCGGCAATTTGCGCTTTCAATGAATCGTCAAAAAGTTCGGGTTCCTCTTCGCGTACGGTTTCGACAACCTCGAAAGCAAACTGCATATGCGAAGATTCATCCCGAAACACCCAGTTCGTTCCGGCGGCGAGTCCGTGAAGCAGACCCTTTGAACGCAGGAAATAAACATAGGCAAACGCCGCAAAAAAGAATAAACCCTCGATGCATGCGGCAAAACAAATCAAATTTAAAAGAAATTGTTTGCGGTCTTCTTTTGTTTCGAGTTTTTGCAAATCCTCGATTGAATCAATCCATTTCTGGCAAAAGTTTGCTTTCGCCTTAATCGAAGGAATATTTTCAACCGCCGAAAAAGCGGCTTCGCGTTCCTTGATGTCGGGAATGTATGTATCGAGCAAAGTCAGATAAAACTGCACATGCAGAGCTTCTTCATAAAGCTGGCGCGACAGATACATTCTGGCTTCGGGCGCGTTGATGTGTTTGTAAAGATTAAGTACGAGATTATTGGAAACGATCGAATCGCCGGTGGCAAAAAAGGCGACCAGCCGATTGATCAGATGGCGTTCGGCATCGGTCATCTTTGTCCGCAGATCGCCGAAATCGGTCGAAAAATCAACCTCTTCGACCGTCCAGGTATTTTTGATGGCGTTTTTATACATTTCATAAAACGCCGGATATTTCATCGGTCGCTAAGTCAAATTAAATCCTGCAGCGAGTATCATTATTTTATTTTCTCCTGAACTTCTACTGGCACGCGTCACACACTTCCGGGTTTTCGAGCGAACAAATTAACGCTTCTTCGTCCGTATAAGTTTTCTTAACTTCCGTCTTTGCTTCACTTGCCGTAACCTGCGCGATCCGGGTTGCCGGACGCGAGCGCAGATAATAGGTCGTTTTCAAACCACTTTGCCACGCATACATATACATCGAGGAAAGTTTGCCGATGTTCGGGCTTTCCATAAAAAGAGTGAGCGATTGGCTTTGGTCAATAAATGCGCCGCGCGCGGCAGCCATATCAATTAAAGATTTCATCGGCAGTTCCCAGGACGTACGGTAAATCGCTTTTAATTCGTCGGGAAATTCCGCGATATTTTGAATCGAACCTTCCGCAAGTTTGATCTTCGTGCGGATTTCATCCGTCCAGAGATTCTCTTTCTTTAATTCCTGCACCAGATAGCGGTTGATCTGGACGAAATCGCCGGACAGCGTTTCGCGTTTGAAAAGATTGGAAACCTGCGGTTCGATGCATTCATAACAGCCCGCAATCGAAGCGATCGTCGCCGTCGGCGCAATGGCGATCATCAGGGAATTTCGCAAACCGTGTTCTTTAATTTTTGCGCGTAAAACATCCCAGCGCTCCATATTTTCCGGCGTTACGTTCCACAGATCGAACTGCAAAACGCCTTCCACCGCGCGTGTTTCGTCAAACGCGGCGTGTTTACCTTTTTCCTGCGCTAGTTCGCAGGAAGCGTTTAGAGCCGCAAAATAAATTTCTTCCTGAATTTTTGCCGAAATTCCCCGCGCTTCGTCGGAATCAAACGGCAGACGCATCTGAAAGAAAACGTCCTGCAAACCCATTATTCCGAGTCCGATATTTCGCCAGCGCATATTCGAATCCTTCGCCTGCGGAATCGTATAGAAATTCAGATCGATCACGCGGTCGAGTTGGCGCACGGCGAGGCGCACGTTTTTCGCCAGTTTTTCAAAATCAAACTCGCCGTCTTTTAAATACCGCGCCGCGTTGATCGAACCGAGATTGCAAACCGCCGTTTCTTTATCATTCGTAACTTCCAGAATTTCCGTGCAGAGATTGGATAAATGTATGACATTTTCCGGTTTTCCGGTTTGATTCGATTTCGTATTGCTCGCGTCTTTAAATGTCATCCAGCCGTTGCCGGTCTGCGCCAGAGACCGCATCATTCTCGAATACAGATCACGCGCTTTGACCTGTTTATAAAATAATTCAGCTTCTTCGGCTTCCGCATAGGCTTTTTCAAATTCCGCGCCGAACAGGTCGGGAAAGTGCGGCACGACCTTCGGATCGAAAAGCGACCACATTCCGTCTTCTGAAACGCGCTTCATAAACAGATCCGAGACCCAATTCGCCGTATTCAAATTATGCGTTCGCCGCGCTTCATCGCCCGTGTTTTCTCTGAGTTCGAGAAAATCCTCAATATCGGCGTGCCAGGTTTCCAGATAGACGCAGCACGCGCCCCGTCTTTTTCCGCCCTGGTTAACACCGGCAACTGATGAATCTAAAGTTTTTAGCCACGGAATAATACCGTTTGAAAAACCGTTTGTTCCACGAATCAGAGAGCCTTGCGAACGGATTCGGTGATACGCCACGCCGATTCCGCCGGAAAATTTTGAAAGCAGAGCGATTTGTTTATAGCGGTCGTAGATGCTTTCGAGGCCGTCCTGCGGCGAATCGAGCAAAAAGCAGGACGACAATTGCTCGTGTTTCGCGCCGGAATTAAAGAGCGTCGGCGTACTCGGAATATATTCGAGCGAAGAAAAAAGTTTGTATAAACTGATCGCTTCGTGCGGCGTTTCGGAAAGTCCGCAGGCGACGCGCATCCAGAAAAATTGCGGCGTTTCGATGACGTCGCGCTTTTTTGGGTTTTTCAGTAAATAACGGTCATAAATAGTTCTGAGTCCGAAAAATTCGAACAGATCATTGCGCGTTTCGTCAATCGCGTCGTTTAATTTGCGGCTGTTTTCGCTGACAAATTTCGCCGTGCGCTCATTGATCAAGCCTTCTTTGAAACCGAAATTCATACTTTGCGAAAAGGAATAGATTTCCTGATTGGCAACCTCTTTTGAAATATAATTATTTAAAAGACGCGCGGCAAGACGCGAATATTCCGGTTCTTCAAAAATAAGACTGGCGGCGGTTTGGATCGAGAGTTTGTCGAGGTCTTTAGTCGTCGCGCCGTCATAAAGTCCGCTGATCGTTTTGGTTGCAATGCGGAGCGCGTCAACCGATTTTAAGTTATAACAGCAGCGCGAAACGGCTTTGACAATCTTGTTTATATCAACCGGCTCGAATGAACCGTTGCGTTTGGTAACGCGCATTGTGGTCGGTGTTTCTTCTTCGCTTCGGCGTGCGGCGGACGAACTCGTTCCGGTAAATTCCATCTTTCTTTTTCCTCTTTTTTTATAATTTTGTGCTGTTTTTTTTCGATGGGAAAAATCAGACGCGGAAATTTGCGGAAAGAAATTCTTTTTTTGGAGATTTCCGCCGCGCGCGCCGCCAAACTTTTCCCTCGAAAGCACAGACGTTTTTTTTGTGTCGTTTTTGAATGACACCAATTTTTGTTTACAGGCAGGTCTTCGGACTTGCGGGCAAAATCTTTTCCAACCTAATCGCCGTCGCTTCCCGAATCTTTTGACGGATTCAGTGCTTATCTGACAGCTTTCGTTCCCGTTCACCGCTGCGGGGCAGTTGCGGGTTTTCACCGCATTCCCTTTTCAACATTTCAAACCGATGTAACCTGTAATGTTTATAGAATATATTGTAGTAAGAAGAGTTTGTCAACACACTATATAGTGTTTTTGAAAAATAAAAAAACGATAAATTATTTAACAAATCCATCACTTATCAGTTATCATCTATCACCTATTTCGGATGTTTTTTACTTTCGGAACAGATTACAGATGATAGATGATAACTGATAGATAAAATCAATCTTTTTAACCTTAATTTTCACTTAAAATTTTGTCACCAAATTGCATTTTTTAAGCTGGAATTACGGCTATTTTTATTGAATGTGTGCAATGTGCCGAAGATGTCAATTTAATTTGCCAGTTTCTTATCGAACGCGACCGTAAAAGTAGTTCCATATTCGCGGGTCGAGTCAACCCTGATACTGCCTTCGTGAGCTTCGACAATTTGTTTAACGATATAAAGTCCTAAGCCGAGTCCGGCGGCATTTGTTTCATTCTTCCTCGAACCGCGCCAAAACGGCGTGAACAAATTTTTCTTCTCTTCGTCATTAATAATTTCGCCGCAATTATTTACTTGAATAAGAACGCGATCACAATCTTCAATTACATTTACTTTTACCGGACTGCCCTTTTTTCCGTATGAAATCGCATTGCTCAAAAGATTTGTCAATACCTGACCGATGCGCTGTTCGTCCCAGTCGCCGAAACAATTTTCTTCAGCGTAAAGATCAATTTTCACGTTTGGCTGAGCAATGTTAAATTCTTCGATAATATGCAGACAAATCAGACGAAGATCGCTCGGTTTGGGGTTAATTGAAATTTTTCTGCCGCTGATGCCTTGCGTGGTTTCGAGTAAATCTTCAATCAAATAATTCATTCTCAGAGAAGTTTTGATAATTTTCTCAGCCATTGCCGTATTTTTTTCGGCGGTCAGAGTATTGTTTTTCTGCAAGGTCGCCGCCATCACAATCGTGCTGAGAGGATTTTTCAGATCGTGTCCCAAAACGCTCATAAAACGTCGCTGTGATTCATTTTCCGTGACCGCTTGTTCGAGTTCTTTTTGTCGTTCTCGCGATTTTTCTTCCGCGTCGAGTTCAAACGCGATGAGATTTGCAAAAAGCTTAAATAAATCCAGATCGGATTCGGAAATATCGGAAGGTTCGGGATCGAGAGAGCACAAAGTTCCGAAAAATTCCCCATTTAAGCGGTAAAGCGGCACGGCAATGTAACTTTCAATGCCATAAATCTTTAATCCCGGATGATCTTTGAATCTTTCATCCCGGCTTGCGTGATTGATAATAAGCGGAGCGACCGCCCCGTGAACATTTTGTCAATAAGTCGTTTCTAATTCTAATTTATCGCCCGTGTTCAGACCGAAATCAGCGTCATCTATGACCGAACACGCCGTCCATAAGTCATTCGTGATTCGTGAAACTAATGAGATTCGCATTTTAGTAGCTCGTCCCAATGCTTTTAAAATTATCCGAACAGCACTAATTCTGCCGATTGCTTCGAGATCTTGGTGGATTGATGCTTGCATATTATTTAGTTATTGATCTTACAATAGTTCGACCGTTTGTTCATATTGCGGAACGACAACATTCCAGCCGAATTCATCGCGAATATGCTGCGCCATCGCTTCGGCAGCTTCGGGTTCGCCGTGCGTTGTAAAAACCATTTTCGGCGTATTCGGCAAACCCGAAAGCCATTTGATAACCGCCTTCCAATCAGCGTGCGCGGAAAAACCCGAAACTCTTTCGACGTGGCAGCGCACGGGAATCCAATTTTTCATAATGCGGACTTCGCGCTCGCCGTCCAAGACTCTGCGTCCGGTCGTGCCGGCGGCTTGAAAACCGACAAAAATAACGGTCGCATTTTCATTCGGCAAAATCCGCATCGCGTGATGCAGAACGCGCCCGCCGGTCAGCATTCCCGATGCGGAAATAATTATTCTCGCGCCCTTCATATCATTGAGCCGTTTTGATTCTTCGCGCGTAGCGGTCGTTTTCATCCAATCGGTGCGCAGCGGGTGAACTTTTTTTGCCAGAATCGAAGCGTATTCCTCGTCATGTTCCTCGCTCCAGCGGTTATAAACCTGCGTTGCCTGCGCCGCCATCGGCGAATCGACAACGACGGGCATCGAAGGAATTTTCTTCTCGTCTTCGAGTTCGCGGATCATATAAAGAAGTTCCTGCGTTCGCCCGACGGCAAAAGCCGGAATCAGGATCGGCGCGTCGCGCTCATAGGCTTCATTGATAATTTTTGCGAGATTTATATCCGAAGTCGTTTCGCCGTGCAGACGGTTGCCGTAAGTTGATTCGGTCATTAAATAATCACACGCGGGCGGCGGCGCGGGATCTTTGACGATCGGCTGATCGTAATGCCCGAGATCGCCGGAGAAAAGAAACTTAATTGACTCGCCGTTTTCGCGGGCGTTTTCCATTTCGACCAGCACGAGGCTCGCGCCGATAATATGTCCGGCGACATTGAAACTCGCTTTGAAACCCTCGCAAATTTCGACTGCTTCGCCGTTGTTTTTTACGGGATGAAGCAGTTCGAGCGCGTCCTTTGCGTCATTTTCGTCATAGAGCGGAAGCGCCGGACTGTGCGATGTTAAATTATGACGATTGCGGTAATCGGCTTCTTCCGCCTGAAGCCTGCCCGAATCGGGAAGCAGAATCTTGAGCAGATCGGCGGTTCCGCCCGAAGTAAAAACTTTCCCCTTAAAGCCGAGTTTAACGATGCGCGGCAAAAATCCGGTGTGATCGATGTGCGCGTGCGTAATAATTACCGCATCGAGTTTCGTCGGATCAAACGGCTGTTCGCCCCAATTTCGCTCGCGCAGTTCC
>JBGTIH010000026.1:0-17818 GCA_041745765.1 Pyrinomonadaceae bacterium | reverse complement strand
ATTAAACTAAGCAGAGCATCAGAAGAAACGGAACAATTTACACAATTCATATTCCGATTTTAATCGTTTTGATAAATGATTAACTTCTGATGCTATTAATCTATTGATTTCAAAGAACTTAATTATGCACAGGCTTCAATTAGCTGATAGTTGACAGCTAATAGTTGATAGTTTCGGACGATTACAAGGTTTTCGCGGCAAATTCGCGCTGTTTTTGCAAAACGAGCCGAAATTTCAAAACAATTATATTCTAATCAATTACAAAATTTTTAGCAGTGACAAAACTAATGGCGCAATTGCACGAACATCAGGCAAAAAAAATTTTGGCGCAAAACGGCGTTGAGATTCCGCGCGGACGGGTGGCATTTTCGACAAAAGAAGTGCGTGCAATTGCCGAAAGTTTGGGCGGAAAAGTTGTTGTTAAAGCGCAAATTCATTCAACTTCACGCGCCGCAAACGGGGGAATTCGTTTTGCGGATTCAGCGGAAGAAGCCGAAAAAATCGCATCTGAAATGCTTGGACAACAAATCGCCGGAAATCTGTGTGAAGCGGTTTTAGTAGATGAAAAAGCGGAAATCGAACGCGAATTTTATCTCGGATTTATTGTTGATACGGTTCTGAAACGCCCGACGCTTTTGTTTTCAGATTCGGGCGGAAGCGGCATCGAAGAACGCGCCGAAACACTGCACAAATTGGTTTGTTCGATTAACAAAGAGCCGGCAATTGAGGATGTTTTGCAATTTGTTCTGAGTTCAAATTTAAGCCGGACGCAACCCGTTGAAGCGCGGACTCAAAACATTGCCGAAATTTTGCAGAAACTTTATCGTGCCGCCAAATCCTGCGAAGCGCGAACGGCGGAAATAAATCCGCTCGCCTTATTAAAAGACGGGAGATTAGTTGCGCTCGATGCGCGGATTTCGGTTGACGATTACGCCGTTTTTCGCCACGAGGATTTAAATATCGAAATGGCGCGCGAACTCGGACATACGCCGACAAAATTAGAGAAAATCGCGTGGGAAGTTGAAAAAGAAGATTTTCGCGGCACATTTTATTTCGTTGAAATCCTTAACATTGAACAAAAAGAATCCGATAAATGTTCAATGTTAAATGATAATTGGTTAATCGGATTTCACGGCGCGGGCGGCGGCGGTTCGATGGCTTCGCTCGATGCGGCACAGCGCAACGGTTTATCGCCGGCGTGTTATGTTGACACGAGCGGAAATCCGCCGGCATCAAAAGTTTATCGAGCGGCAAAGATTATTCTTTCGATTCCCGAAATCAAAGGCTATTTTCTATCAGGTTCGGGCGTGGCAAGTCAGGAACAATTCGGTCTGGCGCGGGCGGTTTTGAAAGCATTTTTAGAAGTTCACCCCGAAATTCCGGCAGTCTTGCGTTTGGGCGGAAACGGCGAAGATTATGCAAAAGAGTTGGTTGAAAAATACGCAAAATTCCTTCCCGCACCGATGGAAGCATATCAAAAACAACATTCGGCAGATTTCTGCGCGGCGCGGCTGCAAGAGTTGATTCTTAACGCCAAGCCGCAAAACCGCCAGGTCGTAAAGGAAGAAAACATCGGACAACGGACGACAGGCAACGAACAATTTTACAAATTTAAAACCCGGACGGGCGAAATTACATTTAATCATTCCGTTTTTGCGGAAAAATCTGCTTTACCGATTGTCGAAGCGTGTCCGGTGAAAATTTTGAAAATGGACGAGCGGAATTTGCCCGTTTTGGCAATCTCGCCGGAAGAAGCCGAAAAGGGAAAATGTATCGAATGTTTGGCGTGTGAATTTGCGAGTTGGGAACACGAAACAGGCGGCGTGAAAATTGAGTTTCCGATTGAGGATTTAAGATCGGAATAAATGTGTTAAATGGCGATTCTGATTGATCACAATAAACGGGTTATCGTGCAGGGAATTACGGGACGCGAAGGCTCGATGCGTTCGCGTTTAATGCTCGAATACGGCACGAATATTGTCGGCGGATGCACACCCGGAAAGGGCGGACAAACAGTTCACGATTTGCCGGTTTTTGATTCGGTCAGAGAAGCTAAAGATTCTTTGGGCGCAATTGATGTTTCGGTGATTTTCGTTCCCGCGCCGCGTATCAAATCTGCCGCGATTGAAGCGATTGAAGCGGACGTTCCGCTTCTGGCTTTAATTGCCGACCGCGTTCCGCTTTACGACGTTTTGGAAATTTGCGAAGCTGCGGAAGAATTCGGCACAAAATTTGTCGGACCGAACACGGTCGGCGTGATGTCGCCGGAAAAAGCCGTGATTGGAATGATGGGCGGAAATGCAAAAACGGCGAAAAGTTGGTTTCATTCCGGCAACGTCGGCATCATTTCGCGAAGCGGCGGACTTTCGGCTTCGACGGGTTATTACATTTGCCAAACCGGAATCGGTATTTCCACAATTTGTCATATCGGCGGCGATGCGGTCATCGGTTTGACGATGCCGGAAGTCGCCGAACTTTTTGAAAAAGATGCCGAAACCGATTTGATAGTTTTGATCGGCGAAATTGGCGGTTCGCAGGAAGAACAAGTTGCGGATTTGATCGAAAGCGGAAAACTGAAGAAAAAAATCGTCGCCTATATCGGCGGAAAAGCCGCACAAAGCGGAACGCGTTATTCCCACGCCGGAGCAATCGTCGAAGGCGGACGCGGAACTTGGGTTGGAAAAGTTGATCGTCTGAGAGAAGCCGGAGCGGAAATCGTCGAGCAATTCAGCGATATTCCGCAAAAAGTTAAAGAAATTTTAACACGGAAAAACATTAAACACGAGGTCTAAATTATGAAAAAAACAGCATTTATATTGGTCGTTATGTTTATATTCAGCCTGAGTTTATTTGCTCAGACATCGAAAAAGCCGAAACGCACGCTTGAACAGTTGCGGGTTGAAGCGACGATAGCGCGTCCCGACGGCAAAGATTTTCTTTTTACGATCAAAGGCTACGCCTATTCATTTATTCCGGGCGAGCGTCCGGTGAAGTTGTTTAATATTGAAGGTTACAACATCCGCCGCCGCGTCGAAACGCCGGAAAAAGACGGATTTTTCGGCGCGACACGCGAAATTGTTTTTTATAAAGACCCGCAAACCGACGAGATAATTTCGAGTTGGGAAAACCCCTGGACGAAGCAGAAAATGGAGGTTTTTCATATCGAAAATGATCCGGTAAATTTCCGCACACGCATCAAAGACGGCAAATATATCAATGTTTCTTTGGACGGAAAACGCGAATTCGGCGAATCCGCGCCGCCCGAAGAACTCGGAAATTATCTGGTTTGGACTTCCGATATTTTCCCGTTTTATCCGTTGTCGGGATTTGATAAAAATTATACGGCGGCGGAAATGTTTGATTTTTACGTGCCGAAAGAAGAACTTTACAAAACCACGCCGCCGAAAAATGTTTTTGTCAGTTGGACGCGCGTCGGACCCTGGCTTCCGTGGATGGGGATGGAGCAGCGCGAAGGTTTAATGATTTATCACGCCCGCAGTGATCGGCTCGAAAATTTTGAGCAATTGCCCGAACAAATCAAAAAAGAAGTGCGCGAAAAATATCCGCTTTATATGACCGCACCAACCGAAGTTGATCCGACCAAACCAAACGAAACTTCCTGGACGTTTTACCAAAAAGAAATGCAGAAACGGAAAAAATAATGATCAGAAGGCGATGGACAGAAAGTTATGAAAATTTTAAGTTTAGCGGTTTTTATTGTGATTCTTTCGGTTTTTGTTATGGGACAGGAAACATCAATCGGCGGCGTAATGGAAGTCGGCATCGGCGTGGAAGATGAAAAGCCTTTGATCGCGTATTTCGAGCGTTTCGGTTATCGCGTTGGAAAGACAGGCGAATTGAGTGAAAAGGACGCTGAAAAACTTTACGGCGTAAAATCGAAGTTGAAATCAATTCGGCTGCTTCACCAAGATTCCGATCACGGCTTGATTCGCTTAATGATTTGGGAAAAGCCCGTAAATAAAGGATTACAAATGTCGCAGATGAATGTTTTAGGCAATCGTTGGGGCGCGACGATGACAAATGATATTTACAGTCTGCAAAATCACGCCGAAGAAGCCATCGCGCAAAAACTGCCGGTTTTTTTGATCGAACCGCAGCGCGCCGAAATTTACCGCCTTGAAAAACGTCCGCAGCCTTTTTTGGAAAATTACGCCGTAGTGCGCGAAATGTGTTTGATTCAGCCGCTTACCAGACAGATTTTGTTCCAAAGATTCGGATATTCGCTGGCAAATTACGGCAAAATCAATGAAGATTCTTTTTTTAAATCTTCGCAAATTACGCATTTCGGAATGGTTGTTTATCGCAATCAAGCGAACATTGATTTTTACGGAAATGTTTTAGGTTTGCTGAAAGTTAAAGAAAACACCGATTACGATTCGGATTATACCAATCCATCATCGCGGGCGATTTTCAGTCTTGAAAAACATCAAAAATACGGGGCAACTGATTTTGACAATCCGAAAAGTTCGACCACTCCTGCGAATGCACTCTCAGGGCGTTTGAAAATCATTTGGTTTTCGCCCGAATCGAAACTGGAAAATAAGTTTGATTCGTCAAAACCCGGAAGTCTCGGTTATTCGCTCTACACTTACCGCGTCAGAGGCATCGAAAATTATCAACAAAAAATAAAAGCGAGCAAGGCGACCAACGTAACCGACATTCGGCAAAACGAATTCGGCGAAAAGAGTTTTTCGTTCATCGCGCCGGATGGTTATTTTTGGACGATTTTGGAGTAAAATCAACCCGCAAATGTTTAGAAAAATTTTCATAATTTCATTTTTAATTGCGCTTTTCGTTTTTGTTTCTTTTGCTCAAGAGCGTCTGGTTTTAATCGGCGGCGGAAAGCGTCCGCCGGAAGTTTTGGCAAAATTTGCCGAATTCGGCGGCGGTGAAAAAGGCAAGATTTTAGTTGTAACCTGGGCAAGCGGCGAGCCGCAAGCGAGCTATGAAGCATTTAAAGCCGACCTCGAAAAAGTTTCTAAAATCACTATCGAAAACGCACCTTTCGCGCCTTTAAACGCTGAAAATAAACGCGATTTTCTCAAACAACTGGAAACGGCAAGCGGAGTTTTTTTCACCGGCGGCGACCAAAACCGGATTATGGAAGTAGTGCAGGACGCAAGCATTGAAAACGCTTTAAGGAGTAAATACAAATCCGGCGCGGTTTTCGGCGGAACGAGTGCGGGAACTGCGATTATGTCGGCGATTATGATTACCGGCGAAGGTGATTTTTCGGTGATTGACGCGGAAAGAGTCGAAACCCGAAAAGGCTTGGGTTTATTGCCCGAAGTTATTGTTGATCAACATTTTATCAAACGTCAAAGACAGAATCGTCTGATTAGTTTAATACTCAAAAACCCGCGTCTTTTAGGTATCGGAATTGACGAAGATACCGCGTTTATTGTTTCAGATAACCGTTTCGGCGAAGTTTTGGGAGCAAGTCAAATAATGATTTTTGAAGGACAAAATAAAAACGGCGCAATGCGTTTTTTTCTGGTTAAATCAGGAGAAAAGTTCGATTTGAAAAAAAGAAGAAAAATCGTCAGTAAAAGAAATTAAATAAAGTAATCCGAAAAATGTTTTTGCATCTGAACAGAAATGCAAAGAAAAAAAGAGTTTTGTGAGAGTGATTTTGTCGAAAAACGACAGATACCATTTTTACTCAAAAACTGTGCAAAAAAACAAGACCGCGTGTTCACATCTGCCGGAAAACTATTTCAGTTTATTCACACGAATTTAACCTGCGAGTAGTAAGATATTGAGATTTGATAGCTAAATTTCTATTTCAAGATATTTTAAGGAACTTAACTTGCGTATATAAAATTTCAAAATTTTGCATAAAGCCAATCTTTTGAAGTTTTTTTTACGACAAATAACGTAAAGACACGCTAAAAGTGTGAGAATCAAGCACTTATAAAATTGGATTTCAGAGATTGAATTTTATTCAGACAAAGATGATTATTTGTATCAATCAAACGAAATCCGAAAACTAGGATAAAAATCCAAAATACAGAAACATAATTAGCTAGTAGAACAAAGCAATTTTTCAAAAATTAGTATAAAAATTTTCAGGAGCGCGAATTTTTTGTTATCTAACCGGCATTCGCACAAGCAGGAACAGAAACTATCGCCGGTGTCATAAAAGATACAAAACCGCAACTTTAAATAAAATTTCATTTTGTAAATGACACGTTAATTTTCAAAAAAATTATCTAAACGAGGACAAAACTTATAATGACTAAAAAAATTATCATGAACCAGATATGGACATTAATTTTAGCTGGCATTTTTTCAATAACAATTTCAGCACAGGTTACAACTTCCGAAATAGCGGGACGAGTAACCGATGGACAGGCAAATTCTGTGGAAGGAGTCGTCGTCGAGGCATTGCATTTGCCTTCGGGGACTAATTACACCGCCGTTACCAATAGAGACGGGCGGTTTACGATTCCCGGAATGCGTATCGGCGGTCCTTATACGGTTAAGGCTATTCAAGCGGGCTTTAAGGAACAGGTCGTTGAAAATATACAACTTAGTTTAGGAGCAACGGCGACCGTTAATTTTACTCTGAGTACGGCAATTGACGAAACAGTAATCGTGCAGACCGAAGATAGTGCGATTTTTAGTGAATCACGAACCGGAGCAACGACTTCAATCAGCACTCCGATTATAGAAACGCTGCCGACTATCTCGCGGCGCATCAATGACTTTACCCGACTTACTCCGCAATCAGGCGGAGGCGGAAGCTTCGCTGGACAGGACAATCGCCTGAATAATATCACGGTGGACGGTTCTTATTTTAATAATTCATTCGGACTTGCCGGACAGCCGGGCGACCGAACGGGAGTATCGCCGATCTCGCTGGATGCTATCGAGGCGATTCAGGTGAACATCGCGCCGTATGACGTTCGACAGGGAAATTTCGTCGGGGCGGGCGTTAATACAGTTACCCGAAGCGGAACAAACAAATACAGCGGTTCGGTCTATTATTTATTCCGTAAGCCCAGTCTTGTGGGCAAGCAAGCCGGTGAAAATACCTTTGATCCGGGAGATTTCAACTACAAAAACTATGGCTTTCGGGTCGGCGGACCGCTGCCTTTCTTTAACTTCGGCGAAGGCGGACCGCTGTTCACTTCCGGTAAAAACAAACTTTTCTTTTTCTTCAGCTACGAGAACGAAAATCTGACACAGCCCGGCACGACGTTTCGTGCCAATACCGGCGGTCAAACGGTCGGCGGCAATGTAACGCGCGTTTTAGCATCTGATTTGGATAATTTAAGCAACTATTTACGGCAGAATTTCGGCTATGAAACCGGTCCGTATCAGGGTTATCCCAATTC
The DNA here is from genome assembly GCA_041745765.1 of Pyrinomonadaceae bacterium. GTDB lineage: Bacteria > Acidobacteriota > Blastocatellia > Pyrinomonadales > Pyrinomonadaceae > JAHCHG01. Next base: position 10,457 of record JBGTIH010000026.1, on the reverse strand, counting down.
AACTCCCGCCAAGAAATACTTGTTCCGAACCGACTATAATGTTAATTCGACAAACAGAGTGAGTTTCCGGTATATCCAACTTGATTCCAATACGGACGTGCTTTTGTCAAATTCATCGTCTCTCGGTTTCGGAAATCGCAGAACTAATCTGAATGCGTTGAATTTTGAAAATTCCAATTATCAAATTCTCGAAAACATTCGTTCGTTTGTCGGAGAATGGAATACAACAATCGGGAGCGGAATAGCAAACAATTTAATTATCGGCTATACAAAGCAGGATGAAAGCCGCGCTGCTAAAGGAACATTTTTCCCTTTGGTAGATATTCTCGAAGGCGGCTCGACTTATACGACTTTCGGCTTTGAACCGTTCACGCCGAATAATGAACTTCGATATAATTCGCTCCAAATTCAGGACAATCTGACTTTTTATCGGGGAGCGCATACGATTACGGCGGGAGTAAGTTATGAGCGGTATAATTCGGAGAATGTATTTTTCCCGGGTTCTCAGAGCGCATATGTTTATAATTCGCTGGCAGATTTCTATACGGACGCGAATGATTTTCTGGTAAATCCGAACCGCACGACTTCACCGGTTAACTTAAGACGTTTTCAGGTCAGATGGTCGAATATCCCCGGTCTCGAAAAACCTGTTCAACCGCTCAAAGTAGATTACGTCGGATTTTATGGTCAAGATAACTGGAAACTGAGAGATAATTTTTCATTAACTTACGGTCTTCGGATGGATGTGCCGTTTTTTGCCGAAACCGGCTTTGCCAATGCTCAGGCTAATGCCTTGACGTTTAGGGATGAAACAGGAGCATCGGTTCAATATCAAACAGAAAAGCTTCCCGATGCCAACATTCTTTGGTCGCCAAGAGTCGGTTTTAACTGGAATCCGTTCAGCAGCGGAATACTTCAAGTTCGCGGCGGAACAGGCGTATTTACAGGCAAGCCCGCTTACGTCTGGATTTCGAATCAAGTCGGTAACAACGGCGTTTTGACCGGATTTGCACAATTTGACAATACGACGGTCAGACCATTTAATCCCAATCCCGATAGATATAAGCCGGCAACAGTAACCGGTGCGCCGGCTTCATCGTATGAACTGGCATTAACAAACCCGGACTTTAAGTTTCCGCAAATTTGGCGTTCAAGCATAGCGGCTGACGTTAAACTGCCACTCGGTTTGGTAGGCGGTGTAGAATATCTTCACTCAAAAGATGTGAACGGGGTTTATTATATTAATGCAAATCTGAGAGAGCCTAATACAGCTTTCACTGGTCCCGACAACAGACCGCGATGGACTACAGGTAATCGCATCAACAGTAACATTACGAGTGCCGTAGTACTTAAAAATCAGAATGTAGGAAAAACGTGGAATCTTGCATTCACACTTGAAAAACCTTTTTCCAATGGATTGTGGTTCAAAACCGCATACAGTTACGGCGAAGCGAAAAATACGGTTGATCCAGGTTCGATTGCTTTCGGATCGTGGAATAATAATCCGCATTCCGGCGACCCGAACAATCCGGGACTCGGTTTCAGCTTTGCCACACAAGGTCACCGGTTCTTTTCAGCGGCTTCGTATCGTCTGGAATACTTTAAGTTCGGTGCGACGACCTTTTCAACATTTTGGGAAACACGAACCGGCGGCAACGGTAGCTACACCTTCAGCGGAGACTTGAATGGAGACGGCGGAACAAGCAATGATCTGATCTATATTCCGAGAGACATCTCTGAGATGAATTTCCAACAATTCACTGCAAGTGGTACTACATTTACTGCCGCGCAACAGGCTAGTGCTTGGGATGCGTTTATCAATCAAGACCCATATCTTTCCAAGAACAGAGGTAAATATGCCGAACGCGGAGCAGCATTTTTACCATTTACCACAAGTATTGACTTCAGCATTGCCCAAGATATTTTTGTAAAACTCGGTGGAACGAGGAACAACTTCCAGGTCAGGGCTGATATTTTAAATTTCGCAAACTTTCTCAACAGCGATTGGGGTGTTGGAGAAGCATTCAACTCTTTACAACCGTTGATCTCCGCCGGTGCTGATGCACAGGGGCGCGCACAATATCGTCTGCGTAATTTTGGAACAAATTTGATTTCAGATCCTTTTAGACGGACAGCCGGTACAGGAGATGTTTATCGAATCCAGATCGGATTACGCTACACATTTAACTAAAAATTTTGCGGAAGATTTTACTTCCGGTCATTCTCAAATACTTTTGAGAACTTCATTTCAAGGGCGCGAATTTTTCCAGAAAAATTCGCGCCCTTTTTGTTTCTTTCCGTTTTTAATTTAGTATAAAAAAATGCGAATTCTGCAAATAAATTCGGCAAAAAACTTCGGCGGCGGCGAGCGGCATTTTATTGATTTGACGCACCGTTTGATAAAACGCGGACACGAATTGTTTTTAGCGGTTGCGCCCGATTCGCCGATTTTGGAGAAATTGCCGGAAGTTCCGCAGGAGAATATTTTACAGTTGAAAATCAAAAACGCGCTTGATATTTTGGCAGCGCGGAAGATTGAGAAATTTATAAAGCAAAATAAAATCGAAATCGTTCACGCACATACAGGAAAAGATTATTTGCCGGCGAGTCTGGCAATTCGATTTACAAAAGATGCAAAACTCGTTTTGACGCGGCACGTTCTTTTTCCTTTGAAAAGAGTTCAGAAATTCGCGCTCAAAAATGTTTCAAAAGTTATCGCTGTTTCGTCGGCAGTCGAAGCGAATCTGCAAAAGACTTTTCCGAATGAAAAAATCGTGACGATTCCGAACGGGATTGATGTTGAAAATTGGGTAAATGTTGACCGCGAAAAGTTAAGAGAAGAATTTCGCTTTGAAAATAATATCTCGTTTGATGCGCTAGTTTTGGGAACGGTCGGCGAATTAAAGCATTTGAAAGGTCAGCAGGATTTTATTCTGGCGGCGCAGATCATTATTAAAAAATTTCCCGAAACGCATTTTATCATCGTCGGCAAAGACAATTCTAATGACAGAAGTTTTCGGCGCGAACTCAAACGATTGGTTAAAGTTTTCCATTTAGAGCAAAAATTCACGTGGTTTAATTGGATTGAAGACACCAAACCGATGCTTTCCGCTTTGAATATTTTCGTGTCGCCGTCGCATTCGGAAAGTTTCGGTCTGGCGATTTTGGAAGCGATGGCTTCGGGCTGTGCGGTTGTTTCAGCCGAAACCGAAGGGGCGAAAGAATTGCTCGGAAACGAAGAAAACGGAATTCTAACGCCCGTCAAAAACCCCGTAAAACTTGCCGAAGCGATTTGCGAACTTCTTGAAAATCAGAAAAAAATAAAAGAATTAGGCAAAAACGCGCAAAAACACGCGAAGGAAAATTTCGGTTTGGAGAGAATGATTTCGGAGACTGAAAAAGTTTATAAGGAAATTTTTATCCACAGATGAACACAGATAAACACAGATTCTTTTAAGAGAAATTTGAAACCAAATCTCTCTGTGTTTATCTGTGTTCATCTGTGGACAATTTTACTGAAATTAAAAAAAATCCGGCTCATTTTCATCAAAATCGCCGCTCATCACATCGCGCATTTTGTCGCGCACGATGTCGTAGCTGAAACCTAAACGCAAGAGATGATCGTAAAATTTCTTTTTGTCGTTTTGCTCTACAGGTTTTCCTTTTATTCGCAGACGTTTAGCGATTGCGCGGTCAATTATTTCTTCTTCGGGCGTTTCCTCGAAGGTCGTTTCGAGAGCTTTTTCAATCGTTTCTTTGTCGAGCTTTTTCTTGATCAAATCCATTCGCAGACGTTTTTTGCCGATCGGTTTCTGGCGCACTTTTGAAGCGGCGAAATCGGCGGCAAATTTTATATCGTCCAGATAGTTGTATTTTTTGAGTTTTTCAATAACTTCGTCAACAATTATCTCGTTTGTCCAGGTTTTTTCAAGAAGGCGTTCGCGCAGTTCGGTGATCGAACGCGGTTTGTATGTCAGAAGATTTACGGCGCGGTCAAAGGTTTTTTGGCGCGATCTTTCGAGGTTTTTGATGAAGCGTTCTTCGTCTTTGATTTCTTTATATTTTTTCCACATTTGCCAATGTTAAAGCCGTGCATTTGATTTTTCAACAAGATATTTTTCAATCAATTCTTGCGGCTTCAATTCATTAAAATCTTGATGCGCTTCAACAACCGAGTCGCATCTTAAAATATCTTCTTTGGAGTTGACTGTCGTAATTCCGATTGATTTCATTCCGGCGCGGTGCGCGGCTTCAAATCCACTGACGGCATCTTCAAAAACCAGACAATTGTGCGGTTCAACTTTAAGTTTTTCCGCCGATTTCAAGAAAATTTCGGGATTCGGTTTGCCTTCCTTCACATCTGCGGCAGTTACAACCGCCTGAAAAAATCGGCGCAAATCCAAACCGTCGAGAATAAATTCGACGTTTCCGAGCGGCGCGGCGGTCGAAACCGCCAGTTTTATCCCTAAATCTCGCGCTTCTTCGAGAAATCCGATCGCGCCTTCGACCGTTTTTCTTTCAGGCAGAAAAAGTTCCTGATAAAGCTTTTCTTTTCGGCGACCGAGTTCTTCAATTCGTTCATCGGAAATTTCACCGAAAACGGTCGGCAGAATTTCACGGTTGGTTTTTCCGGCGGTTTTCACCAGAAAATCGTGAGCATTCATCTCGATCCCGTTTTCCGCCAAAAGTTTTCCCCACGCTTCGGTGTGAAAATACATATTGTCAACAAGTGTGCCGTCCATATCGAAAATGAAGGCGCGTTTTTCGTAAAAATTCATTTATTTTAAGTCTTTTGTTAAATTTTATTTAAGCAATAGTCGGAATTTGTTCGACCAATAATTCGTTTCCCGCTTTGTCAAAATATGTGCAGGTCATTTTATCAAAATCCAGAGTCCATTTCTCAACGCCCGTTTCCGCCGAATGACGGCAAAATGTCGGATAATCGGTTTGTCCTTGCTGGTGAATTTTCAAATAATGCCGAAACTTTTCGCCGTCGCTTTTTTCCGCAACGCTCTGCATCGGATAGTTTGCGCTCGTTTTGACGGTATAATTATCGGTTCCGAAATATTCCGCGTGTCCGTCGCTGACGTAAATGTTGTTTTCTTTAATTCCTAACTCTTTTAATTCCTGCACGAGTTTTGGAAAATCCGCGCCGCTTTTAACCTTTGAATTGACTTCTTCGATCTGCTCGATTGTAAACATAATTTTCAGCTTTCTTTTTTCGCAATATACAAAGTTTTTTCAATTAAACAATGGACTTTGCCCGCTTTGTCTTTTAGTTCAACCATGTAAATTCGGTCAACCGATTTTTGCGTTTCGAGCAATAATTTAATTTCGTCCAATTCTTCCTGCGTAATCAGAAAATCGGCAAAAAGAGTTTCCTTACCCGGACGTTTGAAACGAATATTAGCGGCTTTGTCCCAAACGATATAACCTTTTCCAAGAGTTTTAATCAGCATCAGCATATAAATCGGATCGATTCCGGCATACATACTTCCGCCGTAGATCGTCCCGACATAATTTCTGGTGCGCCACGAAAGCGGAATTTTCACGCGGATTTCGCGGTAATCTTTCGAAATATACAGAACCCGCGCACCGCTTCCGCGATATGCCGGAAAAACATTGAATTTCCAGCGGTCTAATTTTGTCGCAAAACTTTCGGACATAAAAAGTTTCTGCATCTGCTTACACCGACGCGACTGACTTCTAACGCCGACGCTACCGACTTATTTCGGAAAACCTTCAGCCTGCGTAACTCTTTCGGCTTGCCGGAAATGGCGTTTTTCGTGTTCGATAATCACTTGAAATCCGTCGGAAAGTCTGTAAGTGGCGATCTTCAAAAACGGCGAAGTGATTTTGATTTTGCTGACATCTTCGTTTTGAATCGCCGTAATTTTTTCGATCAATTCCGATTGATGCGCTTGAAAAACCTCGATAATATTCGGATCAATCGCGCTCGGCGGTACGATCTTCTGCGTCGGAGCTTTAAATTTCCGCTCGTCTTTTTTTAGCGAACTTATCAATAAATTCCCGAAAACTCCCGAAAGCGGCGAGTATTTTTCAAGCAAAGAATGCGTGCGAGTTCCGGCGGCGATTTGGTCTAATTCGCTGTAAAACAATTCGTTGGTTTTGATAAGATGTTCAAAACATTGCCCGACGCTCCAGCCTGTTTCAGAAGGTTTCCAGTTTATTTGTTCAGCCGAAAACTCACCGAAAGTTTTTTGCACGTTTTCTCTGATATTTTTTAATTCCGAAATAATTTTGTCGCTGATTTCACTCATTATTTTCCTGTAAATTTCGCGTCGCGTCTTTCTAAAAATGACTGCACGCCTTCTTTTGCATCTTCGGTTTCGAAAAGTTTCAAAATCTGCGGTTTCAAATATTCCGCCGCCGCCGTAAAACCCTCGTTCTGCATTTTTCGCGCGGATTCAAGCGTTGACTGAACTCCGAGTGGTGCTTGTGCGCTGATCTTTTCAGCGATTTCGATTGCGCGTTCGACGTGTTTTCCGTCCGCAACAATTTCCTGAACCAAGCCGATTCGCAATGCCTCTGTCGCATCGAATTCGTCGCCCGTAAGCAGCCAGCGCATCGCATTTCCCCAGCCTGCAACCTGCGGAAAACGAAGCGTCGCGCCGCCGAACGGAAAAATTCCGCGCTTGATTTCGATCTGTGCAAATGTCGCATTTTCCGCCGCAATTCCGATATCGGACGCAAGCAGAAGTTCGATTCCGATCGTCAGACATTTTCCGTGAACCGCCGTAACTAAAGGCTTCGTGCGAATGAGTTTTCCCGATAAACTCAGCGGATCAACCGTCTCTTCGGAATAAACCAAACCGCCCGTTTCAATAGCTTTCGGCGCGACTATTGCCAGATCCAAACCCGCCGTAAACATTCTGCCTTCGGCAAATAAAACACCGCAGCGCAAATCCGAATCTTCTTCGAGTTCGGTGTAAGCCGCCGCCAGTTGTTCGAGCATTTCGACATCGAAAGCATTCAATTTTTCCGGACGATTCAAACCGATCAAAAGAACGTGTCCGCGTTTTTCAACCGAGATTTTCTGTTCTGCTGCTGGTGTCATAAATTTTATTATTTCGGAAAGCCTTCCGATTCCATTACTCTTTCCGCTTGCTTGAAATGCCGTTTTTCGTGCATTGCCAAAATCTCGAAAGCATCATCGAGACGAAGATTTAGCGCGATACTTAGCGGCTCTGAAATTTTGATTTTATGAAGATCGAAACCATTTACCGCTTTAACCTTTTCGATCAATTCCTGCTGATTTTCGGCAAAATCTTCAAAGATCGTTTCTGAAACATTGCTTGCGGAAGGCTCAAAGATCTTAAAAGTTTTCATCTTTCGCTTTTGCTCAGGATTTAAACTGTTTTTCATTAAAACGGCGATCAAATCGGTCGCAAAAGGAATTTTACTAAAAAAATTATTGCGGTGCGTGCCGTCAATGACTTTCTGAATATTCGGAAAATAAAGTTTGTTCGTAACGATCAAATGCTCGAAACATTGCCCGACGCTCCAGTTTTCCGCATTCGGTTTCCAATTGATTTGTTCGGCGAGGAGTTTTCCGAACGTTTTTTGGACATCAGCGGAAATGTTTTGCAGTTCGGTAATTATTTCGCTCATTTTTTTAAACCGCGAAATACGCTAAAAGACGCGAAGATAAAAACAAAAAATTTTTTGCGTATTTCGCGTATTTCGCGGTTGAAATTCTTTAATTTCTCAAAGGTTTGCCCGTTTTGAGCATTCCAGCGATCCTTTCCTGCGTTTTTCTCTCGCCGCACAAACTCAAAAATCCTTCGCGTTCCAGATCAAGCAAATATTGCTCGGAAACGTTTGAAGCGTGATTTAATTCGCCGCCGCAAAGAATTTTGGCGATCTTTCTGCCGACGAGTTCGTCGTGATCGGAGATAAATCCGCCGCGCTTCATCATCGTCAGAGCGATCTTGAATGCTGCCATGCCGCTCTCGCCCATCGCCAGAATGTCCGTTCTTTCGACGGGTTGAACATAACCCGCCGCCACTAAATTTAAAACTTCCTGTTTGGCGTCGGCGATCAGGCGGTCGCCGTTCATCGAAATCGCGTCCGAATCCTTCAAAAATCCCCAGTTTTTCGCTTCCTGCGCCGAAGTCGCAACTTTGCCCATGCCGATTATTTCAAAGATTTTCTTCAGGAAAACGAGCGGATCGGCATCCGGCGTTTTCTGCGCCAGATCCATCGCGCGGAGCGTCATTTCCTTTGTTCCGCCGCCGCCGGGCAAAAGACCGACACCGACTTCGACAAGTCCCATATAAGTTTCGCCCGCCGCGCGCACCTTATCGGCGTGAAGCGGAATTTCGCAACCGCCGCCGAGAGATAAACCGTACGGCGCGGCAACGACGGGTTTCGAAGAATATCTGAGACGCATATTCGCTTGCTGAAACGTATGAATCATCAGATTGATGTCGTCCCATTCTTCTTCTTGCGCGGCAAGAAGGAGCATCATAATATTCGCTCCGGCAGAGAAATTTCCGCCTTGATTGCCGATAACGAGTCCAACGTGATTTTTTTCGACTTCTTCGACCGCAAATTTCATCATCTGCATCGTATCGCCGCCGATTGAATTCATTTTTGAATGAAATTCCAGACACGCCACGCCGTCGCCGATGTCAATAAGAGACGCGCCGGAGTTTTTCTTGATAACGCCGCTGCGGTCTTTGACCGATTTTAAAACGATTACGCCCTGTCTTTCGGGAATTTCCTTGTATTCGCCGTTGACCAGATCGTAAAAAGACGTTTTTCCGTTTTCGTATTTGTAAAAGTTTTCCGCGCCCGCATCGAGCATTTTTTGGACATTTTCGGGGATTTTCGCACCTTCGGATTTCATCCGCTCGACCGATTCGCGTACGCCGATTGCGTCCCACGCTTCAAACACGCCGATTTCCCAGCCGAAACCCCACTTGATCGCGTTGTCAATTTCGACAATCGTGTCAGCAATTTCGGGAATTCGATTCGCCGCGTAACGCGAGATGCGCGAACTCGTTTTCCACAAAAATTCGCCGACCTTGTCTTCGCCCCAAACCAGAGTTTTAATGCGTTTCGGCAAATCTTCAACTTGCTTTGCCGCTTCGAGCGAGGCAAACTTCGTTTTTTCCTGCGGTTTGTATTCAAACGTATTCAGATCGAGTTCCAAAATTACGCGCTGTCCGGTTTCGTCGTTCGATTTTTTAAAGAAACCGCCGTTCGTCTTGTCGCCTAAAATATTTTTTTCGAGGAGAGTTTTTATCAATTCCGGCGTTTGAAACACGTCGCGGTCTTCGTCTTCGGGAATCGCCGGATAGAGATTGTTGACGACATGCGCCGTTACGTCCAAACCGACCAGATCGGAAGTTCGAAACGTCGCGCTTGAGGCGTGTCCGATTGCCTTTCCGGTAATTTGGTCAACTTCGGTCGGCGTTAAACCCATTTCGAGCATTTCCTTGATCGTCGCCATCATCGAAAAAACGCCGATGCGGTTGGCGATAAAATTCGGACGATCCTTCGCCGGAACAACGCCTTTGCCGAGTCTTTCATCGAGAAAACCCGAAATCTGACAGGCAACTTCGCCACTCGTGTCAGCTGTCGGAATTACTTCGACGAGCTTCATATAGCGCGGCGGATTGAAAAAATGGATGCCGACGAAATGCTTTTTAAAATCGTCAGAAAAAGGCTCGGCGATTGATTCAATCGGAATTCCGCTCGTATTCGAAGCAATGACCGAACCCGGCTTGCGGTGTTTTTCGACTTCCGCAAAAATCTTGTGTTTGATGTCCAGACGCTCAACGACCGCTTCGATCACGAAATCGCAATCTTTGAGTTTCGCCATATCGTCAGTGAAATTGCCCAAAGTAATTAAATTCGCATTTTCCGCCAACATAAACGGCGCAGGCTTTAATTTTTTCGCCGCTTCAAACAGCGATTTTACAATTGCGTTTTTGTCCTTCGCGTCTTCTTCCTGCGGCGCAATGTCAAGCAGAAGCGTCGGTATTCCGGCATTTGAAAGATGCGCGGCAATCCCCGCGCCCATTGTTCCCGCGCCCAAAACTGCGGCTTTTCCGATATTTAACATAGTTTAGATTTCCTTTTTTAAACTGATTTTAAGTTGGTTTTTATTGCGATTAGTATAACTGAATGAGTATTCATTCAGCAAGCAGAATTTGTCAAGTTTATTGACTTTCTCCAAGATTTACAAATAAAACCAGTCTGATCTCAGATCTAAGCTCGACTTTATCCAAGTTGATGTTTGAAAACAGAACGCAGACCAAGTAAGTTATTTTGATATTTCCTACCATAGAAAGATCAAAAGGAGACTGACTATGCCCTGCGCTCTTGTGAATGCGTGTTATAGCATTTGCACCGCTTTTTTCCCAGCCGGTTTTTCAAAGAGTAAAAGTTTTGCTGATGGGAGCGATTCCATCGCCTGCTTCAAGAAC
>JBGTIH010000025.1:0-10535 GCA_041745765.1 Pyrinomonadaceae bacterium | reverse complement strand
ATTAAACTAAGCAGAGCATCAGAAGAAACGGAACAATTTACACAATTCATATTCCGATTTTAATCGTTTTGATAAATGATTAACTTCTGATGCTATTAATCTATTGATTTCAAAGAACTTAATTATGCACAGGCTTCAATTTATTGAAAATCTGCCGCTTAACGGGCGTTCATTTCAGACTTTGATCGAACTTACGCCCGGTATCACGCTTGTGCCGACGACAGTTCAAAGCACCGGACAATTTTCCGTCAACGGACAGCGTTCGAATGCTAATTATTTTACGGTTGACGGCGTTTCCGGAAATATCGGAAGCGGAACGAATTTTCAGTTTTTTCAGCAAGCGGCGGGAACTTTGCCCGGACTTTCGATTTTCGGCGGGACAAATACCTTAGCTTCGGTTGATGCGGTGCAGGAATTTCGCGTGCAGACTTCGAGCTACGCGGCGGAATACGGTCGGCAGCCGGGCGGACAGATTTCGCTTGTAACACGTTCGGGAAGCAATAATTTTACGGGTTCTCTTTTTAATTATTTTCGCAACGAAGCCCTGGATGCCAATGATTGGTTTGAAAATCGTGAGGGCAGAGGCAGACGCGCGCTCAGGCAGAATAATTTCGGCGGAACTTTCGGTGGAAGAATTTTTCTGCCGCGCTTCGGCGAAGGCACGCCGTTTCTTTACGACGGCAAAAACCGTTCATTTTTCTTTTTGAGCTACGAAGGTCTACGCCTGACGCAGCCGCAGGCAAACGTCCTCGTTGCGCGTGTGCCATCGCGGGCGGCGCGGGCAGCGGCAACCGGAGCTTTTGCACAAGTTTTAAATGCTTTTCCGCTTCCGAATGCTCCGGCAGTGGCGGGCGATCCGGCAGATACCGAACGCTATATCGCCGCTTTGTCTTTTCCTTCACGGGTTGATGCCTTGAGTTTTCGCATTGATCAGAAGATAACGGAGCGGTTTAATATCTTCGGACGATTTAATGATGCTCCTTCAAGCCAGCGTTTCCGAGCTTTTCCATCGCAAAATAATGCGTATGAAAATAATATACGCACGCTGACAATTGGTTCGACGCAAACTTTTTCTCCGAAAATAATAAATGATCTGCGCGTCAACAGAAGTTTTACGCGTGGTTTGTTTCTGTTTGAGGGAATTGAGATTGACGGTTCGCGTCTGCCCGATGACAGTCTGCTGTTTCCGAGTTTTGCGCCGCGCGAATCCGCTTCGGTCAGCATTATTCTCGGAACGGGCGGAAGCGGCATTTCATCGGCAAATCTAACGCAGGGAAAAACCATTGGAACAAAACAAAGACAATGGAATATTGTAAATAATCTGACGGCGATTGTCGGCAAACACGAATTGAAATTCGGTATTGATTACCGCCGAATGACTCCGAAAGTTGATTCGAGATCAATCGGAATCAGCTATAATTTTACAACGCCGGCGGCTCGCGCCAGCGGAATTCCCAATCAGATTTCGGTGCAGGCTCTCGCTCCGATTACGGATTTTAAGGTCGAAAATTTTTCTGCTTTTGTGCAGGATACGTGGCGAATTACGCGGAGTCTGACCTTAACGGGCGGCTTGCGCTGGGAACTGAATCCGCCGCTTTCGGGAGAGCGTCTTCCGTTTCAGATACAGGGAATTGACAATCTTTTGACAGCGACGCTCGCTCCGCCGGGAACGCGCCAATGGAAAACCGAATACGATAATTTCGCGCCGCGCGTCGGCATTGCTCATACAGTTTCGGAAAAACAAAATTTGGTTGTTCGCGCCGGATTCGGTTTGTATTACGATTTGGGAACGGGAACGGCTCTGCGCGGCTACACGAGTTTTCCATATAACACTAACCGCATAATAACCGATCCGGCACAGCTTCGTTTTCCCGCAAATGAAGCCGATTTACTGCCGCCGCCTTTTCTCGATGGATCAAATCCGCCGTATTCGGCAAATTTCTTCTTTTTTGATCCGAATCTGAAACTGCCCAATACAAAGCAATGGAATGTTTCGGTAGAAAAAGGCTTCGGCAGAAATCAATCGGTAACGCTTTCTTATGTCGGCGCTGCGGGACGCGAACTGCTTCGTAATGAACAAATCCAAAATTTTAATTCCGGCTTTGTGCGGACTCGTTTCTGTGCATCGAATCCGCCGCCGTCATCACCGATTTGCCAGCCGGCGGCTAATCCTCCGCCGATTGTGCTGATAAATCCGGCGATTTTCGGACCGAATCCCGCGCAATTAAATAATCCGGCGCAGATTCTTGCCGGTTCGGCGGTTTCGATTACGCGAAACGGCGCAGCTTCTGATTATCACGCGCTTCAGGCGCAATATCAAAGACGTTTATCAAGAGGCTGGCAGGCAGTTGTTTCCTACACTTTTGCCAAAGCGATTGATGATGTTTCGGACGAAACAATCACGAGCATTCCGCTGCAAAATCCGGTTGTCGGTTTAGAACGCGGTCCGGCAAATTTCGACGTTCGTCATAATTTTGTCGCGGCTGTAACTTATGATTTGCCGAAGTGGAGAGCCAACAGATTGACGGAAACGCTTTTCGGCGGCTGGGCGATTGATACGATTATACGCGCCCGCACGGGCTTGCCGTTTAACGTAATTTCGCAGTCTTTTGATCCGCTCAGTTTCGGACAAAACCGCCGCGTTAATGTGAACGAAGGCGCTGCCGTCTGGCTCGAAGACAGCACCGCGCCGGGCGGAAGGAGATTAAATCCTGACGCGTTTTCCGTTCCCGCGCTCGGTTTTCAAGGCACGCTCGGACGCAATTCTTTGCGCAGTTTTAATCACAGACAGGTTGATTTATCGGTTCGCCGGACTTTCGGCATCACGGAAAAACTTCGGCTGCAATTCCGCGCCGAAGCGTTTAATGTTTTCAACACGCCGAATTTCAGTTTTCCGGCGGCATCTTTCGGCTTTCCCGGATTTGGTGTCGCCACGGCTATGCTCAACCGCGGTTTAAGCGGAACGCAAACCACCAGTCCGAGCAATGGTTTTAATTCGCTCTATCAAGTCGGCGGGGCAAGATCATTGCAGTTTTCTGCAAAAATTTTATTTTAGAATTGGAGAATAAACAGATGAAAAAAATACTTTTAGTAATTTTACTTTTAACATTTACGGCAGTCGGGTTTGCACAAACCAAAGACAAAGAGATGCCGCTTTTCTGGATTCAGGAAGACGGCAAATACGGCTACATAGATAAAACCGGCAAGGTCATCATCAAACCGCAGTTTCAAAACACGATGGGTTTTAACGAAGGACTGGCGGCAACCAAAATGGACGGCAAATACGGCTATATTGACACAAAAGGAAATTGGGTGATCAAGCCGCAGTTTGAATTTACATATATGTTTTCCGACGGATTAGCGATGATCAGAATCGGCAAGCAATATGCCTGGATTGATAAAACCGGAAAAACCGTTATTCCCGCACAGGATTTTGAAGAAGTCGGCAGAGGTTTTCGTGAAGGGCGATTGGCGGTCAAGAAAAACGGCAAGTGGGGATTTGTTGATAAAACCGGAAAAATGGTGATCAATCCTGAATTTAAGGAAGCCAAAGAATTCAGCGGCGGAGTCACGCAGGTTGTTACCGAAGGACACCGTCATCACTGGATAGACAAGGACGGCAAAATACTCTGGTCGCAAAAAACAGTCGAAAAGAAGTCAGCAGATAAAAAACATTAGTTAAAAATGTGAATCAAGAGTAGAAATGAGTCGGTTTTTATTCTTTCAGCCTGTTTTAACAGGCTTTCGTGCGTCCGCGCACGTTTTAGCCGCGTCCATTTATGGCGCGGAACGATCTGTTTTTAATACTGAAAGGGCGTTTTAACGTCCTTTTTCCGCTTCAGCAATTTAACGGTTCGGCTCAAGCCTTCGGAAAGGACGTTAAAACGCCCTTTTGTGCAATTTGCCGAACCGATCCGCGCCATAAATGACGCGGCTAAATACCGCGAAGTGCGGAAAGCCTGTTAAAACAGGCTGAAAAACCAACGGTGAATTCACCTTTCTACTCTTGATTCACATTCATGATTTTCCGTTTTCCGTTTTCCGTTTCTCATTTTATCTGTCTATTTTGCCATTTGTTTGCGCGGTTTTTTGGGCAAAACTTCGGCAATCGGCTTGGCTTCGAGAAAGCGCAGTGCGCGCTGCAATTCGTCGGCATCGCCGGTAATCAAACGTGCACTTCTTTCTCTGGTTAAATACGCCCAAAACCAGCCGCTCAAAACCGATAAACGATTGCGAAAACCGATCAGCGAAATAACGTGTATAAAAAGCCACGCGAGCCACGCCAGAAATCCGGTCATTTTCAGTCTTCCGGCTTCGACAATCGCGCGGTTTCTGCCAATCGTTGCCATCGAACCCTTGTCCCAATACTTAAAATCTACGCGCTTTTCGCCCCGTAAATCCGCTAAAATATTTTTGCAGGCAGTTTGTGCCATCTGAGTCGCGGCGGGCGCAACTCCGGGAACTAATTGTCCGTTTTCCTGTTTCAAATTCGCCATATCGCCAATGACGAAAATGTTTTCTCGATTTGGAACGCTCAAGTCATTATTGACCAAAACGCGTCCGGCATTATCGGTTTCCGCACCTAATTCCCTGCCCAAAAACGAAGCTGCCACGCCCGTCGCCCAAATCGCTACATCACATTCGATCCAAGTGTCGGCGACTTTTACGTTTCCGTCTTTTAAATCGGTGACAAAACTATTCAGATAAACTTCAACGCCCAAATCTTCCAGGTCGCGTTTGGCGCGTGCGGAAAGATCCGGCGAAAATGAATTCAAGATTCTGTCCGCGCCTTCATAAAGCATCACGCGGGCTTCTTTCGTATTGATCGCCTTAAAATCTTTTGCCAGAGCCTGACGCGCAATTCCGGCGATTGCTCCGGCGAGTTCAACTCCGGTCGCGCCGCCGCCGACGACGACAAAATTTAAGGGTTCGTGCGTTCCCGTCAAAATCGCTTCGCGTTCGGCAAGTTCAAAGGCGAGCAAAACTCTGCGGCGAATTTCCAGCGCGTCTTCGACCGTTTTCAGTCCCGGCGCGGAATCTTCCCATTCATCGTTTCCGAAATAAGAATGCCGCGCACCTGCCGCGACGATCAGATAATCAAACTGAATTTCCGAATCATCCTGCAATCTAACTGTTTGGTTTTCAAGGTTATAACCGACGGCTTCGCCCAGAATTACTTCAACATTTTTATATTTATGCAAAATCCGGCGAATCGGCGAAGCGATCTCTCCCGGCGACAAAACCGCCGTTGCAACCTGATACAAAAGCGGCTGAAAAGTATGGTGATTTTTTTTGTCAATCAACGTAACTTCGACCTCTTTTCCGCCCAATCTCTTTGCCGCTTCCAAACCGCCGAAGCCGCCGCCGATGATTATAACTTTCGGTTTATTTTGCATAAATTTCCTCCGTTACTTAACGCGAAAAATATTTGTGAAAAGTATCTCATAATCAGGAAGTCTTTGCACAAAATATGTCTTTTTGCTCTACCGGATATTGAGAAAATATCAGAAAATTTTCAAGTTCTGCTGACGATGAAAATAATAGTATTTGAAGGGTTTCATTTATCTGAACAAATCTTCAATGTCAAAATCAAACGTATTCCTCATTTTTAAGTGTTTTTTTGTAATCCGCAGAATTTCGTTTAATTTTTTGAGCGGTTTTTTTCCGCTTAATTCGGCAAGGTCTTCTTTCATAAGTTTTATTTTTTCGGTTAAAGTCCGTTTTTCTGCTTTCAGATTTATGCTTTCTAATCCGAAAAATTGTACATATTTTTTTAGCGGATAATAACGCGGATGCTCGGTTAAAAGATGGATTTCCAGTTCGAGTTCTTCGGTTTGTTCTTTTAACGCCTGATTATATATTTTCAATTTTTCCGCACTCAATTTTTCAAGATTGTCTTCTTCTTTTTGCAGCCATTCCAATTCCAAACGAAGCAATGTGTGCAAATCTTTATTTTTGTAAGCGGAAGTCAATTGTTTCATCAAAACTTCTTTTTCTTCACGGCGTTTTGCGTCCTGCTCCAAATCCGGATGAAAAATCTTTGCCAGTTGTTTGTAAATTCCGGCAATATCTTTATTTTTCGCATCTTCAACTTGTTTTTCGCGCACTTCTTTTTCGATTTGTTTCTTGGTTTTTTTTCGTTTCGGCTCGGCGGTGGCTTTTTCTTCGGCTTGTTGTTTGAGATTTTCGAGTAATTCAAACAACTTTCGCGCCATTTCTTCTTCGTCCAAATTCGGATCAAGCCCGTCAAGATCGGCATCTAAACCCATTTCTTCAAAGACTTGGGACATTTCATCTTTCATTGATTGAAAATCGGACGCAGCCGCTTCATCATAGCTTTCGCCTTCGATAAACTCGAAAATTTCCTTCAATTCTTCATCCGGTTGTTCGCGGCTGAAATGGGTAAATTGACTAAGCTGAGTGGCGATTATCTCGAACAGAGTTTCTCTGTCAATTGTTGTCAGCGTTTTTCGTTCCCGATAAAATTTGTAAAAAAGCTTAGTTGATTGACTGTGCAAAGAAGCGATCTCGTCTTCCAAAGGACTGATATGTTTGCCGTAAAAGTCGAGTTTTTCGCTCAAATCTTTTGCCGTTTCTTCTTTTTCCAAACGCAACTTTTCCAGCTTTTTGACCAAACGGTTAAATGTGCGCTGTTGGGAGTTAAGTTTTTGTTTAACTTTTGTGCCAATGATTAATTTTTTCTGCGGTTTCATATTTAGACAAATGAACGATTGAAATATATGAATTTATCAATCGTCTGAAATAATTTTGTTTTCCTATAAATAAATTTTAATTCAAAAAAAGTGTTATAAAGTCAGGCTTTTTTTCGGTTTTTCAAAACTAAAACCAGTCCGACGACGGCGATTATGAAACTGAAAAATAACATGACCGCGCCGGGAATTATTCCTAATAAAGCTTCTTCCCAACTCGTTCGACCGTCGGTTAGCACGGGTAATAGAAGTGAAACGATCAAAACCAGACCGCCGAGCAAAACGCCTAAAACACCTAAAACCAAAGCTATTTTTCCAAACATTATCTTTATTCTCCTGAAATTATTTTTCGGCGATTCTACCACAACTTCAGATATTTCAAACTAAAATTTTCGGAGTTCAGATTCGGTGAAGTTTTAAACCTTTGATAAAGCGAAAATCCTTCGGATTGAGCGTTATCAAAGCTAAATCATTTTCCAGACACGTCGCGGCAATTATTGAATCAGGAAGCTGAAGACCGAAATTTTTGGAAAACGAGCGCATCAGTTCGATTGCTCTTTCGGAAATTTTTTTATCAAAATAAATCAATTCAAACCGTGTCAGATATTTTTCGATTCTTCCGGCTTGAACATTGTTTTTCGCCGCTTGCAGAAGTTCAAGATAAACAATTGTTTCAATCGCCGCATCGAGGCGTTCGAGTTCGGCGCGCATCCGCACATCGCCCTTGAAAACGGCGGTCAGGATATTCAGATCAATCAAATAGTCAGCCATTTTTCTAAATTTTTCTTTTCCACGAGCGGCGCATTTCGGCGGCGACATCCAGAGCGGATTCATTGCGATCAGCCAAAAGATTCAGAATTTCGTCATCTTCCAAAAAGTTTGATTGAGCGATTGAGTTTTCGATATTTGATAGAATTTCTTCTGCCGAATCGTGGGCGGCAAGGCGAAATTTGCGGGAAATATTTTGCGGGATTTCGATGATTATTTGTCCCATATTAAAGTAACGCCGTCCGTCTCGGTGGCTGTCGTGAGAGCGGGACGCTCTCACGTTTAAGTTAGGCTAAATTGTTGATTAAAAAAACGGCGGCAAGATGCCGCCGGGACGGACGGCGTTACATTTTTTTTACGATCCTTTGGTCATTTCCACGCCGCTGGCATCGAACGAAATTTCCGTTACTGTTCCGTCCGCATTACGGTTGTCGAATTTCGCGCCGTCGTCGTTGATTAAGTGGTCAACGTGTTCTTTGCTCAAAACTTTTGTTTGAAACTTGCCTTCCGCCCGGACTTTCAGACCGGCGGCATTGAGCGGGATAAAAAACGCGTGATCGCCGAAGGTTACGCGCACCGATTTTCCGCCGTCTTTCGCCGCCATTTCCATCCAGCAGCCTTCTTTTTTGCACGAACGAACAATCACGCCTTCGACCGCCACGGTTTTGCCTGAATACTTTTCAGGATTTTTCAAGGCTTTTTCGAGCGAAACTTTTTTCGCTTTGCCCGATAAAACCGCGCCGCGTGTGATTTTTTCACCCGTTTTTAAATCAACATTCGCATTTTGTTCGCTTTTGTGAACTTTTTCGCCTTTGCTGTTTAATTCTTCCGTCTGCGCGAACGAAAATGCCGCGAAAACGAAAAGAAATAAAACGCTCGTTAATAATTTTTTCATAACTTTTATTTGTCTTATTTTACTTGATTTTGGAATTAAAAAATTGCCGGTTTCGATTATATCAACAGTTTATTTTACTGGCTAATTGAAATGCTCTGCGTTTCGGTTTCTTTTCTTTGATAAACGATTTTCCCGTCAACAATAGTTGTTAAAACTTTCGTGTTGCGAATGTTTTCGGGATTTATCGTAAAAATATCATCCGATAAAATAATAATATCGGCAAGTTTTCCGACTGTTAAAGTGCCTTTGACGTTTTCCTGAAATTCGGCAAAAGCCGAGCCGATTGTGTAAGCGCGCACCGCTTCTTCGACCGAAATTGTCTGAGCAAATTCATTTTTTGAACTTCCGCGATTGACCGCCGCGTAAATTCCCAAAAGCGGATTAAGACTTGTAATCGCCGCATCCGACCCGAAGGCAAGCGATGCGCCCGATGCGAGCAAATCCCGATATGGTTCGGAATTATTAAAAACTCCGCCGAAAAAAAGATGCGGTTGCATCGAAGCGATTGTTCCCGTCGCGGCAAATCTTTTTATATCTTCGGAGCGCATCCGGTGCGCGTGTTCGACGCGGAATCGGCGGTCTTTCTTGCCGTTTACTTTTTCAACCTGTTCAAAAGCGTTCAAAACAATCTGATTCGCGTTGCTGCCGATGGCGTGCAGAGCGATTTGCAAATCGGCTTTATCGGCGGGAATCATCATTTTTAATAAATCGGGAATAACTTCAAAATCGCCGTCAGAAAAATGTTTCAGACAGCCGCGGCGCAGCATCGCATCGCCGTCGGCGCGTTTTATGCCGCTCGCGGCGAGTTTTTCCCATTCGGGAAGCGTGATGCAATCGTAAATCCGTGTTTTTAATTTTCCTTGTCTTTCAAGTTCACGAAAAATTTCGATATTGTCGTCGGAATGCACGTCCTGAACGCTCGTAACGCCGTAATAAGCGGCATAATTAGTCGCAGTTTCGGCGGCGGCAGATTCCTGTTTATCGGCGATTCCCGGCGTAAAGGCTTTTAAGTATCGAACTGCTTCACCTCTGATAATTCCTGTTGCTTCGCCCGCTTCATTGCGTTCGATTATGCCGTTTTTGATTTCTTTTGTTTTCCTGTCGTAACCCGCGATGTTTAGAGCTAAACTGTTTGCCAGCGCGATTTGCGGATTTTTGTTATACAGAAAAACCGGATGTTCGGGCGCGGCGGCATCAATCAATTCCCTGGTCGGCAAATCGTTCGGTTTCCAGTTTTCGTTATCCCAAAAGCCGCCGAGAATCCAATGATTTTTCGGCAGAAACGCGGCAAAAAATTTGATTTGTTCAACTGCTTCCTGCGGCGTTTTGACGTTTTTAAGATCAATCGAAAAAAACTGATTTCCGATTGCCAGAAAATGCACGTGGCTGTCGTTAAAACCGGGCAAAACGAGTTTTCCCAACGCATCAATCGTTTTTGTTTCCTTGCCGATGAGCGCACGGATTTCAGTATTTTTCCCGATTGCGGAAATTTTATTGCCGCTGATCGCAACCGCTTCGGCTGTCGGCTGTTTGTCATTCATTGTCCTAATATTGGCGTTCAAAATCACAAGATCAGCCGGTTTCGTTTGAGAGAAAATTTGTATTTGAAAGATAAATACAATTGTCAGAATGATTAGAAACAACTTCTTAAAATCTATGCCAAAAATAAAACTGTCGCGCTTGACTAGAGGTCTTTGAACGCGATTATCTAAAATTTCTATTTCTGTCGCCTTCAAAAACCGCTTGCTTAACTGTGATTTGTTTGGCTTGAGAGGTTTTCTAATCATTTGCAATCATTTTCTGAAAATATACTTTTCCGTTTTTTTCGTTTTTCGGCACAACAGGCTGAAATTTATTCCAAAAGGTCAGAATCTGCATTTTTCCTTTTTCATTTTTGCGCTCCAGAGTTAAAAGCAAATCGCCTTTTTTATAATTTTCAAACATATTATTTTCGCCGTAGGTTTCAAAATAAAACAAAATTTTATTGCCTTCAATTTTCGCTATGGCGACTAAATCTATCGTACGGCTCTTGCAAAGTCAGACACTAATAGGATTGATTATTAATTCAATCCCTTTGTTGAATTCAATTTCATAATATCTTCTGGCTTGGGCGATATTTTCCCATCCTGTTTTTCTCAGTATTCCGATCGCCAGATTGTTCA
>JBGTIH010000024.1:0-28384 GCA_041745765.1 Pyrinomonadaceae bacterium | reverse complement strand
AAAAAATGAAAACCGAAGTTTTAATAATCGGAGCCGGACCGACCGGACTTGCGCTCGCGTGTCAGCTGATCAGATACGGAATTGATTTTGTAATTTTAGATAAAAAAGAAACTACTACGCCGCACTCGAAAGCCATCGGCGTGCAGGCGCGCTCCCTGGAAATTTACGAGCAGATCGGTCTAGCCGACGAATTAATTTCGCAGGGCGCAATCGCGGAAAAAGCGCGGCTCGTCGAATCGGGCGGCGTGCGCGGCGAAGTTGATCTTTCGAATATCGGCGAAGGAATGAGTCCGTATCCTTTTTTGCTTTTAGTCGAGCAAGGCAGACACGAAAAAATTCTGCACGACTTTATCAAGGGGAACGGAAAAGATGTTTTGTGGCACACCGAACTCGAAAATTTTTCACAGGATGCGAACGGAATCAAAGCAAACATCAAAAATAAAAACGGTGAGTCGAACACCATCGAAGCCAAGTTTCTGGTCGGCTGTGACGGCGCGAAAAGCGTCGTGCGGCACACGCTCGGAATGACGTTTGAGGGCAACACTTTCGAGCGTTTATTTTATGTTGCCGACGTGCAGATCGAATGGGAGTTTCCGCACGATTCGCTTTACGTCTGTCTGGCGGAAAATACGATTACCGCATTTTTTCCGATGACCGGCGGCGAAAATCATTTCCGTATTGTCGGCACGTTTCCCGAAGACGACGACCGGCGCGAAGGCGAAATTCTCTATGAAGAAATCGAAAAACAAATCATCGAAGATACGAAATTGGATTTGGATATTCACGATGTAAATTGGTTTTCGGTTTACCGTGTTCACTCGCGGCGCGTCAACAAATTTAGCGAAGGCAGATGTTTTCTTGCCGGCGATTCGGCGCATATTCACACGCCCGCCGGAGCGCAAGGGATGAATACGGGAATTCAGGACGCTTATAATCTGGCGTGGAAACTCGCGCTCGTTTTGCGCGGAAAGGCAAATATCGGTCTGCTGGAAACGTATAACGAAGAACGTCTGGCAAACGCTAAAAGATTGCTGCAAACGACCGACCGCGTTTTCGATTTCGGCGCGAGCGAAGACGCGTTCGTCGCATTTTTCCGCACGCATATTTTCCCGTATATTGCTAATTTTGCCCTGCATCTGAAAACGGTTCAAAAATATATTTTTCCGCTCGTTTCGCAAACCGGAATCAATTACCGCAAATCTTCCTTAAGCGAATCGGACGATTTTTTCCGCGTCAAAGCCGGCGACCGGATGCCGTATTTTCTCTATGATAACACGAGTATTTACGAAAAATTAAAAGCTCCGAAATTTCATCTGCTGGCATTTTCCGACGGGCAAAACAAACTGCCGGATTTTTCTCGAGAATTAGCTCACTTTGCCGAATTTACTGACCTGTACGAATTTCCGCTGTTTCCGAATCTCGCGGAAATATTCGGTTCAAACGAATCTTTTATCGTTCTTTTAAGACCTGATAATTACATCGGATTTATTGCAAAAGCAGATTCGCTCGATCATTTGCGAAATTATCTCGGAAGATTTTTTAAGTGATGAAATTAACGAACAGGAACTCCGGTTGTTGTATAATTTCCTCTCTTGATTCCTTGTCCGAGATCGGCTTCATCAAACAATTTATTCGCTAAACTTTCTTCTTTTAATTCAAGTAATAATCGGTATTGATCCCACGTGCTTTCGGTATCGCCCGTTTTGTAAAGACAAAAGCCGAGTTCGTAATGCGAATTTACATCGTTCGGATTGAGTTCGACGGCGCGGCGCAGAGATTCGGTTGCCAATTGGTAATTTTTGACTCCTTTATAAGCCAGACCGAGATTATAGAAGGCTTCGGACGAATTGGGATTGCTTTCGATAACTTTTTTAAAGATAGAAATTGCCTCTGAAAGCTTCGTCATTTCCAGATAATTCATTCCGATCAGCAGTTTTGTGCCGGAGTTTGCCTTATCAATTTCCAGCGAACGATTCAAAAAAACAAGCGCAACGGAATATTCTTTGCGCTCATACAAAACATAGCCGAGCAAATTTAACACGGCGGTATCTTTCTTATTAAACCTGAGCGCAAAGCGAAGTTTTTCTTCGGCTTCGTAATAATCCGCTTTGCCCGGAACGGCAATTGATTTCTGAGCCTGTGAAAAAAGATTTTCTGCATACTCTTTGCGTTTCGATTCGGACAAAATAGAAATTTCAAAATCACTTATATCTTCATCCGGCAATTCCAAACTTACGGGTTCAGCAATTTTTCCAATAGTTCTCGACTCGGATGTCGCAGGATAAGGATTGCTGTAAGCTGTTGAATTTATGTTTGTTGAAGAATTGCCGACGATGATGCTGCCGGCAAACGGAGTTATAAACGTCACCAAAATCAGCGCGACGATTGCCGCCGAACTGTTGCCGAGCGCGCGGACATCGCTTTCGGCTTGCAAAATTTCCTTGCTGATTAATTCCGATTGCGTGAGCAGACGCTCTTGATGCCGGCGCAGATGCACCGAAGCGGAACGCAGCGAAGCGAATAATTGCTCGATTTCCTTTTCGATCATCCGGCGTTTTCCGCTCGTTTCACGAATCGAAAGGTTTTCGTCCTGAACGGTTTGCGCGGAAGCGGAATTTTTCTTTGCTTCGATCTGTAAATTTTGATAAACGTCTATTTTCTTTCTGATCTGCGTTAAATCCTCATCCACCTTTTGCGGAACGGCGGTTTTGCTCCATTCTTGTTCGATCTGATTCCATTTTTCCCGAACGTCGAACAGACGCTCATTCAGTTCGCTCCGCAGATTTTTGTCGGGATTATTGAGCGAGATGACAAAGAAAATCATCGTCACCACGCCGACGAAAACGCCCGCGCCGATTCCTAAAAAGATCATAAAAA
Organism: Pyrinomonadaceae bacterium; assembly: GCA_041745765.1. Taxonomy (GTDB): domain Bacteria; phylum Acidobacteriota; class Blastocatellia; order Pyrinomonadales; family Pyrinomonadaceae; genus JAHCHG01. Next base: position 25,507 of record JBGTIH010000024.1, on the reverse strand, counting down.
CCAAGATCAAAACAAATTGGATAATGATCGTATTGATTTGTTTTTTATCCTTTTCCTTCCTTTTTTCGATAAAATCCGGTGAAGGCGGCGGCGGAACGCTTATTGAAAGATCGGGCGGTTTTACCGGAAGATTTTGTTTGATGCCGAGATTTTCGATCAGATTTTCAATGGTGAAAATGTTAAAAGGCTTTTCGCCGGCGAGATCATCCGGCGAGGTTATAAACGGAAAAAGCATCAATCCCGTCTGTCCTTCGATCCGGCACCACGGGCAAGCCGCGAGTTTTTCGTAAAAATGATGTCCGGGATGAAAACCGCACTGCTTGAGCGAACGCGAAAAATCTTCTAAAGCTTCGACCCATTCACGCGGTTCGGGGCGATCATTAATTAAAAAAGCGCGTTCAAACATCGCGGCAAGACGCGGCGAAACTTCCCGCAGAGAAAGCGTTCCGGGCGGTTGTTCGACTTTTGTAATGTCCGTATTATCGCCGTAAGCAAAGCGTTTTTCGCGGATGCAATCTTCGAGCGATTTATCTTCCGCGCCGAGATAATTTCCCGAAAAAGGATGTCTGCCCAGAAATAAAAGCTGAAAAATAATGACCGCCAGACCGAAATTATCGTGAGCGGCTTCGCGTTCGATCTTGGCAAGGTCTTTCCCTTGAAGTTCGGGCGCAAGATGCGTCGCTACGCCGACATCGCAGCGGTAGCGAAAATTTTCGCGCCTGATGCTGTAGCTGTCGCAATCAATCAGTTTTACTCTGCCGTCCGCGAGAACGACACAGTTTCCGTGATTAATATCGCCCATTATATGTTGGTCGCGGTGCAGACTGAAAAAGGCGCGAGCCAGATTTGCCGCCGTATGAACGAGAAAATGCCACGTCGCTTCGGGAAAATAGATTCGGCGGCTTTTCAGAGAATAAAGTTCGTGAATTTCTTTGGCGTGAACATTCGGCATTAGAAAACCGACGATTTCCCCGTCCGGTTTATCATATAAAACATCAATCACCCAGGCGGCAACCTTCAGAAGATGCTCGTTTTTATTCTCCGCCATCCAACGCAGCTTTCCGGCTTTTTCTTCGCTTACGGGTTCGTGATAGATTTTGGCAACCAGCCCGGAATCATCCGCACAGGAAAAAACCTCGCCCTCGCCGCCTCTGCCGATCTGCTCGGCTAAATCGTAAGGTTTATTTCGGCTGTCATAATACGTGGGCATAGCTGTTAAATCATTTGGAAACAATATTCAAATCAGATTGGTTTTGATTTTATCATAAACTTCTCAGCAGAAATAGATTAAATTGTTCGGAGAATAAACTTTCATTTTTAAAGTAAAATCATCAGATCCGACGATTTCGCGCAAGAATAAACGTTCGGTTCAGAGAATTTTCATTGATCGGCGGCGAATGCGAGCGCGGTTTGACAAATTTTAATCGCCCGCGAATCTCGTTAAATCGGATTGTTGTTATGATTTATATGAATGTAACAAAAAATTTATATCTGTTCTCCTATGTGTCATAATCTCCGTCGTAAGGTGGGAAAAAAGCCATATAATCTCCGGGTTCAACCGTTACCCACCATTCATCTTCGTCATCTTCGGGCGGCTGTGGAATAAAACCAAACTCTACGCCAAACTTTTCTATGCGAAAAGGCGCAACTTCAATATCGCAAAACGAAAACTTACCTAATACCAAACTGCGTGAATAAAATGAGATTAAAACAACTTCAATAATAGCGGTCAGCTAATAAATAGCGGCTTTTAGCTAATTTAACAACTGATTTTGTTCTCATTTTTTAAGTGCAACTTGGTATAACTCAGATAGACGAGTATCGATCAGAGAACCGGCAAAACTTATATCGAGTTTGTTACCGGGCAAGATTTTGTTATCACGTTCTCCCAAATCGTCAATCTTCGCTTCAAGTAGATTCCCGTCAGCATCGAAAATATATAGAGCCAGAAATTCACGTCCGGGATTCTCGCCTATTGCCCAGACAAACGGATTTGTTAAAAAGAACTGTCGCTTATCAGCAGTTCGCCCGATATGTCGGGCGTGATAATCGTCATGGTTAATTCTAATCTTTGTTGGAGCGCGTTGAGTCATAGTTAAATTATGTTTATTGAATTGTTCGGCATTGCGTCGCAACCGTTCAAGACTGTTTTTGAACTTGACGATCCGCGACTTTCATCAGCATTCGCAACGCTTCATTGACGGCTTCCGCGTCGGGAAATGCTGCCTGTACATCCGATTCCAGCAGCACTAAATTTGTGCCTGACCGGTAACGCTCAACATATTTTCCGCGCACTCTGCCTTTCAATCGGGAAAGGTCATATTCGGAACGCATTTCGTCTTCCGCTTGTTTAGTATTCTCCTCGCTCATATTTCTCACGTTCTCCGCGCGTCGGTTCTCTTGCGCTGATGATGCGGACGGTTTCGCCGTCGTCCGTATGCGAAACAAACAGCAATTTGCCTTTTTCGGAATGCCCGATAATCAGAAACCGAAGCTCTTCGGCGGAATGGTCGGGGTCGTCGAAAGTATCTGAAAGCGGGTCGCCGAAAACGGTCGCGGCTTCTTCAAACGAAACTGTGTGTTTAGCCAAATTGCCTGCCGCTTTGTTTTTATCCCAATCAAACCGCACAACCGAAATATAATGGTTTTTAGTTTATTTTTCCAGCCGTTTCGATTTCACGCGTAGATGCCGAACTATTTATTAACTCCAACGCCGCTGATAATACACAGAGTATTTTTATGAATGCGTCAGGTTTCTCATTGTTTCCGCCTCACGGTCATTGAATTATTCAATACGGCGTTATTTTTAGATGAATTTACTTTGCTTTCATCCATCTATATTTGCTTCCATATAGCGCATCGTCAGTTATTACTTCAAACTTAATATCTGGTTTGTCGTGAACAAAATAATATTGTATGTATTGCGTGTCATTACTGTTGGAATAAAATAACAAAGTATTATCTTTGCTCCAAGTTCCATTCAAAATACGGTCTGATTGCATACTCGCAATAAAAAAATTTCCGTATTTTGGAATTGCTTCACCTTTGTTGATTACCGAAACGTGAATAAAGTTTAAATTATTCCTGTCTTTCAAATAACGGTATGCAATAAGTTCAAGTTGTCCATTAGGTGATGTTTCCCGATGTTCAATATCTAAATGATAATCATCCTCGATGTAATCAAAAGGCGACACTTTAATTTTTACTCCGTTAATTTCTGTGTCTTTGATTTCAATATTTTTACCGCTCCGAATGAAGGGAATAATATCAATTCGGGCTGATATGGTTTTGTTATCAATCCATTTAACCATTATTAAATTATCAGGAAGATTGAACTGTTTGAGATTTTTAGATGTGTCTGAGATTTTGAGAACAGCGTTGCCTCCGTTCCCGAATCCGAAAGCTCCTGTATCCAAACTGTAATTAAGAATGAACATTGATTTATCGGGCGAATATTGTCTGTCGTGTTCAACGAAGTCTTTATCAGTCATAAAGACTTGACTTGATGCGGAATTGCAAGAAGTGAAAAGTATCAGAACTAAAATGTATGTAATTTTTCGCATTGCGACTATTTCATTTGCAATCTCTAATATCGGTTAAAAAAGACAGCATCGAACTATTTATTAACTCCAATGCCGTTGATAATACGCCGACAAAATAATATTTTATCCGCTGATCGAAACCAAACCGCTTGCGGCGTTCTGTTCGCCTGATTCGGTTTGCTGCCGGGCGTGATACGAACTGCGCGTCAAGGGCGAAGATTCGACGTGTTTGAAACCCAGATCCAAACCGATGCGTTTCCACTCATTGAATTCTTCGGGCGTAACGTAGCGTTCGACGGGTAGGCGTTTTTCATACGGCTGCAAGTATTGCCCGATGGTCATAATGTCGCAGGAAACGCTTCGCAAATCCTTCATTAAATCAACAACTTCTTCAAATTCTTCGCCAAGACCTGCCATAATTCCGCTTTTTGTTTTCATCGTTGGGAACGAATGATCGCGGAAATATGCGGCGCGTTCCAATAATTCGAGCGTTTGCGCGTATTTCGCGTCGGGACGAACTCGGCGGTAAAGTCTGGCAATTGTTTCCGTGTTGTGATTGAGAACGTCGGGACGCGCATTTAAAACGTTATTCAGCGCATTTTCGTCGCCGTTAAAATCGGGAATCAAAACTTCGACTTTGCAGTTTGGATTTAATTCACGCACTTTCAGAATCGTTTCCGCCCAATGCATCGAACCGCCGTCCGCGAGATCGTCGCGGTTGACCGAAGTTATAACGGCGTGCGCGAGTCCGAGATGCGCGACCGCTTCGGCAACGTGCGTCGGTTCGAGCGGATCGAGGTCCATCGGTTTGCCTTTGTTGACCGCGCAAAAACCGCAATGCCGCGTGCAGGTGTCGCCGCCGAGCATAAACGTCGCGGTTTTATCCGTCCAACATTCAAAGATGTTCGGGCAGCGCGCTTCCTGACAAACGGTATGCAGATTCAAACCGTCAATCAACTTCAAAACCGCATTCTGATTCGTCGGATCGCCGATCTTAATTTTCAGCCAATCCGGTTTTTTCATACGCTCACGTTTGCGGCTCGTACCGTTTTTACCGGCGATAAATTTTTCGATTAAAACTTTTTCTTCGATCATAAAACTACTCAAAACGGGAAACGACTTTTCCCTTGATATATTCTCTCGCAACCGCGCCGAAAGTGCGGCTGTCGTTACTGTCTTCCAAATTGTCGCCGACAAGAAAATAATGCCCGCGTTCGTTGATTTTCTCCACTCTTTTAACGATTTCGCCCGTTTGTTCTACGGGATGTTTCGCCACCACAATGTCGCCGACTTCGATTTTTTCCGCTTCTCTGTCAACAAGAACGACTTCGCCGTCTTTCAGCGTCGGATTCATTGATTTTCCTTCGCAAATATATTTATGGCGCGCTCCCAAAAAAATCAAGGCAATTTCATAAAAACTCGCTTTCGGTAAATCCTTCAAATTTTTATTCGCTCAATCCTTCAAAATAATCTTCAAATTCGCCTTCGATGTCGCGCGAACCGTGCAAAACACGATAAATTTCTACGCCTTCGTCACTGGGAAAATAATAAATGTGATATTTTTTGAAGGGAAACATTCTCATTTCGATGATGAAATTATCTTGCCGTTTGCCGATTTCTTTGTTATCCGCCAGAAATTGAAATTTTCCAAAAATTCCTTCAATCAATTTATCTGCGGCAGACCGATTATTTTCAGTGATATAAACCCAAATTTCTTTGAGATCGTTTTCGGCTTCGGCGGTAAGAGTATATATACCCTGGTTTTGTAAATTATTCTCTTTCGGCAAGTCTTTGTCTTCCTTCGCGTTTGATTTTTTCAATCATCTGTTCGGCTTCTTCTTTATTTGAAATGGTTGTGTATTCGCCGTTTTTCATTTGCTCAACGCCTTTCATTACTTCGCGCCGGATTTCTTCGCGGCGCAATTCTCTTAATTGGTCTTGTTCCTTCAAGAGTTTGAGCGCGTCGCGCACGACCTCCGATGCCGAATTATAATCGCCGGATTCGATCTTTTTCTTAATCAGAGCTTCGAGTTCGGGTGTTAAAGTTATATTCATATTGATTTTTTCCTCTGCAAACGGAAAACAACTTTTCCTTTTATATATTCTATCGAAACCGCACCGAAAGTGCGACTTGTCGGCAAATCATCTGTAAAATGAAGAAAAACAAAAAACGAACTATCGAAAAATTTGATAGTTCGTTTTTTGATTTAATTCTCTTGATTCTTTTAGTTTTAGAATCGAAGTTTAGCCCGGAATTGCCCGACGCGCGGACCGCCGACCGTGTTTGTAATCGTGCCGAAATCAGTTCCGTCCTGCAAATCGCTGTTCGGATTGGCAAGATTTATCCTGTCGAAAACATTAAATAAATCAAAGCCGACTTCAAAACTCATTCGTTCGCTGATTCGCGTATTCTTGACAAAACTCAAGTCGAGTCTGTTTTGCGAAGGTCCGCGGAAAGTATTGCGTCCGAGATTTCCGAAACCGCCGAGCGGCGAACTGAAACACGAAGTATTGATGACATTCAGATTGCTTGTGCTGTAGTTTCCGATTGCATCGCCAGCCGAGCAGTTGATATTCGGTCGCCCGAATCCCGGACGGTAAAGTCCGCCCGAACCGCGCACCAGACTGGTTAATTGTGACGCGTTTTGAATTTCCGGCTCGGAGGAGAAAACCGTGAACGGCGTTCCTGATTGTGCCTGAAAAAATCCTGAAAGTTGCCAGCCCGTCAAAAAGCGACTGTTTGAACCGCCCGACGGAATTTCCCAGACGAAATTCGTACTGAACCGGTGCGTCCGGTCAAAATCCGAAAGCCCTTTATTGTTCGCCGTGTTTGTAGCATCGCCCTGAGCGATAAAGCCTATGTTCGGAACATCGGGTTTTCCGCCGCCCGCCGTGCTTCCCGGATCGTTGGACATAATATCAATTGATTTCGAGAAGGTGTAAGCGGCGTTAAGCTGCAAACCTTGTGAAAGCCGTTTAGTTAAGCTGAATTGCGCTCCGTGATAATTTGAATAAGCATTCGACTTTAAGAGCAAGGCTTCGGGAACATTGAAACCGAGAATCGGAACACGCGCTTCGAAGTTGATAACCGTTCCTCCGGCGTTTGATAAATTCAAATCAATCTGTCCGGTTACGGGATTTAAGAATCCGAAAGCTTTTCCGGTTCCGCGCGCACGGGCTGTCGTGCCGGCATTTAACGCGCCGTTCGGCGCACCCGCTGCGACATAAGCTTGATTAAATCTTTCAAAAATATGATCGGGCGTGTTCGGATCATTTAAGTCAAATCCCTGATTGAGTGCCGTTACCTGCAAAAGATTTCGTCCGGCAGTTCCGACGTAACGTGCTTCAACCAATAAATCTTTAAATAATTCATACTGCACGCCCGCATTCCATTGATGAACGTAAGGCGTTCTCAGATTTCGGTCAATCGCGCGAAACTCGAATGTTTCGGCGATATTTCCGCGAATACAATTCACGCCCGTTGCCAGAACGCATCCCGCGCCCTGCGGAGTTCCGCGTGAATCAACAAAAACCGGCGTGTTATCTCGGATTTGATACGCTCCATTTGCCCCCGATCCGCGCACGATTCTAAACGGCAGCCATTCATTAAGCGGAATGTTGGTCGGAACACCGGAAAAGGCGGTTGCAATCGGAACATTTCCGTTCGGAACGGTGATTTCTACTTCTCTTAGAAACGGATAGTTCGAGAAAACCGTGTTGATAAAAGCCGCTGAAGGGCGGTCGTAAAAAAGACCGTAACCGCCACGAAAAACCATTTTTTCATTAACTTGATACGCCAAACCGATGCGCGGCGCGAAATTATTGTAATCCTGCCCGTTAAGCGTGTGTCCGTTATCAACAACCTGTGTAGCGTTAATTGCGCCGTCAACGACTGCATTTCCGGTTAACTTAACATTATTCGGAATGATAAAACTCCCGGCTGGATTATCGCAGAGCGCGTTTGAACCGCCCGTCGGCGCAAAACACGGCAGAAACGGTTCGAGATCGAAATTTCCGATTCGTCCGTCTTTTTCGGTCGGATACATAAACAGTTCGTAGCGCAGACCGAGATTTAAGGTCAATTTTCGGTTGATTCTCCAATCGTCCGTTATATAGAATCCGTAATCCTGAAAACGAAAACTTTTTTCCGTTACGCCGTATTGCGTGTCGGCTTCGGTTGCGTTTCCAGTCAAAAGCTGTGTAAATGAGTCGAATTTTTCGAATTCGGTCGCCTGTTCTTCCGGCAAATTCGTGTCATATTGATGCCGTTTGTATTCGCCGCCGAACTTGATATTGTGATTGCCGCGAATCCAATTGACGTTATCGCCGATGCTGTAAGTAATCTGCTTGCGTTTGTTAAATGAATCGTTCGGACCGCCGAAGGAAAAATTCGCCAGATTGTTTCTGCCGATGTAATGTCCGAGCCGGCGCGTGGCGATGCTGTTGTCGAAAGTCGAAGCCGGATTGAAAACCCCAACCGCATCATTTGTAAATTCATCCGTCAAAAACGGATCATCGAGCCGTCGCGTGTTATTCAGGTAAAAATATCCGAAACGAATTTCGTTTATAAAATTTGAACTGAAGACATTTGTGTCGGAAATCGAAAGTGTGCGGTTTTTGTCACTGCGCCGCAGCGTGAACGGCGATGCCAGACTCGATGGATCGGGAAATGAATCGAAACCCGGAAAATCCGTATAGAAAAAAGTGCCGCTCAAAGTGTTATTTTGCGATAATTGCCCGTCAAGCCGCGTCGTAAATTGATTTTGCTTAAAGCGCGAAGGCTCGACCTGTATAACCTCCACTAAAGGATTGTTCCTTTGTAAAGTCCGGCTGATGACATTCGGAAAGTTTCCGAATTGGAAATTTCCGATTCCGGTCTGGTCTACAATTCCGAGACTGCGGACATTCATTCCTGCCAAACTCGGCAGAATAAAATTGCCCGTCACCGGATTTCGCAAGTTAAAGATATTAAATGCGACATTGGAAATATCATTTGCCGTCAGACAGTTTGCGCCTGCACAACCGTTAAACTGATTAAAAGCCGCCGCAATCGCTTCTCTTGAGCGGTTGTCGCCCAAAATGGTTAAGGCTTGCGGCAAAACGGTGCGCGTTCTCGCAGTCGTTACTAAACCCGTGTTTGCTTTGGTAAATTGATAGCCGCCGAAGAAGAAAAATCTGTCCTTAATAATGGGACCGCCGATAGTAAAACCCGTTTCGGTGCGGTCGGCTCGCGGTTTTTCGTTGCCGCTTTCTTCGAGAAAAAATTCGTTTGAATTAAATGCCTTGTTTTGCAGATAATAATATGCCGAACCCGTAAAGCGGTTGCCGCCCGATTTGGTAACGAGCTGGAAATTTCCGCCACCCGATCTGCCCGTCGAAGCGTCATAAAGCGTTGTTTGCAGTTTAACTTCCTGCAAAGTTTCAAGCGCGGGCGAGATATTATCGGTCAGCGAACCTTCGCTGCTGGTGATATTGGTCGCGTCAATTCCGTTAAAGAAAAGCGATGTCGAGGTCGTCCGCGTGCCGTTGACCGACGGCGAGATGTTTCCGTTTCCGGCGACACCGACCGGCGAAAGCTCGGAAGAAACTCCGGCTTCCGATGATAAAAGTCCGGTGAAAGAGCGCGTCGAAGTCGGAATTTTTGTAATTTCCTCGCCGGAAATTTGGCGCGAAACCGCCGCCGATTCGGATTGAATCAACGATTGCTGATCCGTAACCGCAACGATAACATCGGCTCCGCCGACTTCTAAAGTTGCCGTTACCGATCGGATAACCGAGGCTTCAACTGCGATATTTTCACTTACACCTTGTTTAAAGCCTTCCTTTTGATAAGTAATGCTGTAATTTCCGACAGGTAAAAGCGTTATTGTCCAAAAACCCTCATCATTTGTTACAGCGGTTCGGGTTAAGTTTGTCGCTGTGTTTTTAACTGTTACGGTTGCTCCCTGAATCAAAGCATCGTTTGCATCTTTAACTGTTCCGCTCAGATTTCCGGTTGCCTGCCCATAGACAGATGTTGCTAAAATAAAGTTGCCGCACAAGAAAGCAAGCAGTAAAAAATAATGCTTTGAATTCTTTTGATAAATTTTTCTTAAATCGTTCATTTTCATAAATTCTCCTAATTAACTCTTTTATAATGAACATTTACATTATTCAGCCGACGAAAAACACCTATCCTTTGACCGAATTTCTTACGGCACAAAATAATTTTAAATTTCATTTTTAAAAATCAAATTTATACTCGAATTGTCGAATATGCGCTGATGTTATTTTGCATATAAACAAGTGTCAAGCAGTTTGTGAGAGCGTAGATTGGATATAAGAAAAATTAAGACAATGTTAATATACAAATGAAAACAATGTTACAAAATGAACGAATTTGAGGAATAAATCGAAAAAAAATGCCGGAGATTTGTTCATTTCCGGCATTTTTTAACTAAGAATTTTTAGAAATAGATAAGTTGTTGAAGACAAAGACATTTACGCTGTATTAAAGGCAACTGTTCGGTTAGGCAATTTTCGGATTTTTAACTTGTTTCCAAAGTAAATTTTCCGAAAAATCGAAAAAACGTCACTAACCTGAACTCCGGTTGAAAAGCAAAAGAAAATCAAGTCTGTTTATAAACCCGCTTAGATCGCGTCAATTTCTTTTGCCAGATCAAAATCATTATGCGTCAAACCGCCCGTGTCGTGCGTTGTGATAAAAAATTCGGCATATCCCCAACCAAAATATATGTCCGGGTGATGATCGCGTTTTTCGGCGATTGCTCCGACTTTGTTGACGAATTCGAGAGATTCGGCAAAATTTGGAAATTCAAAGCGTTTTTTCAGCTTTACGCCGGAAATTTCCCAATCGGTTAAATCCTTCAGTTTTTTTTCGATTTCTTGCGTGTTTAATTTTTTTCGTGTCACTTCGTGTTTATAAACTCCTTTTAATTAGGTTATACTTTATACGTTTTTTTAGAATTATAGGGTTTTTATATGAAGTTATTCAAAATGATGAAATCGTATCATCTGATTCTGGTTTTGTTTCTTTCGGCGTTAATTATCGGTTGCGGTGCGGAACAGCCGCCGACAACACCGCTTGATACGCTGCGGGCTTATATCAAAGCCATTAAGAAAAAGGATACGACAACGATGAAACTGCTTTTGTCCGATGCCACCTTAAAAATGCACGACCAACAGGCAAAAGAACAAAATGTGACGATGGACGACATCGTAATGCGCGAAACGCTTTTTAATCAAGCGCAGACGACTTTGAAATTCAGAAACGAAAATATCGAAGGCGAAAGAGCGACAGTCGAAGTCGAAAATTCATTCGGAACGTATGAAACCGTACCGTTTGTCAGAGAAGACGGAATCTGGAAGATTGACAAGCAAGGCTATGCCGATCAATTGCGTCAGCAAACCGAACAGCAGAATAATCAATCAATTGACGATGTTATCAATCAGGGAAGAATTCCGTAACGATTTTTAGATTTTAGATTTTGGCTTTGCGGTTTTTTTTTAGTCAAAGTTTTTTCCAAAATAAACCCCTAAGAGAAAATTATGAAAAAAATTACTTTAATAATCATCGCGCTTGTTACCTTTGCCTTTGCCGGATGCACGGCGACGCGAGAGGCAAATACAAATACAAAAGCTGAAACAAATACTAATACGGCAAACGTCAATAAAGCCGAAGAAACCAAAACTGCCGATACAGCCGCTTCAACCGATCCGGCGGGAATGGATAGTCCGTCCGCGACAATGAACATATTCTTTGAAGCCTTAAAGAAGAAAGACAATGAAACAATCAAAAAATGTCTTTCAAAAACTTCTCTGGAAAGATTGGAAGAAGCTGCAACACAAGGAGATACGACCATTGATCAAATCATCTCCGACGGCGAAGATATGTCCAAGAAAAAAACTCCGACAATAAGAAATGAAAAAATTGACGGCGATACGGCAACTCTCGAAGTCGAAGATGAAGAGCAGAAAAAATGGGACACCGTGCCGTTTATCAAAGAAGACGGAAAATGGAAGATTGCATTTGATAAAATGCAGATGCAGTAAAAAAGAAATTTTTATGAAAATCTATAAATTATTTATGATTGCGTCGTTGGCGATGACGGCGGCGTGTTCTTCGAGCGAACAACCGGCGGCTAATGCTGATTCGGCAAATGCGCCGCAACCGGCAAACGAAACAACGAAAACCGAAATAAAACCGGAAATCGTCTATCCGAAAGATTCGTATTCGCAGACAAGCCCGACCGATGCTTTCAAAACCTACATTATGGCAACCGTCAATAAAGACCTCGAAGGTTTGAAAAAATCTCTGTCAAAATCGAGTTTGGCATTTGTCGAAGAATCGGCAAAAGAAAAGGGTGAAACAATTGACGAAATTTTAATGGGCGGCGCGGTCCAAAACAAGTCAAGGAAAATCCCCGAAGTCCGCAACGAAAAAATCAGCGGCGACACGGCAACCATTGAATACAAAGACGAAACAATGCCCGAATTTATTACAATGCCGATGGTTAAAGAAGACGGAACCTGGAAAATGGCGCTTGATAAATTTATGGAAGATTTGATAAAAAAACTTAAAGAAGAATCTCACAAACACTAAATCAAGTAATTTTTGGGTTGCTTTTTGAAGACTCAGAAATCAGCTCCGTAGGAGCGTGATATTTATAGAAAAAGCCTCAAATATACGAGCCGAGTTCCGTAGGAACGGCATAAAAATATACCGTTCCTACGGAACTCGGCTAAAATTTGATTTCTCCAAGCTATAAATATATCGTTCCTAACGGAACTAATGAGTTTAAACACAGATTATTAGTAAAATACAAAAATTTCAGGAGAAAATTTCAGTGTCAATTATCAAGTCTTTTCGCGCCTTGCGTCCGCAGGAAGCGCAAGCCAAACAAGTTTCGAGTGTGCCGTATGACGTTCTCAACCGCGAAGAAGCCCGCGCCATTACCGCCGAAAATCCGCACAGTTTTCTGCGCGTTTCGCGTTCGGAAATTGATTTGCCGGACGATATAAATCCTTATTCGGACGAAGTTTATCAAAAAGCAAAAGAAAATTTCGAGCGTCTTCAAAGCGAAGGCGTTCTGCAAGCGGAAACCGAGCCGTGTCTTTATATTTATCAATTGCAGATGGACGAGCAAATTCAAACGAGCGTCGTCGCGTGCTGTTCGATTGATGAATATGACAATGATCTGATCAAAAAACACGAAAAAACGCGTCCCGAAAAAGAAAATGACCGCACGCGCCATATTGTCGAACTCGAAGCGCAGACGGGCTTGATTTTTCTGTGTTATCGCGGCACGGACGAGATAAATACGCTGGTTGAAGACGCGATGCAAAACGCGCCGCTCTACGATTTTGAAGCCGAAGACGTTAATAAAAATTCGATCCGCAACACGATCTGGAAAATCTCGGCGACTGATTCGCTCGTTTCGGCATTTGAAAAAATTCCGGCGATCTATATTGCCGACGGGCATCATCGCGCTGCCAGCAGTTCACGTGCTCGCGCCGCAATGCGTGCGCAAAACGCGAATCATACGGGCGAAGAAGAATATAATTTCGTTATTGCCGCGCTTTTTCCCGCCGAACAATTAAAAATTCTGGCTTACAACCGCGTTGTCAAAGATTTTAACGGCTTAAGCGCGGAAGAGTTTTTGCAAAAAATTGCCGAATCCGGCTTTAATGTTACGGAAACGGATAATCCGACTCCCGAAAATCAGGGCGAAATCTGCGTTTATACGCAGGGAAAGTGGCACAAATTAACATTTAATGTTAATTATTTGGTTGATCCGGGCGTGATTGAAACTCTGGATGTAAGCCGTCTTGAAAATTTTATTCTACGTCCGATTCTCGGCATCGAAGACGTGCGAATTGATAAACGCATTGATTTTGTCGGCGGCATTCGCGGCACTACGGAACTCGAAAAACTGGTTGATTCCGGCAAATGGCAGATCGCTTTTTCGATGTTTCCGACGACGGTCGAACAGCTTTTACAGGTTTCCGACGAAAATCAGGTGATGCCGCCGAAATCTACGTGGTTCGAGCCGAAACTGCGCGACGGTCTGCTTATTCATTCGATCTGAAAAATCCTTTTATTAACAACGGTCAACACGGTTATATTTCAAAAATGCCGCTGGAATTTGAAACCGAAAGATTATATTTACGTCCGATGAACGAAACCGATACCGAAGCAGTTTTTGCGATGCGTTCGGATGAAAATGTAATGCGCTTTATCCGTGCGCCGCAAACGAACCGAAGCGAGGCGAAGGATTGGATAAATCTCGTCTCCAGCCGCTGGGAAAAAGAAAAAATCGGTTTTTGCGCCGTGATCGAAAAATCCTCGAATAAATTTATCGGCTGGTGCGGTTTGTGGCATTTGAAGGAAACGGGCGAAACTGAGGTCGGCTACGCGCTCGTCAGGGAATTTTGGGGAAAAGGTTTTGCGTCGGAAGCCGCCGGAGCGTTTTTGGAATACGGTTTTAACGAATTAAATCTGGAAAAAATCGTCGCGGTTGCCGAGCCGGAAAATCAGGCTTCGCAAAATGTGATGAAACGGCTCGGAATGAAGTTCGATTACACGGACGAATTTTACGGACGCGATCTAGTTCATTATTCGATTACAAAAAATGATTATTTTGGAAACCGAAAGATTACTGCATCGCCGTATAACGGCGGATGATCTCGGCACCATTATCGAATTTCGCTCCGACGACGCTGTAAATAAATACCTGGGCGGCGAGCGGGCGAAAACGCGCGAATTTAACGAAGATCGAATGAAATTTTATCTGGAAACGTGGGAAAAATACGGCTTCGGCTTTGCCATGATGATCTGGAAGGAAAACGGCGAAGAGATCGGCTGGTCGGGTTTGCAGCCGCTCGAAGATTCCGGCGAAATAGAAGTCGGCTACGGACTCATCAAAAAATTCTGGCGCAAAGGAATCGGGCTTGAAACCGCACGGGGCTGGCTCGATTACGGTTTTAACAAAGCAAATCTCGAAAGAATCGTCGCCGTCGCTGCGCTGGAAAATACGGGTTCGTGGCGCATTATGGAAAAATGCGGGATGAAATTTGAGGGAAAGAAATTTCATTACGGAATGAATTTGGTTTTCTACAGCGTTTCAAAAGAAAATTTTTTGAAGCAAAATCTGGTAGAAAACTAAAAAAGATTTTTGAATTGCCGTCAGCTAAAGCAGACGGCAATTCATAGATTCTTTTCAATCAACATTTCTTTAAATTTATTACCAAAATTTTTCTCCAAAAAGTTTTGATGCTTATTGTATAATGTTAAAAGTTGCGGCTGTTTTGCCGTGATGATTTCTACCGAAAATCCGCTTTTCAAAATCTTCAAAATATGCAAATCAACTACCCGAAACTTATCTTTGCAATTCTTGCGTCCGTCTATTTTCTTTCTATTGCTTACGCGCCTTTGAATGGCAGTTTTCTCGATCTGGTTGACCTGCCGATTCACGAAACCGGACATCTTTTGTTCAGAATTTTCGGCGAATTTATGATGATCGCCGGCGGTTCGCTTTTTCAGGTGATCGTTCCGGCGGTTTTTGTCGGTTATTTCGTCTGGCATGAGAAATATTATTCGGCGGCGATTGTCCTGTTTTGGGTTGGTCAGAGCATTTTAAATGTCTTCGTTTATGCCAATGATGCGGTCGTTATGCAGCTCGTTTTGCTCGGCGGCTATACGGGAAGCGCAGGCGCGTTTCACGATTGGAATTTTCTTTTAAGCGAAACCGGTTTGCTTGATTCGACACCGAAAATCGCCGGACTTATCCGAATTCTGGGAACATTTGTTATAATTGCGGCAGCGGTTTTATCCGTAAAATTTTCAATAAGTTCAGGGGAAGGCAAGATAAATGAAAGCAACACTTATAACGGGCGCGTCGGGCGGCATCGGTGAAGCCTTTGCGCGGCGGCTCGCTAGCGAAAAACATAATCTCGTGCTGGTCGCGCGTTCGGAAGATAAACTCTCCGCTTTGTGCGACGAATTGATGCTCGCACACAAGATTATGGCGCATTACGTCGCCGTTGATCTGACCGAATTCCAAGCCGATACGCGGCTTTTCAGCGAAACCGAAAAACACGGACTCGAAATAAACTGGCTGATCAATAACGCCGGATTCGGTACGATGGGCGATTTTCTGCGGCTCGATCTGGAAAATCAACTGCGGATGATCACGCTCAATGTGATGAGTCTGGTCGCGCTGTCGCATCGTTATTTAGAAAAAATGCGCGAGCGAAAAGAAGGCGTAATCATCAACGTTTCTTCGACGGCGAGCTTTCAGCCGATTCCGTATTTCGCAACGTATGCCGCGACAAAAGCTTTTGTCACATCGTTTAGCGAAGCGATTGCCGAAGAAAACCGCCCGCATAATATTCAAGTTCTGAACCTGTGTCCGGGTCCGACCGAAACCGGATTTTTTGAAACGGCGAATATTGATGCGAGCGTTAAAGATAAAATGGCACAAAAAGGATTGGAAACACCGGAACAAGTCGTCGAAACGGCTCTCAGCGCGATCAAAAGCGGAAAAACGACCGCCGTTTCCGGCTGGCTCAATTATTTCGTTTCCGTCGTCGGCAATGCCGCTCCCGATTGGCTCGTTACGCGCGCGATGGCAAGCCAACTGCGCTCGAAATTCGATAAAGATTAAAAGTTTTGGAATTTATTTGATCAAACTTTCCGCCGCCGCTTCGCCGGTTTCGATTGCGCCTTCCATAAAGCCCTGCCAATCGGCGATGTGTTCTCCGGCAAACAGAACTTTCAAATGCGGTTTCTGCAATACGGGACGGATTCCGAACCATTGTCCGGGGCGATAAAGCGCGTAAGCTCCGTCCGTGTATTTATCGCGCTGCCACGCGTAGGAAACGATTCCTTTTGCAAGTTTAGGCGCGTCCTGATTGAAATCAACCAGATCATTAGTGATTTTCCGCATTCGCCGCGTCTCCGATTGCGAAGATAAAACGTCAGCCTTTTCGCCGACGGCATACGCCGTCAGAATGCCTTCTGCTCCTTTTTGATTCTGCGTGCTGTGAAAATAAAAATGCGACGTCATATCGGAAACCATCGAAAAATTCTCGTCCTTCCAAAAACGATTTTCATATAAAACGGAATTTTTACAGATTCTCGAATAGATCAATTTCTCCGCCGCCTCGCGCTGCGCCGCGGGCATTGGCGGATTGAATTTTATCTTTAAAAGCGAGTTTGTCGGCACGGTGCAGATCACGGCATCGGTTTTATAAGAATCTGTTGCGGTTTTAACCGTGACAATGCCTTTCACTTGACTGACTTCTTCAACCAGAGTATTTAATTTTATATTTTCCAAACCGATGCGTTTGACGAATTCTTCCGTCAAACGCGAATTTCCGCCCGTCATTTTATAATCCATCTCGTTTTTCGGACTCGATTCGGCATATTCAGCCATTGCGGCATACGCCGAAACGTGGCGGATCGATTCGCCGAAATCGGTGCTGTCCATCAAATCCCGCAGGCGCAGATCGTCTTCCGTAAAACCGATCTTTTCGAGATACGTCCACCAATCGAGATTGTCGAGTTTTCGCTCCTGCAAAGTGGTCAGTTTTTCATATTCGGCTTTCGCTTTTTCAAATGCCTGTTTCGCTTGTTCGGAAAATCCCCACGCGCCCGGGCGCGAAACCCTGCCGTCCTGCAATAGATAATCTTCAAACTGATGTTTTTGCAGAGGAATCTTGAAATCGTTGCAGAGAGCCTTGACCCGCTCGTGGCTTTCGCCGACCCATTCCGCGCCAAGTTCGCAGATTAAATCTTTATTCTGCGGCATTCGATAAGAAAAAACGCGTCCGCCGATGCGATCACGGGCTTCCAGAAGCGTTACGTCCCAACCTGCATTTTTCAGCTTAAACGCGGCTGACAAACCGGCAAAACCCGCGCCGATTATGACGCAGGATTTTTTGCGTTTTTGGGCAAAAATGTTTTGATTTGAAAGCGCAAGCCCGACAGAACCTGCGCCGAGAATTTTAAGAAAATCGCGGCGGTTTTGTTTATTCGGCATAATATTTAACTTTTTATTTAAGATTTGAAAAATTTTTAATTATCTTCAAGCTACTTTAAAACCGCCACCTGAAAAATAAATTATCCATTTCTCTCTAACTTTTTTCAAGATGTATTCATTTGTACTGCTCCAATATGCGCCTGTACCTTCGACAGTAACAAAAGCAAATCTTTTGTTCGTGGTGAAACCTACTCTTGAAAACTGATAATAACCGTTTGCATTCGGATATTTTGTGTAGAAATGTTTCCACACGATATTACTTCCGTCAGTAATTCCTATATTGCGAAGTTTAGCTTCCGCTTTTAATTTTTCGAGTTCTTTTCCGCCGATTTTTAGAAAATCTTCTATTTCGGAGTGGCTGTTTAATTCATACTCGTAACTAACCGGAAACAGTTTTTCTAATTTCGCTGAAGTTGAATTTTTCTTCACAAAGTCTTCAGATAAACTTTTGAATCTGCCTTTTTCATATTCGCTGAAATATTCCGGTTTATATGTATTATTTAAGATCACGAATGAATAGTGAGATTTGTTTCTTTCTATGTCTTGTATACGAATGTCCTTTAAAACAATTGCATAAACATCATATTCTTCTTTTATTACGCTTAATTGTGCAGACAGATTATGCCCACAGAAAAAAATTATAGAAATTAAAAAAAGAAATTTAAGAAAATCGCGGCGGTTTTGTCTATTCGGCATAATGTTTATCTTAAGTCTTTGGACTTAAAAATCAGAAAACCAAATTAACCACAGATAAACACAAATAAAGCAGATGATTTACTGGTTGATTTTAAATAATCGGGCAAAACTAACAAATTATTTTTATATTTGTGTAAATCTGTGTCTATCTGTGGTTAATTATTTCTTTTCTCTTTAACCTTTTATTTCGCTTCGGCAAAAGCTGACAGCATTTTTTCTGCTTCATTTATACCGACATCAACATTATTTCGCAAATCACTCAGTTGTAATCCGACGATTTTATCGGGCGTAACGCCGATTTTTTCGTAGATTTTTCCCTTTGCCGACAGGAAACCGATGTCGCTGATATGAAGTTCGCCGCCGCCTTTCATTTTGTAGAAACGGGAAATTCCGAGCAGACAGCCGCAGGTTTGCGAGCCGATGACATTAGCGCGCCCGGCTTCCTGCAAACCGCTGGAAAAAAGCTCGGAACCGCTTGCCGAATATTTGCTGACCAAAACGACAACCGGCGCGGAATAGATTTGTTCGCCTTTTATTCCGGCGGAAAAATCTCTCAATTGTTGTTTTTTATCGCCTGCGCGCCGCACGTATTTGCCGAACGGGTATTCGTCATCGAGAAGAAATCCCGCCATCCGCAAAACTTCGCTGATGTTTCCGCCGCCGTTGTAGCGCAGATCAACGATCAAACCGGAAGTGTCTTTCAGTTCGATCAAGGCTTGTTTGAATTTTTCCGAAACAGGCGCACGAAAACTGCTGACCGAAATATAACCGATGTTTGACGCAAGTTTTTCGGCAATCACCTTCGATTCCTGCGAAACGACCTTGCGCGTTAAGGTTACTTCAAAATCTTTCCCTTTTTCGTCCGTCAAGCCGACTTTTACGGAAGTTCCCGGTTCGCCGCTCAAAAGGCGGCGGTAAATTAAAACTTCGGTCGCTCTATCCGAAGAAGAATTGACGATATTTTTTTCGGCTTCGGCAATTTTTTCTTTAACCGTTTTTCCGTCAATCGTGCGAACGCTCATTCCGGCTTTGATCTTTGCGCTGTCGGCTTCGGAATCGGGCAAAACACGTTCGACAACCGTTTTTCCTTCGATATTTGCCAGCAAAACGCCGACGGTCGTGCCTTCGCGTTTCTTAAATTCGACCGCTTCACGCGGCGTTAAAAAACGTGTGTGCGCATCATTCATCTCGCCCGTCATCTGTTTGAGAACGCTGTAAAAATCTTCGTCGCTCATCGCCCGTTCGATCAAAGGCTGATATTTTACCTTAACGCTTGCCCAATTAACACCGTTAAGTTTCGGATCGTAATATCGGTCATTGACCAAATCCCAGACCTTTTCAAAAACATTGATTCGGTCTTTCGCGGAAAGTTCGTCTTTCGCCTGCGCGTTTACAAAATTCGCACTTGCCGAAAAGAAGACAAAAGCCGCCAAAATAAAGACGACTCTGTTTTGAAAATAATTTTTTAACGCTTTACTTCTCATTTGTTTAAATATAAATTCCCGGTAAATTTCTTTTGCTGTTTGGGAAGATGTTTGAGAATTTATACGCCCGGTTTTCGAAAAAAGTTTAGTTTTGGAGAAAATTAAGCCGATTCGCTGTATTTTATTTTTCGAAGCGGTTTGATTATTTGTTCGAGTGTTTCGGTTAAATAAGGAAATTGCTTCTCTAGGTCAGATCAATTGTTAAGCAGCCACTAAAACCGGGTGGTCAAAATTATGTGCCGCGTAACTCAAAGACGCTTGCAAATCTTCGCGTTCAAGATCGGGCATTTCCTCTAAAATTTCGTCAGCCGTGAGTCCTGCCGCGAATAACTCAAGCACGTCAATTACACGAATCCGCATCCCGCGAATACAAGGTCTCCCGCCACATTGTTTCGGATTGATGGTAATTCTTTTTAACAGGTCATTCATTTGGAATCTCCGGAATTTGATTTCTCTATTATTTTATCACATCTGTTACGGGGCATCACGAGCGAGCTAACGGCTGAGATGACGTGGGGCGAAACCGCCACCAAGTCCGCCGAAGTTTAACGGAGAACGCCAAATGAAAGTCGCTGCCTGCTCGCTCACGTCCATTGGTAGGATGAAAGACGGGCTTTTGTTCAATCGCAGCCTACTTATTGTTTGACAGTCAATTGATCCTTTTTAACCTTCTAATCTGGGAAAAAAGAGGTTTTTAACCTGTCGCCAACAATCCTTGTCGGTTTGTATTTGGGCAATAACTTGAAAAGCGAGTCCTTCGAATATCCTCATTAGCCCGCCACATTCAAACAGAATTGGCGGAGAGGTTAAACTTTATGATTGACTGTTTCTTTTATATCTGATTTGTTAGGTGTCGCCGCTAGTTAATTTCTCCCTTCATTGATTGAAGTATCAAGGTCTAAATGTCTCTGTATTAGTTTTGTATTTTTCTTTGTCCTTTAGATATATCTTGCGTTGTTTTTCTTCCTCTACTGCCTTTTTTTCTTCTTCTACTGCTTTTAAGTCGGCTTCTAATATTAAAGCAGGGAAATATGTTTTCCGAACGTTACTAGAATATTCTTCTATCTTAGTAGTAACACTTGATTTGTTACAAGCAAGTTTTTTTGAAGTAGTTGTAACATTAAAGAGAGTTTTGCTTTTTTTATCATATTGATCTCGTTTGCTCTCAGATAATTTCCAGTTTGTCCATTGGTCAAGACCTAAAGCAGTTCTAGTTTTATCGTGATATTCACTCCTAAATTGGTCATCTAAAGTGTGTTCATAGCTAACTTCAAACTTGAATAAATAATTTTTATTAAAATTTAATTCGACTCCACTAACTCCGTTGAGATCAGGATATTGATTTTTGTTAATAAAATGATAATTAAATTCAGAACAATTTCTATTTTTTTTATTACTACTATTTAAAGAATAATCTGAAACCCTAAGAGAAATTTTAAGGTCTTCATCTTTAAGAGTATCATCTGTTACCATACAATACCCAGGGAATCTTTCTTCTAATTGCTGTAAAGTCATCCCTAAACGGAACCCCCTTACTTCAGGCATTTGTTCTGCCGTTAAAGTGCATACGCTTTGAGTTTCAATCTGTTTACAAGAAATAGAAAAAAAGAAAAAAGAAAATAGTAGCGTAAAAGTAAAGATTACTGAGTATAGAAGTTGAAGATTATTTTTCATTGCTTTTCTGCCTAAAGCACAATGTGAAAATTAGAAAAGAAACACCGAACTTTATATTGAAATGAATTTTAGTTTTGTTATACCGAATTATTTATAGGTCATTTTTGTATCGTGAGTCAATATCTAATTTGACATCAGAAAATATACGGGTTTAATAATTCGGTTTAAGTAATTAAACCCGACTTTTCAAAATCTTATGTCAAAACTCTTGGATAATGTCCGTAATGTGATGTGTGTTCGGCATTACAGCTATCAGCCACCCAAAAATCACCGGCTCGGATAGTCGTCATAAAGCCCTTCATCCTCTTCCGTATAGCTGTTTAAAAAAGCGGCGTGATTTCTGATTTGCGGAAAATTTTTCGGCTGGATTGTAACAAGCCATTTTCCCGCGCCTAAATTTTCCATTAAATTTTTCGGCAGTTCCAGTTTTTCACCCGTTTCCAAATCAACCTCAAAAGTCATCTGAATTAACTGATTTTTCATAACCAATAGACTAAAGCAAATATGAAAATTGTGCAAAGTTTTTTCAAACCGTTTCGCCGTGTCGCGCTTTCTCGAGGCGGTTTAGTTTTTCGACAAAATTATGCGCCGCTTCCGATTGGAAAAGCTCGCGGGTTTCGGTTTCGTTTTCCATTACGGGTTCGAGAGCCAAATCCATATATTCGAGTTTTTTCGGATCGTTGCGCACCTTTCGGTAGATCAGGCGCAGACGAAGATAAAGCGAAATCCATTTGACTTGTTTCCAAAAGGTTTCAAGCAAAGTTTTCGGATAAAAAACGAGCGGATTTTCGAGGGGCATTTCCGAACGGCGCGATTTGCGGTGCTTGCGGCGCAAAAAACCGCCTTCGAGCGGATGAATTCCTTCAATCCCGATACAGCCCTTAAACCACGTGATAAAAAACATCGTCTTGCCGGGAGAAGTTCCAGTGGCGATGGCGCGGCGCAGAACGGTTTCGATATGCTCGTCGGTGTAATAAGTTTTCCAAGCCTTTTGGTAGGTTTCTTCCCAGTTTGTCCGAGACATCTTCGGATGCGCGGTGACGGCGTGATTGAGATCGTATTTGTTTAAATCCTCATCCATCGCAATGCCGCTTTCGTGCAGTTTTTTATGATCTGCCGAACCCGGCAGGGGCGTCAGATAGAAAAATTCCAGCAGATCAACGGGCAATTCTTTTTTGATAATCTCGATGTCGCGCAGAATAGATTCCTGCGTATCGTTCGGGAAACCCAAAATATAACCGCAATACGTGACGATTCCGACATTTTTCCAGGCTAGAAGCATCGCACGGTAATCGGTAATCTTGTTCTGCCGTTTGCTCGCGCCTAAAAGCGAATCGGGATTGATATTTTCCAAGCCGATAAAAACTCTTTTCACGCCCGCGCGTTTCGATTTTTCGATAAAATTCGGGATTTTATGACAAAGCGTATCAACTTGAATGATAAAACTGATCTTTAATTTTTCCGTTTCACGTAAGTAAATAAGTTTGTCTAAAATGATTTCCCAATCTTTGTTTCGCGCAAAATTGTCGTCGGTGATAAAGAATGAATGCAGACCTTGCGCGACATTTACGCGAATGAGTTTTTCGATGTCTTCGGGCGAACGCCGCCGCGATTTTCGCCCCTGAACATTAATGATCGTGCAAAATGAACACGAAAAAGGACA
This sequence comes from Pyrinomonadaceae bacterium, assembly GCA_041745765.1. Lineage (GTDB taxonomy): Bacteria > Acidobacteriota > Blastocatellia > Pyrinomonadales > Pyrinomonadaceae > JAHCHG01. The sequence goes on along the minus strand of JBGTIH010000024.1, from coordinate 2,406 downwards.
GCCGCGACCCGCATCGAAACTCGTCGTCGCTCCGGCAGTTAAATGAACTCTTTCCGCCGGAAGAAGAGGCGTGGCGACATTTTCGATATTCGGCAAATCGTCCATAAAATTGTAGATTTCCGGCAGTTTATTCTCGAAAGCATCAATCAAAACCTGTCCCAATCTGCCTTCCGCTTCGCCCGCGAACAATGTTACGCCCAAATCCAAAGCCGCTTGAACGTGCGCGTCGCGCGTCTTTAACATCGCCATCGTTCCCGAAACGTGAAAACCGCCGATTGCCGTTTTGATATTTTTGGCGCGAAAGAAGCGCGCCAAATCGAGCGCACGCGGAAACTGATTCGACTGCACGCCGACGAGCATCACCATTCCGTCGTCGGCATTTTCTATGAGCGAAACGATTTTTTCGATCTTGATATTCGTATTCGTTTCATCAAAAGCGTGAATTTCGAGCGCGACATTTTCGCCGAGAGTTTTTTGTTCGCGGCATTCGAGAGCAAGTCCGTAAAGACACGCCAGCGAATTTGCCGGAATCGCCGACCGAAACCATTGAATGACATAACCGTCGTCGTCATAATGCGAAGGTTTGATTAAAACTAAAGAAAATCGGCGTTTTTGGTTCATTATTTTATTCTGAAAGATGCGGTAATTTTATCCGAACCGCTGATTCAAAGCAAGATGAAGTTAGTCTGGAGTAATAAATCTCAGAGATTGTTTGTCTGATAACTTTTGGAAATGTGAATTATTCTGGCACTGTTTTTTCCGCAAATCATAATTACATCATTTTTAAAAATCTCACGCCGTCTTTTATTTTGAAACCGAAATTCTCCGCGAAGAATTTTTGAATTTTATTCTTCAAATTCAATGCGTTCGTAAATTTCAGACAAATTCAGCGAACAATTGATCGAATCAATGCGAAAACTTTTTTCCAAACCGTAATATTCCTTCAAAAGCCAATCGCCGTTTTTCTGCCGAATGTAATGTTCGATACGCGGTTCATCTTGAGAAACGAGAATATAATCAGTCAAAGAATCATTAAAGTTCCGATAACGCACGAATTTCACGCCGCGATCAAATTCTTCCGTTCCTTCCGATAAAACTTCGATAATCACCGCCGGATTCAAAACAATATCCTTAAATTTATCGTGATATTCCGGCTCGCCGCAGATAACCAGTATATCTGGATAAGAAACCATTCCCTTGCCGAAACGACTCTTCAAAATCCCGCTTTTGACCTTTGTGTCTTTGACTCTGCCGCGACAATTTGTTCCGCGAAGCCCGCTTTGAATAATCCCCGCCAGATTCATCGAAATCTCACCGTGCCGACTGCTTTCGCCAGCCATCGCGTAAATCTCGCCATCAATAAATTCGCTCCGCTCGACTGCTTCGCGCTCGGCTTCGAGATATTCTTCAAAAGAGTATGGATAAGTTTTCGGTTGCGCTAATCCCATAATAATTGAATTTTAACTCAGATTGGTCTATAAATAAATGGAAAATTCATTTCTCCAATTTTTTCATTATTAGTTTGGAGATCAACATAATTAAATAAGTTTTCTCAATTTCCATATGCAAGAAAGAACAACCGGAGCTTGGCTAATTAATCACAAAAAAAAACTTCAAGAAGTTACCAATGCACATGAATTTGAAGATATTGAGGTTGCGGGAAAGTGCGGAATCTTTCTTTCTAATCTTGCTGCTTCAAATGAACAAAGTATTTTAGATGGTGAAAAGGTAAATGCTATTGCTAAATCTTCTGGAATAAAAAAAACAGAAATTGAAACGATAAAAAAAAAATTAAAAGAAGCAAGTTTAATAGATACAGGAGCAAATGATTCTATTGCAATTTTAGGTATTACTACTGCTACAGTTTTATCCCATACTGCATCTATTTTTGCTGAAAGTGAACCGAACAATTATCAAAAAGCTTCATTGGAGTTATCCGATAATGTATCTGACTTTCCAATGAATGATAATAGGCTTAAAGAATATATTTCAGATATACATCAATTATCAGAAGCAGAAATGTCAGATCTTTTCAGACAATCTGAAGAAGTAGGTTTTATAGATTACGAAGAGTTAGATGATAAGTCAAAAGTTTATTTCAATGGAAATCTATTTAAGAGAGAAAATATTGGAAAAACAACCAGAGTTTTAAATTCATTAAGTCCACAAGAAAATAGACAAGCTAGTGACTTGGACTCACTACTTTCTTCTCAAGGATGCATAACGCTTGAAGAAGCAAAAAGGCTTTTGGGTAATAAACTTTTATCGTAACTGATTAGGTCTGAAAAACTTCAAACGGATTTCCTTTGATGACTGACACTAATTCTTGAAACACCTGGCGGCTTTGTTTTCTCAGGGTTGAGATAAAACTGTGGATTCGACAGTAGCTTTCGCTTCCACTTTCCG
>JBGTIH010000023.1:0-5248 GCA_041745765.1 Pyrinomonadaceae bacterium | reverse complement strand
ATCGCCATCCCGACGGCGCGACCGATGATATTGGCTTCCGCGAGCGGCGAATTAAAAACACGCGCCGAGCCGAATTCTCTCTGCAGATTCGCCGTAACTTTGAAAACGCCGCCTTTACCTTTGACGGTTTCGAGGTATTCTTCACGCGAAACATCCGCGACATCTTCGCCGAAGATCACGATGCGTTCGTCGCGCTTCATTTCTTCGTGCAGACAGCGGTTGATCAGATCGACCATCGTTCCCGCGTTACCGGAGAGCTCGGCGCCGTCTTCGGTATCGAAATCTTTGCTCGTCGGATCAACGTCGGGCGAAAAGACATTTCTCAAAGCCGATTCCGGCGGCGGTTGCGGCGTAACAATGGCAATATCGGCGGCTTCATTGACTTCTGCGTCAACTTCCTTGCGCAGTTTTTCCAAATCTTCCGTTGAAGCGATGCCTTCGGTCATCAAAAATTCGGCAAAAGTTTTGATCGGATCAATTTCCGCGTCCTTTTGACGTTCTTCTTCGGGACGATAGAGTTTTTCATCATCGGAAAGCGAATGCGAATACGGGCGCACGACCTTGGCGTGAACAAATGCCGGACCTTTTCTCTCGCGGCAATACTCGACCGCTTTTTTAAGTGTTTCGTAGCTTTCGAGCGGATCCGTGCCGTCGCATTTTTGAATTAAAAGATTCGGAAAACCGGCAACGAGTTTTGAAATATCGCCGCCCGCCGTGCCGACTTCGACCGGCGTGCTAATGGCGTAGCCGTTGTCTTCAACCATAAAGATCACGGGCAGTTTCAGATTGCAAGCGGTGTTGAGAGCTTCCCACCATTCGCCCTCGCTCGTCGTGCCGTCGCCGACCGACATATAAACGACTTCATCTTTTTGAAAACCGACGATCTTGTCCTGCAAACTTTCGACGAGCGTCGCGCGATACGCCGCTTCCGCCGCGCCGACCGCGTGGAGCGCCTGCGTTCCCGTGCAGCTCGACTGCGACGGAACATTCAAATCCTTGTGTCCCCAATGCGAAGGCATCTGCCGTCCGTGCGAATTCGGATCAATTTCCGCGCCGACCGCCGAATAGAGCATTTCCTGCGCCGTCATCCCGAGTCCGAGCATCAGTGCGCGGTCGCGGTAATACGGGAAAAACCAATCATAAGCGGGTTTCATCGCCAGCGCGGCGGCGGTCAAAACGGCTTCGTGTCCCGCGCCGGAAATCTGGAAAAAGATTTTATTCTGCCCTTTGAGCTGAATTTCCTTGTCGTCAATGCGCCGCGACAGATACATCGTGCGATAAATTCCGACCAAAGTTTTTTCGTCCAGACCGTGATATTTGTCGCTCTTTTTCGCGCTCGATTTTGCCGCGCTCGATTTCTTTGCGGATTTTTTCGGAGGTGTTTCCGGTTGTGCCGATTCGGCGGTTTGCTGCGCTTTTTTTACGCCGCTGGCGCCGTCGGCTTGCGCCGTCTTCACCGTTTTTTCTTCGTTATTATTCGGTTTTGCCGCTTTTCTTTTAGCCGTAGCCGTTTTATTATTCGTTTTTGCAGTATCGGATTTCTTTGTTGCTGTTGCCATTTTTGATAAGTTCCTGTGATAAATAAAAATTATTAAATTAAAAAGGTAAGTTATAATTTATCAAAGATGGCAAAAGTGAGCAATTTCGCAAAATTTTTCTAAAATTCATCTCGATGATTAAAGCAAAAATATTTGCCCACGAATTTGCACTAATCAACAGAATTATTTTATCTTTCTTTAATTCGCGCAAATTCGCGCAAATTCGTGAGCAAACAAGTTAAAAAATTTAATTCGCCTTCAAAATCCAGCCGTTTTTATCAAACACGGGCATAGTTTTCCCGTCCCAAATTATTTCGGCTTTGCCGTTTTTCATTTCGATCTTTTGCGTTTTGCCGTTTGTTTCAAATTCGACCGGCATCGGAAACGGCAGATTATCCGGCACGTTCCAACTTATTTCGATTTTGTCGCCGTTTGTTTTAGTAACTAATTTCGGAAGTTTCGGCTGACGCAGATAAACTTCAAAAAACCAATCCAGATCCATTTTCGATTCTTCTTCGGCGATTTGTTTGAAATCGTCGGTCGTCGCAAAGCGATTTTGCGCACCCGTCGTGATCTTTTCCATTTCTTTCGCCGGATACGCCTGACGGCGAAGCGTGCGGAAAAACGCTTCATCGCCCATCAGATAGCGCAGAGTGTGCAGAATGACAGCGCCTTTGCCGTAAATATCGCCGTCGCTCTTTAAGAAATCGGGTTCAGCCATATAAACCTGATAAGCGATTTTCGATTCACGCGGCGCGACCGCCTGCATATTTCGCGTCGCTTTCGCTCTCTGCTTCATCGCATTCAGATAAACTTCCCTGCCCTTGATTTCTTCGAGATAAAACGTGTCCATAAAAGATTGAAAACCTTCGTGCAGCCAGAAATCGCGCCAATCCGACGCGGTCACGAGATTTCCCCACCATTCGTGTCCGAGTTCGTGCAGCTGCAGCCAATCGAAACCGTGTTCGTTGTTTTTAAATTTATTCCCGTAAGCAAGAATCGTCGAATGTTCCATTCCCAAATGAGGCGTTTCGGCGATGCCGAGTTTTTCCGTGCGATACGGATACGGTCCGAGATATTTTTCGTAAAAATCGAGAAATTTTACGGTTTGACTGACGATGTCTTTGGCTTTTTCCGCGCTTTCCGGCAGAGCGTAAAAAATTATCGGAAAAGTTTCGCCCGCAACGCTTTTATAATTCTGCTCGATGATTTTATACGGCGCGATGTTTAAGGAGATGTTGTAATTATTGATCGGATTAGACATCAGCCAGTAAAACGTGCGCGTGTCTTCTTCGTTTTCATTGATCGTTTGCAGTTTTCCGTTTGCCGCGACATATAAATTATTCGGCACGGTAATGTGCAGAGAAACCGAATCGGCTTCGTCCGACGGATGATCTTTACTCGGATACCAGAGATCCGCGCCGTCGTTTTGACAGGCAATCGCGATCCAATCCGAACCGTCCGCCGTTTTTTCCCACATAAAACCGCCGATCCACGGCGCACGCGGCGCAATCCTTGGAACGCCCGCGTATCTGACGGCGACCTTTACCTGTTCGCCCGGCTGTTTCGTCATCGGAAACCAGATCCAGATTTTCGTAGTGCGGCGTTCGAATTTCAGAGATTTCGGCGCGTCCGTGCCTTCGACCAAACTGGCAAAAGAAACCGTGTAAGGCGTATCGAGATCAACGACAAAAACATTGGTCGGCGAAATGATATTTGCCGTAATAATAGTTTCGCCCGAAATCGCCTTTTTGTCGGGAAAAACACGCGCCGAAATATCGTAATGCTTCACGTCGTAAGCCGCTTGCTCCGGCATCAAAGGTCCGCCCGTATCGGTCGGACGCACACCGAGTTCGCGCTGCGCGAAAGTAGAAGTAACTAAAATTAATACGACGCAAAAGACAACATAGAAGTTTTTCATAATTTTGTGTTTCAGGGTTTTAATGTAATTATTTCGCGCATTTCCGAATCTTTCCAAAGCTGTAAAATATAGAAATCATCACCATCGAGACCGTTTTTCTTGATACTTTCGAGATTTCCGTAAAGAATTCTAACGCGGTAAATATGCGGTTCAATTTCGATTCGCGCGGCATCAGGCAAATAATCCGTACAGCCCGCAATTGTCATTTTGTTTGAACAAATATTCCAGACTGCATTCATTAACGCGGCTGAAATTTCCCGTTTCTAAAATAGGTTCACTTTCGTGAATTTCGATCGTCACGGGAACAGTCATATTTCGCGCCGTTCCAACCGCAACCAATCCTTTTTCGGTCGCCAGCATTCGTTCAACTGTTTCTTGTGTCCAAATGCTTCCTGTTTCGTGCGGCGAATTTTTATCTTCGAGATAAAACTGATGATAATCGGCAAAAATCTTAAATTCGTGGTTACTAATCATCATTTAGCATATCGAGATTAAACTGATAATCGCCCGCCATTGTCGGATGTCCGTGCGCAAGCGAGACTTCGATGCCTTTTGCATAAATTTCCTTCGCTTTCTCGCGGTTTCCGAGAGCGTCGTAAGCCTTTGCCAGACTTCCGTAAGCATTTCCCTCGTCGTCGGCTTTATTGATGTAATCTTCCAGTAATTTGATGACTTCTTCCGACTGCCCGAGCTTTTCGTATTCCTTTGCCAAACCGAACAAAACCATCGCGTTCGTCGGATCGCTTTCGAGCATTTGTTTAAAAACTTCTATTCTTTCTGACATAATTTTTGTAGTTGATTTTGTAACATTTATTTTGATGCCTTCGATACAACTGAAAACATCCATCTTCTTGAACATTTATTATCATTAGCTTCGTATATTTGTGAAGTTTGTCGTTCTTTATCCGGTGGTAAATGCAATTTTACTTGGTATCTACCATTCGGAATGCGGTCAATTCTATAAGTTCCATCAGCTTTACTTTGTGTGCGATAAATTTTTCCATCGGTTTCATTAATTGCCTCAATCAACACATTTGCAATTGGTTCAGTATATGAAACAAAAAGTTGTTGACGGTCAAAATCTTCGCTTTTTAAGACTTTTTCCTTTCTTTCCGCATAAAAATTGTAAATGCCGCCTTCAACATAATCTCTCTTTTCATTTCTTAAAATTGAGCGAATATCAGCAAAGACTTCTTTGATCGCTTTTTTGGAATAGTCGGTCATCGGACGGCTCAACTTTTCGGAAAAATAAACCTTTTCTCCATCCAATTCTGAACCGACGGCATAAAACAGATATTTCTCGCCTTTTTTAGGAATTGCACAAATCAAATTCGCACTTAAATATAATTTGACCTTTCGAGCCACTTCACCTTTAAAGGATTTTTTCACCTCTACAATCACCATCCAAGGAGTATATGTAGAATTAACGGATATATCTTTCAAGCCTTCAAAAGAAACAACTTCTCCATAGAAAAAATGATCGTACCATTCAAAATTAGATTGGCAAACATTGAATGGGCTAAAAGATTCATGACAGCCCGGTTGAGCAGATGCTTCAATCGTGAATAGAAAAAAGATTATCGAAAAAATCAAGATTTTAACTTTCATATTTACCACAAATTATGTGAATCAAGAGTAGAATACCAGACGGTTTTCATTCTTTCAGCCTGTTTTAACAGGCTTTCGTGCGTCCGCGCACGTTTTAGCCGCGTCCATTTATGGCGCGGAACGATCTGTTTTAATACCAAAAGGGCGTTTTAACGTCCTTTTTACGCTTGAGCAATTTAGA
>JBGTIH010000022.1:0-17812 GCA_041745765.1 Pyrinomonadaceae bacterium | reverse complement strand
ATGGGGATCGAGGTCGCGATGATAGATGAGAAGGAGCTCGGAGCCGGAGACCTATCGGGGTACGATACGATCGTGGTCGGCATCCGCGCGTCAGAAACGCGGCCGGACTTTGCAGCAAACAACCAGCGGTTGTTGGATTATGTGACCGCGGGCGGCAACCTGATCGTTCAGTATCAACGGCCCGGATTTGCACAGCAAAACATGCTGCCTTACCCGGCCACGATGGGCCCGCGGGTGGTTGATGAGAACGCTGCGGTGACGATACTCGAACCGGCTCACCCAATCTTCAACTTTCCGAATAAGATCGCAAACGAAGATTTCAACGGCTGGGTGCAGGAACGCAATCTTTATAATTTCAATACGTTTGATAGCCGGTACCTGCCGCTGCTCGAGTCGCACGATGCAGGAGAGGCTGAGAATAAAGGTGGATTGATGGTCGCGCGGGTCGGAAAGGGGACGTATCTATACAATAGTTATTCGTTTTTCCGGCAATTGCCGGCGGGTGTCGGCGGTGCTTACAGGCTGTTCGCCAATCTGTTGGCATTGCCCAAGGCACCGGACCAAGCCAGCGGGTCGACTATTCGATAGTCACCAGGATCTGGCCGCCCTTTACCGAATCGCCCTCGGCGGCCTTTAGCTCTTTTATCACCCCGTCCTTAGGTGACTTCATCTCGTTCTGCATTTTCATTGCCTCTACGACGATGACGCCCTCGCCTTTTTCGACCGTGTCGCCCACGGCTTTTAGAATGCGGACGACCTTGCCCGGCATGGCGGTCTTGATCTCAACAACGCCATCGGCCTGTTCACCCACACCGGCGGCACTTCGAAGGTCCTTTGGGTCCGATATCCCTATCTCGAACTCGTGCGTGCCGACACGCACCTGGAGCGGCAACGCCGGGTCACGTTGCGGCGAAACGAACGCCTCGAACACCCGGCCCTTGCTTTTTAGCAGAAATACATTGGGTTCAGGCTCCAACGCCTCGACCTCATAGCTGTGGCCATCGATCGCGGCCGTAACTTTCCCGTCCGTCTCGACGATCTCGATCTGGTGAGTGTCCTCGCCTATCTGGGCATTTAATTTCATTCGGAATCGATACTTCCTTCTGCGGCTTTGCCGCTCTATTTGCGGAAATGCTACGCTTTTCCGTACGCGAAAATTGATCTCGCGGCTCTGCCGCAGTTCCTGCAAGTTTAAAGATCCAACAATCGGCGGCGGCACAGCCGCACAGGTCAGAGATGACCAACGGTGAAGCACAGCTTCACCGCAAATAGACGGGCAGAGCCTGCGTGGGAAGGAACGCCGCGTCTACACCTTATTCGGCTGCGGAGTGATCCTCAAATAAGGTTTCACCTCGTCCCAACCGGCAGGGAACTTTGCCTTGGCGTCCTCGTTCGACAATGAGGGAACGATGATACAGTCATCGCCATCCTGCCAGTTTACGGGGGTTGCGACGCTGTGGTTCGCAGTCAACTGCAGTGAATCGATTACGCGAAGCAGTTCCGCAAAGTTGCGTCCGGTGCTTGCCGGGTATGTCAGCATCAGCTTGACCTTCTTATCAGGGCCGATGACGAAAACCGAGCGTACAGTGAGCGTGTCGTTCGCATTGGGATGGATCATGTCGTACAGGTCCGATACTTTTCGATCGCTGTCGGCGATCATCGGGAAATTGACGGCCGTACCCTGCGTTTCTTCGATGTCTTTTTCCCACCCTATGTGCGAATCGAGCGGGTCGACGCTGAGGCCGATGATCTTCACATTTCGTTTATCAAACTCAGGCTTTAGACTGGCCGCCATACCGAGTTCGGTCGTGCAAACGGGCGTATAATCCTTTGGATGCGAAAATAAAACGCCCCAGTTATCGCCCAACCAGTTATGAAAATCAAGCCGTCCGCCGGTCGTATCGGCGGTAAAATCAGGTGCTGTATCACCAAGTCTGATAGCCATTGTTTTTTACTCCTTAAATTCTTACTGTAAAAGCTAAAGTTTAAATGACCCGAACGCGATTGTCGGGATTTTTAAATAGTTGAACCAAAACTGAAAAAATTAAACCATACAATATGTCTGGACTGATAATTTTTCCAATTTTGAATTCAGCTGAAAAAAGAAAATTCTTTGCCCTAATTTATATCATAAAAAAAGCAGCAAACCAATGATTATTGCGACTCATTATTTTCCGGGCTTAATTCGGGAATTATTTTTTTGATTCTAACCAGAGAGATTTTCTTTTCATCGGCGATAAGTATTTCAACTTCAAGTCCGCGAATGTCAAGTTTTTCTCCGATTTTCGGAATATATCCGGCTTCGCTCGTGATCAGACCGGCGATGGTCGTAAAATCGTCGTCTTCGATTTCCAGATCAAAAAGACGCTCGATTTTCCCGATTTCGGTCGAACCCATTACATCAAAATAACCGTCGGCAGTTTCCAAAATTTCGATATTTTCTTCTTCAATGTCTTCATCTTCGATTTCGCCGACTATTTCTTCTAAAATATCTTCGACCGTCAGAAGTCCGGCAACTCCGCCGTATTCGTCAATGACAATGGCAATCTGTGTGTGATTCGACTGCATGTTTTTCAAAAGTTCGGCAGCTGATTTGGTTTCCGGCACAAAATAAGCCATTCGTAAAAATGATTTAATCGGAAGATCTTCTTTGCCATCCGCCCAAGCATTCATTAAATCGCGCACATAAATTAAGCCTTCAATACTGTCAATTGTGTCTTTATAAACGGGTAGGCGCGAATATTTTTCTTCAATAATCAAATCACGTGCGTCTTTAACGGTTGAATCAAGCGGCAAAGCTGTAATTTCAGTGCGCGGAGTCATAATTTCGCCGGCTTTTGTTTCGTTAAATTCGATCATTGTTTCTATCAATTCACGCTCATTTTCATTCAAAATTCCTTCCGCCTCGCCCATTTCAATCAGAGCCTGAATATCTTCGGCATAATCCGTTTTTTCTTCTTCGGTCGGCGGTGTCGGAATGACTGTTGGTTCAACTTCGGATTCGTCTTTTGTAAAAAACTTAAACGGATCGGCGACCGCTGAAAGCAAACCGTAAAACGGGCGAATCAGCGGAAGCATAAGAATCAATTGGTTTTCAGGATTGTTGCGGGTTAAAAGTCGCGGAATGAACTGACGGAAAATGATTGAAAAAAATAAACAAATAATAAGCGAAATGCTCAAAAGTTCAAATTGTGCTTTATAAAAATGATATGTAATTATCGTCACAAGAACGGCAAAAACAATAATTAAAATTTGAATTGCCGCCGAAATTGCAAAACGAAAACGCGGACGATTTTCCAGAATCTCTTGCAAGAATTCAATCGTTTTAACCTTTTTACTTCCTTCATAATCAGATAAAAGCCGCCGCAAACCGACATCGCTTAATTGGGAAAAAGCCATATCAATTGTTGCTAAAGTCACCAACAATATCAAAATTGCGATGGAGAGAAATAATTCAATTTCCATAAAATCTGATCGGGTAAAAATAAAATACTCTGTTTTTCCGGGGTTTCTGATAATTATAAAAAATGAAAAAAAGTGTTTGGAGTTCCGCCTCTATACGGCTTTTACCTTTGCGCTGCGCCGTCGTTGGCGGTTTAAAAAAGGGCTACAAACACTTTTCAAACATCAAAAAACATAAAAAAAAAGAGCATCAAAAAAATAAATTATAATTTTATTTCTTTAAGAATTCTCCCGCGTCTTCATCAATCAGCCAGATTAATTTTCCGTCTGAAGGATTTACAGCTTGTGACGGGAATTTTTCCGGCTGAGGGTCGGTTTCCAAAATCTTTTGTAAAATTTTTGCTTTATGTTCGCCGATAACTAAAAATATAATATTTTCAGCATTATTTATTACCGGAAGTGTCAAAGTTAAACGAGTAGTGCTTAATTTTTTCACAGGATTGGCGACGGCAAGTTTTTTCTGCTCATCCAAAGCTTTGGTATGCGGAAAAATCGAAGCCGTGTGTCCGTCTTCGCCCATTCCCAGTAAAATCAAATCAAAACGGGGAAATTCACCGGCATTCAGCTTAAAAAACTTTCTAAGAGTTTTTTCATATTGTTCCGCAACCTCAACGACATTGATAATCTCGGTTTGCCAACGAAATATATTCGTGCGCTGAATTTCCAGAGGCTTAAACAAAAGTTCGTTTGCCATCTTAAAATTGCTTTGATCCGAAGCCGGCGAAACATCGCGCTCGTCGCCGAAAAAGAAAAACACTTTTTCCCAATCAATTCGCGAGCTAAATTCTTCGGAAGCAATTAATTTATAAAGTTCCTTCGGCGTTGAACCTCCCGCTAAAGCAACCGTAAAACATCCGTTTTCTTTAATTTCTCGATTGCCGATCTCGATAAATTTTTCGGCGGCAAATCGGCTTAATTCCGCCGCATCTCTAACAAATACTTTTTCACTCATTAAACTTATTAAAACACGAAACACAGAAAAATATAAAGAAACGAAAAAAAACTTAAATTTTCTCCTCAATATATCATAATGCCGGGATTCTAGATTTATCTTTCAAATTTGTTCAGGTTATACTATTTATCCATTTTCCGCCGCCTTCTTTGATAAGCGAATCGGCTTCCGCCGGTCCCCAGGTTCCGGCTTCGTAATTTGGAAAATCACGAGCGGGAATTGCTTGCCAAACGTCCATAATCGGCGAAACGATCTGCCAGCTGGCTTCGACCATATCGGCGCGTTGGAACAGGGTCGCATCGCCGATCATACAATCGAAAAGAAGACGTTCATATCCGGTCGAAACGGTTTCGCCGAAGTGATCGAGATAATTAAAATCCATATCAACCGCGCCCATCTGAACGATCGGTCCCGGCAATTTCGCGCCGAAATGCAATGTAATTCCTTCGTCCGGTTGAATATGTATAACGATTCTGTTTGTCGTCAGTTTTTCAATCGATGTATCACGAAACAAAACGAACGGGGCTTTCTTAAATTGAACAACAATTTCCGAATGTTTTCCCGGCAGACGCTTTCCGGTGCGGACATAAAATGGCACGCCCGCCCAACGCCAGTTGTCAATCATTAGGCGCATTGCCGCAAAAGTTTCGGTATTTGATGAGCGCGCGACGTTTTCTTCGCTTCGATATGCCGCTACTTCCTTATCGTCAATTTTTCCCGCATCGTATTGTCCGCGCACGGCTTTTTGCAACACATCTTCGGGCGAAAAAGGTTGAATTGCCGCTAGAATCTTTGCTTGTTCATCCCGCACCGCGTCGGCTTCAAACGAAACGGGCGGTTCCATCGCGGTCAAAGTTACAAGTTGGAAAATATGGTTCGGGATCATATCGCGCAAAGCTCCGGCGTGATCGTAATAGTTTCCGCGTGATTCAACTCCGAGGTCTTCGGCAACCGTAATTTGAATGTGGTCAACAAAATTTCTGTTCCAAATCGGCTCGAAAATCGAATTGCCAAACCGGAAAACCAGAATATTTTGAACCGTTTCCTTGCCTAAATAATGATCAATCCGATAAATCTGGCGTTCTCTGAGAATCTTCAATAAATCATTATTGAGTTTTTTTGCCGATTCGAAATCAGTTCCGAAAGGTTTCTCAAAAATAAATCTGCGCCAATTGTCATTTTCTTCTTTTCCCAAACCGTTTTTAACGATTTTTTGCGCGACATTGGCAAAAAGCGTCGGCGGAATTGCCATATAATAAAAGAAATTTGCCGGTATTTTGTGCGTTTCGCAAACTTCGCCGAGTAAATTTTTTATATCGGAAAAAAGTTTTTTATCATCATCAAAATCGCCGCCTGTATAATAAGTTCTTTCTTCAAACCATTTAATCAACTTTTTATCGGGAGTTTTTTCGACAAACTCTTTCAAATCGGCGATGATTTTTGTGCGAAAATCATCCGCTTCGAGTTCCTGCCGCCCTACTCCGACAATCGCAAAATTTTCAGGCAAAAAACCTTGTTTAGCGAGATTATAAAGCGCAGGGAAAAGTTTGCGTTTAGTCAAATCTCCGGTCGCACCGAAAATTACCATTACGCACGGTTCGGCGGTTTTGGGCGTTTTTTTGGTCATAGATTAAAGTCATTTATCAGTTGTCCTTTGTCCCAAGTCAAAAAAACAACTAACAACTAATGATTTACGAAATTTTAAGTTTATCACGATATTGCAACTCCAAACTATTCATCTCGCCACCGTCGGTTTCGTGATCGTAACCGCAAAGGTGCAGAACGCCGTGAAGAATCAGTTGCTTTATTTCCGTTTCGAGTTCTAAATTGTTTTCGTTCGCCTGTTTGTTCGCCTGTTCGAGAGAAATGACAATATCTCCCAGATAATTTTGTTCGAGGTCAAATTCATCGGCTTCAAAAGGAAACGAGAGAACATCGGTCGTCAAATTTTTACCGCGAAATTGTTTATTCAATTCTTTCATTTTCCGGTCGGAAACAAAGGCAATTGTCGTCGATTTGTTTTCAGTTTCTGCAATGGTTTGAAGAATTTTTTCGGCAAATTCCTGAAAAATCCGCCAATCAAGTTTTATTTTTCGCTGATGATTGATAACTTCGGTCATTGATTTGACTATTTAGGAATTAAGATTAAAAACAATCGTATTATTTCTGTTTTCGAATACGAAGCGGTGAATAAAACCGCAATACCAAAAGAAAGACGCGAAAAATGTTGATAAGAGGATTGAAATACCAAGAAAAATCAACAAAATATCAAGAGAAATAAATATTGATTTTTCCGTAAAAAGTCTGTTATTTATCAGCTCTTTAATGATAAAAGTAAGAAACAAATTTACAAAAACATTCGTCGAGTTAATAAATATCCAGAGATAATTTAATCTGAATCTGCTTAAAAAATTACTTTTCCAAAAGAAATAAGTAAAAACCAGACAAAAAATAAGCGGTAGAAATAGTATCCCAATTTGAATAAGAAAACCGGTCATCGCTCGACGGATTTATAAGGAAAGAACAAACCGAACCCAAAATCAAGGCGCAAAATAATGAACCCCCAAAATCATAGATAAATTGAATTTTTTCAAGTTTGTTTAATTTCATTCCGGCGGCGAATTTTCTTTCGTTTCTTCCTCATAAGCCTCGACGATTAGCTGCACAAGGCGATGACGCACTACATCTTTTTTATCGAAATAAACGAATTCGATCTCTTCGATGCCCTGCAAAACGCGTTCGGCTTCCTTAAGACCGCTGCGTTGCCCGCGCGGCAGATCAACCTGCGTAATATCGCCCGTAACGACGACTTTCGAGCCGAACCCGATGCGCGTCAGAAACATTTTCATCTGTTCGCCGGTCGTGTTTTGCGCTTCGTCGAGAATGATAAAAGCGTTTGAGATTGTCCGACCGCGCATAAAGGCGAGCGGCGCGATTTCGATAATTCGCTTTTCGAGCATTTTCGTAACTCTTTCAGTATCAACTAAATCAAACAGCGCATCGTACAGCGGACGCAAGTAAGGATCAACTTTATCTTGAAGATCACCGGGCAGAAATCCGAGTTTTTCTCCCGCTTCGACCGCTGGACGCGTTAGGACAATGCGGTCAACCTGTTTTGAAAAAAGTGCTTGAACGGCAAGAGCAACCGCCAAAAACGATTTCCCGGTTCCGGCGGGACCGATGCCGAAAGTCAAATCTTTTGACTGAATCGCTTCGATATATTTGCGCTGATTGGCGCTCTTGGCGGCGACCTGTTTTTTGCCCGACGGATTAAAGCGCGAATTAGTAAAATAATCGCGCAGCGAATAGGCGCGGTCTTCGGCGATTTGTTTGAAGGCATCGCGCAGTTCTTTGTCGGAAAAAGTTTTTCCTTCGTCAAAAAGTTCGGCAAAATCCCGAAGAATTTTCTCAACTGTTTCGATGTCTTGCGGTTCGCCGTCAATCATCAATTCGTTGCCGCGTGCGCCGACATTGATATTGAGAATTGCTTCGAGGTATTTAATGTTTTGGTCTTGAACGCCGAAAAGAGTTTTCAAACCCTGTGGCGGAAGTTCGATTTTTTTTATGCTGTTCAAATTAAAAAAAATTCCTTTTACAAAGTTGATTTCAATAAATTTGAGGCTACTAGAAACGCGCCTGTGCTGTCAATGAAATTAAATGTTACGATAAAAAATTTTCAATCTTCCGTGCTTTAAAGACTATTGGCACGACATTTGCAAAATTTATAATAAATCAATGTAAGAAACAATTATTACTCTAATTCGGGAGAAAAGTATTTGATTCTTCAAGCAAAAAATCATTGGGAGGTATAAAACAATGAATGAAGGACAAGCCAAAGTATTTAAAAATGACACTCCAATATCGCCGACAGATCCGCAAAACATTGAAGTTCCGGCAAATTTGACTGCAGAAATAAAGACTGCGGACAGTTTGGAAATAAGAGTCAGAAAAATTTATCAGCTCAACAGAAAGAAAAGAATCGGAAAAGCGAAATCATCGAGAATTCTTTAATCAAAATAATGTTAAATGAATAAAGATAAAGAATTTAACAAAAAAAGGATGGAATAATGGAAGGTTATAAGATAGAAACAACCAGTAAATAAATCTGTAACGAAAGCAAACAGATAATTAAATTAAAGACAAAAGCGGCAAATAAAAATGTAGGAAAGAAAGACACAGATTCAGGGTTTTCCTATATAAATGCAAACAAAACTACTGAAATAATTGATAAAGAATTATCAGTAAAGAGTAAAATTTATCAATTATTCATTTTCGATTATCAATTATTTCAGTAGTTTTTATGTTTTAAGTTAAGTGAAGCCTGTGCATAATTAAGTTCTTTGAAATCAATAGATTAATAGCATCAGAAGTTAATCATTTATCAAAACGATTAAAATCGGAATATGAATTGTGTAAATTGTTCCGTTTCTTCTGATGCTCTGCTTAGTTTAATCGAAGACGTTAAACTTTTCTATCAACCACCGAAAAAAGTCGTTAAACGCGGTAGAAAAACTGACTTTTCCGAGTTATCTTTTCTGCTTTTGGCAGTCGTCGCGGTGGTTACTAAAACATTTTCCGACTCGGCGTTACATCGTTTTTTGGAAAAAGACAAACGGCTCTTCGAGGCTCTCGAGTTTCCGCGAGTCCCGCATCGGACGCAGATTATGCGACGACTTAAAGCTCTGGTCCCGTCTGCCGAAGAACAAATTTCTTTGGTTGGAACACGGATTTTGGCGGAAGTTCCGACTACCGAAACCACCAGCCGAGTTAGTGCTATTGATGGTCGGATGTATGAGGCGGACGGACCGCTTTGGCACAAAAAAGACCGCCAAAAAGATGTTATTCCCGCTGGTTTGAGAAATGTGGATAAAGAGTCGAGTTGGTCAAAATCGAATTATCGAGGATGGGTGCAAGGCTACCGTTTAATGCTGCAAACATTGGTTTTCCCGTCGCCCGTTCCGATCTTCGGAGCGTGGCGTGAAAATTCTCCGAACGAAGCCAAAACAGCTATTTGCGGGCTTGAAAAAGAACGCCTTCAAGTAACCGATGTCATTGTCGGCGATGACACTTTCGGGAACTCCGATTTTGTCGGTGAATATCAAAAAGCCGGCGGTTATGTGTTGACTCCAAAGCAACTGCCCGAAAAGCGAAGGTCGTGGAAAAACGATTTGTATGATTATCGCAAAGAAACCGTTGAGCTGCTGTTTCAAAGAATCATTCAAGCCTTCGGTTTGAAAAAATGCCGTGTCAAAGGCAAAGATAAAAACGGAGCTTTTATTCTAGCAAGCATCTGGACTTATCAAGTTTGTTGGCTCAATAATTTTAAAGCCGGAAAGAATCCGGCGATTATCAAAGAACTGATTGAAAATGCCCGCTTGAGAGTAAGATTATGAATTATGCACAGGCTTCAATAAATTGGCGCGTAACAAGCGTGCCGACCGCCGCCGAATCACGTTCAACCAATTCTCCCGAATCAGCTTCTACCGTAACAGTTTCCTGAACACTGCCGACTGAAAGTATGAAATTCAGCGTCGTGTTTGAGCCGACATTGAGCGTTAAAGATTCACGCGCAAAGGTCTGAAAACCTTGTTTGCTGACTTCGACACGATACACGGCGGGCGGTAATTCCGGCAAAATATAAAATCCTTCGCTGTTAGAAACGGAGGTAAATCGGGCATTTGTCGCCGCATTTATCAACTCGATTTTCGCGCCCGCCACGAGTGCCTGATTTCTATCGGTAATACGACCCGAAAGAGTTGCCGAAGATGCTCCGAAGACATTTGAAAAAAGCGATAAACTAAGTATAAAAATAAAGTATGTTTTCATAAATTTTAAAATAATTTTCATTAAATTTTTTCAATAACCGAAAAATTTCAACACGTAAACATTAATTGAAGTAATGAGCCGCCGAAAAAAAATTATTGCGCCGACTGCGGAAAACGTAGTTTCGACGCAGAAATCATCTTGCTAAACTCTCGTCCGCTTCGATGTTTAACTCAAGAGTTGTAATTTTTTGTTAGTTCAGCAAATAAGTTTTCCCTCAAGTTTTTTCGATCAGTTTGAATTGGTAAGTATTATTTAAAGTGAAAATAAGCGGAACGCATTTTTTATGAATTGCCGTTAAACGATTTTGAATGGGCGATTCGCCTTTATGAAAGGTTGAAAGAAGTTTTTCTTTGATGAACGGACAAAAAAAAGAGAGCGAATGGATGAAAAGTTGTCAATTTTTCGTCCGCATCGCTCTATAAAGTTTCCCAAAGTTTTAAGGATTTAACGGGTTTGATTAAATCATAAACGAGGGAGATTTTCTGTTGTAATTTCACAAACTGTTGTTTTGGATTTATGAAAAGTTTGTTTCGGCAAACCAACAAAAAAGAGGTCGAAGAATTTTCTTCAACCTCTTTTCTTTTGATGATTTATTAAAATTATTCGGCGTGCGAATGTCCGTGATGTGAATTCGGATTGACAGCGAAAACTGCCGGAAATCCTTGCGGAATTTCATCTTCTTCAACCGGATGCCCGCAGATCGAGAAATCCAAACCGGAATTCATAAAGGCGATTTCTTCCATTTCGTAGAAAAAGCTGCCTTTTGAAAAAAGCGATGAGAAAAACGCGGTCGAATCATTTTTTCTCGGAAGTTTTTCATTTGTCATCGCCGAATTGTAAGCGAAAGTCGCCATAATTACGGCGGAACGCTTCAGGTCTTCTTCAAGAATGCGGTCGGAAACGTCCTGCGTTGTGTGCCAGGTGCGCGGAAAATACTCAATCGGATCCTGAATAAATTGAAAACCCGGAAGCCCGACGGCATCAAATGCCAGATGGTCTGTTCCGCCCGTGTCGGCAATCGTCGTGGTTATCGCATTGAAATCTTTGAAAGGCTCAAGCCATTCTTTGAAAATCGGACGCGCATTTTCATTGCCCTGAGCGTAGATTCCGCGAATTTGTCCCGTGCCGTTGTCCAGATTGTAATAAGCGGCGAATTTATCGTAAGCCGATTTTCTGACAATCGTTGAGTTTGGTCCCGTGCCTTGTCTTTCGGCAAAGTTTTTAGCGACATAACCGCGTGAACCGAGCAAGCCTTGTTCTTCGCCCGTCCAGAGCGCGACGCGAATTGTGCGGCGCGGTTTCAAACCCGAAGACTGCAAAATTCTCATCGCTTCCATCACGACGGTCGTGCCTGCCCCGTTGTCGGTCGCGCCCGTTCCCGAATGCCACGAATCGAGATGCGCGCCGATCATAACGACTTCATCTTTCAAATCCGTGCCGGGAATTTCGGCAATCGTGTTGTAGCCCTGCAGATCGTCTTCGTAAAATTTTACGCCGAGTTCGACCGTCATTTTAACCGGAACATTCTGCTGAACGAGGCGATACAAACGATTGTATTGTTCAACTTCGGCAGACATTTGCGGAACTGTGGCGGGCGCGTCTTTGGAATAAACGCGAATGTTGCTCGGACCGCTTCCCGGAGTCATCGGCTGCGGAATTCTCGCGCCCATAACGCGGATTGTTCCGGCATTAACCGTAGCATCCGTATCAATTAACATTGCCGCGCCTTCGTCAATAATAAATTGAAACTTACGCGCTTGAAATTGAGCGGCGGCAATCTGTTCTTCCGTTGGGCGGCGCATTTGCGGAGCGGCAGCGGCAAGAGGTCTTTTTTCCATTTCCGTCAGATTATTTTCGTTGTGCCGCGTTGCGACCGGCTCAAATCCGGGGCTAACTTTGCGCGGCGGACTGTCTAAAATAATCGCGTTTTTTAATTTTCCTTTATATTTAGCGAGTTCTTCGTCGTTTGTCGCATTGACGAGCATTACATCACCTGTAACCGCGCCGTTCGTGCCGGGTGACCAGGCTTTCGGAAAAGCGCGAAACGGCATATATTCCGGTGCGATGACCGTTGACGAAAATTTCGTGAGTTCCCAACCGCGACCGAATTCGCCCCACGGATCAACCGCCGCGTTTTGCAAACCCCATTTTTCAAATTGCTCTTTTGTCCAAACATTGGAACGTTTTTGCGAAGGCGAATTGGTTAAGCGCGCGCCGATGACATCGGTTAAATAATTCATCGTCTTCATCGCTTGCGAGCGGTTCATTCCTTCATCTCTGATTTTTGCAACCGCATCTTTTGCCGTTCCTGTTGCTTGTCCGAAGGCAGTCATCGGCATTAAAAGCGCGGCAATAAAAACGGCGGCAAAGTATTTCTTTAATAACATTTATGAATCTCCTGATTTTTAAGAATTGTTCTTAGATTGTAACGCATTAGACGTAGTTCGCAGCAACAAGGTTTCAATATAACTGAGAAGATGTTCCGAAATTTACAAAAATTTACAAAACTCTGACGAGATTAAATCGCTCAAAAACTGATATAAAACGCTCTGTTGATAAAATTCGACGCTTTGTTGAGAAATAACAACTGTTCATTAAAAATAAATTTATCAATCGCTGATAAGAGTTAAACTACGCGATTGTTGATTTTCAGGAATTTTACCTTTATGACATCTTTGCAGACATTAAAACTAAGAAATATCTGGGACAAAGCCGGCGCGGTTTTTTCCTGGATTTGCGCCCTGCATTGTTTGACGCTGCCGTTTTTGACAGCGATTTTGCCGGTGATCGGTTTGTCATTTCTGGCAAACGAGTTTGCGGAATATGTTTTGATCGGAATTTCGATTTTGATTGCTCTGTTCAGTTTGATTCCGGCTTATTTAAACGAACACGGCAAAATGCGTACGCTTCTTTTATTTGCCGCCGGAATCAGTTTTATCTTTTTTGCCGACAAATTGTTTGAGGAAAATTTTGCGGGAAAACTGATTTTTGTTTTCTCAGGCGCGATTTTAATTACACTTTCGCATCTCTTAAACCGCCGTTTATGTCAAAGCTGTAAAAAATGCGGTGAAAGCGAAAAACATTCATTAGGGTAAAAATACATCTTATTTGCCTTTGTTGACCGTTTGTTGAAAATAAATCCGTCTGACTTCAAATGTCGGCTGATAATCAATTATCCTTATTAGTTTGAAGAAATCATTAACAATTCTAAGCCAGAGGTTTTTTATGCAAAACATTTATAAGACGATTTTTTTGGGAGCATTTCTTTTATTTGCTTCGACATTTACTTTTGCTCAGACGGGAACTTTGAGCGGAACAATTACGAGCGAGGTGAACAATCAACCGCTCAGAGGAGTTTCGGTGAAAATTCCGGCATTGCGCCGGACGACGGAAACAAACGAAAACGGCGTGTATGAATTTACAAATTTGCCGAACGGAACATATTCGATTATTACGCATCTCGAAGGTTTTTCCGACAGAGCGCAGAACGTAACAGTTTCCGGCGGCAGTTCAACACTCGATTTCCGGAAGAGTTTAACGGCTATCCGCGCCGAAGTTACCGTCACGGCGACCTTATCGGAAGAATCGGTTTTCGAATCGTTTTCGTCGGTCAATTCGGTCGGCGCAACGCGGATTTCCGAAAACGCCAATACTTCAATCGGCGAAATTTTAGAAAATGAAGCGGCGGTCAGCAAACGCTCATTCGGCGGCGGCGGATCGGGCAGACCTTCGATTCGCGGGTTTGAAGGCGACCGCGTGCTTATTTTGCAGGACGGAATCAGAAACGGTTCGGTCGGTTCGACATCGGGCGATCACGGCGAACCGGTCGCGTCTTTGAATATCGAAAGACTGGAAGTTATCAAAGGTCCGGCAACTCTACTCTACGGCAGCAATGCCCTCGGCGGCGTAGTCAATGCCGTAACGAACGATGAAAATGTCGCGCACGAAGGTTTTCGCGGTTATTTGACGGGTCTCGGCGGCACCGTCAACCGGCAGGGCGCACTTGCCGGCGGACTCGAAGCGGGCGTTAATAATTTTCTTTTCAACCTCAACTTGAATACGATACGCGAAGGAAATTACCGCACGCCGCTCGGCGTGATTCCGAATTCGCGTTCACGCGCCTACGGCGGTTCGGGAAGCGTCGGATATTTTACCGACAAAGCGTTTATTCGCGGTTCGGTCAATTTAGACCGCCGCCGCTACGGTATTCCCTACGCGCCTTTGTTTGAATCGGGCGAACTTTTGAGTATCGCCAACGGCGGAATTGATTGCGGCGGCGGGCATCATAGAGAAGGCGAAGAACCTCCCAAATGTCAGTTTAATCTCGATGCTTTGCAAAATGCTTTTAGAAACGAATTGCCGCCGCTTCCCGATGAAGAAATTGACATAAAAATGCGGCGCAATAATGTTCGCTTTACGGGCGGTTTCCGTAACCTTAATTCTCCGATCACCCAGGGAAATTTCACGATAGATTTTACCGATTACCGGCATCAGGAAATCGAAGCGGAAGACGGCGAGGAAGAAATTGCGACGACTTTTGACAACGATGTTTTTTCTTACCGTGCGCTTTTCCAACAGGCAAATTATCAGAAACTTTCGGGCAGATTCGGTTTTGACGGATATCGCCGCAGTTTTTTGACTGAAGGTGCGGAAAGCTTGGTTGAAGGCAGAGTCCGGCAGAACAATTTCGCAGTTTTCGCTTTGCAGGAAGTCAATTTTGAAAGAGCCGGTCTGCAATTCGGCGGAAGAGTCGAAACTAATCGTTACAGACCGGTCAATCCGGAATTGACACCGCTTGATTTTACGGGTTTTTCGGGTTCAATCGGCGCAAAATTTAATGTGTGGGAAGGCGGCGTTTTTGTTGCGAATTTTACTAGTTCGTATCGTCCGCCCGCGCTCGAAGAATTGTATAATTTCGGTCCGCATATCGGAACTGTCACATTTGAAATCGGCGATCAGGATTTGAAACGAGAGCGTTCAAACGGAGTCGAGGTCAGCTTACGCCAAAATTTTAATCGCGTCCGCTTTAATGGAAGTGTTTTCTACAACAACATCAAAGATTTCATTTATCTTGCGCCGCAAGATGAAGACGGAGACGGTTTTGTAGATGTCGAAGACGGTTTGCCGGTTGCGAGTTTTGTGCAGGAAGACAGCCGATTTTACGGCGCAGACGCGACGCTCGAATTTGATTTTACCAATTATTTAGGCGTGTTTGTCGTCGGTGATGTCGTTAATGCAAAACTTCGGGAAGAGAAAATTCCTCTGCCGCGGATTGCTCCGGCTCGTCTGCGTGCCGGATTCGATATTCGCTATAAAGGCTTGAGTTTGCGCCCCGAAGTCATTTTAGTTGCAAAAAAGAAGATCAATGAAATCTTTACGCTCGAAACGACGACCGAAGGCTACTCGCTTTTTAATATCAACGGTTCATACAGCTTTGTCGTTGACCGAACGGCGCACGTTTTCACCTTCGGCGGGCAAAATCTGACCGACAAACTTTACCGCAATCACTCCAATTTCATTAAAGATTTAACGCCCGAAGCCGGACGCGGTTTCAAGGTTTCTTACACCGTTAGATTTTATTAAACGGACGATTATCAAATCAGAATAAGCAAAAAGCGGCAGATTTTTATAAAAATCTGCCGCTTTTTGTTAACGCTGATATTTATTTCCTTTTAAGAATTAAATTCAGCGGTTTCGCCGTCAGACTCGCTAAACAAATCGCCGAAGAAGCCGAATTCGGGAAAATTCTCGCCTCGCGCACGGTTAAAGATTTAGTCGCCGGTTCGGGTCTTGAAGTTCACGAATACGGCAAAAAATGATTCCCGGAAACACAAGGCGAATGGCGTTTATTCCGCGTCGGCTGATTGATTTTGTCAGAAGCTGTTTGAAAACTCATAAATCAGCTCCGTAGGAGCGTGATATTTATAGAAAACGCGTCAAATATACGAATCGAGTTCCGTAGGAACGGCATAAAAATATGCCGTTCCTACGGAACTCGGCTAAAATTTGATCTCCTCCAAACTATAAATATACCGTTCCTAACGGAACTAATGAGTTTTCAAACAGCTTCTTACATTGACGAAGCATTCGATTTTTAACAAGCCTTTCCGGAAGTCCGTCTGCAAGGTGTTATCGAAGAAAAAATGAAGGACCGTTAAATTGATTAAGAATAAATAAATAAGGCTTTCGCAAGATAAACTAGCGAAAGCCTTTTCGATTTAATCTTACAAATTACAATCGTGTCAGATTCTGTTCAAGAAGTTTTCTGGCTTCTGTAATCGCATCGATAGCTTTTAGAACTTGTGGATCGTTTTCGAGCAAAACCTGCTGTCCGGCTTCGCTCGAATTATTGGCGGTCGCAATTTCTTCACGAATGCGTGCCTTTGCATAATCAACCTGACTGTTGATATTTGCCGCCGAGAGTCCGCTTTTCTCATCCTGCGCAGCGAAGGCGCGAAACGCGTTGAGCAGATTATCGCTGATTTGAAAATCACCCGGCGCAACCGTCTGTTTATAATTTTGTTTATCAACCTTAAATGATTCAAAACCTTTGACTTGTCCGGCAACGAGTTGTCGAACAAAGAAAAATGCTTCCTGATTAATCCGCGCCCGCAAAGGCGTAAAGGCAAGCGGCGGTGCTTTGAAATCGGGTTCGATGCCGCGTCCGCCGTAAAAAATTCTGCCGCCCGCAGTTTTTATCGGAACTCCCGCCGGTTTCGGCTTTACGTCCGTCTCGGGTTCGACGTTTCCATCTTCGTCTTCGCCGTTATGCGTGTAATAATCATAGATCGAACCGCTCGAATAATCGCGCTGGAGCGAACGACCGTAAGGCGTGTAATATCTGGCGGTTGTCAGGGTAATTCCCGTCCCGTAAGGCAGCGGGAAAACTCTCTGCACCAGACCTTTGCCGAAACTCTCGCTGCCGACGACGACTCCGCGCCCATAATCCTGCATCGCGCCGGCGACGATTTCCGAAGCCGAAGCCGAGCCGCCGTTAATCATCACGACGACCGGAAATTTTTC
Organism: Pyrinomonadaceae bacterium; assembly: GCA_041745765.1. Lineage (GTDB taxonomy): Bacteria > Acidobacteriota > Blastocatellia > Pyrinomonadales > Pyrinomonadaceae > JAHCHG01. The sequence continues at coordinate 549 of JBGTIH010000022.1, read as the reverse complement.
GGGATCGCCGCCGATTGTTTTGAGTTCTTCCGAACGCGAATACTGCGTGCGACCCTTGACCGAAACGACCGTCTGACCTTTCGGCACGAATTCGCCGACGACTTCCCTTGCCTGCTGAAGAAGCCCGCCCGGATTTCCGCGCAGATCAAGGACTAAACTTTTCATTCCCTGTTTTTTCAGATCGGCGATCGCCTGTTTGAGTTCTTCGGAAGTCGTTTCCTGAAAACCGCCCGTCAAACCGACGTAGCCGGCTTCGGAATTGAGCATAAAATAATTGCGCACCGAAGGCAGCGGAACGCCGCCGCGCACGATCGTAAAATCAACCGGCTCTTTGCTTCCGGCGCGTTCGATCTTGACCTTAACCGGAGTTCCCCTTTCGCCGCGCACATTTTTGGAAACTTCCGCGCTCGACCAATCCTTGGCATCCTTGCCCTCGACTTCGAGAAAACGGTCGCCGTATCGGATTCCGGCTTTATCAGCGGGCGTGTTCGGAATTACCGATTGGACATAAACACCGTCGCGGTGCTGCAAGATCGAAACGCCGATGCC